>JBGTFH010000001.1:0-5092 GCA_041747375.1 Acidimicrobiia bacterium
CGGTGGACCGAAGAGGATCATCCTCGGCAGCCGGGAACAGGTCATCGACGGGGAAGCCCTGAAGGCCTTCGCGATCGAGAATAGGATCGACCTGGTGGTCACTCCGGGAGATCACTTTTTCCACGGCCGGGGAAAACGTATCGGTGTCCTCGTTGCAGAGGGCCTGGAAGGCCAGGGGACACGGATCTAGGGTGCGGTGTCGCCGTCGAGATTGACCGCCGTTATTGCGCTCCAACCGGTGGAGTAGCTTCCCGACGCCAACGCTGAACCCAACGACCCGTCCGATTTCATCTTGTAATACTTGAAGGTGCCATCGGTCGACCGGTAGAAGAGCTGCTCATCGCGGCCATCGCCATCGAGGTCTATGCCCGAAATCGAATCCCAACCCGTTGAGTAAGTGCCCGATTTGAGAAGGGTGCCCAACGTCCCGTTCGATTTCATCTTGTAATACTTGAAGGTGCCATCCGACGACCGGTAGAAAAAGAACTCATCTACACCGTCACCATCAACGTCGAGAGCCGAAATCGAATCCCAACCCAACGAATAGCTGCTTGAACTCATCAGAGCGCCCAGAGTCCCATTCGACTTCATCCGGTAATACTTCGCCGTGCCATCCGTCGACCGGTAGAAGAAGAACTCATCAATACCGTCGCCATCGACATCAACAGCCGTGATCGAATCCCAACCCAACGAATAAATACTCGAACTCAACAACGAACCCAGGGCACCTTCTGGTTTCATCTTGTAGTACTTCGCCGTGCCATCCGTCGACCGGTAGAAAAAGAACTCATCGCGGTCGTCGCCGTCGACATCAACAGCCGTGATCGAATCCCAACCCAACGAATAAATGCTCGAACTCAGAAGGGTTCCAAGAGAACCCGACGTCTTCATGTCGTAATACTTCGCCGCACCATCCGACGACCGGTAGAAAAACTGCTCATCAGCAGCATCACCCGGAGGATTCATGGTCGAGTTGATCCATGCCAGATGGGGTCCGACCGACTGTGCGACGATGTCCCAGTATTGATCGGCGCACGGTACATTCTCACCCCACGAGGTAACTCCGTAGATCGTCCGCACGTCACCGGTGGTAGCGCTCGGTGAGGAGTAACCAACCAGGGGGCCACCCGAGTCACCCGGGCAAGCCCATGAGACCCCGCCGAAGCAAAAGTCGTCGAATCCGCTCGCGGCCACCCATGACTCCGGACACCAGTCGGTGTTGACCGCACCTGTTGCGTCGCTGTCGACAAATACGCCAGCACCCTGGAGGTTGTCCGGGGGAGGCGAGAAGCTGTAGGTCTCGCCCCAGCCAACCACCAACACCACCTGGTCGATGACGGGCCAGAGCGGCGACGAAGCAAGAACGGGCAACTCGGGAGACGGAACTGTCGAGTCGAGCTTCACGAGAGCAAGGTCAGTTGATGTCAGGTCGCCCGAGTCATAGCCCGGATGGACAAATACCTTGCTCATCGAACGGGCATACCCGTCGTACCAGTTGTCCGAACCGACATTCACCGAGTAGGACGAATCTGCTTCATCCACGCAATGTGCTGCGGTCAGGATCCATTGCGGCTGGATCAGGCTCGCGGTGCAGCTGAATGCCCCACCTACCAGAATGGAAGCAACCCATCCCGGGTTGCTAATGGGGTCTCCGTTATATACAAACGGCTCAATCGGTAATTCGGAAACGAACGAAGGTGGCTCGGGGTCGGGCAGGCCAGAATTTTCTCCCGCCGAAGCGATTGAGGTGGACGCCATGAGCATTGCAACGGTCAATGCGACCCTGAACGAGACTTTTGATAGTGGACCCATTAGGGGACAGACCTTAAACATCTCGAGGCATCTATCCGATGGGCCATAGGACCTAGATCGGCTCTATTACGAGATTCTCGATCAGAAGGTTGGCCTGGCTCGCCAATCCGGCCCTTCTGGCAAAGGAGCCGACGACGACATACAGACAAAATGCCCGATCATTCAGAGTGAAGAAGGACTGCTTCCCCGCCTGACCGCGTATTCGTCGCTGAAGTTGAAAGGGGTGGAACATATCCGGTGTGACAACGGGAATCTCTGCCACCACCGGATACAGCTTGGTGCCTACAGCTTCAGGCCCGAACTCGATCAGGGAAACGAAGACATCTCCGTCGGTCAATTGCTCGACGACCCCTCCTCCGTAATCCGCTCTTTCGGAGGGCAGCGGCACCGTAGCTGCGTGCAGAACCGGCATGGACGTGCCGACGTCGTCGGGGCTGCCCTGGCGGATACGACACTCCCACCCGGCAGGCACTTCGACGCCAACTCCATTGAGAGTCAGGACCGGGCCTTTTGCCGCCGAATCAGATTGCACTGGAGGCCCCGAAGATCAGAACCAAGCTATACCCGGCATAGGTCAACGACCGGGCACGACTTTCGAACCCGGCGAATACCCGCATCGAACGTGTCAGGTCCCCAGCAGTCTCGACACCAGCGGTCCTGACAAGGAGCACGGAGCGTCCGAAACCGAACATCACGCCCATCAGCACTGCTGCGGGTAAGCCAACGACCATGGTCGAGAGAAGGAGGGCCCACACCGCCCACACGGTCACATACGTTGCGATCCCGGTGCCTAGTTGCAACCCGAATCCCAAGCCGACAACCCAGTCACGATAAGTTCCGAGCCAGTCCTCGTTGACCTGCCGTCGTGGCCCGGGAGGACGAACACGCGCTGCGTCGAGCAGTAAAGCGACGGCGATCGCGACCCAGGCAACCCACAAGACGTCGTCGTCGAGACCGATGACCTCGCCCGCGAGCCCAAAAAGGCTGTAGGTAGCCGCACCGGCAGCGAGGGCCCCAACCCCGAAGGCCAAAACGGAAACCCACCACGACCCGCTCCTGCCCCGCTGACCCAGCGGGGTGATGCTGGAAAGCATCGATTCCCCTCAGGGCGACCATGTCGATCGGACCCCGATGAGAAACGCGAAACCTGAAAGCACCCAGGTGACAGTGCTCACGATGAACCGTCGACAGAATCCGGGTCCGGGTAGAGCCTGGGGTCACCCGGTTCGATCCCCGCATCGCGCAACTCACGGTCGATTCGGTGTTCCCGTTCCGCATCGGCGTTGCTCTTGGCCGCGCGTTTCCGATCCCAGGTCTGGTCATTCTCTGAGTCCGCGAGGAATTCCTCCAGGGCGCTGAACGTCATCGCCGAGCCCTCACCAATGACGCCCTTACCCGGGTCAACCATGACGAAATAGGGAGCCCCCGGCACCTCGAAGTCCTCCCACCCTTGCGAAGTCATTACGACGTCGGCAGATCCTTTCCTCAAACTCGCCGCCCGGCTGGGGCTCTCCTCGTCTGCGCCCAGGGTCGCTATAACGACACGATGCTTTCGGCCTCCGAAATACCGCTCCGAGCCATCGAGGTTTTCCCAGAACACCGAGCACGAAGAGCATGTCGTGCTGAGGAAAGCGATCAGCAATGGATCAACTCCCACTTCGGTCGAAATGGCCACCGGGTCGCCCGACGGATCGATGCCGACCAGGTCTGGAGTTGCCCGGCCCGGTTTGGCACCTACGTTCAGTCGCAACTCGTTCTCATGTGCGTGACCCTCAGGGCCGAGGTCTGTGCCGGCCCCGATCGACTCGAGTCTCCGCAAGATGTCGGCGTGGCTCCGCAGCAAACCGAATACCAGGATCGCCAGCAGCCCGACCACCACGACGATGGCGATGATGACTCCGTCTGCGAGGGTCACGAGCTCAACTCCAGGCATGGTGCTGTTTGGTTGGCCGTGTAGTTGTCACTGAGCAAGGTCGACCCACAATTGTCATACAACACATAAGGGGGAACGCAGCTAACGACCCGGCAGGTGACAGGTCCCGAACAGGAAATGTCAGTGTTGCACTGCCCGTAACGGAAGAGGGCACAACAGACATGGCGCTTGTCACAAGATCCCCCGGTGTCCGGACAGCTACAACTGCAGGCAATGCAACTCGAGCTGCAGAAGTTGCCACACCCGCTGGTGCAGGTGCAGAGAGGGTGACAATCGACGTAATAACGACTCGAAGGTTGCCCGTTGACGAGGCAATAGCTCGATCCGGTCGCCCGCCACCAACCACCGACAAAGTGCCCGGGTGGGCAGTTGTTGATTCCACGATGAATCGAACAACAGAATGCGCTGTATCCGTCGTTGCATCCGGGTGCCGGTCCGCAGACTGCGGCATAGGCCGTAACGGGGCGAAGGACAAAAGTCGCGGGAGCGACAACGAGGGCCGTAGCAGCCATCGTCACCTTCGAAAGAAAACTCCTCCGCTCGTTATCCGTTGGCGGGTGAGCCCAAAGTACCGCTCGTTCGAAAATAGTCACCGGCTGCGCACCCCATCCAGTCGTGCCCCCTCGCCGATCACCATCCAGGCGAGTGCGGCGCCGACAAGGGCGACGACCAAGCCCAGAAATCCGGTCGAGCCCGGATTGCCCTGGCCGCCAGCGACTTCCAAACCCGCACCAACCGAGCTTGCTGCGGCGACGATATTCACCACGACGTGGCCCCAGTAAGGCGGGGTGTCCGGTGTCCCCAGACATCCGCAACTCGCGACCGGGACCGAACGCCGCAATGCGGCGACTACCCATATGAGGAAGGAGAGATACATGACGCCCTGGGCCAGGTAGGCAGGAGCAGAACGAGTCACCAAAACCGAAACGCCGATCGTCATCTCAGCCAATCCCAGGAGGCGTGCGGCATTGTCATTGACCTGTAGCCCCATCGCTCGGATTGCCCGCGCCGTGTCATGTGGTTTGACGACCTTTGCCAGTCCGGTTGCAACCAACAAGGCGGAGAAGATGGCTGCAGTGGTCCCAAGCACCTCTGGGACTGTAGCTCAGGGCTTTTGCTCCCAGAACCCGAGTGGCCCCTGGCTAGGTCGCCGGCGAGAAACTCCGGTTCCGGGCTTCGAGGAGAGTGTCGGGGCCGAAGGTCTGGAGAAGCTTTCGATTCATCAGGTCTTCGGATTCGATTCGAACCCGGATCGCCTCGACCTGATCGGCGTCATCAGTGTCGTAGACGGTCATGGTGTCACGGGCTCCAACAAAGCGAAACTCCTCGAATCGCTTGAGCCGGGTC
>JBGTFH010000002.1:0-6983 GCA_041747375.1 Acidimicrobiia bacterium
GCACAGGTGAAGGAAATCGCCGAGCTCAAAATGGTCGACCTCAACGCCATCGACATGGATGGCGCAATGAAAATCATCGAAGGCACCGCCCGATCGATGGGCATCGTTGTAGAGGGCTAATGAAATTAGCTTCTGGAACGATGCAATCGTTCCAGGGGTGATGAAATCACCATCTAGAACAATGAAATTGTTCTAGGGCTAGTAAGCAAATAGTGGGAGGCTCATCCGGGCCGCCTGGACCACAAGGAGAAACATGAAGCACGGAAAAAAGTACCGCGAAGCGTCACAGCGGTTCGACAAGCAAACCCCCTACCCGGCCAAAGAAGCGCTCGAGCTTGTCAAGACCCTATCGTCGGCAAAGTTCGATGAGACCGTCGAGGTCGTCTTCCTCCTCGGTATCGACCCCAAGAAAGCCGACCAACTGATTCGCGGGACGGTATCGCTACCTCATGGGACCGGTAAAGACGTCCGTGTTGCCGTATTCACATCTGGAGACCCTGACGAAGCCAAGCAGGCCGGGGCCGATGTCGTCGGAGGCAGCGAGCTGGTTGAGAAACTCCAGGCGGGAGGCGAACTCGATTTCGACGTCGCAATAGCCACTCCAGACATGATGGCTGAGGTTGGAAAACTCGGAAAGGTCCTCGGTCCTCGGGGTCTCATGCCCAACCCCAAGGCGGGAACTGTTACCCAGGAAGTGGGTAAGGCTGTGGGCGAATTCAAGGCGGGACGGCTCGAGTACCGCAACGATCGCTACGGCAACGTCCACATCCCGGTGGGAAAAGTGTCATTCGACGCTGAGAAATTGGTCGACAATCTGACCGCTATTTCCAGTGAGATCGTCCGGTCCAAACCGGCGTCATCGAAGGGCCGATTCCTCAAGGGTATGACCCTCTCGTCGACGATGGGTCCGGGGGTCAGAGTCGACCTCGCATCAGTGGAAACACTCGCCACCGGCAAGTAACCACCGTTGCTCGTGCATACGGTCCCGTTTTCCGGGTCTGCATGCACGATGAACCAAGTTGCCCGGTGCCTTTCCGGTTGCTCGTGCATACGGCCCCGTTTTCCGGGTCTGCATGCACGACGAACCAGGTTTGGTCAGGCGCTGGGGGCACGTTCCGCGGCTGGCCGGGCAGCTTCGCGGTGAGCGCCGATACGGACGAGGGTATCGATGCAGCCTTCCGGGTCGTCTTTTAGCATCGAATACGTGAGCCGAACCACTTGGATTCCTTGGACGGCTAGGGCATTGTCGCGACTGCGGTCGGAGTCGAAGTCGCGGACTTTTGCGTGCCAGCGACGACCGTCAGCTTCGACGTGCATATTCCAGGCCGGGATAAAGGCATCGACTCGAGACGGCCGACCTCCAATTGCGACTTCGTGCTCTCTCACTGATCCCGGAATCCGCGGGTCAGCCAGGACGCGCCCAAGTAACCGTTCCAGGTAGGTTGAATCGATATCGAGGTTGTCGGCCGAGTGGTCGCTCAGGATCTCACGAAGTTGACCTGAGCCTGCGACACGTCCTCCTGCGATCCTGTCGTATATCGGTTCAAAGTCGTCGACAGTTACCCGCCCGGTGAGCAGGCAATCTTCGACAATGGACTCCAGCCGCGAATGATCCAGGTCGGCAGCGAGAGTCAACAGGGTCTCGGCGGCGGTAGTGACGAGGAATCCGCTGATCCGGGTCGTCCCGATTGATTTGAAGAATGCCGATCGCATCACCTGGGCGATTGGAGATCGGGCGTTACCAGACCTTGGGACAATTATCATCGGACGAGACTTCGCGAAACCAGGAAATCCGTGCAGATATGCTGCTGTTCTTCCACCGACGATGGCCCTCGGACGGCTTAGAACCGCGGCCGAAATCTTGCGCTCCCACGAAGGCGGCGAAGAAGATACGGCATAGACCCCGGGCGCCAGCACGATCCAGGCGCCGCGGGCAAGACGGCGTGCCACCGCCCGTTTGTCTACGCCAGCTGCCCGCAACTGGTTGACACTGAAGCAGCCATACTGGCGGGCCGCGAACTGGTCCACCTGGCCGTAGTCACCGCTGATGCTTCATTAGGCGCCGGAGAATTGAGCTCAGTCAACCCCCACGTTGGTCGTGCATACGGTCCCGTTTTCCGGGACTCCATGCACGATGAACGACCTCGCCCCTCGCCTTCTCGATTGCTCGTGCATACGGTCTCCTTTTCCGGGACTCCATGCACGATGAAGTAGTCCGCTAGTTGGTGAAGCCGCCGGAGAAGTCCCAGGTGCCGGTGGGGCTGACCGGTATGACCACCACGAACTGCGGCTGCCCATCTTCTGCGGACTCGGACAATACCCAGATCAACGAGTCTTCATTGAGGGCCGGCGTGTCCAAGGAGAAAGAGAAGTCGCCCCAGCAACCGCTACCGCAGGTAGCCGTGGTGAAGTCGGTGTAGTCGATCGACCCGTTGTTGACGATCTGTAGGAACACGGTCGCCTCGAAGGTATTGGAGATCCCCTCCACAACCGGCAGGCCGTCGCTGTTGAACATTACCGGTTGAGTGATGTTGATCAGATTCAGCTCGTCCCGGAACGTCTCCCGGTTGACCGACCCCGACAGATCGAGACCCTCGGTGCCGAATTCGGTTACCGGCTGGTTGTTGACGATGAACTGCACCTCGTCGATGTCGGGGTGCTGTGTCGCGGTATAGATCAGCTGGTTCAGCATGGTGAAGTCGCCGAGCAGGCCCGTTCCTGAACCATCCAGGAAGGTCTCGCTCATCTCGAGGATCACCGCATTGGGCGCTCCCTCGGCAATCCGGGCGCTATAGATCTCCACACCCTCGGGTACGGCGCTGAAAAATCCATCAGGTGCACTGATCGGGACATCCACCGGTGCCAGTAGCTGGAGTGCGTACAAAGTCAGGTCGGTATCGGGCGGCCCGAAAGCCGGAGTGGCGAAGGCGACCAGTGCCGGATTGCCGGTGAAGCTGTTCTCGGGAGACTGTGCCAGGTAGACAATGGCATCACCCGCGATCGGGATCTGTCCATCGCTGGTGGTAGTCGTCTCCCCGGGGATGGTGGTTGTCGTTTCGCCAAGCGTCGTAACGGTGCTGGTGGTCGATGTCGTTGTGTCCGGCGCCGCCACCGGGGGCTCATTGTCGAAGAACAAGAACGGAATCCCGATGGCAAGCAGCACTACTGCGGCCGCTCCGGCGAACACCAGGAACGGGCTGGTACGGCGGGTTTGATTGCCTGAACTGGTCACAACTGTCTCCTCCGGGAATGGGGGTGGCTCGGGTGACATCGCCATGAGGCGGTCGGTGAGGTCTTTGAGTTTCTTCTCGTCGCCGGGGTTCATCTCAGCCACTCCTGTAGTCGTTTGCGAGCACGTGCCAGGTGGCTCTTGACTGCACCTGTGCTGATCCCCATCCGATCGGCGACCTCCTCGAGAGGGAGGTCGTTCCAATAGGTGAGGACCACGGCGGCTCTTTGCTGTAGTGAGAGACGGTCAATTGCACGGAGCACATCGATGTCGACGTACTGAGGCAGGACCGCTTCTGGTTTGGCCGTCTTCATTTCACGAAGACGACGGGACAGAGTGCTTCGGTGATGGTCTTGTGCCACCGAAAACACCGCTCTATATAGATACGCCCTACGGTTGGTGACGTCGGGCCAGCTCTTCGCGTTGAAGGCTTTGAGGCAACCATCGGTGACCACATCGGTTGCGTCGAACGGGCCGACCAGACCCGTTGCGTACCTGGTCAGCTCATCGGCGTACGACCGATAGATTTCCTCGTTGTTCATGCCAACTTTCGCGGTGAGCATGCCCCTGAGACGGAGCAAAGACAGGTTATGGGTGACAGGTTCTTTCAGCTATTCAGCCGGAATTCTTCCGCTCACTCATTGTCAGAGTAATTGCGCCCAGCGCGAATAGCCCGATTCCAGCAATAAGCAGACTTGCCGAACTGGAACCGGTCAGGGGCAGAGTATCGAGTTCGGTGTCTCCCACGTCCGTCCCTGGAGCCGTTGTGTTCGGTGAAGACGTAGGAGTGCTGGTGGAACTGGGGTCCGTAGTGGTGGTCGAGGTCGGGCTTGTTGTTGAGGTGGTGGATGTGGAACTGGTGCTCGATGTCGACGTAGTGGACGTCGACGACGTACTCGTTGTCGATGAGGTGGAACTGGTTGTGGTGGTCGGCGGCGGAACGTTTACGACAGCGGTCGCCGAGTTGTTGCCGAGATCCGGGTCTATCGAATCGGACGTCACTTCAGCGGTGTTGCTGACGTCCCCCGGCCCGGTGGTCTGTACAACGATGTTGCACGTTGCCGATGCTCCGGATGCGAGCGATCCGATGGTCCAGGTCCACGGAGTTCCGTTGACCCCGCCGCAGTCATCGCTGACATAGTTGACTTCTGCCGGCAAGGAGTCGGTGACGACGACGTTCGTCGATGTATCGGGGCCCCCATTGGTCACGTCGATCGTGTAGGTGATCTGATCGGGGTCCTGGATCGCGCCTGACTTCGCGATGGAAACGTCAGCGTCTTCGGTGGCCAGCGTGATAGTCCCTGAGAACGCAATGACACGAAGCGACGAACTGAACTCGAGGCTCCGTTGGTGGTCCCTCGAACGTCTTCCAGGGCGGTGGTGAGGATGAATCCCCCGATCGCCTGACCGGCCGGAATCGTCACATCTCCGGTAGAAATGTCTACAAATGCACTGTCGGCAGGCCCGCTGACACCGTTCGAAGTGGCGGCACCACCCACTCCCAATACGCTCAGGGTCGATGCGGCGATGTAGTGGCCGACGCCGCTGGATCCAGTGAAACCGGCACCGTATGAGAGGTATGCGGGAATCACAGGGACGGAACTGAACGGGTTCCCGTTCGTATCGAGGAACGTCACGACGCTGAACTCCCAAGTGGTTCCAGCAGTGTTGAGGCTGCTCGTGTCGAGTGTGACGCTGTCGACAGTGAGGTGATCCGCAAACACAGCCTCGATCGTGTACGACTGGCGTGTTCCGGGGTTGTTAGCGGGGACGGTGCCGGTGTAGCCACTCTGGCCGGTGAGCTGATATGTGCCTCCCGGATTGCGGATTACCCAACGTGGCCGGTTGGGAGCGGAGTTGGCACCACCGGCAGTCGCGGAGTAGGTGAAAGTGACATCATCTAGGTCGCCATTGTCCGAACCGAGTTCGGCACCCGTTGCATCATCAAACAGGTTGTAAGTGACGCTCGATTGACCGTTCGGCCCCTGAATCTCCACTCCCCCCGTGCTCGCGGCCGGAAATGCGTACTCGTCGAAGTCGATTGTTGCGCTGATCGGTGTGACGATGTCGGCCGATACCGCTGGAGTGATGGTCTACAAGACACAGGCCATTGTCACCAGGACCAGCCATTTTGCTTTCGTCGTTCGGATACGGATAGGAGCTCCTGAGTCTCAATCTCGTTTGAATTATCGGCTCGCGCACGTGGCGAGATGAGGCATTTCCGATATGAGAGGAGGGGGCGGGGGTCCCGGTGGCCGGACAGCTTTTGGGCAGAGGGGGCCGGTTTTGCCAGGTCTACCGTCCGCACAAGGCCGAAAGGTTCGTCTGTGGACCGGGGTAGGTTCCGATCGCACCCTTCGGGCCTCGCGGCCCTCATTCAGAGTCTCGGCAGGCGGATGGGGGCGGTCAGGAAACCCATCCGGGTGCACAGGGACCCCCGTGATTTCAACTCTCCTAGTGTCGCGCTCAACCGTCGAGATGTCCAGGGAAAATCTGGAAAAGGGGATCAAACCCCTGTTACGGTGGACTCCAGAAACGAGAAGAGGATGTTGTTGAAGGCCTCGGGTCGCTCGAACCCGGGGAGATGGGCGGTGTCCGCTATCACCACAGCATCATTCTGGGAGTACTTACTGGCTAGATCGTGGGCCGCTTCGACGAGAGTGGGGAGGTCGTGGCTGCCCACGGTCACGAGGACCGGGCAATCCAAACCGGTCAAACCCTCCAGGAGGTCAGGCCCGGGGAGACGCACTTGATCTCGGACAGATTCGTTCTCGAGTGCGATTAGGTCCATTTCAACGAACAGTGCCACCAGGTCGGGCTCTACTTCATCGACGGTGCGACCCTCCCCGGCCAACCACATTTCCGCATCGAGGTGGGCGACTATCTCCATTTCACCCTTTTCAAAGGCGGCGACTGCTTGGGGCCACTCAGGCGACTCGTACGGCTCTGAAGGTTCGAATCCCGGAGAATCTGCGCCAACCAGGACCAAACCACTGACACGGTCCGGGGCGGTGGCGGCAACCTGGACGGCTATTGCGGAACCTATGGAACATCCGACTACCGCGGCTGATTCGGCGCCCAAGTGGTCCATTACCGCCAGAGCGTCGAAGTGGTCCGAATAGCCATCGCCGCCCACATCCGACATCCCAAACCCCCTCAAGTCGAACGTGATGAATCGGAACCCCTCCGGGACTGCCTTCAGTTGCGGGAGCCACATCCTTGAGTCGGCTACTCCAGCGTGAATAAATACGACAGGATCGCCGGTTCCTGACTCGATGTAGTGGAGCAGGTGATCGCCCGAAGATGCATAACCGTCATTCATTCCGGCGACCTTACCCGGATTGGCGTTGCACCTGCCCGTAGTTAAGATGCGATCTGCAACTCCAATACCTCGGCCCCAGACCGCCGGTGTCGGTGAGTCAACGACTCGACGACATAAAGGGAATCTCCCCGCCAGCGTAGGTCGCTCCTTCGAAAGAGCCCCTTGTCCGATGCCGAGGGGTTTTATTTGTACCTAATTTCGGAGGAGCGGAATGCCAAGACCAGAAAAGGTCCAGGCTGTTGCCGACATCAAAAAGAGTATGGAGGGCGCCGAAGCGGTGTTCTTCACCGAATACCGTGGCCTGTCCGTGAAAGCGGTCCAGGAACTTCGGAAGAACCTGCGTGACAGTGGTGCCGAGTACAAGGTCGTGAAGATGACCCTGGCCAGGCGCGCTGCTGACGAGGCCGGAATCGCCGGTCTCGACGAGTATCT
>JBGTFH010000003.1:0-88148 GCA_041747375.1 Acidimicrobiia bacterium
TCGAGAGCCTCGAGGCGAACTTCGTGCCACTCGGCAAATTCCGAGCGGACTGCTTCGATCTCGTCGTCGCGGGCACCTTCGAGTTCGGGAAGATCCTTTTGCCGCTTCTCATCATCGACTGAGGTGATGATGTAGGCAGCGAAGTAGATGACCTTCTCCAACTCCTTGGGCGACATGTCCAACAGGTATCCGAGACGGCTGGGCACCCCTTTGAAGAACCAGATGTGGGTAACCGGCGCAGCGAGCTCGATATGGCCCATCCGCTCGCGTCGGACCTTGGAACGGGTGACCTCTACTCCGCAACGCTCACAAATGATTCCCTTGTAACGAATCCGCTTGTACTTGCCGCAGTAGCACTCCCAGTCCCGTTGCGGCCCGAAGATGCGCTCGTCGAAGAGGCCCTCTTTCTCGGGTCGCAGTGTTCTGTAGTTGATCGTCTCCGGCTTCTTGACTTCACCGTATGACCAGCTGCGGATCTGGTCACTGGAAGCGAGGCCAATCTTCAGCTCATCGAATAGTTGTTGCGCCATATATGCTTAACCGTTATCCCTTTGTCGTCTCTGACCGTGAACGTTGCGATTCAGTCTGAATCGGGACGCTCCGGTCGGCTCAAATCAATTCCCAAAGACTCAACTGACCGGTAGGTGTCTTCCTCGAGTTCGCGAAGCTCTACTTCCTCCCCGGCCGAGAGCATCTCGACATTGAGGCAGAGGCTCTGCATCTCCTTGATCAAGACCCGGAACGACTCAGGAATTCCCGGTTCAGGAATGTTGTCGCCCTTGACGATGGCTTCGTAGACTTTGACACGTCCTTGGACATCATCAGACTTGATGGTCAACAACTCTTGCAGCGCATAAGCAGCTCCATAAGCCTCCAGCGCCCAGACTTCCATCTCACCGAATCGCTGGCCACCGAATTGGGCCTTACCGCCCAGTGGCTGTTGGGTAATCATGCTGTAAGGGCCGGTCGAGCGAGCATGGATCTTCTCGTCCACGAGGTGGACCAGCTTCAACATGTAGATGTAACCCACGGTGATCGGGGTGTCGTAAGGCTCGCCGGATCGTCCGTCATAAAGTTGGGCTTTCCCATCATCTTGCACCAAACGTTCGCCATCGCGGTTGGGAAGAGCGTGTTGGATCACGCTCATGATCTCGTCTTCACGAGCACCATCGAAGACCGGCGTTGCGGTATTGGTCCACGGCTTGGCGCCACCCTTCGCCGGGCTGTCGCCGGTGAACGGCTCCCATCCCTGGGAAGCGGCCCAACCAAGGTGGGTTTCCAGAATCTGTCCGAGGTTCATACGGCTGGGGACGCCGAGCGGTGAAAGGATGATGTCGACCGGGGTGCCGTCGGCGAGGAATGGCATCTCCTCTTCGGGCAGTACCTTGGAGATGACACCCTTGTTGCCGTGGCGGCCGGCGAGCTTGTCACCTTCGGAGATCTTCCTCTGCTGTGCGACATAGATGCGAACCAACTCGTTGACTCCGGGCGGAAGGTCAAAACCCTCACTGCGGCGGAACACCTTTACCGCGATCACCTTTCCGGTCTCTCCATGAGGAACTTTTAGAGAGGTGTCACGTACTTCGCGCGCCTTCTCACCGAAAATGGCACGAAGCAGACGCTCTTCTGGTGTGAGCTCGGTCTCACCCTTGGGTGTTACTTTTCCGACCAGATAGTCGCCAGGTCCAACTTCAGCACCGACCCGGATGATTCCCTCTTCGTCCAGGTTGGCAAGGACTTCTTCGGGAACATTCGGGATGTCACGCGTGATTTCCTCAGCGCCCAATTTGGTGTCCCGGGCATCGAGTTCGTGCTCCTCGATGTGGATCGAGGTAAGGACATCTTCTTTGACCAGACGCTCCGAAATGACGATCGCGTCTTCGTAGTTATGTCCCTGCCACGGCATGAAGGCCACCAGAAGGTTGCGACCGAGAGCAAGCTCGCCCTTGTCCGTGGAGGGCCCATCGGCGAGTACGTCGCCGACTTTCACTTTGTCGCCCTCGCGAACCAGGGGCTTGTGGTTCATACATGTGCCCTGATTGGAGCGACGGAACTTGTCGAGAGTGAAGGTGTGCTTCTTGTTCGCACCGCTCTCCTTGACAACAATTTCGTCGCCGGTTACTTCAGTCACTTCGCCATCCACGGTTGAAATCACCATGTCGCCCGAGTCTTTTGCGGCGCGACCCTCGACACCGGTGCCCACCAGTGGCGCATCGGCTGTGAGAAGAGGGACTGCCTGACGTTGCATATTCGACCCCATCAGCGCCCGGTTGGCATCGTCGTGTTCCAGAAACGGAATCAAAGAGGTCGACACCGAGACGATCTGCTTTGGCGACACATCCATATAGTCGACGTCCTTGGGGGGGATATATTCCACTTCGCCACCGGCACGCCGCACCAGCACTCTTTCGTTGGCAAATGCACCGTTCTCCTTGAGGGGGGCGTTTGCCTGGGCGATGACGTATCGCTCTTCTTCGGTTGCGGTCAGGTATTCGACCTTGGCTGTGACTACGCCGGCTTCGACCCGACGATATGGAGTTTCGATAAAGCCGAACTCGTTAACCCTCGCATAGGACGCCAGTGACCCGATCAGACCGATGTTGGGCCCTTCCGGTGTCTCGATCGGGCCCATCCGCCCATCGTGGGACGAGTGGACGTCACGAACTTCGAATCCGGCACGCTCACGGGAGAGGCCACCCGGGCCCAGTGCCGAGAGTCGACGGCGATGAGTCAGGCCGGCCAGGGGGTTGGGCTGGTCCATGAATTGGCTCAGCTGGCTGGTTCCGAAGAACTCTTTGATCGATGCCGTCACCGGTCGGATATTGATCAGTGACTGCGGGGTGATCGCGTCGGGGTCCTGCGTGGTCATCCGCTCGCGAACCACCCGCTCAAGGCGGGACAAACCGACCCGAACCTGATTCTGAACCAACTCACCCACGGTGCGGATGCGTCGGTTTCCAAAGTGGTCGATGTCATCGGTGGCCACCCTGATCTCGTTACCGAGATGAGTGGTGATGGTCGGTTCGCCTGCATGAAGAGCGACCAGGTACTTGATCGAGTCGATGATGTCTTCGTCGCGAAGCATCTGGAGGCCTTCGGCCCGATATTCGCCGGTCGCCTCCTCGAGGAACTTCTGACCAACCTTGTATCGACCGACCCGGGTGAGGTCATAACGTTTGGGGTTACGGAACATCGTCTGAATCAACCCGCGCGCCGACTCGACGGTGGTGGGCTCGCCGGGGCGAAGCTTCCGATACAGGTCGAGCAACGCTTCTTCCTTGGTGGCGTTGGTATCCTTCTCGACGGTGTTCTGGATGGACTGGGAATGACCGAACAGCTCGAGAATCTCCTCATCGGTCTCCGCAATGCCCAGGGCCTTGAGGAACGAGGTCACATACTGACGACGCTTACGGTCGACCCGCACACCAATGGTGTCCTTCTTGTCGGTGTCGAACTCGAGCCACGCGCCGCGGCCGGGAATGATCTTCGACGAGAAGATGTCCTTGTCCGAAGTCTTATCCGGAGAACGGTCGAAGTAGATACCCGGAGAGCGAACCAACTGGGAGACGATGACACGCTCGGTTCCATTGATGATGAAGACGCCTTTGTCCGTCATGATCGGGAAGTCACCGAGAAAGACTTGCTGTTCTTTGATCTCGCCGGTCTGCTTGTTCATGAACCGGGCGGTCACGAACAGGGGTTGTGCGTAGTTGGAGTCTCGTTCCTTGGCCTCTTCAAGGCTCATCAACGGATCGCCAAATCGGTGGTCGGTCAACTCGAGTGCAAGAGAACCGGTGAAGTCCTCGATAGGACTTATCTCTTCGAAAATCTCTTTCAGTCCCTCGTCGAGGAACCATTTGAAGGATTCGTGTTGTACGGCAAGTAGGTCAGGCAGCGGCAGAACTTCCGGAATTTTCCCGAAAGAAAAGCGCTCAGCCACGCGCGAAGCCAAGAGGTGCCTCCTTGGATATGCGGATTAGATGGTAACGCAAGAAAGAGACACACTAACAGACGCGTCAGCATGACTCCAATCGAAATCTTCAGTTTTTGAAACCGTGGTTGCGGATCCCAATCGGGCTTTCCCAATCACGTTCCGAAACATCGGCCTCGAGCCCGGTGGCTGGAATCCATCCTATCCGAAACTATCGATTTGAGTCAAGGGTTTGCCCTCATTTGTATTGCGTCATCCGTTGGCAATCACTTCGAGCCTAACGGTGTCGAGAACCCTTATGTGGCGATACCCGGTCTCCACGAGGCGCTGGTCACGCAACCGTCCAAGCGCTTCGTTTACGGATTGCCGGCTGACCCCGAGCAGGGTGGCGATGGTGGACTGGGAGAGGTGGACCTCACCCGTCTTGTCTGCTTCTTCGAGGAGGAGATCGGCGACCTGTCCGAGAACGGTCTTGTGCATCAACCGGATCACCCTGCGCTGGGTGTCTTCGAGTTGACCGATACCCGCGATCAGCCAGCGCATGCAGATCGCAGGATGCCTCGCCAGATCAGGAAGCAAGCGAGCCCGGTCGAATCGATACGCCCGGACCCGGGCGACGGCCTGAGCCGACGATTGATATGCGCGATTGCGGAACATCGCGATATCGCCGAGCATGGCGCCGGGGCCCACCCGGGACAGGACTCTCCGATCGGAGTCGGAACCACGGTATATCTCCACCTCACCCGCTTCGATGAGATATGCGGCGGTGGCCGGTTCGTCTTCCTTGAACAGATGGGTGCCTGGATACTTGGCGACCAGTTCGGCGGAACCAAACAGTGCAGCGAGATCGTCAGATGCCAGTGGCGCGTAGTTGGGGCGGCCAAACGAACGCGCCAACCACGCCATGTGTTGTTGATCTGCCTGTTGTTGAACTCTGTTCATGAGGAACCGTCATTAATTCGCCAAACCCTGCACCAGCAAATGGCTCCGAATCCAATACCATGTCATACGATTTGGCCTCCCACCTCTCCTCCCGCGTTCCGCTATATGTCATCGGCGTGGTGATCTTCACCGCCCTGGCTTTGGGCGGTTACGCCTGGTACGACCACGTCGCGGCGTCCAATTCCACAGTGGCCGGGAATGTCGTCTTCGCCGGCGAGAACCTCGATGGAGCCGACAGGGAGACGGTCCGCGCGGCCGTGGCACTAAGGGAGGCCGAGCTCCTGTCCAACGTAGTTTCAATCGATACGCCCAACGGGGAAGTCTCGTTCCAGCTCGAAGAATTGGGATTCGGGTTCCGCGCCGACATTGCCGAAAACGACATCCTGCAGGCGAGGCACAGGGGCGGCGTCCTCGAACAGTTCGCATCGTGGGTCAGCACGCCGTTCACGCCGGTGGCAGTTACCGACCCGATCACCTTCGATGCAGATCGTGCCTGGAGCGTCCTTGCCGCCTCCCCCGCCCTGAAGTTCTCCAATCCTGTGGAACCTGATCTGGAGATGACGGGAGACGGATTTCTCGTTGCGACGATTGGTTCGGATGGCCTGGTCGCCGACATCGACGACCTCGTGGTCCGGACATCGCAGATCCAGCCCGATCAGGACGACATCCGGATAGCCACGCGATCCATCCCGGTACCCCCCGATGTGACCGACACAGAATCGGCACAGGTGGCCGACACGGTGAACGAAAAAACCAGAAGTGGCGCAGCCATCGTCGTCAATGGAATCAGTCGTGAACTGACCCCGGCCACTCTCCGCCAGCTGATCATCGCCGATGTATCCGCGGGGACTCTGGTCGCCAGATTCGATATCGACCGGCTCCAATCGACGATCGAGGAGCTCTACACCGAGCCTGTGGGTGAGGCGATAACTCCCACCTTCGAGGTCAGCGGTGAAAGTGTCACTTTGGCTTCACCCGGGTTCGCCGGTGAGATTTGCTGCGATCCGACGACCGCCGCCACTATTGCGGAGGCGATCCTGGGTGGGGCCGAGGGCCCGTTCAACGTGGTGGCCAAACCCGAAACCGACCCGGTCCTGACTGCCTGGTATGACGGCAGTCTGATCACGTCGCGGGTCTCGACGTTCACCACTCCGCACAGCTGTTGTGAGAACCGGGTCCAAAACATCCAGCGAATGGCCGACATCGTGCGTGGCTATTACCTGGTGCCAGGTGAGGTCCTCTCACTCAACGCCTATGTCGGGCCAAGAACGATCGAGAAGGGATTCCTCCCTGCCGGAGCAATTCGGGAAGGACGGTTGACGCCCGAGATAGGCGGTGGCGTTTCTCAATTCGCGACGACGATCTTCAATGCCGCCTACTTTGCCGGCCTCGACTTTCGGGAGTATCAAGCACATTCTCTGTACTTCTCCAGATACCCGTACGGGAGAGAAGCCACTATCTCGAGTCCGGCACCCGACCTCAAGATCGAGAACACCACCGAGTACCCGGTACTGATATGGACGTCTTACACCGGCACATCGATCACAGTCAGCATGTACTCCACCAAGAACATCGAAGCCAACCAGGTGGCCTCCCGATCCTCGAAACGGAACCAGTGCACATATGTCGAGACCGACCGGGAGCGGATCTACTCCGATGGCCACAGCGTGATCGACACCTTCTTCGCTCTCTATCGCCCTGAGGACGGGATCGACTGTAATGGAAACGAAATCCCCGAATGATTACGACTCCTCCCCAGGAGGCGAAGCCGAACGGGGGAGGTGGCCATTCCGGATTAGGAATGGCCGGAGGGGGTGTGAGAGGGTCGCGCGCAAAGCCTGAGTTGGAACTTGGCGCCCCTCCGTATCCGCCCCAAGCGGCGGATCCACATTCCCCAGAGGGGAAGGATCATGAGCGGATCAGCTGGCGGTTACGGCCCAACTTTCGCATCGCCAGGACCCCGAGCGCAGGGCCGATGGCCAGGACCGGAAACGCCCAACGCCAGGTGTAGGCGTCGGCGATGAGAGGCAACGCCCTTATCGTCACCAGTGTGAGCAGGAACCCAACCGCCGTTTGAAGGGTCAGGGCTGTTCCGCGAATCTCGTCCTGGGCGGTCTCGGTGACCAGGGCGGAGAATTGGGCACTGTCTGCGACAATCGTCATTCCCCAGATGAGAAGGATCGGGAGCACCACAAATGGCGAGGTGCCGAAGATGAGCGGGGTGATGAGTGCACACGAACCGGAAATGGCCATGGCGGCGGCGGCGATACGGGTACGGCCCATCCTGTCGGCAAGGGAGCCGGCCCATGCAGCGGTCAACCCGCCGGAGGCAATAATCACAAAGGTGAGCACGGGTATCGACCCGTAGCTCTGGCCGGCGGCCTCGGATGAGGCGATCAAGAAGGCGGCGATCCACGTCCACATCCCGTAGAGCTCCCACATGTGGCCGAGGTATCCAAATGTGCTCAAGCGAACTCCCCGATTGCGGACCACGGCCGCAGTTTGCGACCAGCGAAATCGCTGGACGGGAACCTCATAGGGGCCGTCTGACATTCGAGCCATCATCACCCCGGCAACGAGAGCGAGACCTGAAGAGACCCAGATAACGACTTCCCAATCGACGCCGAACCCGACGATCAGATGGGGAGTGGCCGAACCGACGGTCACGGCGGCAACCAGTAGTCCGAGGGCAAAGCCCCGGCCCTTTTGGAACCAGCCGGACATCACTTTGAGCCCCGACGGGTAAACACCGGCCAGGGCCGCACCGGTGGCGAACCGGAGTGTGAATGCAACCCAGGATGTTTCGGCAGTCACCGCGAGGAGTCCGAGGTTGACGATCCCGCCAATGATCGAGCTGACCAGGAAGAGTCGCCTGCTGGGAACCACGTCTGCGACATTGAGCACCGCCAGGCCAACTGCACCGACCACAAATCCGAGTTGGACAGCGAGGGTCAAACCAGCCCTTCCTGAGGGAGCCAGATTCCACTCGGCCACCAGTTGGCCGGCAACGGCTGTGGCACTGAACCAGAGGGATAGGGCGAGTAGTTGGCTCGCCGAAATCACCACCAACGCCCTGCGGCGGGCGGTCGTGTCGTTGCCGATCACGATCTCAGCTGCCGACGATGCCGATGGCTCCAATGGAGGGGTCGTCCCCGTAACCGACCAGGTTCGCCACCAGGATGACCACTCCGAATACGACTAATGCGATTGCGAGCCCGATCAACCATGCCGGTACTCGCTGCTTGAGGTGTTGCGGTTCGCCCATGTTGCGTCAAACCTAACGATAGAACACGAAAATTTCAGCTAAAGCGGTCCACGAGGAAACGAAGATCGATTGAGTGCCATCTAGAGTGCCAGCGGATGGCGAAGCGTGCTCCAACAGAGATCGGATGGCGGGAATGGGTTGCCCTACCCGAATTGGGGGTCTCGTCGATTCAGGCAAAAGTCGATTCGGGTGCTGACAGTTCCTCGTTGCACGCATTCAACCAGGAGCGGTTTCAGCGAGACGGAGTCGAGTACATCCGCTTTGAGATCCATCCCCGGAAGAGGAGCAAGAAAGGGGCTCTCCAGTGTGAGAGCGAAGTGGTCATGGATCGCAAGGTCCGAAACCCAGGTGGGCGGAGCGAGTTGCGACCTGTGATATCGACACCCGTTGTCCTCAACGGTGTCACGATCAGGGCGTTGATCAACCTCACTGAGCGAGATGAGATGAGTTTCCGTATGCTCATCGGGAGAAGAACCATGCGTGGACGATTCCTGGTGAATCCGGGACGAAGTTACCTCGGAGCCAAACCGGAGACGAAGAACCAGTAATGAAAATTGCGATCCTGTCACGAAACAGCCACCTCTACTCGACCAGGAGACTGAAGGAAGCTGCACTCGAGCGAGGCCACGAGGTAGCGGTCGTCGACTACCTCCGTTGCTACATGGATATCACCGCACGGCGGCCAAAGGTCTTGTTTCGGGGTGAGGAAGTTCGGCCTGACGCCGTGATTCCCCGGATCGGGGCGACGTACACGTTTTACGGCACCGCAGTCGTCCGCCAGTTCGAAATGGCCGAGGTCTTTACCGCGGTGAGTTCGCAAGGTATCAGCCGATCTCGCGACAAACTCCGCTCCATGCAGCTGTTGTCCCGTGCCGGTGTGGGACTGCCAACAACTTCCTTTGCGCATTCGACACATGACGTGGCCGGTGTTCTCGACGTGGTCGGCGGGGCCCCGGTCGTCGTCAAGCTTCTCGAGGGCACTCAGGGCCTCGGGGTGGTTCTGGCCGAGACCAAGAAGGCGGCCGAGTCGGTCATCGGTGCCTTCCGACAACTCGACGCCAATATCCTCGTGCAACAGTTCATCAAGGAAGCCGGGGGTGCCGACATCCGGGCATTCGTCGTCGATGGCAAAGTGGTGGCCGCGATGAAACGCCAGGGGGCACCGGGGGAATTCCGGTCCAACCTCCACCAGGGGGGCAGTGCCGAGGTGATCAAGCTCAACGCCAAGGAACGCGCCACTGCAATACGCGCTGCCAAAACCATGGAGCTCGACATCGCCGGTGTCGACATGATCCAGTCCGAGGAGGGCCCTATGGTCCTCGAGGTCAACTCGTCCCCGGGCCTGGAGGGAATCGAAACGGCCAGCCACAAAGATGTCGCCGGAGAGATCATTGAATTCATAGAGGGAAACGCCGAGTTGAGAGGCTCCCGGCGTTCAGATGGTTGAAGTCCGCAATGAACCGATCCAGATTGGCAACACTGTCGTCGCACCGGGCCGGAAAGTCAGGATCGAGCTCCCTTTTGCCACACTTTCCACAGGTTCCACCGCATCGCTGCCTGTCGCCGTCATCAACGGCAGGAGTACCGGGCCCAATGTGTGGATTTCGGGGGCGATCCACGGCGACGAGGTGAACGGCGTGGAAATCGTGAGGCGGGTGATGAAGCAACTCGACGCCAGGAGTCTCAGGGGCGCGATGATTGCAGTGCCTATCGTCAACCCCCTCGGCTTTATCCACCAGTCGAGATATATGCCCGACCGACGCGACCTCAACAGGTCATTCCCCGGTTCGGCCCGAGGTTCATCCGCATCGCGTTTGGCGCATCTCTTCATGACAGAGATCGTGGACAAGTGCGCGGTCGGCATCGATTGCCATACCGCCACCGGACACCGGACAAATGTCCCACACATCAGAACGGATACCGATGATCCGGAGACGCTGTCTCTGGCGCGGGCCTTTGGCGCACAATTCATCATTCATGCTCGACTCCGTGACGGATCGTTGCGGGAGGCAGCAACGAGGCGAGGGATCAAGATGCTGCTGCTCGAGGCCGGAGAGGCCCACCGATTCAATGACGAAGCGATCAGCGTTGGTGTAAACGGCATTTTACGGGCGCTGCGTTCTCTGGGGATGATCGAGGGCCGTTTGCCTCGGGGCAAACCCACCCGGGTCATCCGAAAGACGCGTTGGGTCCGGGCCCGGCGGGGTGGGATCGTGAAGGTGTTCTCCAAGCTCTCCGAGCGCATCGAGGAGGGCGACATCGTCGCCGAGATATCCGATGCCTTCGGTTATAGGCCTACGTCCGTTCGGGCAACCGCAACCGGGTGGGCTATTGGACGCTCGCTCAATCCACAAGTCAACCCGGGTGACGCCCTGGTCAATATCGGGGTAGACCCCGAGAGCGAATAGCCCTAGGACGCTTTTCTGATCTCTTCCATCCAACGACGTCGTATGCCGCGACGCTCCTTGGGGGTATGCCCACCCCAGATTCCTTCGGTCTGATTGGTTTCAATCGCCCAGGTGAGACACTCGGCGGCTACGGGACAGGTGGCACAAATGGCCTTGGCCCGGGAAACCCCGACCAGGTCGGTCGGGTCGGGAAAGAAGGAGACTTCGTTGGTCACGGCAACACAGGCGGCTGAATCCCGCCAGGGCTCGGCTACTAATTGGATCATTTCAACACCAATCTTGAGGTGATACAGGTAAACGCAACGTCAATTCGTTTCGTTCCCGATTCTTGGATTGGATAAACCGCAAAATACTGCGGATTTATCCCAACTCGGCCCTCGCCACCGATCGGCGGTGCACTTCATCGGGACCGTCGGCGATCTGGAGCCATCTTCCCATCGAATACAACTGGGCCAGGGGGAAGTCTTCGGTGAATCCCGCGGCGCCGAACAGCTGCATTGCCCGGTCGGCCACGTAGACGAGCAACTCGGGAGCGGCCACCTTGATCGCAGCAATCTCGGTGCGAGCAGCCTTGGTGCCCATCGAATCGATCATCCATGCGGTCTTGAGCACAAGGAGACGGGTCTGCTCAATCCGAATCCTCGCGTTGGCGATCCACTCGCGGATCACACCTTGCTCGGCAAGTGGCTTGCCAAATGTGACCCGTTCTTTGGACCGGCTCACCATGAGGTCGAGGCACCGTTCGGCGGCACCTATCGCCCTCATGCAATGGTGAATTCGGCCCGGGCCCAAGCGAGCCTGGGCAATGGAGAAGCCGCCGCCATCTTCGCCGAGCAGGTTGGAGGCGGGCACCCTGACATCGGAGAACTCGATCTCGGGGTGACCGCCACGGTCCTGGTAACCAAACACCGTCGGTTCTCGGACGATGGATACGCCGGGAGTCTCCATCGGGACCAGGATCATCGACTGCCTTCGGTGAGGTTCGCCGTCGGGGTTGGTCACACCCATCACTATCGAAACCTTGCATCGGGGCGACGCTGCCCCTGAGGAGAACCATTTCCGACCGTTGATGACGTATTCGTCATCCACCCGTCGCATCTCCGTCTGGATGTTGGTGGCGTCCGAACTCGCCACGGCGGGTTCGGTCATCGAGAAACACGAGCGTATCTCCCCGTCGAGGAGCGGAGCAAGCCACTGCTCTTTTTGTTCGGGCGTACCGAACATATGAAGGATCTCCATATTCCCAGTGTCCGGAGCCGCGCAGTTGATGGCTTCGGGTGCTATCGAGGGACTCCAGCCAGTGACCTCCGCGAGCGGGGCATATTCCAAGACAGAGAGTCCGGCCCCCGCCTCTTCGTCGGGAAGAAACAGATTCCACAAGCCGAGAGAGCGCGCCGATGCCTTGAGATCATCCAGGATCGGAGGGTAGAAGTGGGGGTCCCCCGACTCTTCCATCTGGGACCGGTAAACCGCCTCAGCCGGAAAGACATCCGAATCCATGAATCCGCGTAGGACCCCCTGTAGCTCCACAACTCGATCGCTGTATGAGAAATCCATGGTCGAAACGCTAGCTGTCGGGTTCCGCCGTCGGGTCGTCAACCACGTCGACCCACTCGACCGGTGACTCTTCGGGTGCAGGGTCCAATGTCGGGGCATTGAAATCGAAAACCGGCATACTCGCCGGCTGTTCAAGGCCCCGTCCCCGGGTGAGCTCCCCCCAAAGCAGCCACCCCGAAATCAGGGCCACGAAGATGAGTCGAAACCTGATGGCGACGATGAGCGAAATGGCGGCCATGGCGAGAAAGGTGATATTGGCGATCTTCTCGCCGCTCCGGGGGGCGATCTTCTCCAACAGCGAGGTGAACAGGTGGCCGCCGTCGAGGGGACGGATTGGTAGCCAGTTGAGGAGTCCCCAGAAGACATTTACCAGAATCAGATTCTCCAATCCGAAGGACACCACGGGCGAATAGGGGCCGAATTGAGTCGAAACCGCCCAGACCACTGCGCCAAAGAGCAGCCCCACGGCAGATCCGGCCGCGGCAATCAAAGCGCGCCGACCCGGCCCGATTTCGGTCTCCGGAATGGTCCATGACGTGAGGCCACCAATCCCGTTGAGTTCGATCGCAACGTCTGACCCGTAGTGCCGGGCCGTCAAGGCATGACCTAATTCGTGGATCAGTATCGAAACGAAGATGACCCCGACCCAGATCAGCACCAGGTCGAGACGATTCGACTGCAAGCCGAGAAGGGCTGCAATCAGCAGAAAGGATGGTCGGACCTCGACCGGGATCCGAAACAGGCTGAATTTCACATCCTCATGATGGCGCATCCGGGGAGATTCGCGAGTCCGTGTACCCGTTAATCTGGTCCGATGCCATATGACACCCTGAGAAACGCAGTCTCCGCCGACATGCCCCGCCTTCGCTCCGTGCTCGAGGACCTCGTCCGAATCCCTTCCATCAGCGCCCCAGGATTCGACCGGGCGGATGTCAAACGAGCGGCCGAACACATTGTCGATCTTCTCGATGCCTCCGGCTACTCCGACGCCCGGCTATTGGAAGTCGATAGTGGTAATCCCGCCGTCTTTGCCGAGAAGCCGGCACCGGAAGGGGCACCGACGATTCTTCTCTATGCCCATTACGACGTGCAACCGCCCGGCCCTGCCCACGAATGGGAGACCGGGCCTTTTGAGCCGTTCGAGAAAGACGGTCGCATCTACGGCCGTGGTGTGTCAGACGACAAGGCGGGGATAGTCATGCACCTCGGTGCTGTGGCCGCCCACGGCGACAAGCTGCCCGTGGGTGTCCAGGTCTTCTTCGAGGGCGAGGAAGAGGCAGGGTCGGAATCGCTCGAAGAAATCCTCAACAAGTACTCCGATCTCCTCCATCCCGACGTGATCGTCATCGGGGACGGGGGAAACTGGGCGGTCGGTGTACCTGCTTTCCTCACCTCGCTCCGGGGTCTGGCGGCAGTAACGATCGAAGTGCGAACGCTCAACTCTGCGGTGCACTCGGGTCAGATGGGCGGTGTGTTCCCCGATGCTCTGACAGCAATGGTCAGGCTCCTTGCCACCCTTCACGACGACGAAGGCAATGTAGCCATCCCGGGCCTGGTGAGTGAAGAGGTCGAGGGGCTCGACGTTCCTGAAGCCCTGGCCCGACATCTGGCCGGAGTTGTCGACGGCGTGGAGGAAATCGGGACCGGGTCGATACCGTCCCGACTGTGGACCAGGCCAGCGGTGTCGATACTGGCCCTCGACGCTCCCGCTGTGAGCGAGGCCATCAACCAGTTGGTGCCCGTGGCCCGGGCCAAAGTGAGTATGAGGATTGCACCGGGGGAGAACTCTGTCGCCGCCCTGCAGAAACTAAAAGACCATCTGGTGGCAAATGCCCCCTGGGGGACGACGGTTGAATTCATTCACTCAGAAAGTGGAGAAGCCTCGACCCTCGACACCGACAACGAGACGGTGGCAGCGTGGAGCGAAGCCTTCAAAGAGGCATACGGGACCGACCCCGTTCATATGGGCGCTGGTGGTTCGATCCCATTCATTGCCACTTTTGCCGAGATGTTCCCGGAAGCCCCCATCCTGGTCATTGGATGTGGCGACCCGTTGTCAGCGATCCACGCACCCAATGAGAGCCAGGACATCGCCGATGTCGAAAAAGCGACCCTCGCCGAAGCAATCGCCTTCTCGATGCTGGCTGAAGTCTCCTCGAGCTGAGGCAAGACCATTTTC
Organism: Acidimicrobiia bacterium; assembly: GCA_041747375.1. Classification (GTDB taxonomy): domain Bacteria; phylum Actinomycetota; class Acidimicrobiia; order Spongiisociales; family ZC4RG35; genus MA-ANB-1. Next base: position 14,283 of record JBGTFH010000003.1, read on the forward strand.
TCCCCCGGATCGTCTCGGCTAAGCCGAGACGCATCGACAGGGGGGAGTGGGACCGTCCCCTTGAAGGGGACGGTCTCGAGGGGGGATTTGAAACCGTGCCGAAACCTTGGATACGGTTTCGCGACTACCTCAAGACCCCCTTCCCCCTGCGCCTCGGCTGCGCCGAGTCACGGGGACTTCCCCCAAAGGGGGAAGAAGCCTTTCTCCCCCTTGAAATCAGCCTGCCGCCAGGCCTCGTATACGACTATTGCGATCGAGTTGGACAGGTTGATCGATCTGACATCGGGCACCATCGGGATTCGGACCCGCTCGGTGACCCACGATTGATGCTGGATGTCGTCGGGCAGGCCCACCGACTCAGGCCCGAACAACATGGTGTCCCCGGGGGCGAATTCCACGTCTGTGTAGCGGCTTTCACCACTGACGGTAAGTGCGAAAACCCGTTGCGGTCGCGCCGATTCTCGCCAGGACTCAACGTCGGGATGGACGGTGACGGTTGCCTTGTCCCGGTAGTCCATACCGGCCCTTTTCAGCTTGGCATCGTCCATATCAAAACCGAGTGGCTCGATGAGATGCAGCTGACAACCGGTCACCGCGGCCAAACGCATCGCATTGCCGGTGTTCGGAGGTATCTCGGGGTGATAGATGACGATCGAAAACATCAGCGCAGGTCGAAGAGTCGCATCTCGGTGTCCTCGATTTCCCGGAGTCCGTCGTAGTCGACCTCGATGGCGTGGATTCCCCGGGCTTCGGCGAGCACACGAGCCTGGGGTGCTATCTGCTGGGCCGCAAAAACACCCCGTACCGGTCTGAGACGGGAATCGAGATTGAGACGCTCCAGATACCTGGCGAGTTGTTCGACACCATCGATGTCACCCCTTCGTTTTATCTCGACCGCCACGGTTTCGCCTTCCGGGGATGAGCAAAGCAAGTCGACCGGACCGATATCGGTCGGATATTCTCGGCGGATCAAGCTGAGGCCGGCCTCCAACACCCACGGTTTGTCGGCGAGAAGAATCTGGAGGTGTTCCTCGACGCCGTCTTTGACCAACCCTGGATCATCGCCCAATTCGTGCGTGACATCCTCGAAGACCTCGGCGATCGAAATGATCAGCTCCTCACCCTTTTTGTTGGTGACTACCCAGCGCTCGTCTTCGGTGACGAGGCTGTTCGGTGCCACCATCCAATTCAAGGGTTTCGACGCGTTGCCGTCGGAGTGGATCGCCAGGGTCCCGTCGGCCTTGACCATGATCAGGCGGATGGCCTCTGGGAGATGTGCCGTCAACCGCCCCGAGTAATCGACGGTGCACCGGGCGATGACGAGACGCATCCGGTCAGACTAACTCTCGTCCAGGTCTCCGGACTTCGTGGGACGGGAGAAGACGAACCAGATTGCATAGATCCAGACGAGGGCGAGGATCGTGCGGAGAATGCGGCCTTCGATGAGAAAAAACACCGAAGCACCGAGAGAAAGGGTGATGGCGACTGCAGCAGACCATTTCATCTTCACAGTCAGTCCATCCGAGTAGGCGGTGACCATCTTCCCGAAGTGCTTGTGGTTGACCAGCCAGTTGTGCAGGGTGTCTGAGGAACGGGCGAAGAAGAACGCCGCCAGAATGACAAAGTCAAAGGTCGGCACACCAGGGAGGAAACTGATCGCGGCGAATCCGAGGCAAATCAAACCCAACACGAGATAGATCCCGCGTAGGGCGAGACTCCTCGGCTTTCGGGTCATTGCCGGCTCCAACGACGTTGCCATTGCTCAGAAAGTATCGGGCAGCTCATCCGACAGCCAGTCGGAAAACGCCACACCCCAATCCGACATTCGGTTCCTGGCGCAAGGTCTTAGTATTTCGTCGTGCCAATCGCGTCGCCAGACAAATACCAGCAGATGTTAGACGGCGCCCGCTCCGCCAAATTTGCCCTTCCGGCGATCAACGTAACGTCGTCGAGCACAATGCTCGCCGCGATGGAGGGCTTCGCCGAAGCCCAATCCGACGGAATCATCCAGATCTCATATGGTGGTGCCGAATTTGCATCAGGCCAGTCCAACAAGTCGATGGCGGTCGGCGCCGCTGCACTCGCCGAGTTCGGGCACACCGTGGCCGCACAGTACCCGGTCAATTTCGCACTTCACACCGACCATTGCCCAGCCGACAGGGTCGACGGTTTCATACGTCCCCTCATCGAGATGAGCCGGGCAGGATTCGAGAATCGGGGCGCACCGATGTTTCAGAGCCACATGCTCGATGCATCCGAGCTCCCGATGGAGGAAAACCTGACCCTCGCCTCTGAGCTCCTGGAGAAGTGCGCCGGGTTGAGCATCATCCTCGAGCTGGAGATCGGCATCGTCGGCGGTGTCGAGGATGCCAGCGACAACACCGATATCGACCGGTCCAAGCTATACACCTCACCGGCAGACATGGTGCGCGTCTCCGAGGTGCTGGGGACCTTTGACCGTGGCCAGTATTTGCTAGCGGCGGTATTCGGCAACGTCCATGGTGTCTACAAGCCTGGTTCGGTGAGCCTCGACCCCAAGATCCTTCGCGACGGTCAGGAAGCGGTGGCCGCAAAGTTTGGTGAATCGGCCCGCCATTACCTGGTGTTCCACGGCGGAAGCGGATCATCCCTCGAAGAGATCCATGAGACTCTCGAATACGGTGTGATCAAGATGAACGTCGACACCGACTGCCAGTACGCGTACACCCGTCCAATTGTCGACCACATGTACTCGAACTACGCCGGAGTGCTGAAAGTCGACGGTGAGGTCGGCGATAAGAAGACCTACGACCCCCGGTCGTATCTGAAGAAGGCCGAGACCGGGATGGCGAACCGGGTCGTAGAGGCATGTGTGAACCTCAAGTCGGATGGAAAGACCATCGGCTGAGCTGATGGAGCCGAGCTACGAAACCTGGGCGACGTCCGATCGCTTCCTGCCGAAGACGTTTGCCCGGCCATTCATCAGATTCACCCGAGTCGAGGCCTCATCGGGAATCGTCCTCCTCGCTGCAGCAATTGTCGCCATGATCTGGGCCAATTCCGCCTTTTCGGAGACCTATTTCTCGATCCTGGAGACGCATCTCACCATCGAACTGGGAGGCTTCCACTTCGACGAGTCGGTGCTCCACCTCATCAACGACGGCCTGATGGCCATATTCTTTTTCGTGGTTGGGCTGGAGATCAAACGAGAACTCGTTCTCGGAGATCTGCGCGATCGAAAGGCCGCAGCCCTTCCGGTGATGGCGGCACTCGGCGGGATGATCGTCCCCGCACTCATCTATTTCGCTCTCAATGCCGGCACCGATGCGGCTCACGGCTGGGGGATCCCGATGGCCACGGATATCGCGTTCGCCGTAGGTGTGGTTGCCTTATTGGGAAGCAGGGTCCCGCCGGGAGCCAAGTTGTTCCTGTTGGCCCTCGCCATCGCCGATGACATCGGCGCCATATCCGTCATTGCAGTCTTCTACACGAGCGAACTCCACATCGGCTACTTCGCCCTCGCCATTGCGGGTCTGGCGGCGGTGTGGGTGGCGCAACGGTCGCGGGTTCGGGCACTCATCTTCTACATTCCGCTGGCAATTTTGATCTGGTTCTTCACTCTGGAATCCGGTGTCCATGCCACTCTGGCGGGAGTCGCTCTGGGATTCCTCACCCCGGCACACCCGTATTTCAAGCCGCGTGAGTTTGATATCCGGGCAAGGGGAATCCTCGATCAGTTTCCACTCGAGGCAGAGTCTCCCGCCGCTCAGGAACGGGCCGAACACGAGGTTATCTCAATGATCGCCACAGCCCAGGAGTCGATCTCGCCGCTGAGCCGGATGGAGGAGAACCTGGTGAGCTGGAGCTCATACGTCATCGTTCCGCTTTTCGCTCTCGCCAACGCCGGTGTCGATTTCCGCGGCACGTCGATCAATGAAACAGCGACTTCGGCGATCGCGCTGGGGGTTGCACTGGGCTTGATCGTCGGCAAGATGGTCGGGATCTCGCTCTTTACGTTTATCGCCGTTCGCTCCGGAATGGGAAGACTCCCTCAGGGAACGGGGTGGAATCACATCATCGGGCTTTCGGCCGTTGCCGGTATCGGGTTCACCGTGTCGTTGTTCGTCGCCGGTCTCGCGTTCGTTGACCCCCACCAGATCGAACTGGCAAAGGTGGGAATTTTCATCGGGTCCTTTATCTCCGGTGTGCTTGGAGCCTTGATCCTCTCCCGGGCGCGAAAGGCCGGCCCGACCGCCTCCACGACAACTTCATGAGGAACCCGCCAACGGAATACTCATGTATCGAATGCGAGGGTACCGCCCATCTCATCAGCTTTCTCCCTCTTGACGGAGAGGTGGAAGATGGAACCCCGCTTGCCTATCGGTGTTCGGACTGCAACGACCGATTCGATGTCATCTGGGAACCCGGCGATGGTGACCCTCTAGATTCTAGCGAGGTAGCGGGGCACCGTCCCCATGAGTCACATTCTTGATCGCCAAAGACCGATGAGTGCCCGCATGTATCCCAGCGTAGAACCCGAGAGAGGTTCACGGCGGGGGTGCGGGGGTCGTCCCCCGCATAATCAATCAGCCCAATTATCGACCCGGATCGATTCGGGATCGATACCGAGAGGCGCCAGGAAGGCATTGAACTTCTCGCGGGGAACGCCCTTCCACTCCAGGTCATCGAGTGTTTCGGTGATGGGAACGTCCAGTCGAAGCGTGGTCAACTCCCGATAGAGCAGGGCGTCGTCGAAGCGGTCTCGAAGTGTCTCCGCCAGTTTGTCGGCGCTCCTCACTTCGAGTCCCCAGTCGGCCGGCGATGGCGGGATGAGTTCGAGTCGTGAGTACTTTGCCAGTACGACCGAACTCGACTTTGCGCCCCACCCGGGCAGACCGGGCACAGCATCGGCGGTGTCGCCCACCAGCGCGAGGTAGTCGGGAATCGACTCCGGGTGAATCCCGAATTTCTCGACCACCGCCGCTTCGTCGAGGATCTTCTGCTCCCGGCGGTTATAGGTGACGATCCTGTCGCCGATCACGGCCTGGCAGAGATCCTTATCGGGGGAGCAAATCACAACCTGGTCGACATCGTCCACCCATCTGACGGCGGCGGCGGCCAGCGCGTCATCGGCCTCGAACTCGACATTCCGCCAGACGACAACACCGATGGCCTCGAGAGCGTCTTCGGCCATGGGAAACTGCGCAAGCAGGACCTCATCCATCCCGAGCGAAGACTTGTACCCCGGGAACATCTCGTTGCGAAACGACTCGATCACAGTGTCGAAACTCGCCGCCAGGTGGGTGACCCCCGGCTCACGGAGAAGGCCGAGTGTCGATTCGACTATTCCGATCGTCGCCCGGATGTCGCGGCCATCCGATGACACCAGGGTGTCTTTGCGCCCGAAGTGAGCCCGGAACAATTCGTAGGTAGCATCAAGGAGGTGAAGTTTCACGACACAGATCCTACGACAGATTCACCGGATGATCCCTGGGGATCGGTCTCGACGAGTTTTAGCGAACTGGGCGAAAGTCTCAAATCGACTTACCGAAAGGTGGCCGATGACAATGGCCCCGACGAAGACGAGATCAGATCGGCTTTCGCCACATTGGTCGGTGTATGGGACCAGGTGGCGGAGTCGGTGGCCGACGCGTTGCGCGACCCGGAAACACGCCAGCATCTCAAACAGGCGGTGAGTTCCTTTGCAATCGCAGTGGGCTCCACTCTTTCTGATCTCGGCACCGAATTCTCCCAACCATCCGACAGCTCCGAAGAGGAGTAGATGATTGGGCTCAGACGCCGAGATCTATCAGCCCGTTCAGCAATGCGGCGCCCGTCGCCGCGTCATCGACGGTCATTGCGAACCGGCGACCGTTCCTGAAGGTTATTTCGAGGGCTTCACCCCTCCTCAACACGATCGCCGACGCTCCCGGAGATACCCTCCAACCCCATCCGCCCCATTCTTTGGGTTCGAGCTCGATCGAGCGGGCCGATGAGATCTCGTCTACTCCGATCATATGGACGGGAACCCCTCCGAGCCGGACCCGCAAGCCATCGTTGGTCACATTCGCTTCGACCTGACTCATCACGATGCCGAGCCCGACCACGCCGAGAAAGACCCAGAGCGGGATTGATGGAAACGCAAAGAGAAGGAAAATGCCAAGGCCGAGGAAGCTGAGGGCCATCCAACGGACCCTGACCCTCCCGACCCAGCTCACTCTTTCGCCCGGTCCGATCTCCGACGCCAGTCGGTCTTCGCCTTCGGCCATTGGGAGATCTCTGATGGGATACCACTCCCGCCCGAGAACAATTCCGGCCAACAACCCGAGCAGTGAGATAACAAAAAGACCGACTATCGCCCAGATCGACAACGGTGCCGCTCCGGTCCACTCGGCAACCCCCCAGTTGGCGATAACGGTCAGCAGAGTTATCGCGAGGCCAAGAGCACCGAGCATCCCGACGATCGCGAATGCCTCCATCGCGGGCTCCGAACCAATCCGAAACTGCAAGCTGAGCAAGAGCCCGAGGGCAATGACCCCTGCGGCGACCACCAGGACCGCCCACTTCGGGGCAGAACCGTCGGCGACGCCCGCACCATTCCAGTGAATCGCAACTTCTAACGGCAGGTGCGCCCAAGCGATGAATAGGACGCCGGCACACAGGGCGAGCCAGAGGCCGGACCACAGTAAGAGCCGGCGGGTCCCGACAGAGGTCGGACGACTGCCATTTTCGGAAAGGGCCATAATGTGAGCCGGACTCTAGATCGACCAAGGGTGAAACAGGCTTATGGCATATCCGCTCGTCGGACCGGAATCTCTCGCCGCTACGTTGCCGCGGCGGGGCCTGTACGACGTCAGATGGCGCCTCGGTGATCCAGATTTTGGACGGCGCGCCTATGGCGAAGCCCACATTCCGGGCGCGGTTTTCGTCGATTTGGATACCGACCTCAGCGGTCCTCCAGGACGTGATGGGCGTCATCCCTTACCGGATTCCGGAGCGTTTCTCACAACACTGCGACGTCTCGGAATCAGCGAGGACACCGACGTGGTGGTCTACGACGACGCCACCGGAATAGTCGCAGCTCGGATGTGGTGGATGCTCAGATCGATCGGACATCAACGAGTACAACTCCTGGATGGTGGTATTCAGGGGTGGATGGGCTCGGGTCTGCCGGTCGAAGCCGGCACTGTGGAACCCGAGCCCTCGATGTATCCGGGCCCTATTGCTTTCTCTGGCGTGGTCAAAATCGATGAGTTGGCGGGACGGCAATTGGTCGACGTAAGAGCGCAAGAGCGTTATCGGGGTGAATACGAACCGGTCGACCCGCGTCCGGGCCATATCCCCGGGGCGGTGAACCTGCCGACTACAGAGGCATTGGTTGGAGACAGATTCGCTGAAAGTGACCGCCTGACAGCGGTGTTTGGAGATCTCGATGACCCGGTCTTCTCTTGCGGATCGGGCGTCAATGCCTGCCATTCGGCGTTGGCGATGGTTGCTGCCGGGTACCCGATGCCGGACATATATGCCGGGTCATATTCGGAGTGGTCCCGCTCGGAACGCCCGGTCGCCACAGGTGCGGAGCCCGCTTGATCAACCAACGAACCGTCGATGCAATCGAGGCCTCCGATACCGATGAGTTGCTCCGGATCGTTGACGGATATTGCGCCGTCAAGGACTGGGACCTACTGCTATCGATCCGCCAGCGCTGCCAGGAGGCGCTTACCAGGGGCAAGCAACTCTGGGGCGTCGATGAGCACATACGCTACCGTCTGGCCCTCGAGGCACCGGCGGAATGGGCGGGACCGGTAGTGGCGGAGGGACGAGGGAGATTTACCCTCGGACCCCTTTCCGAGGTGGCAGCCAGCCGAAAGACTTGGGCAGAAATGGAGCCGTTCCTGGAGCACGGCCCGGAGCGGATGACCTTCGCGGCAGAGCGGATCATCCGTCGGGACAGGGTCGACGACGTCGGGGAACTCCCCGATATACAGGAATGGGAACCGACCTATTGCGTCCCCATCTATAAGTCGGACCGGATCGAGACACCATCGCCGAAACTTCCCCCTGGGGAAACGGTGACTCTTCCCGGTGAGTTCAGCATCGCCGACGACCCGATCTCAGAACAGGCGCTCAACGATCTCGTCGAACCATGGGTCACCCAGTCCAACGGGAGGAGCCAGACCGTGACGGTCGACGGAACGCCACTCGAGGCGATCTCCGCACTCGGCCTCAGGGAAGCCCACATCGTCAGGCTCGACCCCTCCAGGGCCCTGGCGATCATGGGATGGACGGCATCCTCGGGTGGCGCCCACGGAGATCGACGGGGGGCGGCGGCCGGCAGATACCTCGCCTGGTGGGTGGTGGCATCGTTGTCTGACATGGACTGGCCCGCACCGGCCGATGACATCGGAGCCGCGGTGAACGGGTTCGAGTGGCTGTGGTTCGACGACAACAGTCCCGATTCGGGATGGGCCCTCCGGCTCGCCGTAGGTGATCCCGATAGCGGTCTCGCCTGGGCGATATCGGCGAGCGACCTCGCCGACTAGCCGGTTTCTGCACCCCTATGCGGCCGAGACATTCACGCTGATCATGTGATAGCCGGTAGCCCCATTGGGCGCCGGAGGGGCCAATTCATCGGTCTGGGTGTCGCCATTACCATCGGTGGCCCGGACCGAGAGGAGCTGGCGCCCCGGCTCCGGGGTCCACGGAACCTGCCATTGCACCCAGGTGTCTTCGGAAAGTGGTTCGGAAAGTTCAGCCATGACCCATTCGGCGTCCTGGCCCAACTGGACTTCGACCATGGAGATACCGCGATGCGGGGCCCACGCGACCCCGGCAACGATGCGTTCCCCGGAATCGATGTTGGCTCCGCGTGTCGGGGTGTCGATACGGCTCTGGGTCTTGATAGGCGCTTCCTTGGACCAGCCCCGCGGCACCCAGTAGGCGTCGAATTCATCCCACCCGGTCAACTCGATCTCCGCCAACCACTTGGTTGCGGAGACATATCCGTAGAGCCCGGGTACCACCAAACGCGCAGGGAAACCATGTTCAAAGGGGAGGGGCTCTCCATTCATTCCGATGGCGACTAGCGCATCACGGCCGTCCATCGCCACCTCGACAGGAAAACCCACTGTGAACCCGTCGGATTCGACCGATCGACCCACCAACTGTTCAGCATCGTCCCTGACGCCAGCCCGGTTCAGAATGTCGATGAGCGGGACACCCAACCACTTCGCATTGCCGATCAGGTCTCCCCCGACCCGGTTGGAAACACAGGACAGGGTGACGTACCGCTCCACCATGTCCATATCCAGCAACTCGTCGAAGTCGATCTGGTAAGGATTGTCGACCCGCCCCCCGACTTTGAGACGCCATTCCGTTAGATCGATCCGGGGCAACGTAAAGGCAGTGTCGATTCGATAGAAGTCCTGATTCGAGACGACCACGGGGGTGAGTTCTGGAATCCCGAACTCGGCGGCGGCAGGCACCGGGGCCACCGGGTCGATGGCCGCCGGGAGCACGACCTCGGCCCGTCCCGCAGCGACCACCTTTCCCCGCTCGATCAGACTCCTCCCGAAGGCAGCCGACAGAGCGGCAAGACCCAAGACCGCTCCGGCTCCGGCGAGAAAGGCCCTCCTCGAACCCGAGGTCTCCCCCGGGGCCGCCGGTTCGGAGAGCGAGTAGAGCCACTGAAGCGAAGCCAGCCCGGCGAGGGCGGCGATACCAGACGGGATCAAGGCCAGACCTAACGATACTCCCGTGCTGCGCACCCCGGCGAGAGCACCGAGCACCGCAAAACCGATGAACACTGTGATCGCTACCCAGAACCGCTTCCGGGCCACGACACCGACCACAAAACCGAGTATGAGCGTGACGACAACAATGCTGATCGCCAATACGAGCTTGTCGTTGGTCCCGAAGGTCTCGATGGCGAAATCCTTCAACGGTTTCGGGACCACGTCGATGACCCAGTTACCCAGACTCTCCACGATCGATGGCAACGTCGCAACCGCTCCCGCTACGAATTCGGAGACGCCGAGTGCCAATGCTGCCGAGAGAAGACCGGATATCCCATCCCGGAGCCAATGAGTCGGAACCGGGACCACGACCGGTTCGGAGGTAATTGCGGTTGTCACCCCGGCAACGCTAGGTACCTGCGTGCTAAATGCAGCTAAACCGATACAGACAGGTCAAACCGGAACCGCAAAGTCGCTGCGCGCCGCTCTCACCATGGGTGAGACGAAACAGTCCGGTACATGGTCGTTGACGAGGCCCATTGCCTGCATGAATGCATAAGCAGTGGTCGGGCCAACAAACCTGAACCCTCGCCTCTTCAAATCTCGGGACATCGCCAGCGACTCCGGCGAGGTCGAGCGAGTCGGATCCGACCTCCCGGGCTCATAAGCCCAAACGTAAGCTGCGAAGGAACCGCATTCGGCAATCATCGCCGCCAACTGGTTGGCATTGTTGATGGTCGCCTCGATCTTGCCGCGATGCCGGACAATGGTCGGGTCTGCAAGCAGCCTCTCGACATCCTCGCTACCCATCGAAGCAACCCGGGTGAAGTCGAAGTCATAGAAGACCCTCCGAAAGTCCTCACGCTTGCGAAGAATGGTCAACCAGGACAGTCCACTTTGAAAACCCTCGAGACAGATCTTCTCGAAGAGCAAGAAGTCATCGCTAACGGGAAAACCCCATTCGGTGTCGTGATAAACCAGGTAGTCCGGGGTCGAGACACCCCAACTGCAACGTGGCTTACCGTCGTCACCCGTCACAAGATCTGGCATCTCCGGAGATTACCGCTCCCGTCCACAACTCAGCACGGCACGACGCACCACTCTAAAGTCCGGTCATGATCGAGCGCCCAGAATTCACAATCGGGATCGAAGAGGAATATCTCGTGGTAGATCGCGAGACTCGCGACTTGATCAAGCGGCCGCCAGATTCAATGTGGAAGGCACTCGAAAACGTTCTCGGATCTCAGGTGACCCACGAATTCTTGAAAGCCCAGATCGAGGTGGGGACCAGAGTCTGTTCCACAGTCGCAGAGGCACGGGCAGATCTGGCCAGGATGCGGACCGGCCTCAATGCGGTGGTTACCGAATATGGGGCAGCCATCATCGCATCCTCGACCCACCCCTTCGCCAACTGGTCGGAACAGGAAACAACTGAGGATCCGCGGTACATGCGCCTCGCTTCGGATTACCAGCAGGTTGCCCGGCAACTGGTCATCTGCGGAATGCATGTCCACGTGGGAATCGAAGACCCCCACCTCCGGATCGACCTCATGAACCAGGTCAAATACATGCTCCCTCACATGCTCGCCCTGAGCACCTCATCGCCGTTCTGGGCTGGTGAGCCCACCGGCCTCCTCGCCTATCGACTCGTGATCTTTCAGAACCTCCCGAGGACCGGTGTTCCCGAGGAGTTCGCCTCGTGGGGGGAGTATGAGAGGACCGTTTCGATTCTGGTCGACGCCGGGCTCATCGAGGACGGGACCAAGCTCTGGTGGGACATCCGACCGTCGAGCCGATACCCGACGCTCGAAATGCGGGTATCCGACGTCTGTACACGGCTCGACGATGCGATGACAGTTGCCGCTCTCTACCAGACCCTCCTCGCCTATCTCTACCGTCTCCGGCGGGAAAACCAACGCTGGCGCACCTACTCCCCGATGATGATCGAAGAGAATCTGTGGCGTGCTCAGCGTTACGGAGTGGATGGATCGATGGTCGACTTCGGGAAGGGTCAATTGATCGAGTACTCCGAACTGGTCGAGGAGTTCATCGAGCTCCTGGCACATGACGCAGTCGAGTTCGGGGTGCGCGACGAGCTACGTCATGCCCGAACCATCGTCCAGGAAGGGACCAGCGCCCACCGTCAGCTGGAGACGTACAACACCGCTCTCAACAATGGCGCCGAGCAGAAGGACGCTCTGAATGCTGTGGTCGATGCATTGATCATTGACACGATGTACGGGATCGACGTTTAGGGTTGGGCAGCAGCCAACCAGGAGATCCGTTGTCACACAAAGTCAAAATAGCAGTCCAACTCCAACCCCAACACGCCGACTTCGCCGATATCCGCCGCGCGGTAATCAGGGCCGAGGAGATGGGCGTGGACGCCATCTTCAACTGGGATCACTTCTACCCGTTGTCGGGCGACCCTGACGGGAAGCACTTCGAGTGCTGGACGATGCTCGGGTCGTGGGCGGAGATAACAGAGCGAGCCCAGATCGGTGCCCTGGTGGTCTGCAATTCCTACCGGAATCCTGAGCTTCTCGCCGACATGGCGCGCACGGTGGACCACGCTTCCGACGGCCGTCTCATCCTCGGGATCGGTGCGGGTTGGTTTGAGAAGGACTACGACGAATACGGCTACGAATTCGGGACCGCCGGGTATCGACTCGCCGACTTGAAACAGGCCCTCCCCAGGATCAAGGACCGATTGAGGAAGTTGAATCCAGCGCCGACTCGGGAGATCCCGATCATGATCGGTGGCGGTGGCGAGAAGAAGACCCTCCGCTACACAGCCGAGTTTGCCGATATGTGGCACGGTTTTGGCGATGCCGGGAGGATTCGCCACAAGAACGGGGTCCTCGATGAATGGTGCAGGAAGCTGGAGCGAGATCCCTCCGAGATCGAGCGATCGTGTGGGGCCAACCCGAAACGGGTCGAGTCAGCCGACGACCTCTACCGGGCTGGCGCAACTTTTTTCACCCTCGGATTCGACGGCACCACCAACTACGACATGGCCATGGTCGCGGATTGGATCGCCTGGCGCGACGAAAAAAATGCGAGCTAGGTGACAGCGCCAGCCAGGATGCGGTCGGCTTCGGGGGTGACCAGGTCCTTTTTACGGCCCATCCACCACACCAGACCCAAACCAACCACCCCGGCGATGAAACCGATCACCTGGTTCCAGGTGAAAGATCCCACGACAGCGTCTCCGTTGTCGATCCGGAGGGCGTCGAGTAGGAACCGTTGGAAGCCGTACCAGGAGACCCAGATGAAGAACATCTGCCCGTAATGAACCGGGAGTCGGGTGTAGATCAAGTAGAGAACCCCCAGGAGGACGATTGCCCCCAACATGTCATACGCAGCGACGTGGTGGTAGATGCCGCAGAAACCGTCGGGCCCGGCCTCGGCGGCGACACATTCGAGATTGTCATGCTGGGGTGCCACGTCGTAACCGGGCTTGATCCCATAACCCCACGCCACCGTGGTCGCGGTGCCGAGATGCTCAACAATCGCCAGGTCGCCGATACGACCGACGATTGTCCCCACTGCCAGGCCGAAAGTTGCGACGTCGAGGGTGGGCCATACCGCCAGACCGACCATCCGCATTCGGATGGCCCCGGCGATGATTCCACCGGCGAATCCCCCCATGATCGAAAAGTTGCCGGAGATCGGGTTCAAGGCTTCGGCGAGAGTCGCCCCGTCCATGAGTTGTGCCGGAGCGGTGAAGTACCTGGCACCGAGGAGGGCGCCGATCAGGCCCCACGTGAGCGCTGATTGATACTTTTCTGTGTCAAAGCCTCTCCGGCCGAGCATCCTGGTGGTGAGCCACGCCCCGGCGATGAACCCGAGGGCAGCGAACACGCCATGCAGGGAGAGTCGCAACGGGCCCACCTCAAAAATGGGAATCGGCGGGTAGGTGATGACTGCGAGCACGGGAAGACCCTAACGACAATCAGCAGGTTCAACATAGCTAAAGTCGACTCCCGTGAGTGATCTATTGACCGCAGTAGCCGAGGCCCTGGGGACCCCGGCCGACCTGATCAGTCGTTCTGCCGCCGCCCGCGCCGCAGCCAACGGAACCTCCACCGAAGATGTTCTCTCCGCATGGTCGGGCGGTGCCCCAATGCCCGCCGCCCAAGCCCCTCCTCCCCAGGCGGACCCGCCGCCCGCGGAGGCCGCAGCACCGGAAGTCACCACCGAACTGCCCGCGCCACCGCCCATCCCACTCGAGGTAGCGCAGCCCGCGGCGACAGTTGTAGCGGTTGTCGAAGAATCGAAGCCGCTTGAGCCCGTCGACCTATCTCATCGACTGAGGACGGCGGGCAGGGTAGGGGTTTGGACCGGAGCAGTCCTCGGGCTCTTCGCCTTTGTCGCGGCCACCTCCTGGTGGTCGCAGAACGCCACTGTGGCCGGCGAAGAGGTGTTGCGGCCGGTACTGGTGGCAAACAGTCAGTCCGTGATGATCGGCATAGCCCTGGCCAGTCTGGTCTTCGGGGCCATGGTCGCGTCGCTCGCCAGGGCCGCCGCCGGTTGGACAGACCCGGGGATGGCGTTGTCATCATCGAAGTCTTCTACTGCTTGGATCGGGGCAGCCATCGGTCTGGCCCTTGGATTCGGCGCCGGCGCGTTGCTCGCCAATGGATTCGGCGTCCCCGTCGAAGGTTCGGAGGAATTGGTGCAGTTGCCCGTACTGGTAACGCTTGCAGTCATGTTGGTCGGCGGGGCCTTCCTGGGCTGGGCCACGACCATTGCGACCCAGGTTTTTGGAATACCGGTTGCCGTGGACACCGCTGACACGGACGAGGTTGGCGTCGTCAGGGCGCGGCTCGCCAACGCAATCGGAATACCGTTAGCCGGGGTGGTTTTGCTGCTCGCCCTGGTCCTTCCTTTTGCTTGGACGTTGATTCGCTCCAACCATCTAAGTTCCGGCGGAGCAGCCATCATCGCAATCGTCGCCTCATCCGGGGTACTCGTCTTCGCCTCGCTGGCCGGTTCCAGACCAAACATGAAAATCAGCAGAGGTGAGTTCCTGGTGGCACTGGCCGGGATCGGGATCGTCTTGATCCTGGTGTTCGCCGTCCTCAACAACGTCGGTGGTGAACACACCGAGGAAGACACTGAGGCTGTCATCCACCAGCTGGTCGTTTAGAGATCGGCCCGGTTGAGGGCCATCGACACATCCCCATCGACCAGCACTCTGGCGACGTATTCCGCCACCTCGACCGCAACATGATTTTGCGCCTCGTGGGTGGATGCACCGAGATGCGGTGTCAAAGTGAGGTTGGGCGCACTCAGCAGAGGACTGGATGGTGACAGCGGTTCTTCGTCGTAGACATCCAGCCCGGCCCCTGCGAGCTGCCCGGAGGCAAGTGCCCCGGCGAGATCAGACTCGTTGACCACACCTCCACGGGATGCGTTTACCAAAAATGTCCCTGGTTTCATACGCGAGATTGCATCCGCATCGATCATCCCCCTTGTCTCTTCGGTGAGCGGCACGTGACACGAAATGATGTCGGCTGTCTCGATCACCTCGTTGAGATCGGTGAGACGGGATCCAATCTGCGAAGCTCGCTCCGGAGCCAGATATGGGTCGTAGATGACCACGTCCATACCAAAGGCCTGGCAACGTATTGCGACTTCGGCCCCGATTCGACCTGCCCCGATCAATCCGAGACGACGTCCGCGAAGTTCGGATCCTTTGAAGATGGCCCGATCCCAGCGGCCGGCCCTGATCGATGCATCAGCCGCGGCGACTTGTCTCACCGTTGCGAGGATCAGAGCCATTGTCATCTCGGCGGCGGCGATGGTGTTACCTGCCGGAGCGTTGACTACGGCCACACCACGCTCGGTTGCTGCCGCAATATCGATGTTGTCGACACCCACACCGGCCCGTCCCACCACCCGGAGATTTGGCCCCACGTCGAGCATCACGGCATCGACCGTCGTCGCGCTCCGCACGATGAGGGCGTTGGCGTCATTCAGGGCTTGTGAGAAAGCTTCGGAGGTGGAGTCGTGTTGGTAGGCAACGGAAAATCGGTCATCCAGGTTCAATACCGTGAGACCGGATTCCGCCACCTTGTCGGTGACCAGGACGAAGAATGTCAACGAAGCGCACCGCCGACCACTTCGAGCAGTCCGTCGAGTTCATCGACGGTGTGATCGCCCATGTGGCCAATGCGAATCGTCGACTCGGAAAGCTTCCCGTAGCCACCCCCGATCACCCACCCGGCATCCTGCACCCGATCAACGAGGGCGGGAGCGCCGGCGCCATCAGGCATCGACACACACGTGACTGTCGGGGAACGGTGGCCTTCCCCGGCGAAGACTCCGACCCCGATTCCGTCGCTCTTCATGCTTTCGACCCACTCAAAAGTCCGCGCCTGCATGTCGAGGTGGCGTTGCCACCGGGCCTTCATACCTTCGGAAGACATCCGATGAAGTTGCACCTGGAGGGAATAGAGCAATGACACGGCCGGAGTCGCCGGGGATTGGTGCTGTTGCGCCTGGTCGACCAGATCGACCAGATCGAAATACCAACCCTTGTTAGGGGCGGCCTTGGAACGGTCGAGCAGGGCATCGGAGGCGACGCCGAATGCCAGGCCGGGAGGAAGTGCAATTGCCTTCTGTGAGCCGGTGAGGATGAAGTCGATGCCCCATTCGTCGGTACGGGTCTCCACGCCGCCAATACCGGTGACTGAATCGACTAGCAACAGGGTTTGAGGGAACCTGGCCACCACGGCGGCAATCGATTCTAGATCTTGGAGTGCTCCGGTTGACGTCTCCGATTGCGAGAGGGTGATGGCGTCGTAGGCCCCGGCAGAGAGACGGGAGTCCAATTCGTCGGGGGAATGAACCGACCCCCAGGCGACCTCCCACCGGTCGACATTGTGACCGCATGCGGCAGCGATTTTGGCGAACCTGCCCGAGAATGCCCCATTGACGAGGCTCAAAACATCTCCGGCTATGACCCCGTTTCGGATAGCCCCCTCCATCAGGCCGCTTGCGGACGAGGTGGACACGACGACAGTGCGCTCGGTCTGGAACAGGTCGCTCAGACCGGGTTCGATGTCTTGCATCAATTCGACGATCGCCGGGCCACGATGCCCGATCATGGGTTTGGTCTGGGCGGCGAGGACGTCGGGGTGGACTTCCGTGGGGCCGGGCAAGAAGAAGCGCCCGAACGGCTGTGAGGTCGTCATTGTGGTCTTTCTTCCTCAACCATCAGTCAAGGAGATAGCGTATTTGGTTTTGTCTCGAAGTTCCCAGTCAACCACAAGGAGCTCGCCCGTTCGCTGATGTTCCCGGAGGTGGGCCAATGGGAATTCGTACTCCTGTCCTTCGATCGGGACAAATGTTATCTCGGTACCCGCCGCCAACACGGTGAAGGACTCGATTTCGACCAGCGTTCCATCGACAGCGGTCACGACGCCAATGGTCGTCCCCTCAGATTGTGTGCAGGCGACCAACAGGAGCACCATGCCGACGACCCCGAGTCGGGCCGACACAGACGACACCGTCATACGGCCTGGACGAAGATGACTCCCAACGCGGTCAACACAATGGTGTAGAGACTGAGCGCCAGGACGAAACCTGCCGTAAAAAACCGGTTGAGCATCGGCGTCTCGTAGCGAAGGTGCATATACCAGCCCACCACGATGATGAACTTGGCCACCGCCAGGGCAATGAGGATCGCGGCATTGGCAAACCCCAGACCCAGTTCCCTATCGATGTAATACATGGCCACTTCGATTGCGGTGAGCCCGGCAAGCACGACGGCGATCTTCCAGTACATCGCCGGGGCCGGATGGGCGGCGTGCTCGTCACTCATGCTGGTGGTACCGAAAGTAGGTAGACGACGGTGAAGATCACGATCCAGATTATGTCGACAAAGTGCCAATAGAGCCCGACCAATTCGAGGTTGAGTCCGTGCTTATCACTCAAGCCGTCCTGTCGACGCGAGATTCCCCACAAGGAGAGGAGCATCAACACACCGATGGCGACATGGGCCCCATGAAAACCGGTGAGCAAATAAAAAGCAGATGCCGCCGGGTTGGTGGAGAGCGTCATGTCGTACTCGATTATGAACTCGGTGAATTCGAACACCTGGCCGCCGATGAAGATCGCTCCCAGGGCGGCGGTGGCGAAGAGCCACGTCCGGGCCCCGTATTGGTCGTGGCGGCTCAATGCGTTGTGCGCCAGGACCATCGTCAATGAGCTCATCAGAAGGACGAAGGAGCTGACCGATGTGAAAGGGATGTCGTAGATCTCAGCCGGATAAGTGCCGGGGAAGCCTCCACGGTTGGCATAGAGGAGATAGTTGGAGATGAGGGCCCCAAAAAAGAGAAACTCCGAACTGAGGAAGATCCACATTCCGAGCTTGCGGTTGTCGATACCGGTCGACTCATGTTCGTCGTGATGACCCAGTTCACCGTCCAACGGGCCGACGTCGTGGGCGAGGTCACTCATCATCTACCTCGTTGCCCGGCTCCTCGACCATTACCTGAGGCTCCTCATAGGCTTCCTCGTGCGGTTCCTTCATGGCTTCTTCCAGAGGTTCGATTCCCCATCCAATCAATGCGGACAGTGAGATCAGCGCGCCAACGACCATGGCGATCTTGCCGACCATGGATTGGTGATAGATCACGCCGTAAAAAATGATCGGTAGCCCGGCGGCCATGACAATCGGGAAATATGACGGCGCGGGTAGATGAATCGGGACCGGCGGGTTGAGCCCGACGTCTTCGTAATAAGCGATCAGCGTGTCGGCCTCGGGTCTCCTGACGGCCCGGCCCTCGTCATCGTGGCCATACTTCTGATGCCAGAAGTCGTCCAACTGATTCACCACCGGTGCGACAGCGAAGTTGTACTCAGGAGTCGGATTGGGGATCGTCCACTCCAGGGTCCGTGCGTCCCAGGGATCGAGGCCCGACGGCTGCCCCCGCTTCTTCGAAGCCCACCAGTTGTACATGAAAACTGCAATCGAGAGGGCGATGATGAAGGCGCCGATGGTGACCACGAGATTCCACGGTTCGAGACCGGTTTCAGGTGCGTACTTCCAAGTCCTCCGGACCATCCCTTGCAAGCCGAGCCAATGCATCGGGGCAAATGTGAGATTGAACCCGATGAACATCAGCCAGAAGTGGAGCTTGCCCAGCTTCTCGCTCATGAGACGACCACGAAGCTTGGGGTACCAATAGTAGAGGCCGCCAAAAATCCCGAAAATGGCGCCACCGAAGAGGACATAGTGGAAGTGGGCCACAATGTAGTAGGTATCGGTCTGTTGCCAGTCGGACGGGACGACTGCATGGGTCACACCGGATAGCCCACCGATGGTGAACATCGCCACGAAACCAATTGCGAAGAGCATCGGCGTCGCCAGACGTATCTTGCCCATCCACATCGTACCCAGCCAGTTGAATATCTTGATACCAGTCGGGATGGCGATAGTCATGGTCGCCAATCCGAAAGCTGCCTGGGCGACAGGGGTGATTCCGGAGGCAAACATGTGGTGCGCCCAAACGCCGAAACCGAGGAAAGCGATGGCGGCGCCCGCAAAGACAACCGCCGAGTATCCGAACAGTGGCTTCCGCGAGAACACCGGGATGATCTCCGAGACCATGCCCATGGCAGGGAGAATCAGGATGTAGACCTCGGGGTGGCCGAAGAGCCAGAAAAGGTGTTGCCAGAGAATGGGGTCCCCACCCCCGGCCGCGTCGAAGAACAGTGACCCGAATTGACGGTCGAAGGTGACCATAAAAAGGGCCACGGCGATGATGGGAAGGGAGAACAACAACAAGAAGGCGGTCACGGTTGACATCCAGGCGAAGACGGGCATGCGAAGAAGACGCATCCCCTTCGCCCGCATGTTGAAAACGGTGACGATGAAGTTGACCGAGGAGATCAGGGATGCGAGGCCGAGGATCTGAAGTCCCAACGCCCAGAAATCGAGTGCGGTGCCTGTCGAATAGATCGGCCCGGCGTTGGGTTGATAGCCGAACCATCCTCCGTCGGGAGCGTCGGCGAGGAAATTGAAACCGCCGGGGCCTCCGCCCACCGGAAGGTTTCCATCTATTCCGCCGATTCCGTCGACACCGATCGGCGCCAGCGCGGATCCGAAGATGAAAGTGGAATAGAGAAAGATTCCCCCGAACAGGAAGATCCACCACGAGAGTGCATTGAGTCTGGGGAAGGCCACGTCGCGGGCACCGATGAGCAAGGGGAGCATGTAGTTCATGAACGCTGCTGATACCGGCATCACGAAAAGGAAAATCATGGTCGTTCCGTGCATCGTGAACAGAGCGTTGTACGCCCCGGCAGTCAGGAATTCCGAGTTGGCCTGAGCAAGGTGGATCCGGAGCAGTAGTGCCTCCACGCCGCCGACGATGAAGAAGAAGAACGCGGCATATCCATACATGATCCCGATCTTCTTGTGGTCGACTGTTGTGATCCACGACCAGAACCCGGTGTAAGACTTCGGTCTCCTGAAGACAGTTGAGGCGGGTCGCTCGGCGGTGGCGGTCACTTGTTGCTCCCCAGCCAGGCGATCAACGAGTCGATCTCTTGTTCTGTCAGGGCCAGGTTGGGCATATAACTGCCCGGCTTGATCTCCGGCGGGGCGGCCAACCACCGTTTCAGGGCCTCATCGTAGGTCTCACCCTCCTCGGGGAGGACGGCGCCGGCGAAGACATTCCGCGACGCAAAATGGGTCAAATTGGGGCCTTCGAAATTGCCGGCGGCCACGATATTGGAATCTGCTTCATTCTCGTGGACGACCGTATGACATTGTGTACAGCCCTTGGACAGGAAGATCTCCCACCCGTCCCCCTCCGGGGTGCCCTCGGCAGGGAGCGCAGCCGGCTGGAGCTGGCCCTCTACCCAAGCTTCGTAGTCGGCCTCGCTGACGGCCTGCACCCTGGCGCGCATCAGGGAATGGGAGAGCCCGCAGAACTCGGCGCAGTGCCCCCAGAATTCCCCCGGCTCGTCGGCTTGAAGCCGAAGCAGAGTGGTCTGGCCCGGGATCAAATACCGCTTCCCATTTAGTGCGGGAATCCAGAAGTTGTGGATCACGTCGTCTGATGTCATCTGGGCGCACACCTCACGCCCGGCCGGGATCACCATGACATTGGCGGTCTGGATCCCCTCCTCCGGATAGCGGAACTCGAACCACCACTGATGACCGATGACCTCGACCTCCATAGCATCGGACCCGCACTCTGTCAGTTCGAATATCGCAGAAACGGTCGGCACCGAAATCACAGCCAGGATGATCGCCGGGATCACGGTCCATATGACTTCCAGCTTCGGGCTCCCATGGATCTGCTTGGCTTCCTTTTCACCACCCTTGTCACGAAACAGGAACACGATCAACAGGATTGCACCCTGGACAAGGACAAATACCACTACTGCGATCCAGAACACCGGCCAGAACAAGCCATTGATTTGCTCGGCGAAAGGACCCTTCGGATCAAACGTCGTCAGCGGTTGGTCGACCTCTTCGAAAAGTGAACAAGATGCCAGAAATAGCGACATCCCGCCCAGTAGCAGAAGGCGTGTCCATCGTTTCGGGGTTGGAACCATTGCGCCGGCATCATAAGGTGTCTTTCCCGGGCCAACCAACTTCATCCGCAAGCGATTCACCCTGCCATCACATCCTCGAGGGCATTAGCCAAATCGTTATCGGAAACAGCCCCCTCGAAGAGGGAAGAGACGATGCCCGTCTCATCAACGACATACATCCACGGTTCGCTGGGAAGCCCCCAATCTTCAACTGCGTCCACCACGACGAGGTCGGTGGCTGACTCCACCTGGAGATCCTGGTACACCTCGACATGGATGAAGTCGACGCCCGGATAATCGGGACGGAGCCGCTTCACCTGGTCGAGCATCGGGCCGCAAGCCTGACTGGCACAAAACGCAGGTGTGGCGAAAACGATCATCGTCGGTCTGCCATTGGAGACGGCCTCGTCGACCGACAACTCGTAGAGGGCCGGGTCGGGATCGGGATCTGAGGAGATCGTCGCCAGATCGGGAAATTCTCCGACCGTCCGTGTTGGTGTCGCCGGGGCCGATTCGCCGCGGAAAATGTTGACGGGGTCGTCCACCGCAGTGAACCCACTGGGACCGCTCTCGTTGAACCCTTCGGCCTCGACCGTGATCTGGTAAACGCCGGCTTCCGGAATGTCGACCGTCGTGCTGTAAATCCCGCGCTCGTCGGGCACGGTCCATACAAACTCGAGATCGTACGTACCAACCGGCGTCCCATTCTCGTCCCGGAGCAAGAGCGTGGCTTCCCGGTCTTCGGTTGCGAGGAACTCATTGGTGGCGACGTCGACGAGTGCGACCAGAAGTCGCTGTTCGCCGGTGCCGATCGACAATGGACTCGAAGCCACCACCGCCAACGGCGTCGTCGTCGAGCTACAGGCGGATGCCACAGCGCAGAGCAACCCGAATGCCAGGAACCGGACCTTCATCACCTGACCAGCACGTCGAGCATCACCGCAGCGAACAGAGCTGAAAGGTAAACGGTCGATGTGGTGAAGAGGCGCATCGCCTTGTCCGGGTCTTTGTAAACCGCCCAGGTGTCGTACAGAAACCAACCGCCGAGGCCGAGTGCCGCAACCAGGTAGATCCATCGCATGCCGGACGTGGGAACCAGGATCAACGACACACCCACCATCAGTGCGGCGTAGAGCAACATCCGTCTCGCCGTCGCCTCGACACCGGCAACAACCGGAAGCATCGGCACCCCGGCACGCTCGTAATCAGATCGATACCGCACGGCCAGTGCCCAGAAATGGGGAGGCGTCCAGTAAAAGACCACAAAGAAGAGGATCCATGCCGGGAGTGCAAGTGTCCCGGTCACGGCAGCCCAACCGACGAGAACAGGTGCTGCCCCGGCGGCACCACCGATGACGATGTTCTGTGGTGTGCGGCGCTTCAACCCGATCGTGTAGACGAAAACGTAGAACAAGAGGGCCGCAGTGCTGATCAGGGCTGCCAGGAGGTTCGACGTGGACCAGAGGACGAAAAACCCGGCAGAACCAAGAACGATTCCGAAGATGAGAGCCCTGTCCGGCTCCACCTCCTGGCGGGCCAGAGGCCGCGATCTGGTCCGTCGCATGATCTCGTCGATATCACGGTCGTAGACACAATTGAGGACGTTTGCCCCGGCTGCCGACAGCGTTCCCCCCAACAATGTCGCAACCACCAACCACCAGCCCGGCCATCTACCCGCAGCGAGGACCATTGCCGGAACCGTTGTGATCAGGAGGAGCTCGATGATTCGCGGTTTGGTCAGCGCGACATAGGCGCCAATGCGGGACCGGGCAGGCAGGTCGACTTTGACCGAAGGAATGGTCTCAGCAGTCACGGCGACCACGGTACCCGTATCCAGGAATCAGGCACTATTCGTCGTCCTTGCCGACCTCAGCAGATGCTCTCGCACGCGCGCGCTTCTCAGCCCACCGGATTGCCCACAGCGCCAGTAGAGCAGGCACGACAAACATCCCGACCTCATCGATACCGCCGTAGTGGGCCAACGTTCTCATCCGGCGAGAATCACTAATCCGAGCGACGTCAGGGCCACCATGAGCACAAGCATTGCATATTGGGACCTGACCGCGTCCGGCCCGAAGTCGACCAGAGCGCGATCGTGGGCCAGGACGACCCCGAGCACGTGGCCGACCACGATCACGGCCAATTGGAAGTACCAGATCGGTTCGGTCGCCGTGATGAAGAAATCTACCGGCCGATCGGCAGTCCCGAAGAGGTCCCAACCAAGAGCGAACGGATCCGAGATCGAGGAGAACAGCTGTTGGCCTTCGAAAATGATCAGGGTGAAGTAGTGAGCGACGGCATAGGCGAGGGCGATGGGAACCAGGGTATGGGCAAATCGTCGTGCCACCCTGCCCGCATCTGTTCCTTCGGATAGTCGCGCCGCTAGCCAGGAGGCCGACCAGTAGGCGGCAGACACCACCGCGATGCACCCGAGTAGCAGGACGGTCTGGCCCAGAGGGCTTTGAATCAGGCTTTGCGTTGCTGCACGGAACCAGACCGTTCCACTGGCCCCGTCATAGGTGACGGTGCCAATCGCCGCCAATACGAAGAACGTGAGTCCGGGCCACGGGGCCAGGACGGGCAGGGCGCGGAGCCATCCGCGCCACACCAGATACCCATCGCCATCCCGCCCGAGAGGTGAAATGGCCGAAATGATGCGGTTGTAGCCCGTGAACAAGTCGGCAACAACCAACCCGGTCTCCCGGCCGAGCAGCGCCATCGAACCGAACAAGTAGCCCGAATATATGATCGCCGCCCAACCCAATGCCACCGGACTGCCCGAATCGGGGCTGATCAACTCAAACCATGCGAAAGCGACGAGAGCCACGCTTGCCGGCCAAATCCCGAATCGGTCGAGCAGGGCATTCTTCTCGGTTTCACCGATCCGGAGCGCCGATCCGATGGAACCCCAGGGGTTGATCGCCCGGTACAAGTTTCCAATAAATGCGGCGAGGAACGGGATGACGAGCCACATCACCACCCATACCAGGACCGGGGCAATCGTGGGCCGTCCACGAACCTGTTCTATTCCCAGCAGACTCGGGACGACCTGGCCCACCACCAACAGCAAGCCCACGACTCCGGCAGCCCCCAGCGAGACACCGAGCCAGCGAGGTATGACAACCAACCGCCGTTCGCTTATCGGGCGATTGAGCCTGGGTTCGGGCCAGAGAAGCGCAAGGGCCACGAAAGACAGAACGAGGACACCCGCGGCCGCGACCACGAAATAGGAGAGAGGCACCGGGAGGTCAAGGCGGCCCCCGATACCGTGGGCGAGAGCAATTCCCGGTGACAGAAATACCAGGCCTCCCGCAACCACAATTGCTGCCGGGAGGCGTCTTATCAAGGGGTTACCTCGACCTCAAACACGAGAGTGTGTGTGTCTTCGAGTTCAGCTTCGAAAATGCCCGGAATCCCGGCCAAAAACTCCACATCGGTGGTCTCGCCCGCGACCAGGTCTATGAAAATGTTGTAACCGTGTACGTGGAGTTCGCCAGGGACCGAAGATTGGATTCGAATCGACACCTCGTCGCCGAGGGCGAAGGAAAAGAGATCATGCCCTTCGATCGAAATGGCCGGGTCGTCGGC
Organism: Acidimicrobiia bacterium; assembly: GCA_041747375.1. Taxonomy (GTDB): domain Bacteria; phylum Actinomycetota; class Acidimicrobiia; order Spongiisociales; family ZC4RG35; genus MA-ANB-1. Next base: position 39,143 of record JBGTFH010000003.1, read on the forward strand.
TGTTCCGCCGGAAATCACGATGTCGGGTTCCTGGGCGGTGGAAGTTGTCGTATCCGGGGCCCTGGTCGTCGTGGTCGGCTGTGTGGTTGTCGTCGACGTGACAGGACTGCCAGCCGTTGTCGCCACCGTGGTGGGCTCCGACACTTCAATTCCACAGGAGACGAGAACCAGGGCGAGCACACTCAGAATGACGGGGATTTTCACCGCGCAACGATATCCGCCCCGCCGGCGATAACGGAAAGTGCTGGTAGTGCTGGGTAGTCTCGGCGAATGCGTTGGCTGAAACGTCTTTTGATTCTTCTGCTCGTTTTGGTCGTCGGTCTCGGAGTATTTGGCTTCCTCACAGTTCGTGCTTCGTTCCCCCAGCTCAATGGGGAAGTCGAAGTCACCGGACTGGGTACCGAAGTGCAGGTGATTAGAGATGAATATGGGATTCCCCACATCTATGCCAGTACTGTCTCCGACCTGTTCAGGGCCCAGGGTTATGTCGAAGCCCAGGATCGCTTCTTCCAAATGGACTTCTGGCGTCACATCGGGTCGGCGCGGCTGTCGGAGATGTTTGGTGATTCCCAGGTTGAAACTGACAAGTTCCTTCGCGCTTTCGACTTCGCCGGCACCGCCGAAGTCGAACTCGAGATGATGTCAGAGCAGGCTCGCAACATCCTGGAGTGGTACTCCGCCGGGATCAACGCCTATCTCGTGGACCACCAGGGGGCGAGCCTCAGCCTCGAGTACGCAATCCTGCCCCTATCAGCTCCGGGATACGAGCCCGAGCCGTGGAGCCCGATCGATACGCTCACCTGGGCGAAGGTGATGTCATGGGACCTGAGCGGCAATTTCTCAGACGAGGTATCCCGGACCGTCCTGGCCGAAACGCTCACGGTCGAGCAAGTCGAGCAGCTCTTTCCTCCCTATCCCGACAATCACCCGGTCATCGTTCCCGACGAACTCCGAGCCGGTTTGTGGTCGCCGCCGGTCGTCGAAGTTCCGGACGCCGCGATGATCGCCCTGCATTCGGCCGACACCGGGCGCCGGGCCGTGAATTCGCTAACCGGCGGTGGCTTCGAAGGAATCGGATCCAACAACTGGGTGATTTCCGGAGCTCGTACCGCGAGCGGAATGCCGATTCTTGCCAACGACCCCCACCTGCCAAATCAAATGCCATCCATCTGGTACGAGATCGGGCTTCACTGCACCCCGATCGGCCCCGATTGCCCCTTTGACGTTGTCGGCTTTACCTTTGCGGGAACTCCCGGAGTCGTGATCGGGCACAACTCCACGATCGCCTGGGGCGTCACCACAGAGGCCGCCGACACACAGGACCTTTTCATCGAGAAGCTCAACCCGCAAGACCCCGGCCAGTACGAGGTCGACGGTGCGTGGGTTGACATGCAGGTGCGATCGGAGACGATCGAAATCGCAGGAGGAGACCCGGAGACCTACGACATCTATACCACCCGACACGGGCCGATAATCTCCGGTTTGCACGGCGGCGCAGATGAAATTACCGAACCGGCCACCGAATATTCGGAGGGGTACGGTGTCGCCCTGGCCTGGACATCGCTCGGGCCCTCGACCCTGGTGGAGTCGATCATCGCGATCAACCTCGCCTCAAACTGGGAGGAATTCCGCACCGCTGCGTCGATGTGGGACGTCGCCGCCCAAAACCTGGTCTATGCCGATAGCAGCGGGAACATCGGATATCAGTCGACAGGGGAGATACCGGTGCGTCCCAACTCGGACGGACTCCGGCCGGTGCCGGGATGGGAAACTGCCAATGATTGGGTTGGCACAGTGCCTTTTGACCAGATGCCTTTCATCTTCAATCCCGAACGGGGCTACATAGCCACAGCCAACCAGCCGGTCCTGGCTGCGGGCAGTTTGCCCTTCATCGGGCGAGACGGCGCCTACGGCTACCGGGCGGTACGCATCGAGGAGCTAATCAATGAATCCCAGGGCCACGATGTCGCATCGGTGCAACGAATGCAGATGGACAACCGCGATGGGGGAGCCGCCAATATCGTCCCCTCATTGATTACGGCACCCACCGAAAAGCCCGAGGTCCTGGAGATCCAGGACATGCTCGAAGCATGGTCTCCCGGTAAGAGTGGTCTCCAGGTGGGAACAGACTCCCCGGGAGCGGCGGCGTATCAGGCGACCTGGCGTCACCTGCTCGATCTGATATTCAGCGACGACCTACCTGAGAACGAGCACCCCGTCGGTGGGAGTCGATGGTTCCAGGTCGTCTCGAACCTGGTCAACACACCTGAGGACCCGTTTTGGGACAACCGGGACACCCCCGAAGTCGAGTCGGCCAACGAAATCATGGAGGCGGCGATGGCATCAGCCCACTTCGAGATGACCGGGCTGCTTGGTTCCAATAGTGAGAAATGGCGTTGGGGCGACCTGCACCTCGCCTCGTTTGAGAATCAGACTCTGGGCCAATCGGGGATCGCCCCGGTGGAATGGCTGTTCAACCGGTCGGCCCCGAATCGGGTGGCGGGCAGCGATTCGATCATCAACTCTGTGGGATGGAACGCAACGATCGGGTATGAAGTCGACTGGGTCCCCTCGATGCGGATGGTGATCGACCTTGGCGACCTGGCCGGCTCGACATCGATCCATACCACCGGTCAGTCGGGCCATGCCTTCCACGGAAACTACGCGGACATGATCGACATGTGGACCGATGGCGAGCAACACCCGATGTTGTGGGAGAGCGACCAGGTCACCGAAGCGGCAGCCAACATCTTGATCCTCAAGCCACTATCTGGCTAGAAAATCGTCGATCTCCCCCGCCAATCGGACCGGATGGGTCCAGGGGACCTCGTGTCGGGCACCGGCGACCTCGACGACGGTGACATTTCGCAACGAAGATGCGAGCTCGTATTGCCACGAGACCGGCACCAGCTGATCCTCGGTTGGAATCACAACCAAAGTGTCGGTGTCCAAACGACCGAGCCACTCACGTGAGTCGAAACGGAGCATGGCCAACGAGGCCTGAGCGCCGGCGTCTACGTCGCGACGATGAGTTTCCTCCCAGAACCAGCGGCCATGTTCGGGGGCGACGGCCCCGGTCGCGAGCAGATAGCCCGCCCGCACGTCCGGTGTTCCGAATCCGAATATGCGCTCGAACCCGCGCACCAGGACACTTCCGAGCGCACGCAAAGTGCGGAGGGGTTGCGGGTGATAAGTGAAGGTGGCGACGAGCACCATTTTCTTGACCCGGCCGGGATAGTGATGGGCCAGTTCCTGGGCAACGGCGCCGCCCAGTGAATACCCGACCACGTCGCACGTATCCACGCCGAGCTGGTCGAGCACACCGGCGATGTCGTCGGCTTGGTCGCTGATTTCGTATGGCCCCCGGGACAGCACTGAGAGTCCATGTCCACGGTGGTCGAGCAAGATCACACGTCGATGTGCCGCCAGAAGCGGGGCAACCTCGTACCACTCCGCCAGCGAGGAACCGCCTAGACCGTGAATAACCAGCAACGGATCACCGGTCTCGGGGCCGGCCTCCCTGACCAGGAATTCGCTGTCACCGACGAATACGGTCCTACCCGGCTGTCTCCAGGGATGAACCTGGGGTTGCTTGAACTTCGGGATCAAGACAGGGAGGAGGGCCCGGACCGCCAAGGCCGCCACGAGCAACTTCGTCAGGAATCTCACGACTCGAGACTCCCGGTTGCAAATACATACTCCTCGACCGGATTCCCGTCGATCAGATGCTCCTGGATGATCCGGTCCAGCTTCTCGATGGTCAGATGCGCGTACCAGGTGCCCTCGGGATAGACCACGGCGATCGGCCCCTGTTCACAGATCCTCAAGCAATCGACCTTGTTTCGCAACACCGACCCGTCGCCCGCCGGGACCGGTGTGGCCTCGACACCTGGCTTGCCATACCAGATGGGCGGAGCGGAGGTGAGGTCGAGTTCCTTCAGACGCCTCTTGAGATGGGACCAGAGTTCGCTCGTTTCTTCGCGCGGGGCACATTTCGGAGTGGTCTGGTCAGCACAAAGGAATATGTGTCTCCCAACGCGTGGTATCGACAGAGCATCAGCAATCGATTCGAGACGTTGTCGTGGATCCATCGGAGTCATTTTGGCAAATGCGGGGCCGCTACCGTCAACCCGGGACCCGATTACGAAACTACCTCGATGCCGCCGCCTTCATTGAACCCACCGATCGTCACGGCGCCGGGAACCGCCGCCCGATAGTCCTCGACGTCCGATGGGTCGAGGGCGACGAGGAGTCCTCCCGAGGTCTGGGCGTCGACGAGGATACGGATGTCGACATCTCTCGAGTCCACGAAGTCGCCGACCGATTCCAGGTTCCGCTTCGAACCACCCGCCCAGGCGCCCTGCTCGAGCAGTTCGCCAACCCCTTCGAGAACCGGCACCTCGCCGAAGCGGACGGTCGCTCCGACCCCGGATGCCTCACATACCTCACGGAGATGCCCGAGGAGGCCGAAACCGGTGACGTCAGTTGCGGCATGGGCGTTGCCGGGAATCAGAGCAGCGCCGGAAACGGAGTTCAGGGCCGCCATCTGTTCGATTGCCGTCGCCGCCAGGTCGGGTGGACAGAAGCCCCGCTTGATCGCGGTGGTGACGATCCCGATGCCCAGTGGCTTGGTCAATAACAGGAGGTCGCCGGGACGGGCTCCGGAGATGGCGACCGCCTTACCCGCGTCAACCAGTCCGGTGACCGCATAGCCGAACATCGGCTCAGGAGCATCGACGGAGTGGCCCCCGACCACCGTACAACCTGCCTGTGCCATCACATCGAGACCACCACGGAGCACGTCGCCGGCGACCTGAAAGGGCAATTCGTCACGGGGCCAGGCGAGAAACGTAAGTGCTGTCAACGGATTTCCACCCATGGCGTAGACGTCGCTGAGGGCGTTGGCGGCGGCGATCCGACCGAAGTCATAGGGTTCATCGACTACGGGCGTGAAGATGTCGACCGTCTGCACCAGGGCGCGACCATCCCCCAGCGCATAGACGCCGGAATCGTCGGCGACCGACAACCCGATCAACAGATCAGGATGTTCGGTTGCGGGATGGCCATGGACTGGACGCAAGACCTGCGCCAACTCGGCAACGCCGAGTTTGCAGGCTCAGCCAGCGCCGTGGCTGTACCGGGTTAGACGGGTAGCGGACATGACGTGAAACTTAACTAAGAACGATCGGTTGGTTACCCTTTCCACTTCCCATGACCGAAGAAACCACCTTCCTCACCCCTGCCGCGTTCAAAAAAATGCGGAAGGAATTGGAGCTGCTCAAGACAGACGGTCGTCACGAGATCGAGGACCGGATCGCCGAAGCACGCTCACACGGCGACCTCCGCGAGAACGCCGATTACGACGCAGCCAAAAACGAGCAGGGACTCATGGAAGCGCGAATCCGAAAGATCGAGCACTTGCTCCGAACCGCTGAGGTGCGCGAAGTCGAAGACTCAGGCCTCGTCGAAATCGGGTCGGTGGTGACTGTCGTCGACGATGACGGTGAAGAGATGGAGTTCTTTGTCGCACCTCAAGAAAACAAAATACCGGGGGTTCTTCTCGCCTCACCGGATAGCCCGCTCGGGGGTGCGATGATCGGGGCGGCAATAGGCGACACCGTCGAATACGACGCCCCGGCAGGAAAACTCACCGTCACCATCAAGTCAGTGCGACCATACGAGGCCTAACCCCCGTTAGCCTGTCGGTCGTCGACCGGAGGCAGTCAATTGAGGTTCCGACTCAGAAAACCGCGTGATCTCGCCCATGCGCTGGTGGCCGCCGCCCGAAGGGACCGCGATGAGGTCGCCGACTATCTGGAGCTCCGATCCGAAGAATGGGAGGCGCTGGTCGACGCCTCGCCGGAAGATGCGGCCGACGTCCTCGAAGAGCTACGCGAGATAGACGCAGCCGGGCTCATTTCCACCCTCGAGCCTCGCGAGGCGGCTCAGGTGCTCGAGGAGATCTCCCCCGAGTTGGCCGCGGAGATGGTCGAGCATGTCTCGTTGGAGAACCTCACAGCTGCAATCAGTGAAATGCCGGACGATGCCGCAACCGACCTTCTCGCCGAACTGGACGAAGACGTGCTCGGAGATGTCCTCAACCTCGTCGACGACGACACAGAAGCCACCTATCGGCGGCTTCTCCTCTACCCGTCCGACTCAGCTGGTGGATTGATGACAACTGACATTGCATCACTGCCACTCGGATTGACCACCGGCGAGGCCATCGAACGGATCAGACAGCTCAACGAGCAGTTCGAGAGCCTGTCCTACATATACGTCGTCGACGAGAATTCACGACTACATGGTGTCGTCCCCTTCCGCCACCTCGTGTTCAAACGCCCGGGAGCAACTCTGGCCGATGTGATGATCCCAAACCCGATCGCGGTCGATCCTCTCACCGACCGGGAGGAAATCGCGGAGATCTGTCAGCGTTACCACCTCCTTGGTGTGCCGGTCGTCGACGGTTCTGGTGTCCTGCTCGGGATGGTGGCCAACGACGCCGTGCTGGAGGCTATTCAGGACGAGGCCACCGAGGACTTCGCTGCTGCCTTCGGTGCCGGAGTCGAAGAGACGGTGTATTCAGATGTGGCGTCATCGTTCCGGGCCCGGGCACCGTGGCTGTTGCTCAATCTCGCTCTGGCATTGGCACTGGCGTTTGTCATCGAGCAACTCACCGGGGTGATCAGCCGTGAACCGGTACTCGCAGCGCTGATGCCGCTTATCGCCCTGCTCGGAGGAAACGCCGGAAACCAGAGTCTTGCCGTGATGATTCGCTCAATGGCCTCGGACGAGGTTCCGGGCTCGCAGGTACCCGGAATCCTCGCCCGGCAGACCAGTGTCGGGGCCCTCAACGGCCTGGTCATTGCCGTGCTAGGTGGCTTGGTGAGCTACCTGCTGCTCGTCTCCGGCATTTTTGGTGCGGAGTCACAACCCGCCCAGGTGGCGGTGACTGTCGCTCTTGCCGCAATGATCAACCTCACCATCGGGACGCTAGCCGGGGCTGGGATCCCTGTGCTGTTGAGACGCTTCGGTCAGGATCCGGCCCTGGCAGCATCGATCTTCCTCACGCTGGTAACCGACATGGTCGGATTCGGCGGCTTCCTGATGATCGCTTCTTTGCTGCTCTGACCGACGTGCGGTTCAGCTTCCGATGACGATTTCGCCCATTTCTTCATAGGGACCGCGGAAGATGATCCGATTTCGCTCGACGAGCGTCACCAGGTGGTGCTCGCTGATCAAGACCAGGTCGGCTGCTGTCTGGTCGGCCTCGTCGAGGCGAAAGGCATCCAGGGCCGCGGCGTCGTCGAACACTTCCATGCTCGAAATGTCTTCGTCGTTCTCGACGAGATTCCCGACAAAGTTCTCGAGGTCGACATCGGTGTAGTCGCCGGGGGGAATGACGACATAGAGAATCTCACCATCGTCCGTGCTTTCTCTGAGGACGACCTCATGGCTGGAGACCGCCTGTCCGGCGAGGGTTGTGGTCGTGCCCTCGGTGCCGTTTCCGTCGTCTGTCGACTCCACGTCCGGCGACGTGGTCTGGGTTACAATGGAAGAGGTCGTCGTTAGTTCGACGTCCGTCCCGGAGTCACAAGCGGACAGGGTGAGCCCGATGAGGCCGGCAAGAGCTATGAATCTGAGCATCCGGTTACGTTTCATACAGTCTCAACGTACTACATACGCGATCTAGTTCCTCGTCGCCTCCAAACGTGTAGCCTATATCACGATGGTGGGAAAGATCGGCGGAGCCTTGTTGGCAGCTGCCCTCATGGGTAGCTTGTTTGTTGTGTCGCCCCAACCGCCGGCAGCGGCCCAGGCGGCGGAGGCGGCGTCGACGAGTGGATGCGGCCCGGTAACCCTCGATCAGCTCTTCCCGGGAATCGACCGCGATGGCAACCCGATCGCCACGACCACGACCACAACCACGCCGACCCCGGCCTCTACCACGACCACGATTCCTTCTTCGACGTCGACCAACCCGGGACAGACCACAACCACCGCTTCCCAGACCACGACCACCTCTCCCCAGACCACGACGACTCCGCCCGAGACGACAACCACAACCGGAAAGCCACCGGCACCCTGCCGGACATGGGTCTACGAAATGGTATTTCCCATCGCCACCGACGCCCGGGTGATCTCAGACTTCGGCGACGACCGTGACGGCGGATCCCGGAGGCACAAGGGAACTGACCTCGTCGCCGACAGGATGGCCCCCGTGGTCGCTGTCTCCGACGGTGTCGTCTCATCGGTGCACAACACGCCGGCGGAGGATTGCTGCTATTTGACCATCCGACACGATGACGGTTGGTCCAGCCTGTACGTGCACCTGAATAACGACGATTACCCGGGCGACAATGGGCTGGGCATTGGCGTGGCGCCCGGCCTCGACGTCGGGACGAGAGTTCTGGCGGGCCAGGTGATCGGATGGGTTGGCGACTCCGGCAATGCCGAAGGCACTATTCCACACCTTCATTTCGAGCTGAGGGCTCCCCAGGGCTATTCGGTAGACCCCGTCCCCAGTATTCGGGCTGCCAAATCAGATGCGGAGCTCTCGACGCAGAGAGGTGTCTACCGGGATGACGACGGGATGGGCGTGGAAGTGACAGCCACCCGCCTCGCCGCAGTCGGCGGATACTGGCCTTGCGCCGACGACCAACTCTCTCTGTGCCCTAACCGGCTTGCCCAACCTGCGGAAACCGCAGAGCTCATCGGCAGGCTAATGGGCTTGTCTCCTGTGCACGCCGACACTGTCCAACAGACCCTCGCCTTCCAAGAACGCATCCCACAGGGCACGCTGGAGCAGGTCACCGGTTGCGAGCTTGTCCGCGACTGCGTCCAGAACGGGATCACAGCGGCCGATGTAGCGAGAATGATCAGTTGGGTCTACGACGCCCAACGTGTTCTTGCCAACGATCCCGAGACCGACCTGGTTTCCGAACTGGCGCTTCCCTCGGCGGCTGCAGCCGAGTCAGGCCTCAGATTCCGCGGCGTCATAGAAATCTGTCATCCCCAACTGGACGCCGATCGTTTGGTAACCCGAGCCGACGTCGTCAATCTGGTCACGTGGTGGATCCAGCACGAGAATCCGGTGGTTTGTAACCAGAGTGGCGGCCCCGAGAGCTAGGGGCGGTAGTGGTTGGTGATCGGTAGACGCCGATCTTTACCAAAAGCCTTCGTCGTTATCTTGACACCGGGCGCTGACTGGCGTCGTTTGTACTCACTTCGATCGACCATGGCGGCAACCTGCAGAACGATGTTGGAGTCGAAGCCGTCGGCGATGATCTCGTGGACCCCCATGTCCATCTCGATGTATCGACGGAGGATCGCGTCGAGAAGTTCATAAGGGGGCAGCGAGTCAGAATCCTTCTGATCGGGCCTCAACTCAGCCGATGGTGGCTTGCTGATACTGCGGGCCGGAATCACGGGGCCTTGCTCGTTTCGCCAATGGGCCAACTCATAAACCGTTGTCTTGAAGACGTCTTTGAGGACTGAGTACCCGCCGACCATATCACCGTAAAGCGTGGCATAACCCACGGCCATCTCCGATTTGTTCCCTGTTGCGAGAACCATCGGACCGAACTTATTGGAAAGTGCCATCCAGATAGCACCCCGGGTTCGGGCTTGCAGATTCTCTTCCGCTACCCCGAATTCGGTCTGGCCGAACCATGGGGCCAAGGTGTCGGTAAACGCGGCGAAGACCCCATCGATCGGAATCGAGTCGAATTTGATCCTTAGATTCTCCGCCAGGGCGACGGCATCCTCGACCGAGTGTCCGCTGGAGAACGGGGATGGCATCGAAAGTCCCCAAACATTTTCGGGTCCTAGGGAATCAGCGGCGATCGTCGCGGTCAGGGCCGAGTCGATGCCCCCGGACAAGCCGAGAAGCACGTCGGTAAATCCGTTCTTCCTCACGTAGTCTCGCAGACCTGTGGTGAGGGCCTGATAGATCTCCTCGGTCTCCCCGAGAAGCGGAGTCGGCTCCGGAGCTTCGGCCCGCGGTTCGCCCTGGAGTGGGCAATCGACCACGAAGAAGTGTTCTTCGAATTGGGGGGAGCGATGGATTATCTGCCCGTCGGCAGCAGCCACCACCGAGGCCCCGTCAAAAACCAACTCATCCTGGCCCCCGACGAGATTGAGATATACCACCGGCAACCCTGTCGCCCGAGCCCGGGACTTGAGCATGTCTTCCCTATCGGCGGCCTTTCCAGAGTGAAAAGGAGAAGCATTGATGTTGAGCAGGATCTGGGCCCCGTTTAGCGCCTGCAGACTCGGGGGCCCGTCGGCGACCCATATGTCCTCACAGATCGATATCCCGGAAGGAACTCCGCCAATCTCCCAAATCCGGTCGCCATCCTGGCCCACGGAGAAATAGCGATCCTCGTCGAAAACTCCGTAATTGGGCAGGAGCACCTTGTGGTAGACACCCTTGATCCTGCCGTCTCCGAGCAATGCAGCGGCATTGGCCACGCGACGCTCGACCGAATCGGCCGCTCCCGCCGAAGGTCCCGGGGCATGATCGACGAATCCCACCACGACATCGGTTGTCGTCGTTTCGCGGGCAATGCGGCGAAGAGACTCGATACCGGCATTGACGAAGTCGGATCTGAGTACCAAATCCTCCGGCGGGTAGCCGTTAATCGCCAATTCGGGTAGGAGCAGGACATCCGCACCTGCGTCCAGCGCCCTGGAGTGGCTTTCGAGAATCCTGGCCTCGTTGTCCGGGATATCCCCGACGACGAGATTGAGTTGGGCACCGGCAATGCGCATGGGCATAGCCGCACGATATCCAAACACTTAGCCTGTGGGGGTGAGCACGGGCAATGAGAACGTCGAATACACCGAAAGGGGATCGACCGCTGATGTCCGGGAACGCCTTATGAACATGGTCCCCGGTGATGCCACCGGGGCCTGGTCCAGGCTCGACCCCATAATCGAAGGGATCGGCACCGCAGCAATCAGCGACGAGCAACTGCGCCGGCTGGCCGCTATCGGCTCAACAAGTCGTGCGCTGGCCGCGGTCGCGGCCGCCCACCCCCAGATAGTGACAGAGCGAATCGACACCGGGTGGTCGGTTCCCCTGCAAAATTCAGCAGCCCTGATCGAATTCGCTTCGGGGGAAATCGATGGATCGACCTCGCTGGCAACGGCAACCGCCGGATACTCGCGATTCATCGACGGCCTGGTGGAGCGCACACTCAACGCGGCGCGTCCCGAGGTCACAGAACGCCATCAGTCTGTCACGGATCTGCCGTTCACAATCATCGCCATGGGGAAATGGGGTGCCGAGGAGCTCAACTACGCCTCCGACATCGATCTGATGTTTGTTCATGGAGACAGTGCGACAGATCCTGAGGGAAGCCGGGCCGGAGCTATCGCCCTGGCCAGCCGGGTGATCTCACGGCTGTCAGCGTCGTCATTCGAAGGTACGGGCCTCGTAGTCGATGCCGACCTCCGACCCGAGGGCAGCATGGGCCCACTGTCCCGACGTCTCGACGCCTTCGCCACCTACTACGAGCGCTGGGCCGAGCCGTGGGAGCTGCAGGCATTGATCAAGTCGAGACCCGCCGCCGGCGACCTCGATCTCGGGGCGCAGTTTTCTGAGCTGGCAGCCGACGTCGTCTGGGAGACCGGAATTGATTCGGACGCTCTCCGGGGACTACGCCGACTCAAGGCTGAGGCAGAATCACAGGCAAACGCATCCGATCTCAAGCGGGCACCAGGTGGCATCAGGGACGTCGAGTTCACGGTTCAGCTGTTACAGCTCGTCCACGGCCGGCACGACCAAAGACTCCGGCTGAGGGGCACACTCGAAGCGTTGGCAGCACTCGAAGATGGTCGCTATCTCAGTGCTGAAGAAGCCGAGGAGCTCAGAAACGCCTATCTCCTCCTCCGAAGGCTGGAGCATCTGATCCAGGTCTGGGACCTGCGACAGACCCATCGCTTACCGTCGGATCCCGAAACAATGCGGCGTCTGGCCATTGGCATGGGTCTAGGGGCCGACGCCGAGGCGCTGTCGGTGTTGGTATCGGCGACGCGGAGTGCCACCAGAACCCTGCACGAGCGCATCTATTTCAGACCTGTTCTGGAATCACTCGTCCGCTCACCAAGTGCGCGACTGGGCCCGGAGAAGGCATACCAGCGGCTCAGCGCCCTCGGGTTCGCCAATACCCGCGCCGCCACCGACGCCCTGGAGGCGATGACACGGGGCCTCAGCCGCAAGTCGGGTGCCATGCAACAAATGATGCCTTTGATGCTCGATTGGCTGTCGCTGTCACCAGATCCCGATCTCGGTCTGTCACAACTCCGTGTCCTCCTTGCCAACACGACGGACCATTCTTCGCTGGTATCCCGGCTTCTCAACAACCCGGCCACTGGAGAGAGACTTGCCCTCCTGCTCGGAACGGGCCGCCTGTTCGGCGACCTGATCGACAGGATTCCCGAGTTCGTGCCCCGGCTCGCCGACGACGAGGCGATCGACGATGTACGGAATAGGGCAGCGGCAATCGATCGCCTTCAGGGCCTCCTCGCCTCCCGGCCGCATCGAGACGATCAGATCGGAACTATTCGCCGGTTCTCCCGCAGGATGCGTCTGCGGATCGCGGCACGCGACGTAATCCGAAACCACGACACCTTCAAGACCATGAGCTCCCTCGCCGAGGGGGCCGACACCGCCATCGTCGGAAGCCTCGACGTGGCGACCGCTGGTCTGGAACACGATATGGCAGTAGTCGCAATGGGCCGCTGGGGAGGTGGCGAGCTTTCCTATGGGTCTGACCTCGATCTGATGTATGTGTTCGATCGGATGGACCGCGATGCCGCATTGTCGGTACCCGCCGTGATGCATGAGATCCTGTCGGCGCCCGGGCGTCACGGTGACGGCTACATCCTCGACACCGGGCTCCGGCCGGAGGGTAAGAACGGGCCGAATGCGAGATCGCTCGAAAGTACTGCGAGGTACTACGAGGAGTGGGCCGAGCCCTGGGAATACCTTGCTCTCATTAGAGCGCGTCCGGTCGCCGGTGCACCGGAGACCATGGAGCGGTTTCAGACGATGACTGAATCCGTTCTCTGGCAACGGCCCTTCGGATCCGATCAGCTGGCCTCGATCCGGAAGATTAAGGCGAGGGTTGAAAGCGAACGGGTCGGACCTGATGAAGACGCAGATTTCCACTTGAAGCTGGGACCGGGATCACTGAGCGATATCGAGTTTCTCACCCAGTTGATGCAACTCAAATATGGCCGCGAATTCCCCGCCGCTCGTGTCCCGGGAACCCTGGCTGCCCTCACTTCGCTACTCGAAGCCGGGCTGCTGACCCCTGCAGACCATCTCGCACTCGTCGACTCCTTTGAGTTCTGTAATCGGGTGCGGCTCCGGCTCCACCTACAACGGGGACGTCTGGTCGACTTCCTGCCCACCGATCCCGAGGAGTTGTCGCAACTCTCTGCCTCCCTCGGCTACGACCGGAGCATCGAGGTCCGGGAGACTTACCAACGGGTCACCAGACGGGCCCGGAGAGTCTTCATGTCCCGGTTTTTTGAGTAGTAGCGACATACCGGGTTCGATTAGGCTCGCAACCGATGGATTCACCCAAGCCGCTTTCCGAACTCGTCGAGTTGGTCCTTCCCTCGGCACTCGAACTGCGCCGTGCGCTCCATCGCCATCCTGAGCCCTCGCACGGGGAGCACGTCACCAGTCAACTGATCGCCGACGCCCTTTCCGCTAATGGAATATCACCACACTTACGCTCCCCGCGCACCGGGCTCTGGGTTGACATCGGAGGGGAGCCGAAGGTGGGGTTCCGGGCCGACATCGACGCCCTTCCAATCGACGAGCCGGTGGACAATGTTCCCGTCTCCATCAACCATGGATGGATGCACGCATGCGGCCACGATTTCCACAGTGCCGTGGCCTTTGGCATTGCCAGGGTTTTGGACCAACTGCCACTGTCGGCAGGTGTCCGGGTTCTATTTCAACCCGCCGAGGAGGCATTCCCCGGCGGCGCCATCGAGTTGGTGGGTGAAGGATTGGTAGATGGGCTCAGCTCGATCCTTGCTTTCCACGTCGATCCGACGCTTCAAACCGGCAAGGTCGGCGCCCGAATCGGGCCGATCACTGCCAGTGCCGACCGATTCACGATCTCCCTATACGGTCCGGGTGGTCACACCGCCCGGCCGCACCAAACGGTGGACCTGATACCCGCCGCTGCGAGGATTATCGTTGACCTCCCCGCCACCCTCCGGGCAGCGATTGATTCCCAACGGCCGTTGATCGTCTCGTTCGGGGCGATTCACGGCGGAACCACCGAGAATGTGATCCCGACGCGTGTGGAGTTGAAAGGTACGGCGCGTACGGTCGACCCTGAAGTCTGGGCGCAACTCCCCGCTCTTGTCGACAAGACACTTTCCAATCTCACCGCGCTCAGTGGGGCCAGTTACGACCTCGAGTATCAGCAGGCGATTCCTCCCGTGATCAACGATGAATTGGTTGTTTCCACGGCGATTGCCGGCATCGAGAGGATGATGGGGAAGGGCACGGTGACAGACACCCCGACCAGCATGGGTGGGGAGGACTTCGCCAACTACCTCGAGGTCATTCCGGGGGCCCTGCTCAGGCTGGGCGCCGCCAAGGGGCGGGGCGATCTCCATTCTTCGGCATTCCAGGCCGACGAAAGCTGCGTAGCCCACGGAATCTCCTGCGGCGTGTCTGCGCTACTCGCTCTCCTTGACGGGTAAAGGGACGACAGTTAACCTTCTGGTTAACTGTTGTGAAACCCCCAGCCATTACCGATGATCTCGACGCCACTTTCAATGCGCTGGCCAACGAACACCGAAGACAAATGATCCACGCACTGGCCCTGCACCCATGGTCGATCGGAGACCTGGCCGAACAAAGGGATCTTTCACTTCCGGCGATTCACAAGCACGTCAAGGTCCTCGAAGGAGCTGGCCTTATCAGACGGAGGAAACACGGTCGCACCAATTTCCTGGCCTTGCGCCGGGGTGCCCTCGCCGGGTTGCAAGGGTGGGCTGGGGAGTTCCATACCTACTGGGGCAACGACGAAGAGTCTCTCGACAATTATGTCGAATTTCTGGGACGCCAAACAAGCGAATGAGATAGGAGCGATCAATGAAGAAATTTGTGTTCATGTACGAAGGCATGTGGGAATACACAGACGAGGCAAAAGCAGAGTGGGCAGCCTGGTTCGCATCAGTGGGTGAGAGCATGATCGACGGGGGGAATCCACTCGGCGCTGGGGTCAGGATCACCCGGGAGGGTCAGGAAGAACTGGTCGGACCGCCGGTTACCGGGTATTCCATCTTCTCGGCCGAGGACCTCGATGCGGCACTAAACCTGCTCGACGACTGTCCGATCATCGACGGAGTGCGGGTCTACGAAGCGATGAGCATGTGACCAGCACCAGATGGGTAAAAAACAACAGGCCCCGAGGGGCCTGTTGTTTTATGAGGAGGAGTGAGTTCAGGAAGTCTTGGCTTTGGAGGCCGCAGCTCCTGAAGCCGGGGCCTTCGAGGCCGAAGCCTTCGAGGCCGAAGCCTTCGCTGTGCTCGTCTTCGCTGCCGTGGTTTTGGCAGTAGAAGCCTTCGAGGCCGAAGCCTTTGTGGCCGAAGCCTTCGAGGCCGAAGCCTTCGAGGCCGAAGCCTTCTTGGCGGCGGGCTTGGCCGACTCGGTCGCCGGGCGGAAGGATGCACGCCACGTGGCGAGCATGTCCTCCAACTGGGTGCGCAGTTTGCCCACCTGCTCCTGGACCTGGTCGAGATCTACCTTGGCGGTGATCTCCTCGACCGTCTTGTTGTCCGATACCCGGGCAACGACCTTTTCACCTTCGCTGGCCCAGGTCTCGAAAGCCTTGCCTGCGACCTTTGTGTAGTCGGCGGTCTCTTCATTGATCTTGACTTTGAGGTCACCGACTTTGCCGGTGACTTTGCGGGCGGCAATGACGGGGGCGCCTACTGCCGCATACAGGACGTTCTTAGCCTGCATGATTTACTCCTTTATGGGGATTTCTTCAGTTGTCATTCCCCGCGCCCGGATCAAATTCCGGTAGAGGTCCAACAACACTTTCTTTTCTTCGGAACTCAGAACCGCATCGGCGTCGATTGCCTCGGACACCGAGGGCGATTCAAAGTCGTCATCGATCAACCCTGCTTTGGAATACATCGAGTTGGCCGAAATCTCTAGTGCTCGCGAAAGCCGCTTCAGGATCTCTGCAGATGGCTTCCGAATTCCCCTCTCGATTTGACTCAAGTATGGGTTGGAAATACCTGCCGATTCCGCCAATCGTCGTAGAGAAAGATTCGCCCTTTCCCTTTGCTGACGGATGAAATCGCCGAGATCTCCTTGCTTGCTTTCGTTCACACAGTGCATGATACCGTACAGTGCTAACTAAAGCAAGCAGAGTGCGGCATTCCTTTTGGGCGGGCGCATGCCCTAGCCAATACTGGGTTCGACGCTCTTTGCAGCCTCGATCCAACCCGAGAGCATCGACTCGGTGGGGAGTCTCCGTACGACTTTGTTGGAACCATTCATGCTGATCACCTTGGCGAGAAGAGCAGTCGCATTGCGGCGCCTCAGATCGCGGACAGTCTCCACTCCCGCAGCTACCAGCAGTTCAGCGTACTCGCCGCCGATGCCCTTCACCCGGAGCAGGTCGGCATGATGGACCCATGCCTGCAGGTCCCTCGGAGCGATTCCGGTCCTGGAAGAGAGCTCGGTCCGGGCACGCCTGGTCGACGCACTTTCGATGAGGCCGCCACTGGTCTTTATGCCAGCCTTGCGAAGCTTGGTGGCATCTCTCACCGAGACCCCGGCCACTTCGTCAATTCTCGCCATCGGCGGACACTCCCTGTTTCAACAGTCTCTTCCGAAGATTAAACATCGTCATGACCCACATCTACAGCGCCAGATTCCGCGGCCGTAGCTCGGCGACATCATCCTCGGTATCGACGTCACGCGGTGCCAGGTCGGGGAACCACACTTCGTTCACCCATTCCGGGTGGGCCTGCCACAGCCTGCTGGCACCCTCATCACCTTCGAGGGACATCAGCCGGGGCCACAGCGATCGGTCCACAGCCACCGGGTTACCCCTGTGGTACCGGTATTTCGGGACGCTTACGGGCTGGTCCGATCGCTGGTGGGAGACCAAGAGCTCCTCGACCATATCCGCCGTCACGTTGGGTTGGTCACCCAGGACTATCAGGGCGACGTCACAACGAGATGACTGGAGAAGGGCGTCGAGGCCAACGCGAATCGAGGAGGCGATCCCTTCCTCCCACTCCGGATTCTCGATCACCCCGGCATCGCCAAAGTCAACGGAACCGAGAATCTCATCGATCATGGCGCCGAGGACCACCCAGGTCTCCTCGACGGGGAATGAAGAGGTCTGGGTCACGATGTGACCGAGCAGGTTGGTGTCGCCCCACTCCTCGAGCTGCTTGGGACGCCCGAGACGACTGGAGGCCCCGGCGGCCAGGATTAGTGCAGCAACTGACATGTTGGGAAAACTAGCGGCCTCCGGGACTTTCGGTTACTTCGACTGACGGGCCCGGTCACGACTCCGGCAACTCGAATCGAGTGATCGCTCCGATGCCGTCACGATCCAGGGCAGAGCCAATCGAAATCTGATGTACCCGTCCACCCGATGCGACGGTCGCATCCATTATCCCCGAAATCAGGTCCCGAACTTCGTGCATATCATTCGAACAGACACCGCAAACCGTTCCAGCACGGTCAATCTGCCCGCATTGAGGGCATAGGACACCTGGCCGGGTGAACTCGCCGGCAACCACCAAATCGGAAATCGCCTGAGCGTTGACAGCCCTCAGCGTCGGGCCAAGGCCTAACAAACCGCGGGTGCCGCGGGCGGCCAGACCCAAAAGGTCATCGACGAGGGCACCTTCTCGTTTCCTCTGGTAGGCCGCTCGTTGCAGGGCCAATTCCTCCTTGAGCCGGGCCGGGGAGATGTCGGAAGGCGACGCCGGGAACGACTCAAACGGGAGTTCGGACAGATACGGATGCAACTCGGAGCGGATACCTTCGATCGCCTCGTTGACACCTCCGATCAGAAGCAGATCGAAGGGGGATTCGACGTGGCGCTCCAGAAGTGCGTCACCTGCCTCTCGCCACAATCGTGATGCAACATCTTGAGCTCGCGCCCGGACACCGTGTTCGTCATATCCGGCGAATCCACCGAAGTTGGGTTTGCCGATCTCAGCAGCGATAGGGGGCTCGATTTCTTCAACATCGCCGTCAAATCCAATGAAGATCCTCGCCTGAGACTTGTCGGCCACCAGCAGCGCAGTGCGGATGGGCCTGGGAACCGCCCGGAGCGGCCTCAGATATGGGCGGGCCCCTACCACTGCCACCGGAGAAGTTGGTTGCGCCAGGGCCTTCAACTCCCATATCCCGTCGAGAGACGAGGCAAAGAGGGCGTAGGCCGGGACTGCTTCGGACTCAAAACGATCGGCCATCTCACGAAGACGCGCCACGTCCGCGTCGACACTCTTTTGCAGCGATCTCGACTTGGAGGAAACCTCCTGTTTCGCCACCCTCCCCAGATCGGTGATCAGAGCGGGGAATCCACCGGGTGACGGCCGGTCGAGATAGATCGAGATCAAGGAACCCTGGGGGCTCTTCAAGTTGGCGATGGGATCGACTATCACAACACGTTCCGCTGGTTGAGACTGTAGATCGGGCCGACCTTCATGGATTTGAAACTACACAAAAGCGACGGGGAATGTCGTCAGCGGAGCAATCGGCTGAGAACCGAGCTCAGATCCTCGACCACATAGCTGAAGAACCACAGGGCCACGTCCTCGTCTTCATCGAGCTTTTCCATATCTTCGGCAACCTCGATTCCGTGGCGAGCGGCGAAGACCAGGCGTCCCTGGTTCACCACGCGGAGAAATGAGCGCGCCTCTTCCAAGGTGAGCAGGGACTCGGATTCGGCCACAACACGATCGAACACGGCGCGGTCGTCGTTTTTTGCCTGCTCCAACTGATCTCCCATCAATCGCCACCACTCACCGGAAGCGGCGTCGTCGCCGAGGTAAACGGGGGGATGGAGCCGCACGTATCCTGGATCCGCTTTGTCGGCCTCGAGGGTATCGAGCCCCGAAACGACCCTGGCGAGCAGCGCCCTCTCGCCCGGCAACAAAGCGATACTGATCTTGCGATCACGGGTGCTAGAAAACCTGGTTTCCACTATTGCTGCTCGATAGTTGCCCACAGCCCGAAAGAGTGGAGCTGATAGCAGTCGACCTCCATCTTTTCCCGCGGACCGTCGTTGACTGCTGCGCGCCCCTCGTTGTGGACCTGCATCGTCAGCTTGGTTGCCTTTCGTTTCGAATATCCGAAGATCTCCCGGAAGACGTAGATGACGTAGTTGATCGTGTTGACCGGGTCATCCCAGACGATCACCTGCCACGGACGCTGATCCTCGACCGCACTTTCGGTTCCGTGCTCGATAACGGGAGTCGGCAGTGTCATCATCTCAGTGGTCTAGCTGTCGACGAGGGCGGAAGCTCCGAACACTGTTCCCTCACACCTGAGTACCGCTTCGGGAAGATCGGCGTCGTTGTATGGGATCTCCGCACCCGGATAGGGCGATCCGATGCCGATGAACCCGGGTATGGGGTCGGGAAAGTCCTCGACGCCCCGGGCTCGCAGACACCTGGAAAACGCCTCCAATTGGCCGACCACGTCGTCGCGGTAGGAGCTGTCGTAACCGAGGTCGAGGGCGCCCTCGGATAAGAAACTGGCACATTGGGATAGGGCTTCGGTGGTCGCCGGATCGGAATAGTCGAGATGTTCACTCATCACCTCGAGACGGGGCCGGCCGTCGGCGTCGAAAGGAATCTCCACGATTTCTATCCCGTTTTCTCCCATGCACGCGACAAAGTCGGCGGTCGCTGCAACTCCGTCTACAGGTGGCGTGGTGGTGGTCGTGGTGGTCACAATTGATGTCGCGACCGACGGTTCGGCGTTGTTGCATCCGGCGACGACCACAGCCACCACGACGAGTGCGAACAGCACTCGGTGTCTAACCATCGCTGTCACCGCGCGGGATCAGCCCATCCGCGAGAATCATGGCGATGTCTCGAACCGGGACGTCACTTCGATTGAGTTCCTTGACCCCGTCATCGAGCATTACGAAGCAGAAGGGACATGCAATAGCAATCTCGTCGGCCCCCGTTGCCAGGGCTTCTTCGGCTCTCTCGATGTTGACCTTTTTGCCGGTCTGCTCCTCCATCCAGAATCGGGCACCACCGGCTCCACAACAGAGTGCCCTAGTTCCGTGTCGGGGCATTTCAACCACGTCGATTCCCCCTGCAGCAGCGAGGACCTCTCTAGGGGCGACGTAGATGTCGTTGTGGCGGCCTAGATAGCAGGGATCGTGATACGCGATCTTTTTCCGCTCGCCATCCGCTTTCAGCGGTTCGGGAAGTCGTCCTTGCGCCATCAACTCGACCAGAAGCTGGCTGTGATGCACAACCTCGTAGTCGCCGCCGAATTGCGGATACTCGTTGGCGATCGTATTGAAACAATGAGCGCATTGGGTGATCACCTTCTTCACACCGATGTTGTCGAAGGTCTCTATGTTCTGAATCGCCAGTTGTTGAAAGACGAATTCATTCCCCGAGCGACGGGCCGGGTCGCCATTGCAGAGCTCACGCCTCGCCAGGATCGCGAAATCGATTTCCGCGGTATGGAGCAGCCTCGCCAGTGCGACCGAGACCGCGGTGTTCCGATCGTCAAACGACCCTGCGCAGCCCACAAACCACAAATACTCGGCAGACTCCTTGCCGTTCTCACCGAACACGGGGACTTCGAAGTCGAGTTCGGATGTCCAATCGCCCCGCGCCTGTTGGCTGAGTCCCCAGGGGTTGGATTGGTTCTCCATCGCCACGAATGCCTTACCGAGCTCGGCCGGGAAGTCGGACTCCATCAACGTGAGATGACGCCGCATATCGAGAATGCGGTCGACGATTTCGATATCGACCGGGCAGATCTCATCGCAAGCCCGACAGGTGGTGCAGGCAAACACCTCCTCGGCGGTGATCCGATCAAACAGGCCTGCATCCGCCGCCAACACCGCCAGAGACCCGACGGGTGGAGCGACACCGCTGTTGGCCGCGGCGACCTCCCCGCTCTTGAGGACCATTTCCCGGGGGTCGAGCGGCTTCCCGGTGATATTTGCCGGGCACACCGAGGTGCACCGGCCACAAATCGTGCACGCGTCTGTATCAAAAATCTGCTTCCAGGTGAGGTCGCTGGCAAGCGCGGCGCCGATGCTCTCGATGTCCTCGGCCTCGAGGAGGTTTGGCATCGGCCGCATCGCTCCTTTGGGTCGATCGTGCGCGCTCAGGAACAGGTTCACCGGCGAAGTGAACATGTGCCGGAGCTTGGTCACCGGCAGGACAACCAGGAACAACAGGAACGATGCGACATGGGTGATCCACATGGCGAGGTGAATCTCGCTGGCCGCCGACTCCGGCAGCAAGGCCGACAACGGGTATCCGACGAAGGACCAGACTTCGAAGGCCGGGCGGCCGACGAGCGAGATGCGCGCCGCCTCCGTCAACAGGCCGGTGATGCCGATCATGGCCAGGGTTATCAGGATCAATATGTCTTCTGGCTTGGTCTTCGAGCGTGTCCGCCAGGGTCGGACCCCGTAACGGAGTACCACGGCGAATCCGATACCACCCAGGTACACGAGAGACGCCAGATCCAGCACAGCCGAGTAGCCCTGATAGAACCATCCATGGAGGAACTTGAGATTCCCGGGAAGAATGTGATCGATCTCGAGCGTCACCGTGCCCAGGAACAGGACTACGAACCCGTAATAGATCATCGCATGCATGACCCCGGATCGTGGATCCCTCATCAGAGTCTTCATCCGCAAGCCCTGGCTCAAACGGCGGATCCGCTGGCGCCACTGTCCCCATCGGGGATCGGAGCCCCCCTGAAGCCAGGAAGCGGATCGAACCGCCAGGAGATGGACCATCAGCCAGATGAATCCAGCCACCGTGAAGTAGAAGAGAACGACCACGAACGCGGGTACGTTTCCAAATACCTCACGTCCGATCTCGAAGTCGGGCTCCTCCGGGATAGTGCCTAGAACGCCCAAAGCAATTGTTCCGACCGCGAATACGATCCCCAGAGTCTCGATGATCGCCGGAACCAGACTGCGACGGGTGGTCGCGTCCCGGGTCTCCTGTTTCACGGCGGTATCGGTCATCGCGACGGAGTGTATTACGCGTAACGCCTATTACCCGACGACGTCACGCCCGTCTCCATCCTCAACACCGGCCAGCCAAAATTCGACCTTTATCAGTCAGTTCGAGATGCATTCGATAATTATCGAATTTATCTTGACATGGGAATAAATATAGAATACAGTGGCGTTCGATAAGTTTCGAATGGAACATGAGATTTCAAAATGGTTGAATTAGTAAAACCCCAACAAAAGATCCGGGAGCTCACGAATTCGGCGCGCCGCATACCGATCGAGATCGATGGGGCCAGCACCTATGAAGTGGTCCTCACCATTTGGAGTGCCTTTTCCAGCAAGCACGACGGGGAGAACCTCGATGTCGGGGCAGACTGGATCGCAGACATCGTTTCCTCCACCCCCGACGACCTCGACGCCGAACTCCGACTCCTCGGTGGGCCGCATTGCAGCATCTGGCTGAGTGTGCTCGGCCTTATCGCCATCGCCCCCCACCCCCACGACCCCGAAAGTGTCCTGTCATGGATGAAGCAGCTGAATCCGGACCGACTCCGGCGTTGGATCCTCGGATACATCGGCCAGCAGGCCGCCGACTACAACCTTTCGGACGCTCCGTCGGCCTCTCTGGTCGAGGAAGCCGCCTCGGGTGACTCCGGCGCCCTGCTCACCGTGCTCGGTAACGGCAAGGAACCCGCCGAGCGCGACGAGTTCGTCGAGTTATTCACCATGGAGCCGGACGAGTACAGAGACCGCCTCGTTGATGCACTGTCCCGATTCAACGACGAAGTGTTTTCCCGACACCACGAAGAATTCGGATCAGCGATTTCCCGGGCAGCCACAGCTCGCCGGGCGATGGCGACCCGTGACAGTGCCAAGGATGTGATCGAGCAGGTGACCAACGGATTGGACTACGAGATCCCATTCGGGGTAACCCGGGTAGTGCTGATCCCCTCAGTCGTCCTCCGGCCCCTCTCTCTTATCGACAGGCATCGAGAGATGCTCTTGGTCTTCTATGCGCTCGCTGATGACTTCTTGATCAACAATCCGGAAGCGCCACCGGCCTGGATGGTGAAGTTCTACAAGGCCATGAGTGACGAGAAGCGGCTACGAATCCTCCGCCGTTTGTCCGAGGGAGACACCTCGCTCGACGAACTGACCACGATGCTCGATATCTCGAAGTCGACAGTCCATCACCACATAACGATTTTGAGGGCTGCCGGTCTGATTCGAATTCAGATCAGGCCCAACGAGGAAGGCAAAGAAGCGAAGTGTTACGGACTTCGGCCGCAAGCCTTCGAGGATGCCTCCGCATTCTTGGAGAGCTACATGCGGCCCGTCCCCGAAACCGCACTCGCCTGAACTGGAGAAAGAAAGTGAACCCTTTTATGTACAACGAAGAAACCAACTACCGGATGGAATTACTCCAGACGTCGGCCAATCACAGACGTATGGCAAACGCCGCAAAGGCGCACGCCATGCACCGGGGCCACTCCTTGCGAGGGGCACTCGGAAACGGACTCATCGCCCTCGGATCGAAGCTAACCGTACCTCCCACGGGCGAAAGC
Source organism: Acidimicrobiia bacterium (assembly GCA_041747375.1). Taxonomy (GTDB): domain Bacteria; phylum Actinomycetota; class Acidimicrobiia; order Spongiisociales; family ZC4RG35; genus MA-ANB-1. The sequence continues at coordinate 62,961 of JBGTFH010000003.1, forward strand.
TTCGATTACGACAAGGCTGCATGAGTTTCGTCCTACAGGTGGATTTGGACCACTCAGGTGGTCCAAATCCCCACTCAAGCGGGTCTTGTTCCTTCCCCTCTGGGGAAGGTGGATCCGCCGCTTGCGGCGGAGACGGATGGGGACCCCAAAGCACCCACACAAGCTCTATGCGCGACATTCTCACACCCCCTCCGCCCATTCCTATTCGGAATGGCCACCTCCCCCGTTCGGCTCCGCCTCCGGGGACGGAATCGGAACGCGGCTCCGCCTCCGGGGAAGGAATAGGAACTAATCCCGGGTCTTATTCCTTCCCCTCTGGGGAAGGTGGCTCCGCCGCTTGCGGCGGAGACGGATCGGGACCCTAAAGCACCCACGCAAGCTCTACGCGCGATCTTCTCCGTCCCCCTCCGTCTCGATCCAAGGCGATCGAGCCACCTCCCCCGTTCGGCTCCGCCTCCGGGGAAGGATCAAGAACGCGGCTCCGCCTCCTGAGAAGGAATAGGAACTAGTTCATCTTCAAGCCGGCCCACCGTGTATGAAATAGTGTCCCGCACCATCTGGTTCGCGCTGAAGACCTCCCAAGACCAAAAGCGAAGAATCGTCCAACCTGCATCACGAAGGCGTTGATCTCTAATTCGGTCGTATTCGGAATCGCGGTGTTGAGATCCATCCGACTCAACAATCAGCATTATCGAGACACATGCAAAGTCCACGATGTAGCCGAGGACTACGTATTGGCGTCGGAACTTCACGCCGTAGCGATGTCCCTTCAATTCCCACCACAGCCTCCTCTCGGCAAAGTTGAGCTTTCGTCGGTTGTCTCGTGCGTTGTCCGACAGTTCATCTATCCGTCTCATGCTCGAGTGTCGCCGTTCAGCCAGAACATTGAAACCCCCTCGTCGGTTCCTGTTCCTTCCCCTTGGGGAAGGTGGCTCCGCCGCATCCCGGGTCCCGGGACGGATCAAGAACGGGCTAACCGCCGAAAAGAGCTCTGGCGAAGAACCACATATTGGCCGGACGCTCGGCCATTCGCCGGGTTAGATAGGGGTACCACTGCGAGCCAAAAGGCAGATAGATCCGTACCGGGAAACCTTCGCTGACGAGTGACTCCTGCAGATCGGACCTGACTCCGTACAGCATCTGAAACTCGAAATAGCTGATTCTCTGCGGCGATAGCGATCGCGCTGCTTCGATGAGACGGGGGTCGTGGGTAGCGACCGCCGGTTTCGTTCCCTCGGCGGCCATCAACACCTTCAGGTATTCCTGATATGCCCCATCCACCGCCGCTTTCACACCGAGTGCCACCTCGCTCGATTCAACGTATGCCCCCTTGCACAATCGGATGTGTCCTCCCAGCGGAATCAGTCTCTCCAGGTCGTCGCGGGTTCGCTTCATATACGCCTGAATGGCTATCCCGAGATGCCCGATCGACTCTTGGACCTCGGCATAGATATCAACTGTCTGGCCGGTGAATCGAGAATCCTCCATGTCAATGGTCACGGTTGTGCCCGCCGCGGCCGCCCGACTGGCCAATTGCTCCACCGCGTGACGGGCCAGGCGTTCATCGATGCTCAAACCCAACTGGGTCAGTTTCACGGAGATATTGGCGTCGAGGCCATCGACGTCGATGCGCTCCAGACAATCCATATATTCATGCAAGGCCGTCTCGGCGGAGACCTTGTCGTGGACTTCCTCACCCAGTAGGTCAAGGGAGAGGAGGAATCCCCGCTTGTTCAAATCCCGGCCGACGTCCACGGCCTCGTCAAGGGTGTCACCGGCCACGAACTTCTTGGCCAGTGCGAGTCCCGGTTTGGTTTCGGTGATCAGTGACTTCACAGGACGGGCCGCCGTCGCACCTACTACAGCCCTGGTAAAGATGGTCAAGTACCGCCGCCGAGTTCTCGCGCTCTGACTGCGGCCGCCTGGACTGCGTCCTCGACGAGCGCCCTGAACCCGCGTTCCTCGAGTACGTGCACTGCAGCAGCGGTGGTCCCGCCGGGTGAGGTGACCTGCGCACGCAGTTCTGAGGGAGTCAAATCGGTAGCGGTGAGGAGGCGGCCGGCACCCTGGACAGTCTGATTGACAAACGTCTCCGCAATGTCCCTGGGCAGCCCTTCGCGAACGGCGGCATCCGTCAGCGCCTCGGCGAGGAGAAAGATGTATGCCGGGCCCGTACCGGAAACTGCGGTCACCGCATCCAGGAGCGATTCGTCCATTGCTTTCACGGTCCCTACAGCACCGAGAACGGTCATGGCCCTTTCCAAATCCTCTTCTCCGGCGCGCGAACCCGGAGCGACCCCGGTGACCCCTTCCCCGACCAGGGCGGGCGTGTTGGGCATGGCGCGAATTATCGGGTTCCGGTCCAACCAGCCTTCATAAGAGGCAGTGGTGACGCCTGCGGCGAGCGAGAGCACCACCTGCTCGGGACTGAGGGCGTGGCCGATCTCGGCGACCAGGAGTTCGACATCATGGGGTTTGACAGCAACGACAACCACTTCGCGGCCCCGTATCGCCTCTTTGGGATCGAGCGTCGTCATGCAACCGGTTTGACTTGTCAGAATGTCGACCCGATCCAGGCGGCGGACGCAAAGGGAAACCTCTGCGGGCTCCCAGCCGGCGCGGATCAACCCTGAAGCGAGGGCGCCACCCATCGCTCCGACACCGAGCACCGCAACCGAGGGACGATCAGACATGATCAGCGAGTATATGGTCGATGACGTCTACTTCAGCCTGGAACGGATCAATTCGACGACGGTGGCGACGGCTGCCGGATTGGCACCTTCGGGGATTATCAAATCGGCATACCGCTTCGATGGCTCGACAAACTCGAGGTGCATCGGCCGAACGGTCGAAAAGTACTGGTCGACGACGCTATCCAGGCTCCTCCCCCGTTCTTCGATATCTCGTTGGATCCGGCGGGCCAGACGGACATCCGGATCGGTGTCGACAAAGATCTTCAAGTCGAGCTCGCTCCTCAACTCGGGTTCGGCCAGCACCAGGATCCCCTCTACGAGTACCACGGGAGCCGGTTCGATTCTCACTGTTTGTTCGGAGCGGGCGTGGTTGGCAAAGTCGTAAACCGGCCGCTCCACCGCCACCCCGGAACGCAGCAACCCGAGATGTTCAATCAGCAGTTCGGTTTCGAGCGAAGACGGGTGGTCGTAATTCACCCGGGCCCGTTCTGCGAAGGAGAGCTGAGGCATATTGCGGTAGTAAGAATCGTGCTGGAGGTGCGAAACGGCGCCGGCAAGGCGGCCAATGACGTTTTCAGCGACCGTGGACTTTCCTGACCCCGAACCGCCGGCGAGTCCGATGAACAAAGGGCGGTCAGGGACCCAGGGACTTCGCAGGGGCATCGATAGACGATACCGCTATTCGCTGACCTTGCTCCTCAGACGGCGAATGTCGTCATAAACGCCACCGGTCAGCGTTGTTGAGGCATCTGCGGACACTCCGCGTAGGTGCCCGGCATCGATCGGATGGGGAGAAGTGTCTGGTATCTCGATCTCGACCGCCACATCATCCCCATCGCGCTTCTCAGTGGGGGCTACTCCGCCCGCCAGCTGTTCGAGCCAACCTGACTCGTCGACCGACAGTTGGGTGTCGGGTGCTTCGTCGTCATCGCTAGGAGGAGGGGCAAGAAGACCCAGACTGTGAAGCGAGAAAATCATTCGAACGGCCGAGCCACGGCCGAATCGTTCTTCGAGGTCATCGATCGTGACCGGGGGGATCAGTCGGACGAGGTAGTGCCAGCTGCTGGGGTCCAGAGTGATCTTGGCGCCAATACTGTTAACGAGCCGGATGTCTCCCTCCATGACCCCCGCACCCGAGATCTCGGTCTCCAGGGCCCGCAACTCGGCGACGCTGGCCGCGATCGTCTCGGCCTCATGCCCACCGGTTTCTGGCCCGTTGGCTGCCCCCATGGAGAAGGAGCCGGTGTCCTGGCTGCCGAGCACGAAGACGATATCGGCGATCGTATCGGAGTCATCGCCGGCGTAGATTCCGCGAGGGCTGTGGAGTTCGGCACCTGTCAGCAGTCCGTCCCGAAAATGGATCCGACCTTTCCGGACACCAGAAATGTCGAGAGAGCCGGTCTTCTTCGTGACCTGCACAATTTGAATGAGATCATCAACGGACCAGTCTCCCAACTGCCCCGAAAGGTTCATGCCTTTTTCCATCACTCCTCGTTGATATTCCCGCGAGCCTCAAGTATCGGCACCACGACCGTTCGAGTTGAGAAAAAAATAGGTCTGAGTACCCAGACGAGCTGTCAATTCTTTTTCGCCTGTTTCATGAGGCGCTTCTTCTCACGGAGCTCGAGAACATCCTCGAATTCGGAGACATCGGCGATGCTTGGCCAATCAGCCGCTGCTTCCTCCCACCCGTCCGGTTGGATCCCAAGGCGCTTACCGAGCAACCCAACGAAAATCCTCGACTTTCCGTCCCCAAAGCCCGGCAAAGCTTTGAGGCGGCGAAGAAGCTCCTTGCCGCTGTCGGCGGTCATCCAGAGGTTTGCGGCTTCGCCGTCATACTCGTCGACTATCACCTGACACAGATCGCGGGCCCGCTTCGCCATTGCCGACGGGTAACGGTGGATGGCGGGCGGACCCTTGAAAATTTCCTCCAGGTCGGCGAGGTCCTTGTTCGCAATCCGGGACGCATCGAGCTCCTCGCCGAGACGGTCCTTCAGCAACTGCGGACCGTAGAACGCCCGCTCCATCGGGAATTGCTGGTCCAACAGCATCCCGATCAGGAGGGCGAGATCGTCGGATGCGAGGAGGTGGTTGGCTTCATCGGATTCGGTGAAATTGAGGCGGTCGGGTCGATTCATAACCCGAACGGTAGCGTTTGAGCCGAAGGCCGAAGATAGAGGCCGAAGCAAAAAAGCCGAAGGCCGAAGATGGAGGCCGAGCGCCGAAAAGTGAAAAGACCGCCTAGGCGAGGATGCGAACCAGGACGTAGAGAACAAGCATCGCGATAGGGACGTAAGCTATCGATTCGAATGAAATTTCCCGCTTGAACCTCGTGCCATCCAACATATGAGCCCCCCAAAAGCTTCTGCTCTCAAACTAGCTCCCGGACCGATGCCCATCCATGAGGCGATCGACCCGTATCCATTGGATCAATCAAGGGTCAGATGACAGATATCTACATCGTCGACGGATGCCGGACTCCGATGGGAAAACTGGGCGGCCAGCTGGCACATGTCCGTCCCGACGATCTGGCAGTCCACGCTGTCAGCCGACTCCTCGCCCGCAACCCCAACGCACCCGCCCATCACATCGAGGACATCCAGTGGGGCGCGGCCAATCAGGCAGGTGAGGACAACCGCAATGTCGCCCGAATGGTCGCCTTGCTTGCCGGCATGCCCATCGAAACCTCGGGCGCAACCGTGAATAGGCTGTGCGGGTCGGGGATGCAGGCGATCATCTCATCCGCCCACGCATTGATGGCCGGATGGGGAGACCTCGCCATCGCCGGGGGATCCGAATCGATGAGCCGTTCTCCCTATGTTCAGATGAAGGCGGACCGCCCGTTTGCCACCGGAGCCCCTGAGACGGTCGACACGGTTCTCGGTTGGCGGCTCACCAACGACCGCATGAAGGAGATGTACCCCCCGATCACCCTGGGCATGACGGCCGAAAGAGTTGCCGACCGGTTCAATGTCAGCCGGGAAGACCAGGATGCTTTTGCCCTGGAAAGTCATCGCCGCGCAGTCCGCGCCCAGGAGACAGGGGCCTTCAAAGACGAAATCGAACCGTTGGATGCCCCCACCGATGCTCGCGGCCGCCAACACACCACTATCGAATCCGACGAGGGGCCACGCCCCGATTCCAGCATGGAGTCTCTATCTCGCTTGGCCCCGGTGTTCCAGGAAGGAGGGACGGTGACGGCGGGGAACTCTTCTCCCATGAACGATGGTGCGGCAGCGCTTCTCCTCGCCACCGAAGCCGGGTTGGAGAGACACTCCCTGGAGCCAATGGCACGGATCGTGAGTTCCGCCGCAGCAGGCGTGCATCCAGACATAATGGGAATCGGGCCGGTTCCCGCCAGTCGTAAGGCCCTCCAACGTGCCGGTATTGGCATCAGCGACGTCGGTTTGGTCGAGTTGAACGAGGCGTTCGCCTCGCAGACGCTCGCATCGATGCGCGAGTTGGGGCTCAACCACGACATGGTCAATGTCAACGGCGGGGCGATCGCCATCGGACATCCATTGGGGGCCTCCGGAGCCCGTATCGTCGTGACCCTGGTGCACGAAATGCGGCGAAGCAACACTCGTTACGGCCTGGCGACAATGTGCATCGGGGTTGGCCAGGGTATAGGCCTGGTCGTCGAGCGTGTCTGATGGCCCCCTCCATGGAGTCACGGTTGCCGAGTTTGGCAACCTGATAGCGGCGCCGTACGCCGGAATGCTCCTCGCGGACCTCGGGGCCAGGGTGATCAAGGTCGAACCGCCCCAGGGAGACCTCGGACGGAGGTTCGGTCCCTTCCAGAATGGCGAGTCGGCATTCTTCATGGCCGTGAATCGGGGCAAGGAGTCGCTGGCCCTCGACACCAAAGACTGGGTCTCCAAACGGGTGCTGGACAATCTGGTCAAGAAATCCGACGTCGTCCTGCACAATCTCCGGCGCGGTGCGATGGAGAGGCTCTCGCTCGGTGAACCGCGCTGTCGGGAGCTGAACCCCTCCCTGATCTATACAGAGATCTCTGCCTTCGGGTCAACCGGCCCCTACGCCGACCGACCTGGCATCGACATCGTGTTTCAGGGTGAGTCAGGCATGATCTCGATCTCAGGCGACCCGAAAGACGGGCCGAGAAAGACCGCGACAACGATCGGTGACTACGTCGCAGGGACCAATGCAGCCCTGGCCACATGTGCCGCGCTCGTCGAATCTCCAACCGGGGGGCGCCGGATCGACATCTCTTTACGTGATGGGCTAATGGCGACGCAATCGGGATGGAATGCGATCGCGTTCTCCACCGGGGAACAGCCCGAACGCACCGGGACGAGAAGTCCTTTCCTCGCACCGAACCAGGTGTTTGAAGCCTCGGACCAACCGTTCACCCTGGCGATCGTGTCCGATCGGCACTTTGAGTCGTTGTGCGGCGCTCTCGGCCTCGAAGACGTTGCAGCCAGGTACCCGACAAACGAGGATCGGATGCGGGAACAAAAGGGACTGATCCGCACCCTGTCCAGGTTGTTCGCCACCAAACCAGCGGGCCATTGGATCGATCTCATCGATTCGGCGGGAATACCGGTGGGGCCAGTGCTGACAATCGCCGAGGCCTTCGACGATCCCCAGGCGCGGCACAACGAGATGCTCGTCGAGTTTGACCATCCCGTCGCCGGAGTGGTTCGGGCAACCGGCAGTCCAATACGAGTCGACAACTCTCCGGCGAGGAGCAGGACGACACCACCCCTTCTCGGGGCGCACACGAGGAACCTGCTGATCGAACTGGGTGTCGATACCGATACCGTCACGAAAATGATCGCCGAAGGCAAAGCAGTCGAACCGTGATCCCACCACCTCGAATCCCTGCTGCGGTGGAGGTCACCCCGAGCGACGATCTCGCCGGATTCCTCTTCTGGATGGACGAAATCGGGCCTGGATGGCAAGACGTGAAATCCGAGTTGACCGAGGCATTTACCGGGGCGAGAGAGTCCGCCAAATCCGAGACGTCGATGGTTTTCATAGTCAAGAACGACGACCTCCTGGGGAGAAACGGGCCAACAAGGGCTATGGCCGCCGCCGGTTTGGTCTCAGCGGCAAGGACCGCGGCACTCGAAGGTGTTTCCAAAGGATGGACCGCCAACGTGGTTGCATACGACGTCATCGTTTCCCCGGCAGAGGTGCTCGGCCGGGCAAAGTTCGTCCTACAAAACGGAATCACCACCGGCGAGATAATCCACCTGGGCCCGGGCCACATCGGAAAGGCCCTGATTTGAAGGGGACGATCGTTGTCACCGGGGCCGCCAGGGGGATCGGGAGGGTCATCGCCGAGAAGCTGGCCGAGAGCGGTCCTTTCACAGTCGTCGGCGTAGACCTATCCCCGGAGCTGGGCCTTTCTGAAGCGATCGTGCCGGTACAGGTCGACCTCACATCCGAATCTGGCCCGCAGCAGGTTCGCGAGACAGTCGAGGGACTTGGCCTGCCGCTCCTCGGATTGGTCAACAACGCCGGCATCACCCGCGACGCCCGCCTCGTCAACCTGACCGACACCGACTTCTCCGCCGTCCTCGAAGTGAATCTCGGAGCTGCGTTCAAGTTGACCACGGAACTCGCCCCACTCATGAAGGAGGGTGCCGCGGTCGTGAACATCGCGTCGCGGGCCTATCTGGGCAACTTCGGACAGTTCAACTATTCGATGTCAAAGGGCGGGCTGGTGGGGATGACGAGAGCCCTCGCCATATCGCTGGCCCCCACAGTGAGGGTGAACGCTGTCGCCCCCGGTTTGATCGCGACCGAGATGTCGAAGGCGATTCCGGAAAACATCAGAGAGAAGATGGTGTCGGCCATTCCCCTCGAGCGCATGGGCACCCCCGAGGAGATCGCCAACACCGTCTGGTTCCTGATATCGCCGCTCTCCTCCTACGTAACAGGAGAAGTCCTCGTGGTAGGGGGCGGCCGGAGTCTTACTTGAGTCGACGCAGCCTCCCATTTTTGGTTGATCGTGCATACGGTCCCGTTTTCCGGGACTCCATGCACGATCAACCCATTTGGCCCGTTGGATCGCGCACCGAAACGAGGTCAGAGGCCCCTAGTAGTACGCCCTTGTGACCGTCTCGGCGACCATCGCCGGCTTGTCGCCACCCTCGACTTCGATGGTCACCAGCCGGTTGATTTGAAGACCACCGCTGACCTCGGTGACCGACACCAGGGTGACCCGGGCCCGTATTCGAGATCCGACCGGTACCGGGGCCGGGAAACGCACCTTTTCCAATCCATAGTTGATCCCCATCTTCGGCGATCCGAGGTCGAGTTCGATCTGGGAAGCCAGCGGAACAACCAATGCCAGGGTGAGAAAGCCGTGGGCGATCGTCCCACCGAACGGACCGGCTTTCGCCCTGTCCGCGTCAACGTGAATCCACTGGTGGTCGTCGGTTGCCTCGGCAAACTGATTGACCCGGTCCTGGTCGATCGTCATCCACTCGGTGACTCCGATTTCCTGTCCGACCAGTTCCACGAGATTCTGGGGTATTTCCATAATGCAATTGTGCCATTTCCACTCAGGCGGTGAATCAATAGTATGTTTGGGGCCATGGCCAAAGAGACGAAGCTGATGGTCTGGATCGACCAGGACCTCTGCACAGGTGACGGAATCTGCGAGGAGATCACCCCCGACGTGTTCGTGGGGCGTGACGACGGGCTCTGGGTGGTCAAAGAAGAGTCGAAGTACTTCGACAAGACCGTGATTTTCGACGGCGAAGCAGCACCCGACGGGGCTCGCGGCCTGGCCCGGGTCCCCGACGAACTCATCGAGGACACGATTGAATCGGCCGAAGAGTGTCCCGGGGAATGCATCATGATCGAGCCATATTCGGCCGACGCCGTCCACCAGGGCTGAGCCTTAGCACGGCTAGCCTCTGCGGTAGTGCCAACGCTCGACACGAGAATCGACCCGAACTCCGAAGAGTTCACCGCCAATCGCGATGCGATGCTGGCGATCATCTCCGAATTCAACGATCTGAACGCCCAGGCTTTGCTAGGCGGGGGCGAAAAGTACATCGAGCGGCACCGGGAGAGGGGAAAGCTCCTGGTCCGGGAGCGAATAGAGCTCCTCCTCGACCGCGACTCCCCGTTCCTCGAACTCTCCACCCTTGCCGCATGGGGGACCGACAAGAACCTCGGAGCGAATCTGGTAACCGGGATCGGAGTGGTCAACGACGTCGAATGCGCCATCCTTGCCAACGACCCGACCAGCCAGGCTGGATCCTTCAATCGATACACCCTCGCCAAGAGTCTCCGTGCCATGGACATTGCCCGGGAGAACCGGCTCCCTCTGATCAACCTCATCGAGTCGGGCGGGGCCGACCTACCCGACCAGGCTGCGGTGTTCCTCACCGGCGGGAAGTGGTTCCGCAATCTCACCCAACTATCCAAGCTGGGAATCCCCACCATCGCGATCGTCTTCGGTTCGTCCACCGCCGGCGGGGCCTACTTTCCGGCAATGTGCGACTACTCGATCATGGTCAAGGATCAGGCCAAGGTCTTCCTGGGGGGACCGCCACTGGTGAAAATGGCAACCGGCGAGGAATCTACCGACGAGGAATTGGGCGGCGCCGAAATGCATTCGCGCACCTCGGGCCTGTCTGACTATTTCGCCAACGACGAACACGAAGCGATACGGATGGGCCGCGACATCGTTGCCCATTTCAATTGGCGCAAGCTCGGCTACGGGCCCTCCCTGACGCCTGATGAACCGATCTACGAGGTGGACGACATCCTCGGGGTCATTTCACGAGATCTAAAAGTGCCATTCGACCAGAGAGAACTGCTGGCCCGGTTCCTGGACGGTTCCCGATTCGAGGAGTACAAGGCGCTCCACGGGCAATCCATCCTCACCGGTTGGGCCTCTGTGCACGGATTCCCCATCGGTGTCATCGCCAACCAGCAGGGCGTCATTTTCAGCGAAGAAGCTCAAAAGGCGACTGAATTCATCCAACTCTGCAACCGCCATGACACCCCCCTGGTGTTCATGCACAACACCACCGGTTACATGGTGGGCAAGGATTACGAACAGAGGGGGATCATCAAGGACGGGGCAAAGATGGTCAATGCAGTGTCCAACTCGGAGGTTCCCCACATCGTCCTCATGACCGGCGTCTCATATGGTGCCGGCAATTACGGGATGTCGGGTCGTTCTTTCGACCCCCGCTTCGTGTTCGGATACCCGAACCACAAGGTTGCGGTGATGGGCCCGAAACAACTAGCCGGTGTGATGTCGATCATCGGCCGGGCGGCAGCCGAATCGCGGGGGATCGCCTTCGATGAAGAGGCCGACGCCGAACAACGTGCCGGGATAGAGAGTCAGATCGAATACGAAGAGCAGGCCTACTTCTCCACCGCACGGGTTCGCGACGATGGACTCATCGACCCGCGTGACACCAGGCATGTATTGGGGATGGCCCTGTCAGCAGTGCATTCCAACGTCGTGGAAGGAACCTCCGAATTCGGTGTCTTCCGGATGTAGTGGTTCTTCTTGCCTAGTTCTCGAAGACGACGACTACGTCTGAATAGCCGAGGCTGGTGAAGAAGTTCGTGAGCACGCTGGTGGCATTGTCCTCGGCTTTATCGAGGATTCCCTTCTCGATCGCCCCTTCGAGAAGAACGGTCTCGGCAACCCGGCGCGCCTCGGATTCGAGCTGCGGGTCACCTTTGGCGAAAATTCCCAGGTCACGGTCCAGCACCTGGGTGGCCTCGTTATCGACAGCGACGTATTGGATCTCAGCGTGAGGAATGGTGATCTCTACGACGCCATTCTCCGAAACTTCAAAACTGGAAGTGGCGATTCCTGAAAGGTCGACGCCTGCACCGATTCCCGCAACGGCGATCATTCGGAGACTGTCGCCGCGGGCCCAGTCCAGCCAGCCTTCGTCTGTCCCTTTTTCAACGATGGTGTATTCGACGACCTCGACCGTGGTCAGAGCAGCCATATCCCGGACCGACTGCACCATGGCAGGTCCGACTTCGAGATAAGGCTTGGGGGCGAGCGCCTCGGCGACGTCAGCAGGTGTCGGTATGCCATCGGCGATGGCGAATATCTTGGAAACAACAAATGCGCCCAGGCCCAGCACAACCGCCAGGAAAACACCCCCGATGATCACCCAGGCATTGCGCCCTGATTTCGATTGGGGTTGAGATTGCACGGCGATTTCACCTGTAGCCACGTTGAACTAACTCCCGTAAGGGTTGCTTGATAGTTTAGACGCCAACTACGCACCAAAAGTTCCCACCACTAGCCTCATTCCCCAATGATCACGAGACTTCTAGTCGCCAACAGAGGCGAGATCGCCAGAAGAATCTTCCGTACCTGTCGACGACTCGGTGTCGAGACCGTGGCGATCTTTTCCGATGTCGACCGCGATGAACCCCATGTCGACGAAGCCGACCACGCTTTTCACCTCCCCGGTGTGAGCGCCGCGGAAACCTATCTGGACATTGATCGGATCATCGCCATCGCCTCAGAATCGGGCGCCGATGCAGTCCACCCCGGATACGGATTTCTTGCCGAGAATGCCGTGTTCGCGGAGAAGGTTGTCGGCGCCGGGTTGGTGTGGGTGGGGCCAACTCCGGAATCGATGCGGCAAATGGGCTCCAAAATCGAGGCCAAGGCCCTGATGGCGGGGGCCGGGGTTCCGATTTTGCCGGGCGCCGACCTGAGCGATCTGCAACCGGACGACATCCAAACCCACGGAAACGACATCGGCTATCCACTCCTGGTCAAAGCGAGTGCCGGTGGCGGAGGCAAAGGAATGCGAATCGTCGAGAGCCCCGACGGTCTGCTGGTCGCGGTAGAGGGTGCATCGAGAGAGGCGAATAGCGCCTTCGGGGATGACACGGTGTTCTTGGAGAGATATCTCACCTCCCCACGCCATATAGAGATTCAGATCATCGGTGACACTCACGGGGAAGTTGTTTCCCTGTTCGAGCGGGAATGCTCGATCCAAAGGAGACATCAGAAGATCATCGAAGAAAGTCCGGCGGTCGGCCTCGATGAAGACATTCGCCGACAGATGAGCGAGGCCGCTGTCGCCGCCGGCAAGACCGTGGGATACATCGGCGCCGGGACAGTCGAGTTCGTCTTCGAGGACGGGCACTTCTACTTCCTGGAGATGAACACCCGACTCCAGGTCGAGCATGCGGTCACGGAGATGATCACAGGCCTCGACCTCGTGGAGATTCAGCTGCAAATCGCTCAAAGCCTGCCCATTCCTGACGGAGTCCGCCATGCGGCCATCACCGGCCACGCCGTAGAGGCCCGTCTCTACGCCGAAGACCCGGAAAACGACTTTCTCCCGGTCATCGGGAAGGTGGAGCGGTTCGAATTTGAGGAAAGGGCTGGCCTCCGCGTCGATTCAGGAGTGGAAAGCGGCTCTACGATCTCGATTCACTACGACCCGATGGTGGCAAAGGTGATCGCACATGCTGACACCAGGGCTGATGCCACACTCCTGCTCTCGGAATCTCTCCGCTCCGCCAGAATCCATGCCACCACCACCAATCGAGACCTCCTGGTGAGGGTCCTCGAGGATCCTGAGTACCTCGAAGGAAAGATCGACACTCATTTTCTCGAGAGGCGGGGTATCGCCCAACTGAGCCGTCCCCTCGCCGACGAAGAGGATGAGATGGCAGCGGCGGAGGCATGCGCCCTCACCGATCAACTGGCCGCCCGCCAGTCTGCTCGGGTCCTGGCGACGCTCCCCGGGGGATGGCGTAACCAGAGTTCGATTCCGCAACGACGTGGTTACGCGGGAAAGCATGGGGAGTACCTCATCTCCTATCGGCTCGACGGCGATCAGGTCGCTTTCACCTTCGGAGAAACGGCCAGGATCATTTCGCTCGACCCGGCCCATGTTGCCTACGCCCGGGGCGATGCGACAACGGAGTTCCAGGTTTCCCGATATGGCGACCTGCGTTTTGTCGACGGCAACGGATGGGCGACCCGTCTGGTCACCGTCCCCCGTTTTCCACCCCCGGAGGGACTCGAGACGACAGGGTCGCTCCACTCCCCGATGCCAGGAAAGATCATTCGGATAGAGGTTGCGGTCGAAGACCACGTCGAGGAGGGTGACACACTCGTGGTAATCGAGGCAATGAAGATGGAACACACCATCAAGGCGCCTTACCCGGGGACGATCGAAGCCGTTAAGTTCACCGAGGGAAGCCAGGTTGCGGCGGACGCGGTTCTCGTGGTGGTCAGGCCCGACTAGTCACCGAATTCAGACAACGCCCCGAGGACAAAGTCGATGTCGGCCGGGGTGTGACTTGCATTGATCTGGAACCTGATTTCCTCATCCCCCTTGGGCACGACAGGAAAGTTGAGCCCGGTTGCCAGGATTCCCGATTCATACAGATGCGAGACCAATCTGGCGGTCCGGTCGGTGTCGCGAACCATAAGAGGCACCACGGGGTGGGGGCCGGGAATCGTTTCCAATCCTCGGTCGGCAAGACCGGATTCGAATCTGGCGGTCATCGCGGCTAGGTGGCTGAGAAGGGCGACTCCTTCCGGGGAATCTGCGATCGCCAGAGCGGCCCCCGCAGCCGCTGCCTCTCCGACCGAAATCGGGTTCGAGTAGATGTACATAGGCCCCCGCTCCCTCAGGAAGAGTGTTGTGGCGGCGCTTGCGGCGACGTATCCACCGTTGACCCCGAAAGCCTTGCCAAGCGTCCCGATCAAAATGTCCGCCTCTCCCCCACTTATCTCCTCCGTGCCCCTCCCTGACGCCCCGTAGGCACCGACACCATGGGAGTCGTCGACAACGAGCACGGAGTTCTCCTCGAACTCAGGATCGTGTCTGGCGACGATCCCGGCCAAAACCGACAGGTCGGCGAAATCGCCACGCATCGAAAAGACTCCATCGGTCACAACGACGGCCCTCTTTGCCTTGCCGTGCGATTGGCCGAGACTGTGATCCAGTTCGTCGTAATCGAGATGGGTGTAGACACCCCTCGCCTTGGGCCGTGTCATCCTGAGCCCGTTGATTATGCAGTTGTGGTTGAGTTCGTCCGACAGCACCACGGTTTCTGGTGTGACCAGCGAGGTGAGAGTCGAGACCACGGTCGCGTAGGCCGAGGAACAGATACTCGCCGACTCCCGAGCATGGAATCGGGCGAGCCGGGTCTCGAGTTCGACATGTGGCGAGAATGTTCCAGAGATAAACCGGACCGCCCCCGGACCGGCACCAAACCTGGAGACCGCCTCCTCCCCGGCCTTCACCAGAGCGGGATGCCGGGACAATCCGAGATAGCTGTTCGAGTTCATCCGGAGATATCCGGACTCAGAACCTGCGATCTCATACCTGGGGCCGAATCCACCTGCGGGCGGACGCACATCGGTTATGACCAGTTCGCGACCCTTAGCGGTGCCGGCCTCGACGAGATCGACGACCTGGGCCGCCAGCATGAGGTCTAGACGGTCATGGGGCATGGACACGGTTTAGCACAACTAAGTTGTCCTCATGACGCGAGTCGGTTTTGTCGGAATCGGAATAATGGGCCACGGCATGGCTTCGAATCTGATCAAAGGGGGCACCGACGTCCTGGTGTGGAATCGAACACCGGGTCGGGCCGGAACTGTGTCCGGAGCGGTTGTGGCCGCTTCGCTGGAAGAAATCGCCTCCTGCGATGTGGTGATAATTTGTGTCTCCGACACTCCCGATGTCGAGGAAATCGCTTCCGAATTGCTTCCTAAAATGAGTTCGGGGACCGTCGTCGATCACTCCACGATCTCCCCCTCGGCCACGAAAGCCTTGTCTGCCCGGGCCCGGGAATGCGGGGTCACATGGCTCGATGCCCCGGTATCGGGTGGATCGGAGGGTGCGGCAAACGGGACGCTCGCCGTTATGGTCGGCGGGCCGGCGATCACCCTGGATGAGGTGCTGCCTTACCTCTCGGCTTATTCGGCCAACATCACTCACATCGACGAGGCCCCCGGCTCAGGACAGATGGCGAAGATTGTCAATCAGATCCTGGTCGTTGTGAATCAACTCGCCGTTTCGGAAGCGCTGCTCCTCGCCGACGCTGCCGGTCTCGATCTGGAGAAGACCATTTCCGCCGTCGGGTCAGGTGCGGGGGGCTCGTGGATGCTGGCCAACCGGGGACCGCAGATGATCGAGGGAGACTGGCGGCCTGGATTCACGATCGACCTGCAGCAAAAGGATCTCCGGCTGGTCCTCGACGCCGCCGACGAACTTGGAGTGCCCACCCCGGGCACGGCTCTGGTTTTTCAGATGTATCGCGCCCTGCAGAGTCGTGATCTCGGCTCGGAAGGAAACCATGCCCTGATCAAGGCTCTGGGAGCGATGGCCGGGCGCGGATTCGGGCGATCAGGTGTCGAGTAGGTCGGAAGCCACTCGCGCCACGTGCCCCGTGGCTTTCACGTTGCGATAATCCCTGGCCAACCCGCCATCTGCATCGAATACAAATGTCGAACGGATCAGTCCCATCGACTTCTTTCCGTAATTGTTCTTCTCGCCCCAGGCACCGAGTTGTCCGGCCAATTCGTGATCTTCATCAGAGAGCAAGTCGAATTCGAGGCCTTCCTTCTTCCGAAACTTGGCATTCCTCGATGGTGGGTCGGGGCTCACACCCACGATCTCGTATCCGGCCTGTCCAAACACCGAATAGTTGTCCCGGAAGTCGCACGCTTCGGTGGTGCACCCGGGTGTCATGGCACGCGGGTAGAAGAACATGACCAATCCCTTACCGCGGTAGTCCTCACCGGTCACGATGTCGCCGTCCTGGTTTTTCAGAGAGAATTGCAGGTCCATCCAGCGACAATACCACCACCGCGTCAGTGCTCTGCAGCCACCTCTGCTGCCGCCTGAGACTTGAGGAAGGTGGAGCCGCCTGCCAGAAGACTCAAGGCCACCGGGAGCCAATAGGAGACGATCCGGTATACGACCACCGGGGCAACCGTCGTCGCGGCAGGAAAGCCATAAGCGCCCAATACGAACACCAAACCGGCTTCCACGACACCCAAACCACCCGGCGTACCCGGCAGTCCCCCGATCAGCTGGGAAACACCAAACACCGCGAGTGTTTGCAAAACCGAGACGTCGATATCGAAGGCATGGAGGACCAGATACAGGGCGGTTGCCTCCATGAACAACCGCAACCATATATAGACCTGAGACTGCCAGCCGGGGAGGTGGTTCACCATCGTCGGCTCTAGTTTCTTCCTGAGGAACTCGGGAAAATACTTGTTCAGCGAGCCCAGCTTCCCCGATCCAAACATCAAGACAAGTCCAACGGCGATGGCGATGGGTGCAGCGATAGTGAGGCTGACGTCGAGCACCGGCCCGGTTGGCCTCTCGAGAAGAATGGCGCCGCCAGCGAGGATGAGCAACCCCGAGTAGTTGAGCAACACGGCCCTGATCGCCGGACCGGCCGACGACTCCACTTCGTCACGTACGGTCCAGGACATCCCCACCGGCGTGACCGCTCCACCGGCGGGAATTAGCCGCGCCACACCAGCACCGACCATCGCCGCCTTGAAGGCCGACCATTGCCGCAACTTCTGTCCGGTCTCTTCAACCGACTCCCGGAACAGAGCGCCAAAGAACCACTTTGCAGCGATCTGTGCGAGGGCAGCGAGTGCGATCAGGGCGCCCGCCGATCCACTTATCGGTGGTATCGGGTAGTAGTTGAGCACCCAGATCAGCAGTCCGGTGTAGGCCACCCCCGCGATTGCCGCTATCCATAGAACTTTTTTGGTGTTCATGGGGACTGGGCTTCATCGACAGGCTGGCCAAAGATTTCCTGCGGGTCGGTGTCGTAGATTGCGCGTCTCACCGCGTTGCCGAGACCGGGCAAATCTGCCGGATTTCCCTGCATGCGACGACCAATCAGAACAGTTGACAGGAAGACGAGAAAGATCGTTTCAGTTGGTGGTCGCCCCAGTGCGAGCGCGGCCAGCGGAAGGAGTCCCCAACCGAGGAATCCTGCAAAGCCACCACCGATCTTCCAGCCGGCAACGGCCCACCCCCCTACCCAAATGGCGAGGAACGGATCGAGCGCGACGAGGAGTCCGGCGGCCGGTGCCAGACCGCGCCCTGACCGACCTCTCATGAAGATCGACCAGTTGTGCCCGATGACCGCAGCCAGGCCGGCCATCCCGCTGGCACCCAAACCGAGACCCATCGAATGGCGTGCAATCAGGACCGGTATCAAACCCTTGAGACCGTCGAGGACGGCCGCGGCGGCACCCCAACCCTTTCCTACGGAACGGGCCAGGTTCCCGGCACCGACATTGCCGGTTCCGACAAACCTGAGGTCAACACCGTTGAGCCGCGCGAGAACCTGGGCAAAGGGTATCGACCCAACCAGATAGGCTCCAGCGACCAGCAAAGGTAGCGTTAGGTACTCAAATACCTCGGACATCCCGTAAAAACTAGTGCGTGTTGGAAATCCTGCCTAGTTCAAACAAAAAGAGATTCTTCGGCCGAGGCCAATTCCAGCCTGAAAACGCTCTCACCTTTGTCGCGTGAGTAGGTCAACGATCCGCCCATCAGTTCGGCGAGACGCCGGGCCACCGAGAGGCCAAGACCTACCGAGCTGGAAACTCCGGTGTGCGCCGAGGCATACGGCTCGAATATTCGCGCTGCGTCATCTTCGGAGACTCCAGAGCCGTCGTCGCGAATCTCCAACCAAACGCGGCCCCTGGAGGCGCCTCCGACCACGCGGCGGTTGGCTCCTCCGTATCTCTCGAGATTTGTCAGCAGATTTCGCAGAATCTGACGGATTCGAGGGCCATCGCCGATGGCGGTGGGGAGCCCGACCGGGATCTCGTCCAGATAAATGCCCACACCCGCCACAGCAGCTCCCAGCTCAACGCTCAGGTCTACCTCGGCAAGTGCCACCGCGACGGTGCCCATCTCGGCCCGGGCGGCCACGAGAAGGTCGTCGATTATGTAGGACATCTCCTGGGCCTGACTTGCCACCAACTCGATGAGCTCATCCCTCTCTGCCCCGCTCACGCCGCCGCCGATCATCTCAGAGGTAAGGCCGACCACTGCAGTGAGTGGCGTGCGGAGCTCATGGCTTATCGACGCCACGAACTCGTCCTTAGATCTGATGAGCTCATGCATGGCATCTTCTTTCGCCTTGAGGTGGGTCGTATCAGCAAGGGCAACGAGAACCCCGTCGGCTTCACCAGCCGTTGCGACATTGACACAGCGGGCATGTAGCCACTTGGCGTCTCCATCGAAGGTCATCGCACGAAATTCAAAGTCGAGGTACCGCTCGCCCTGGAAGAGATTGATCAGGACTTCGGTGTAGCCATCGACCCACTCCTGGGGGAGGGGGTTCTCGTCCATCGAACCGAGGACCATCTCAGCATCCTTTGCTTTGAGCAGGTCGAGTGCGGCTTGATTGGCCCTCACGACCTTGACCAACGAGGCAGCCTTGCGAACTATGTCGGGGTAGGCCCCGAGGAAGCCACGGATTCGCTCGGGACGCCCGGAGAATTCAGACTTCGTGTAGTTGAGCGAATCGGTCCAGTCGAGTTCGAAGACAGCTGTAGGGGAATGCTCGAAGAGCACCTGGAATCTGCGATTCAGTGTGGTAGCGGCATTGCGGACTGCGTAGAAGATCGCCGAAGTGAGGCCGAAACCCACTGCCATGATCGAACCCAGAGAGATGGCGTCGGCGAACGGCACACCCCAAAGTAGCGGGACCAGAAACATCAACGCGGCGAGTGCGATGGTCAAGACGAGATGACGGGTCTGGATGAAAAGCATCCCGATCGATGCGATGATCACAACCGCGAGCGACGCCGCCAGCAAAGTGGTCTCATCGCCAACCAGTTGAAACGCCAGGATCACGATTACTGCTGAGCCGAGAAGGGCAACCCCCGCGTTCTCACGATGGGTGAGGACCTGGACCGACATGAGCGTCCCCGCCAGGATCGGGCCTATTGCCTCCAAGTAGTAGGAGCTGTCACCTGAGACGAGACCGATCAGAATGAACAGGATGGCGCAAAACCATCCCGCGGCTGCACCCACCCGCACGACGCGTCGATGAAGACGCGCCATATCCGATGGCGACCCAAGGAGCGTCTCCGCGATCTGAGGTTCCATAGTCATTGGTTTCGGTAAAACAACCCCTAGCTGATAATGGTCTATCGGCCCATAGCGACTTCGACTGGAGAACATTGCGCCGAGTTTGATATCGTCAGCCAACGAAGTCTCCACCCGGAAGGACCGGTTTCATCATGAAAATCACCTACGCCACCATGTCGCCCGACAACGCCGAACTCAATGATGGCTTCGATCGGGCAGTCGCCGACGTGGCCGACCAACTCGGAAAGACCCACGGTGTCTGGATCAACGGCGAAGAGCGGACAGATCGCGACCTCTTTGCCGAGTACTCGCCGGTAAACAGAGAAGTACTGGTCGGCAACTACGCCCAGGCGACTCTCGCCGACGTCGATGACGCGGTGGCCGCGGCTAAGGCTTTTGCGCCCCAATGGGAGGCCTGGGGGTGGAAAAAGCGCCGCGACCTGATGGTTCGAGCTGCCGAGATAATGGATGCGAGAACGTTTCAACTCGGGGCTTTGATGACTCACGAGATCGGAAAGAATCGGCTCGAGGCGCTGGGCGACGCTGCCGAGACTGTCGAATTTCTCCGCTATTACGCCAAGCAGATCGAAGAGCACAACGGGTTTGTCACCCCGCTCAGCGCCCTCAGCGAGCACGAATCAAACACATCCGTTCTCCGTCCATGGGGAGTTTGGGCGGTGATATCTCCTTTCAATTTTCCCCTGGCTCTTTCCGGAGGCCCTTCCATCGGAGCGCTGCTAACAGGTAATACGGTTGTGCTCAAGCCCTCGAACACAGGGGCGCTCATGGCGCTCGAGTTCTACGACATCATGCGGGAAGCCGGCCTACCCGCCGCCGCCCTACATGTGGTGACAGGAGGCGACGATGTCGGTGACCATCTCGCCCACCATGAGGACGTCGATGGGCTGACATTCACCGGTTCCTATCCGGTGGGCATGCACCTGTATCGGACGGTCAACGAGGGGCGGCCAAAACCGGTGGCGTGCGAGATGGGTGGAAAGAACCCTGCCATCGTGACCGGATCTGCCGATCTCGATGTCGCAGCTCAAGGGGTCGTCCGCGGCGCATTCGGACTGAGCGGTCAGAAGTGCTCGGCGACATCGCGTGTTTACGTCGAGCGACCCGTTTACGACCGATTCGTGAGCTTGCTGGTGGAGAAGGCTTCTGGCCTCCAAGTCGGAGATCCTTTTGAGCTATCCACCTTTATGGGCCCGGTCATCGACCAGGCAGCAATCGCCCGGTTCGAGAAGGCCGTGGCCGAAGTCAACAGCAGTGGTGGCAAGGTGCTCACCGGGGGAAATGTCCTCAAGGACGGTCCGTTCGGCAAGGGGAACTACGTCGAGCCCACGGTTGTAGAAGCGCCCCTCGATTCCTGGGTATGGGACGAGGAGCTCTTCTTGCCCTTCGTCTCCGTGGCACCGATCGACTCCCTGGATGAGGGTCTCAAACTCTCCAACGACACTGAGTTCGGGCTCACTGCCGGATTATTCTCCGGGGACGAGGATGAGATCGAGAAGTGGTTCAACGAGATAGAGGCGGGCGTGACGTACGTAAACCGCGCGGCGGGAGCGACCACTGGTGCCTGGCCGGACATCCAGTCTTTTGGAGGCTGGAAGGGATCCGGTACCTCGGGTGCCGGGGGCGGCGGTCCCTGGTATCTCCGTCTCTTCGTCAGGGAGCAATCCCGAACACTCGTCAAGTAAACGGGCCTCCGACCGCACTGAGAGCGGCTATTCGAATCTGACTTTCAGACCGCCGGGACCTGCCACTTCCAGGCCCGCCGACGTGCTCACAGTGGGGATCCCCTGGGCTTCGAAGTGGGATTTCCACAATTCGATATCTTCGACTATCAGGGTAACGGTGGCCACCTCGGCCCCAACAGCGCCCTGAACCAGCTCGATCTGTTGTCCTTCGCCGATCTCGAGGACGGTCCCTGACACACCGGTGCCCGGAGTGCGAAGCCGGTTCAGCCCCACCTGATTCTCCAGGAACTCGAGGGCCTGCTGTCCGGACGCCACGACCACCGACTGCCGCGAGGCGAGGATGCCACCCGGGGCACGATTGGGACCACGGCCTGCCAGGACCTCAGCTGCCTCCTGGACGGTGAACCTGCCCGCGGTCACTTCCCGACCGACGATGACGCCGGCGAGATGTCGGCCAGACGCCTCCAGGGTGACCAGGCGTCGCAAGTCCTCCAGGTTTCTGACTCCGCCAGACGCTATTACCGGCTCCTCAACAGTGGCGAGGGCCGAGGCGAGAAGCTGATAGTTCGGAGGGTCCTCGAGGGCGTCGCGGCCTACCTCGGCCACCATGAATGCGACCACTCCCGCAGATGACATCTCGATCATCACTTCCTCGAGATAGCGTCCGCTGTTCTGGGTCCAGCCACGTGTGGCGATCTCCTCGTCGGCGCGCACATCGAGGGCTACGACGATCTTGTCGGGGTTCTGACGACATAGGTCCCAGACCATGTTCTGGTTCTCGATGGCAGCTGTGCCCATCACGATCCGCCAGGCTCCCTCGTCTATGAACGCCTGGGCCTCCGTCTCCGAGCGAATTCCGCCGGCAACCTGAATGTTGGCATCGAGGGTGGCGAGAAGCTCGTGGATCATCGGTCGGTTGCGAGGGTCACCGTAAGCAGCCGCGTCGAGATCGACCACGTGGACATGGTTGACACCTTGGTCTATCCAGTGGCGTACTCGGCCAATCGGGTCGTTATCCAGCGGAATCGCATTGTCCAACCCCCCGTGAGGCAGGCGAACGGACAAACCGCCGAGGATGTTGACGCGGGAGTACAGATCCATCCCACAAACCTAGCGATTCAAAATGAACTGTGGGTTACAGGCCTGAAGACGGCCGGCGGGCGAGAAGGCTCCCTACGCCAGTTCGCCGCGGGTGGCAATCTGGACCCGGCGACGAGAACTCGCCACCAGGATCATTGAACCCCCGAGGGCGAGCATCGCCCCCGAAATCGCCAGCCCAACGAGTTCACCGCCCGTGAATGGGAGGGTGTCGACCACAACCACGTCGGCAGCAAGCACTTCCAGCTCGTACGGATAGACCGCGCACGCAGAAGGCTCGCCATCGTCACATACTTCGATCTGTAGTTCGAACACGCCGCTGGTCAGGGGGATTCCACTGAAAGTCCCGTCGGGGTTGAGCGAAACGCCAGGTGGGAGGATTCCAGAGATCAACCGGTAGCTGGCCACAGCGCTTTCGGAATCAACCGCGTGCAGGGGTTGCAACAGACCGCCAGAGGTGACCGACTGACGCTGTGAAACGAGCACCGGGGCAGAGTTGGAGAGTCCGAAATCGTTCCCCGAACTGATCGCCCCCGACTCGAGGAGACCCAAATCCAACTCGGTCGGAGCATTTGCAGTCCAGCCAAAGGGGAGATTGCCGGCGACCCGGACACGATACGTGCCTGGAGCGGCGGCGAATGCATACGAGCCATCGGAGGACGTGGTGGTTGATGCTACGACCGTGCCATCTCCGTCCACCAGTTCAACCGTCACACCGGAGGTGCCTGAATCGGCAACACCAAACTCGGGCGAGCCATCGAGGTTGTAGTACACACTGCCTGAGATCTCGACCGGATAGGCAGCGCCAAAGTCGACGTTCTCGAGAGTGTCACCTTCGGCAAGCTCGGCTGAAGCAACCAGTGAAGTTGTCGGGTTGATCCCCGGAAAGACCGTCGCGGGATCGGTGGTCACCGTATAGGTCCCCGGCCAGAGATGTGTAAATTCGTAGTTGCCCGACACCGTATTCACCGGGGTGGTTACACCGAGATCGTCTGTCAACAGAACGGTTACGCCGTCGAGGCCGGGTTCGCCTGCATCGTGGACACCGTTTCCGTTTCGGTCCTCGAACACCACGCCGGATACAGACGCCGCGTCCACCAGATCGATATCGATCGAACCTGAAACGGCTACTTCCTCATCATTCCGATCAAATCCGGCTGCCCGAAGCGAGACGTGCAGCGGATCGGCATCGCCGGGACCCGATTCCACGGTGGCCGAATAGATCCACGTTTCACCAGGGCCCATGACGCCATCGTCTCCTGTGTCACCACTCTGGTATTCCACCGTGAGGCAAATTCCGCAGGTAATGGTCAAGCCGTCGATAGCGGTGCCGTCCGAGTCGACGGCATGGCTCACGGAGATCGTGACGGCGGCGTCGTCTCCCCGGAGAATCTGAGATTGACTGTCGAGGGACATCTGCAACTGCGGGCGGAAGTCGACCACATTCGAATCCGAACCGTGGACGCTCTCAAAACCGTTGCCCAGTGAATCCTCGTAGTCGACGGTGACGAGATTGGTAACCGGCGAGTCGACCGTGCCCACCACGTTCACGGCGACGTCGAACGATGCGATGGCTCCTGGCTGGAGTGGGGTCGGCAACGTCGCGGTCACCATTCCGGAATCCTCGACGCATACAAACAAGGTGGACGTGCAGCTCACGAACTCAAGCCCGGCTGGAAGCGAATCGGTCGCTACCACCTCATAGGCCGCACCTGGCAAGATATCTTCGTCGGCCACGTTGTCTACAACGATCGTGTAAGTGGTTTGCATGCCAACGGTTAGCTCGTCCACACCGTCTTCCTTGGACACTTGGAGTCTGGGCGCGGGCTGTGGCTCGGGGAAAGACGGCCCCGCCGACGGTGCTTCAAATACGTACTGATTGGTGCTGCTGATGCAGATTCGGGCCGACCACCAGC
The DNA here is from genome assembly GCA_041747375.1 of Acidimicrobiia bacterium. Taxonomy (GTDB): domain Bacteria; phylum Actinomycetota; class Acidimicrobiia; order Spongiisociales; family ZC4RG35; genus MA-ANB-1. Next base: position 87,461 of record JBGTFH010000003.1, read on the forward strand.
CGTTGAGATCGGGAAGGATGTCGCCGACCCGGTTGACGGTTGAGCTGTTGTTCCACTGTCCGTTGCCGGAAACGGTGCCGGCAAGTGTGGCGCCGGTGGGTGCCGTGTAGGTGACAGAGCCGGAACCATCCATGTCGAAGTTGTGGGCACGAAGCGGCCTGGCCGTCGAGCTATTGACATAGAAGACGTGGTCATGGCAACTCGTCCCTCCCGAGGCGTGCTGCCAGCTGGTGCGAATGACCCCAACTGCCAGCGGACCGGAGCCACCGGGTGCTCGGGCAACCTCGTTGCCGTTCACAACGCCGGCGCCGCACGGAGAGCCCACCACGCAGTCGGGGTCGTGAGAGGCGTCGACCCGCCAGGAGTTGTCGTCATCGTCTGAAGTCGAAACCCTGAGCTGATAGGAACCGTGGCCGGTAACACCCGGATCGAAGGTAGCCAGTTCAACCCATGCCCCGTTGGTGGCCGTCCCCGAGTACGAGGCGCTGGCAACGGTGGAACCGCCCGGAGAGCGGAGGGTGAAACTCGTGGTGTCGGCGCCGCCGCGAATCTCGTCGGCAGCCGTCGGAGACGCCGGATCAGGGGTGGCCATCTCCGGGTCGTAGAGAGCGATGGTCACTGGGACTCCGGCTGGCCAATCTGTGGGAACACGGACGACGAAGAGATGATCGGTGTCACCTCCGGCCGG
>JBGTFH010000004.1:0-29742 GCA_041747375.1 Acidimicrobiia bacterium
AGTTCTAGCGAATAATCGCAATCAGGATCTGAATTCCGATAATCAGCACGATCGGGGAGAGGTCGAGGAGTCCGCCGCCCAAACGCAGTGGAGGGATCACCCGACGTAGCGGCAAAATGATCGGATAGACCAATCGGTCGAGAAAAACGGAAAGCCTCCCAACGGGGTGGTCCGGAGACACCCGGATCCAGGAGAGGATGATCCAAGCGATGACGATGAACAAATAGACCGTCAGCACCGTAACGATGATGTCAGACAATTCAGGAGTCTATGTCATCGAGTTCGTACGCACCCAAGCCTGACAAACGACGCTTCTCGTCGCGGCTCAAAGTCACTCTGGGGGGCAGAACAAGAACCAGGCCGTCGCCCACTTTTCGCATTGATCCGTCCAGAGCGTAGATCAACCCCGAAGAGAAATCGACGATCCGGCGGACCAGGTCGCTGTCGATGTTGCGCATATCCAGGACAACAGGCGTGCGGTCGCGCACCCGGTCGGCCAGGGCGCGGGCGTCGGCAAACTCCTCGACCAGAAGAATGTCTGATTGGATCTCGACCGGCCGCACCATCGCGGTCGCTGCCGATGGAGCCGGAACATTCAGGGCTCGACCCCGACTCTGCGGCACTGTGGCCGCCCTTGCCGTGGGTGGCGGCTCGACCCGGCGCTCCACTTCGACCGGCTCGACGCGGCGGGCCGGTTCGCTGGAATCGCCATTGGCGGAACCCTCGTTACCGAAATCCCCGTTGCCGCCCTGGTCCTCATCAACGAGGCCCAGGTATACGAGTGCTTTGGAAAATAGTGATGACATTGATTAATCCTGTAGAAGGCGTGGACCAAAGATAGCCCTTCCGACTCGTATCATAGATGCACCTTCTTCAATTGCTATTTCGAAGTCGTCGGTCATCCCCATCGAGAGAACCAAGCCGGATTCAGTTTTCCCGGCGAGGTTGTCCCTGGCGACGCGAAGCGAGGTAAAGAATCGACGGGCCTCTTCGGGGTCATCACTTTGTGGCGGAATCGTCATCAACCCGCGGACCGTGAGACCGAGTTCGGCGCACCTTTTCCAGAGCTGCTCGACATTTTCGGGTGCCACACCACCCTTTTGGGCCTCGTCACCCACATCGACCTGGATCAAAATCGGTGGCGGGGCACCGATGCCCTTGACCCACGACTTGGCCAGCGACTCCCGATCCACCGAGTGCAGCAGCCATGTGATATTCCGCACCAGCCTGACCTTGTTCGACTGCAGCGTCCCCACAAAGTGCCAGCGTATATCCCCTGGCAATTGGGCGGCCTTCCCGGCCATTTCCTGAGCTCGATTCTCCCCGAAATCGCGGTGGCCGAATCGGTACAGGGCTTCGATCGCCTCCACACTCTGTCCCTTCGACACAGCCACCAGAGTCACCTCGTCCGCTGTCCGATTCACACGGGTAGCGGCTGCCGAAACCCGTTCGGCGACGTCGCGGTAATGGTCTAGATCCATGCCACGGCCGCCATTCGCTCCTGGGTGGCAGACCCCCGATGGCTGAACCATCCGGTCTCATGCATGGTGCACCCACCGTGGCTCCAGATGTCAATGTCGGCGGGAACCTCAGAAGTGATGTGACGAGCGAGATCGATCGATTCGGTGCCCCATGTGGTCCGGGCATGGTGGCTACCGAACCGGGCGACCACCTCGGGCCCCACCTCAAAACAGCATGGTCCGATGCCAGGCCCGATCGCCACTCTGGACGGTCGTTGACCTGCCTCGGACATTGCAGCGATCATACGATCGACCACACCGGCAGCCGCACCTCGCCACCCGGCATGGGCGACTCCCACCCCGGCGGGTGCCAGCGCGACCACGCCGAAGCAATCGGCGGTGAAGATCGCGATCGGTAAGCCCGGCCGCTTGGTCCAGATCGCATCGGCATCGCCAAGATGGCCGCCGGCCCCCGCCTCGACGACTCTGTCTCCATGGACCTGGTTGACCGTGGCCCACTCCGCGGAGAGGCCGATGTGCTCGATGAAGTCGGCGCGAGCCTGCTGATCGCCCCGGAGGTCGCCGTCACTTCCCTCGCTGAATGCGACCCCGCCCCATCCGGGCGGAGAAATCATCCCTGGACGAAGTTAGGGATGTCGAGGTCGTCATCCCCATCGGAATAGGTGCGGGAAGACTGGCTTCCCGACGTCCCCGGTGTCGATGATGTTGACACTGCAGGACGGTTGGGTCGCCGCTTGTCGAAGCCGGCTGCGATCACCGTGACCTTCATCTCCTCGCCGAGATCGTCATCGACGATGGCGCCAAAGATGAATTCGGCCTCAGGATCGGCGTGGTCGGCGACAATACGAGCGGCCTCTGTCGCCTCGTGGAGAGTCATCGAAGTTGGGCCTGCAACACACAGCAGAACCCCCTTGGCACCCTCCATCGAACTCTCCAGCATCGGTGACGAGATCGCCCGGTCGGCTGCCTGACCGGCACGGTTCTCTCCGGTAGCCCGGCCTATTCCCATCACCGCCGCTCCGGCATCGGCCATGATGGTGCGGACATCGGCGAAGTCGACGTTGATCAAACCGGGTGTGGTGATGACATCGGTGATACCGGTGACTCCACTCATCAGCACCTCGTCGGCGAGACGGAATGTATCTGACATCGGTGCCGTCGGGTCACCCACATCGAGTAGACGATCGTTGGGAATGACGATCAACGTGTCGACGGCTTCACGGAGCGAGTCGATTCCTTGCTCGGCATGTACCGCACGCCGCCTTCCTTCGAAACCGAACGGCCGGGTCACGACCCCGACGGTCAATGCGCCGACGGACCGGGCAACCTCGGCCACCACAGGGGCACCACCGGTCCCGGTGCCGCCACCCTCGCCTGCGGTGATGAAGACCATGTCCGAGCCTTTGAGAACCTCTTCTAGCTCCGACCTGTGTTCGTCAGCGGCGGCCCGACCGATCTCGGGGTTGGCCCCGGCTCCGAGCCCGCGGGTGACCTCACGGCCGATGTCCAGCTTCACGTCGGCGTCGCTCATGAGAAGGGCCTGGGCATCGGTGTTGAGGGCGATGAACTCGACTCCACGCACCCCGGCCTCAACCATACGATTGACGGCGTTCACTCCGCCCCCACCAATGCCAACCACCTTGATCACGGCTAGATAGCCACCACTCGAAGTACTCATATGTCGAAACCTCCGTCGTCAGTTTCCTGGTTATTCAGAACCTTGAACAAGAGGTTTACACTTGTTCTCGTCATTAGTAAACCTCTTATCCTTAAGCATTAACTAGAGGTTTAAGGTTGCGTTGAGTTATCCCCAGACCCACCATCACCGTCTTCCTCCTCCTCACCGACCGGGGTCAATTCCCGACCCGGAGGGCCGACCGACGGGTTGGTCGGGGCAATGAGATTGATTTCTGAGCCAGCAGTGAGATTCTCCTCGAGAAGTGCCGCCAGAGTGAGAGCTTTCGCCTCCATTTCGACGGGTCGTCCCAACCGGATGGCATACCCGGCCACGGAAGCCCAGAGTTCGCCTTCCCGAAGTTCGACAAACGCGGTCGTACTGAGCGATACCGGCAAGGCTGCAACAAACTCCAGCGCCCCGATGACCTCGAACGACTCATAAACCCCGGCATCGTCCACCATCGGCAAAGAAATGTGCGCCATGGTGGCGTCAGGCGTGTCGGCACCGGGAAGTGCGACGCCGTCTACTGCCCTCCGGGTCCAACCATCACCGGTCTCAACCCAGGCGACCGGAGTGCGCTCATCGACGACGACCTTGACCTTGTTGGGCCAGCTGACATTGACGTCGGCGGATTTGATCCAGGGGTCAGACAACAACCGGCCCTCCACAGACCCCTGCCGGATCAAGATCAGGGGCCGGCCGGCGACCACCTGCTCCTGCGCCAGGATCTCATTGGCCCGGCTCGAACTGACTCCGATGAGGTCGACAGAGGAGGCGCTCAGGGCCGGTGAGAGAAACAGCCAGACCACGGCGCCGAGAATTGCCAGGAAAATGAGCAGCCGGAGCAGGCGCTTGATGTTGTGTCTCGCCCTGTCCTCGGCCACTTCTTTGCGGCGATCGGCAAGGCGCGGATCGATCGTTGTCATCGGAAACCGACCATCTGGATCTCGGGTTCCAATAACACACCCTCCCGTGCCTGGACCAGATCACGAACCTCATAAATGAGACGACGGATGTCTGAACTCGCCGCCCCAGGCCCGGCGACAAAGAAGTTGGCGTGCTTCGAAGAAACTGCGACGTCGCCAATTGCGTGGCCCTTCAATCCTGCCTTCTCTATCAGGGAGCCAGCCGATGTCCCTTCAGGATTCTTGAACACACTCCCGGCGTTGAGAGTCCCCCCGGGCTGATTTTCCTTTCGCCATCTCGTTATTTCTCGCAACAGGTCCTGACTACCCGAGACGTCGGAACCCGTCCCGCGGAACAGTGCAGAGACAACGACCCAGTGTGGTTCGACGCAACTGTGCCGGTACGACATTTCCAGAGATTCCGGTGAGGCCTCGAAGGACTTGCCCTCTTTGAGATCGAGAAGACGCACTGTGACCAGGCGTTCTCTGGCCTCCGTTCCAAAACAACCGGCGTTTTGCCTCACGGATCCCCCCACCGAGCCCGGTACTCCAACGAAGAACTCGAGACCCGCGATCCCGGCGGCGACGCTACCCCGGGCCAGGACAGGCAGGGGCGCACCGGCCCCGGCGTCGACTTCGATTCCGTCGTATGAAATGTGGTTGAACCCCCGGGCGATGTGCACCACCAGTCCGTCAAAACCCTCATCGGATACGAGGAGGTTGGAGCCACGCCCGATCACGAGGACCTCCACCCCGGTTCGGGAAACAAATCCGGCGATCTCGACGAGCTGGTCCCGGTCTTCCGGCTCGGAGAAGTACCGGGCCGGCCCTCCCGATTTGTATGTCGTGAGAGGCCCCAGGGAGACGTTTTCCGACACGAGGCCTGAAGAAATTGCGGATACGGCCTCGCTCATGACCGCTCCGATAGCAGCAGCGCCAACTCCGTCGGGACCAACGTGATATCGCCGGCACCCATGGTGATGACCAGGTCTCCATCCACAACCTGACCGGCGAGAAATTCAGCCACCTCCACCCGATGGGGGATGTAATCGACGATTGCGCCGTTTTGCCTTGCCGCCTCCGCCACCAGTTCTCCGTTGATTCCCGGAATTGGAGTCTCCCGCGATCCGTACACATCGGTGACCACAACCCGGTCCGCCTTGGCCAGGGCTTTGCCGAAGTCATCTGAAAACATCGCAGTGCGCGAATAGAGATGAGGTTGGAACACCGCCCAGATCTTCCCGTCGTGAGATATCCGGGCAGCATCGAGATTCACTGCTACCTCGGTCGGGTGGTGGGCGTAGTCGTCGATCAGGGTCACTCCGTCGACAATTCCCCTGAGCTCCCAGCGTCGGCTCACACCGGCGAATTCGGCCAGGCCCGCAACGGCCCGATCGGGATCCCATCCCAATTCGCCGACGAGGGCGAGGGCACCGGCGGCATTGATCGCGACGTGGGCACCCGGGCGACGCAAATGGACTTCTGTTCGTGTCGAAGGGCCGGCAAGGAGAAATCTCGAACCCCCCGGGCCTGTTTCGAGATTCAGGACCCTCCAGACAGCGTCTGAAGACAGACCATAAGTGGCCGAACTGGTTTGTCGTGCCAGGTGTCTCGAGCCTGCGTCGTCGGCACACGCCACTACAGGGCCGTCCACCGCCGCCGCGACCGTGACGAACGACCTCCGCATCTCCTCCTCGGACCCGAAGTGCTCGAGGTGCTCCGGCTCGACATTGGTCACCACCAATCCCTTCAGTGTCAGGTGCTCAAAGGTGCGAAAAGCCTCGTCTGCTTCAACGATGAGTAGTGGATCTGCTCCAAAGTGGCCATTTGTACTCAGATTGGCGATGTCTCCACCGACGATAAAAGACGGGTCCTTGCCCAGGGCACGAACTGCGTTGATGAGTAAGGCTGTCGTTGTGGTCTTTCCATGCGTCCCGGTGGCTCCGATCGTGTCGACGGCAGAGGTGATTGCACCGAGGAGACGGGGACGTCGCCAAACCGGTCTCCCTGCCGCAGCCGCCGCCAACAGTTCCGCATCCCTTTCCGGTACCGCTGACGAGGCAATGACTAGATCAGCCGAACGGGCAACTTCGGGGTTAGACCCGGCATACGCCTCGATTCCGAAATCGGTGAGTCGGTACAAGGTGGCGTCGCTACGTAGATCGGACCCGGACACGTGGTGACCCAACCCGACCAGCACCTTGGCGATGGCGCTCATGCCCGCTCCCCCGGCGCCGACAATATGGATGCGGTCATAGTCGAGTCTCATCGTGAAGAGTCAATCATGGCCCGGGCGATGGCCTTTGCGGCATCGGGCTTTGCGATCCGCCGCGCTGCCGATGCCATCTCATCGAGTCGCACCCGATCGGCCATGCAGTCCGCAACGGTGTCTGCAAGTGTGTAGAGATTCTCCTCTTCGAGGACGATTGCCGCGCCTTCGTCGAGTAGGTAGGCGGCATTCGAGGACTGATGGCCCGAGGAGCCAAAATCACCCGGGATCAGGATCGACGGAGTCGCCGTTGCCGTGATCTCTGCAACCGCTCCCCCGGCGCGGGAAACAACCAGGTCGATGGCAGCGAAGAACAAGTCCATTCTGTCCTCAAAGCCGATCCTCAACCATCGGACTCCTTCTCCGACGGAGACGTCGTCGAATTTGGCTTCGTGGGTGGAGCCGACAAGGTGGATCACCTGGATCGGGTCGCCCGTCCATGATCCGAGCATTTCCGAAATCGCTTCATTTATCACTGCGGCACCAAGGGATCCTCCAAATACCCCGACAACCGGTACCTCCTGGTCAAGCCGGTAATGTTGCATTGCCTCCATCCGAAGCGAACTGCGATCGAATGTGGAAATCTGACGCCGGACCGGGTTTCCCACCCACTCACCTTTCGCCAGGCCCCCGGTCTCGGGGAACGAAATGAAGGTCCTGGCCGACCAGCGGGCGGCGATCCGGTTGGCCAATCCTGCACCGGCATTTTGCTCGGCGAGCATCAGCGGGATTCGGGTGCGTCGCGCCGCGAGCGCCGCAGGAATGGTCACGTACCCTCCCATGCCGAGTACAGCCCCGACCTTCCTTTCCCGGATTTCGTCTGCGATCCGGTTGCGAGCCCGAAAAACGACAGCTGGCAGTGACAGGTTGGAGAGAGAAAGGCTGCGCTTGAGACCCCTGAGCTCCAACTCGATGAATTCGAAACCATGGTCAGGGTAAACAGTGGCCTCGAGGCGGTCGCCTCCAACAAACACGATCCCGCCCCGATCCACCTCGAGTTCGATCAATGCCTCTGCAACTGCAAGACCGGGGAAAACATGACCTCCAGTTCCGGCCGCTGCGATCAGAAAGCTCATCTCTTCCCGGCTACACCCTGTTGGGCAATGTTCACCAGGATCCCGAGGGCGGCCATCGAGACGATCAGCGCAGCGCTTCCAAACGAGACGAAGGGCAGGGCGATACCGGTGATGGGCAGCATTCCGAGAACACCGCCGATATTGACGAGGGCCTGGAAGGAAAGCCACACGGTGATCCCGGCGGCAATCATCCTCCCGAAGTTGTCGGGCGCTCGCAACGCGACGATCCATCCGGCAAATGCCAGAACGGCAAATAGGGCAACGACCGTGAGCGATCCGATGAGACCGGTTTCCTCACCGATGATCGCGAAGATGAAATCGGTGTGGGCGTTGGGGAGATAAAACCAACGCGCCCGACTCGCTCCAAGCCCCACTCCGAACAACCCTCCGTTGGAAAGGGCGTAATAGCTCTGCACCAACTGATAACCCTGGTCCGACGCCGTGCCCCAGGGATCGAGGAATCCATCGAAGCGGCGGACCCGGTAAGCCTCCGAAAGCGCCAGCTTGGTTGCCAGGGCCACACTCCCGACCACGATCGCCATGACATATCGGAATGGTGTCGCACTGGTCATGATCACCGCCATCGCCGCGCCCGCGATGACGATCAACGTCCCCAGGTCTGGTTGCTTGAGCATGAGGTATCCAACCGAGCCCAGAATCAGCGCTACAGGAACCAGGAAATGACCGAATTTGCCGAGCAGTTTCGCCTTCTTGTCGAGAACGATGGCTAGCAGCATGATTACCGCGAGTTTCGCGATCTCCGACGGCTGCAAATTGAAGCCGGGGAGTGGGATCCAGCGTTGGGCGCCACCGATGGTCGGACTCACGTAGGGAACTGCAACCAGCAGGCCGATACAGACAAGGAACAGGGGAAGAGCGAGCTTGCGGTACACCCGGTAGTTGATTCGGCTGGTGATCAGCAAAGCCAGGGTCCCGATTCCAACCCCCACCAACTGGCGTTTGAAGAAGAAGAAGCGATCGGACGCCTGGTCGATCCCGACCACCGATGATGCCGACTGGGTAGAACCGAGTCCGATCACCACCAGAACAACCACAACCACCAGCAATGCTGTCGCTGCCCGGTTGTTCACCCGAGCGCTCTCGGCCTTGTCGCGGGCGGCGGCGCGTACTCCGCTGATCGAGGTGACCTTGGCAGTCATTTTGCATTCACCTCCACGGCGAGTCGGTTGACTAACTCCTGAAACCGGTCCCCCCGAGCGGCATAGGACTCGAACTGGTCGAAGCTGGCGCATCCCGGAGCGAGCAGGACGGTGTCACCCGGTCGGGCGACGCGGGCGGCAATTTGAATCGCCATTTCGAGCGTTTCGGCCGACTGGCCCACGGCCCCTGCCGCTTCAGCCAATCCGGGCCCGGCCTCCCCGATCCCAATCACCGCACTGAGATTGGGCTCGCGGGCGATCGGGCTGACATCGATACCCTTGGCCAGGCCGCCGGCAATCAAGACAACCGAGTCGCGGCTCCGGATCGAAGCGATTGCTGCGTGGGGATTTGTTGCCTTGGAGTCGTCGACCCAGACAACGCCGTCGATCTCGGCGACGACCTGACGACGGTGCTTTCCGGGGCGAAAGCTCAATGCAGCCTGAGCGATTGCCTCCGGATCTGCCCCGAGCCATGAGGAAAGCGCTGCCCCGAAAGCGAGATTGACCAGATGTGTCGGATCGCCGTTAGGAAGATCTCCAATCGTTACCCGGATGTCGCCCACGACCAGCCTGTCGCCGTCGCGGCCGCCGCCGCCATCCGGCAGAATGGTGCCCGACACCGGAAACCGCTCTCCGGGCGCATGCCTGGCCAGCTCGGCGGCGCCATCGTCGTCGGCGTCAAAAACCAGAAGGTCGGTCTCATCCTGATTCCGATAGATGTTCCGTTTGGCCGCCGCGTACGCCCCCGCTGAACCGTGCCAATCGAGGTGGTCGACTGCGACGTTGGTGATGGCCGCAGCGACGGGGTGGAATTCGTCAATGAATCGCAGCTGGAAACTCGAGGTCTCCACGACCAGAGCGTCATGGTCTTGCCCGACGAAATCGGAGAGGGGAGCGCCGATGTTTCCGGCCGGCGGGGCGTCTATGCCCGAGGCCGCGAGCATTTGCGAAGTTACTTCTGTAACCGTCGTCTTTCCGTTGGTTCCGGTAACCGCAATCATCGGGATGTCGATGTATTGCGAAGCGAACTCGATCTCGCTCCAGATTCGTATACCGGCTTCGAGCGTATCGACGACCGGGGCCGACCTCTCCGCAAATCCCGGCGAGGCAACGACGAGGTCGACACCGGTGAGGAGCAAATGGTCCCATGGGCCGGCGGCCAGACCGATTCCCGAGCCGAATGCATCCGGTGAAGGATGGGCGTCGAACATGGTGACTGCAAAGCCCTGTGCCGCCGCCAGGCGGGCAGCGGCCAGTCCGGAGACACCGGCGCCGAGGACCAGTATTCGATTCATAGCAAGCCCTCGAGACGGAGGAAGTCTGCGTAGAAAAAACCCAGTCCCAGTGCGACCCCGATCCCCGTGAGAATCCAGAAACGGATCACGACAGTCGTCTCCGGCCATCCCCCCAGATCGAAGTGGTAATGGAGGGGAGACATGCGAAAGATCCGCTTGCCCGTCAGTTTGAAACTCGCCACCTGGAGGATCACGGAGAGCGTCTCTGCCACGTAGATCGCCCCCAACACCACGAGTAGCAGTTGGGTGTTGGTGAGCAGTGCGAGCGCTGCGAGCAGACCGCCGATACCCTGGGAACCGACGTCTCCCATGATGATCTGGGCCGGGGCGGCGTTCCACCAGAGAAATCCCAGTATCGCACCGAACATCGCCGCCGAGACAACAGCCAGCTCGAGAGGGTCGACAGCGTCGTAGGCACCGGGATTCCTGAATTGCCAGAAAGCGATCACGGTGTACGAGGCGACCACGAGAACGGCAGAACCCGCAGCGAGGCCGTCCATCCCGTCGGCGAGATTCACCCCATTTGCAGAGCCGGTGAGCATGATCAGCACCCAGACCACGAAAAAGACACCAAGATCGATGCCGAGCGGTCTGACGAAAGAGATCTCGGTGACGACACCGGCAGTAGTGGCACCCCATGCAAAAATGGCCGCGATCCCCAACTGCCCACCGAACTTCGCAGTCTTGGACAGCCCCAGGCTGCGGCGATTGGAGATCTTGGCCCAGTCGTCCAACAACCCAACCAGTGCCATGCCAGCCAGGGCGAAAATCGCCAGCAGGCCACCGGGGGCAAATTCTCTGACCTCAAAGGTGAACCCGCCATCCGAGACAAAGCGAAAGTGGGAGGCCACATAACCGATGATGGCTGCAAGCACGAAAACTATGCCCCCCATCGTCGGGGTGCCTTGCTTGTGAGCGTGCATCCCCGCGATCTCCTCCTGGATGAACTGGCCGATCGACCGTCGCCTGAAGAATCCGATTGCATAGTGGGTGCCGAAGATGGAAACGACAAGGCCGACTGCGGCTCCAACGAGCAGTGAAATCACGGCCCTATGCTCCCCGAATCGGAGTCGAAATTGGCGGACTTCGACAAAAGATTCAGTTGTGCTCTTGCCACCAGACGATCATCAAAAGGTCTGACCTGACCGTGGATTTCCTGACCCGTCTCATGGCCTTTCCCGAGAATCAAGACCACGTCGCCGACCGCTGCCGCCGAGATCGCGGCTGCGATGGCAACAGCGCGATCAGGTTCTCTGATGGATTCGGTGGTGACCCCCTCGAGCACCTCATCAACTATGGCACCGGGATCTTCGCTCCGGGGGTTGTCACTGGTGATTATCACCAGGTCGGCAGCAGAAGCAGCCGCTCCCATGGGGGCGCGTTTGGCCTGATCGCGGTCACCGCCCGCTCCTACCAGGACGATAACGCGGCCCGGGACCATCGCCCGGGCCGCCACGACGACACTTGCCACCCCATCAGGGGTATGGGCGTAGTCGACTATCACCATCGGCTCGGCTGAGCGAGACACGATCTCGAAACGTCCGCTGACCGGCCTTACAGACGACAGAGCAGAAACGATCTCTTCGATGGCCAGGCCCGTCGCAAAACAGCACGCCATAGCCACCAACAAATTCGATAGGTTGAATTGGCCAAGGACCGGGGCGGACGTCTGTCCCAGGAAACCGGGTGCGGTCAATCGGAACCTGGTGATGCCGTCCCCGAAGCCGATCTCATCCGCCGCAAAGTCGCCACCCTCTCCCACCGAGATCTGCGGCCGATTATACGATTCCGACAGCGAGTTCCCGACCGGGTCATCGATATTGAAGACGGCGGTATCCACTTCGTACTCGGTGAACAGGCGTTCCTTGGCCCGCCGGTATGCGTCCATCGATCCGTGAAAGTCGAGGTGGTCCTGGGAGAGATTGGTGAAGCCCGCCACCGCAAAACGGGTTCCCCGGACCCGGTCTAATTCGAGAGCGTGTGACGACACTTCGACTGCAATGGCTTCCGCCCCTCGATCCCGCATTTGAGCCAGAAGCCTCTGGAAGTCGGGTGCCTCGGGCGTGGTTCGTACCGAAGGAATCGCCTCCCCCACGATCCGGCTTCCCATCGTCCCCACCACTCCCGCCCTCCGCTGGTTCGCCGTGAGGATGGACTCCGCGTAATGGGTGACAGTTGTCTTCCCGTTGGTCCCGGTCACGCCGATCACATCGACGCTTTGTGAGGGGTTGTCATGGACTGCCGAAGCTAACTCGCCAGCGACTCGTCTCGTCCGGGCGACGACGAGTTGTGGGATTTCGACTCTGAGGGCTCGTTGGACACATAGAGCCGCAGCGCCGGTTGTGACCGCCGCCTGCGCAAAATCGTGGCCGTCATGATTCTCCCCTTCGATCGCGACAAAAAGCGCACCCGCACCAGCCTGGCGAGAGTCATGGGTGACGTCAGAAACAGCAACTTGAGGATTTCCAATGACATGGCCTCCGACTACCTCCGCCAGCTCATCGAGGGTCTTACTCTTTTCCATCCGGAGTTACTCCCAACCGGTGAAGGGCCTGTTCCATGACTTTGGAGAAAACCGGGGCGGCCGATGCTCCGCCGGTGCGGTACTTGTGAGCTGGCGAATCGATGAGCACGGCTACGACCACCTTGGGATCATCGATAGGGGCCATGCCGACGAAGCTCGCCCTCGTGGCGTCGGTGTAATGGCCGTCTTCGCCAAGTATGTTCGCAGTCCCTGTTTTTCCGCCGACCCGGTAACCCTCGACAGCGGCGCTGGTTCCCGTTCCCACGTCAACCACCCCGGCGAGGAGATACCTCATTAGTTCTGCCGTCTCCGGAGATACGACCTGGTGGGTTTCGATCCCGGCCACGGCGGTCTCACCGGTGGCATCGGTGACCGAAGAGACAATGTGCGGGGTTATCCACTGACCATCATTGGCGATGGCAGCGTATGCAGCTGCCATCTGAATCGGTGAGACCGCCACCGAATAGCCGATGGCCCCCGATGCCCAACAGGTCTCACATCCGGCGGCAAAGTTCAAGATGCCGCTCGCTTCGGCACCGTAGTCGATCCCGGTTGGCTGACCGAGTCCGAAGGCTTGGATGTACTCGACCAGCTTGTCCTGTCCAAGAGTCTCGGCGACGGTGATCGTGCCGACATTCGACGACTGCACGAAAATCTCTTCCACGGTCATGTCCACGGTCTCGTGCTCGTCGAAATCCCGATAGCAACCCTGGATCTCGTCCTCGTCCGACTCGCAAGCGCCTTCTTTGATCTCGAGAACATCTGCGATATCGAAGAACTGGGAGTCGATCTCTACCACACCTTCTTCGAGAGCGCCCGCAATCGTGATCAGCTTTTGAGTGGAGCCCGGCTCATAGACGCCACGAACGGCGAAGTTGGAGAACGGGGTCCCGTCCTCGGCCGTCCGGGTGTCGGGATCAAACGCCGGAGCACCCGTCATCGCGAGCACTTCACCGGTTTCGACCTCGAGAACGACCACCCAGCAAGACTGGGCCAGGACCGGCTCCCTGATCGCCTCCTCGCAGTATTGCTGTGCCTGATACTGGAGAGGCAGGTCGATGGTCGTATTCAGATCGACCCCGGGAACCGCGGGGACGATGTCGTTGTCACCCTGGGGAATGGGGATGTCGTTGGCGTCACGTTCGAATCTGGCCTGGCCCGGCACGCCGCGAAGTCCGTCCTCATACACGATTTCGAGGCCTTCCTGGCCAACTCCGTCGATGTCGACAAACCCGACGACGTGGCTTGCGATCTCCCCGGCCGGGTACTCCCGGGTCGACTCAGGCAACGAGTAAACACCCTTGATGTTGAGCGCCAGGAGCTCGTCTGCGACCGCCGAGTCGACCTGTCGCTTGATGTAGACGAAATCTTTGTCCGAGATCAGTCGTTCGTAGAGCGCTTCCGAGTCGACTCCGAGCAACGTCCCGAACTGCTGCGCAACCCATCGTGGCTCCTCGACCTGCGCGGGAACGGCGAAGAGCGACTCGGCTTCGACAGTCATGGCGAGGAGGTCGCCGTTGCGGTCAAAGATCTTGCCGCGTTGCGGCGCAAGCTCTTCGACTACCAGTCGCTGCTGAAGCCCTTTGTCGGCCACCTCTGGAGCTGTTACCACCTGAACCTGCACCAGCCGCCAGGCGACGACCCCCCAGGCGAGAAGCATCACAACACCAATGAGTGCGAGTCGAGCTTTGGCGGGATCCCACTTCGGGCGCGTGGCGACGGTTGCCACGGCTATGTGCCCTGCCGGAACTCCCCACAATCGGGACCGAGGATCCCTTTCGTGGGCCTAGCTCCAGCGCGAACAGAGGCCGAATTTCTTCCCTGCACCCGAAAAATATCCATCATTGATGTCCCCCGCTCTCTTCAGCAAACACCACGACATCGGGGGGAGGGTCGAGGTCGACGAGCAATTTGTGCGTCTCGGCCGGAATCACCAGGCCCATCTCCTCTGCCAATGGGGCGATGCGGGCCGGGTTCTCCAACCGGGCAATCTGGAGTTTGAGGTCCTGGTTGATCTCGGTTTGCTGTTCGATGGCCACGTCGAGCTCGGCGAGGTCAAAGGCTGAATTGTCCAACGAAGTCCTGGCGAATACCAATCCGAGGAAGGCGGCCACTCCGACCACCGCCATGATCATCCATGGTGCCAATGCTGGCTTGGACGCTCGACGGCCTCTGAGCACCCTGAGCCCGGTCTCGGCACCTGCCGCTCGTTCCGGACGGGCGCTCACGCCGCAACCTTCTCGACGGCGCGGAGTGTGGCAGAGCGCGCCCGACTGTTGAGGGAAACTTCTTCCGCTGTCGCCCGGATCGGTTTGCGTGTCAGAAGACGGAGCTCGGCGACATTGCCACAACCGCACACCGGCAGATCGGGTGGGCAGGTGCATCCGCGAGCACCGGCTGCGAAGCGGTGTTTTACCAGCCGATCCTCCAGGGAGTGATAGCTGATAGCGATCACACGTCCTCCGGGCCCAACCGACTCTACGGCCCCATCCAGACCTGCCGCCACTGCTTCCAACTCGGCATTGACCGCGATCCGGATCGCCTGAAACGTTCTTCGCGCCGGGTGGCCACCACGCCTCCTTGCTGCCGGAAAGGCATCCGCAACGGCTTCAGCCAATTGTGTCGTCGTGGCAAAAGGCCTACCCGCCACGATTGCACGAGCAATTCGACCGGCCAGCGGCTCCTCGCCGTATCGACGGATGATTCGAGCGATATCCTCAGCCGGCCATTCATTGACGACCTCGCTGGCCGTTAGCGCTGCATCCGGGCCCATGGTCATGTCGAGAGGCCCCTCGTGATGGTACGAAAATCCCCGGGTGGCGACGTCGAGTTGGTGTGAGGACACCCCAAAGTCAAAGAGAACGCCGACAGGTTTGGTGTCAAAGGCATCGGCCATCACTGCGAGGTCGGCGAAGTTGGACCGGGACACCTCGATACCGAGCTCAGCGGCATTGGCCACTGCTTCGGGATCCCTATCGATTCCAACTATTGTCACATCATCTCCAAATTCTTCCAACATCCTTCTGCTGTGACCACCCCCACCAAAAGTGGCGTCGATCACCCGTCCCGGCATCACCGGCCGTAGCAACTCAATCACCTCATCCGCCAGAACCGGAATGTGAAATTCGCTTCTCTTTGCTACTGGCTCTTCCTTCTCCGTCTCATGGTTCTGGCTCATTACCAGCCCCCCGGGCGCTGGTACCAAATGGGAAGCGGGCGGAGTCAGGGGCCTTCCATTGGTGTCCGGGGGGCTGGCATTAAGCCAGCCAATGTCTCACTCTTCAGTCCTCCTCGTCCTCCTCCAGATAGACCTCGTCGCCCATTTCGCGGTCCGCGAGGTATTTCTCTTTGTTCCACACTTCCACGTGGTCCAAAACACCAACCAGAACGACTTCGGAACCCACCGCAAGGTCGGCAAAATCGCGAAGTTCGGACTTCAACCCCACCCGTCCCCCGGCGTTCAGCCCGGCCGCGTCAGCAGCGGCGAATACCGTTCTCTTGTAGCGGCGCCCGGCACGATCTTTGGACCGTTCCGCGACCACTTCCTCTGCGAGTTTTTGAAAGTCATCCGGTGCGTAGATGAGAAGCTGCCCGTCCTGGCCCTTGGTCACAACGCAACCGTTGTCGAGGGCGCGGCGAAAAGTCGAGGGCATGACCACCCTTCCCTTTTCATCCAGGCTGTGGAAGTACTCGCCAAGGAACACTTCGATCTCTTCTCGTCCGTCCGTCTGTCCTCAGACCCCAATTCGGGTTCTGTGTGTGACACTATGACCCATTATCCCCCATATGTCAACCTTTTATGCCCGATGGGAACATCTGGTTACAACTGACGTCCCGGACAGAGACCGGCGAATTGACCTGATTGCGGCCCAAATCAGAAAAGCCGACCCTATGGGCCGGCTTTTCGTTGAGTGGATCGTTTTGGCTATGTGCGTTTCGGGCCTGATGGCTGGGCGAATCTCACCTTGAGATCGCGACCATCCATGTTGAAGCCCTGAAGCGCATCGATGGCACTCCTGGCATCCCGGTCCGGCATCTCGACAAACCCAAAACCTTTGGACCGCCCGTTACGCCGGTCGGTGATCACGGTCGCCCGCCGGACTTCTCCATGGCGGGCAAAAAGTGCGTGGATGTCATCGTCGGTCGCCGCCCATGGGAGGTTGCCAACGTAGACACTGGGTCCGGTCCTGGCGCTGTGGCCATTTCCACTTCCGTTGCCATTGGCCTTGGTCCTGTCCTCATTGCGACCGGCGCCCGCTGCGGGTCTCGTCCCGTCGTGTCGCGGTGCCCCCGTCGGGACTGCGGGAACATGTACTCGACCCTCCCCGATCCTGGAGATGTCCGGTTCGCCGATCGGGGCTCTCATATTGAGGTCGTGCTGTAGCCGGCTGACCGATTTGCGCTGCTCCCGGGTAACGAGGCTGACCACCGTCCCGGTGGCTCCGGCCCGGGCAGTCCTCCCCGATCGATGGAGATAGTCCTTATGGTCGGACGGCGGGTCGTAATGAATCACCGTTTCCACAGCATCGATGTGAATCCCCCGTGCGGCCACGTCGGTGGCGATCAGCGCCTGGACCCTTCCCGAGGAGAAATCCTTCAACGCCCTCTGTCGCTGGCCTTGCGACCGGCCACCGTGAAGGGCTACTGACGTAACCCCGATCTTGTGCAGCTGCTTGGAAAGGCGATCCGCACCGTGGCGTGTCCTCGTGAAGACAATCGAACGTCCACCGCGAACGATCAGTTCTGCGGTGTGCTCCACCCGATCATGATGCTGGACCAACCAGAAGTGGTGTTCGGCATCAACGGTCTCGGGCTCGATCGATCCGGTCTCGTGCCGAATTGGATCCGTCTGATAGTCACGGACGAGAACGGCTACGTCACCGTCGAGCGTCGCCGAGAACAGCATTGTCTGCCTCTGTGAGGAAGTCTGATCGAGAATGCGGCGGACAGCGGGGAGAAACCCCATGTCTGCCATCCGGTCAGCTTCATCTACTACGACGATGTCGACCCGTCCCAGTTCGACCAGACGCTGTTCGATCAGATCTTCGAGACGTCCGGGCGTCGCGACGAGGATGTCGACCCCGCGGGCGAGCGCACTGCGCTGCTTCCCGTAGGGGACACCCCCGTACACAGCGAACACGTAGCGGTCGGCCGCACGTGCCAGTGGCTCCAGTTCGTCCTTGATCTGTTCGGCGAGCTCCCGGGTTGGTGCAAGAATCAGCGCGCGTGGCTGACGTTTGCTGGATCGTGCGACTCTGGTGATGAGCGGCAGCCCGAAGGCGAGTGTCTTTCCCGACCCGGTCGGGGCGCGGCCGGCGATATCGCGGCCGGCAAGCCCATCCGGGATGGTCGCTGATTGCACCGGAAAGGGCTCAGTGATGTTGCGTTTGGCAAGTGCCGTCGCGATTTGCTCGGGCACGCCTAAAGACGCGAAGTTGTTGGCAGTCATGATTCTCCTGCCCCTGTGGGGGCATAGTTGGTTGTTCCGATCTCGCTTCGAACGCGTCGGAAAACCGTGGGACGAAACATCGGCCGAAGAGGCGGTCCAACCGGGTGAGAAATACCGTTGGTCATCGGGGAAGCGAAGTTTCGCTGGCCTCCACCCGATGCGGCGTCAGGTCACATGGTAACAGGATTCCCGGCGAATCCCGATCTCAGATGGATTCAGGCACTCTCCTGGAGGAGAAATGGTTGCCATGCCGGATCCATGTCATACCCGGTCGAGGAATAGATCCAGGCAAAGCGGCGGGGTGGCGCAGGGTCCGTTGCCAGATTGAATCCCGCCTCACGCGGGGTTCGGTCGGCTTTGCGGATGTTGCAGGATCGACAGCACGCGACAACGTTCTCCCAGGAGTGATCGCCGCCTTTCGACTTCGGCAGCACATGATCGATCGACTCCGCCGGCCCGCCGCAGTACTGGCAGCGGTTGCCATCTCTCCCGAACACAGCCCTTCTCGATACGGGTGCCGAGCGTCGGTATGGGACCTTCACATATCGGGTCAGCCTGACCACCGAAGGCAGTTCCACGCTGTTGCTGACTGATGCCCATTGCACGTCGCGGCTGGCGACCACGATCGCTTTTTCCCTGAGGACGAGCACAACTGCTCTCCGGGCAGTGACCACGGAGAGAGGTTCATAACTCGCGTTGAGGACTAGGACTCGGGCCATCGTTACGACTTTGTCGACACCGTGACGTTACCAAGCAGTAGGAGCCAATCGGGCGCGATATACGCCGTCGTCGCCCAGCAACCCGAGTGCGGAGCCGACGGCGTATGTAAGTGCGTTGGCCCAACCGCCCGAAATGTCGGCTACACCTCGTCGTTCTCTCGTGCCGTCTGACACCACAATGGCCAGGGCACCGGCCCCACCGAGGGTGACGGCCGTCACCTCCAGCGGAGGACGTGCCGAAACCTGGCACCAGGCATCGGCGAGACCCTGGGCGATCGCCTTTGGCGTCGCGGCGACTTGCCGCGACGACTCGACATCCCCTGCCCGAACTTGAATCCGGGCCCCTCCGTCGTATGGCATGATCGTCACATCCAGACCAAAATCGGGCGTGGTCCGGCCCACGTTTATGTTCGCCTTGACCAGGCCTCTCACCCCATAGGAGACAAGGAGAGCCTGCACCTCGCCGAGAATCCTCTTCTCATCAGCATCGGGAGCGACCCTAAGACTGATAGCACCGGGATCTCCGGTCAGATCGATGGCAACCGTATCGACGCCGGATATGTCCTGGAGACGGGAAATCAGACCCGGATTCATGCAAATTCCCGCATCGATCGCCGCCATTCGAGGAACTCGAGAAGGTCGTTGCTCGTTGTTTCCGACATGGCTTTGCCATAGGCGGTATGAACTCTCCAGTGGAGATAGTCAGCGGAAGGAAGCAACCCACCATGAACACGAACAGCCACGAGGGCGCGGAGGGCCTCCCACATCAAGAATGGTCTGACGATCAACGTCGCCAGGGTTCTGCCCAGACCCAGTTTCAAATTCATGATTCGATAGCCATTCCCCGTCAGCACTCTAGCCCCCACACCGGGGACTTAAAGCTAGAGTTCCAAAAAATTCGCGAGATTTCGGAGTTTTCCTTGATTGAGGCAAGTCCACAGCAGATCGAGCTCTTTGTCGGTCGGTTCAACCAGATCGCAAGCAACGTCGAAACAGTCATCCAGGGCAAACGCGAGGTCGTAGAGCTAGTCGTTCTGGCGTTGGTCGCCGAAGGGCACGTTCTGATCGAAGATGTGCCAGGGGTTGGTAAGACCCAGTTGGCCAAATCGCTCGCTAGAAGCATCGACGGCGCCTTCAATCGGATCCAATTCACCCCCGACCTCCTTCCCTCGGATGTAACAGGGGTTTCGGTATGGGACCGCAATCGAAGTGAGTTCGAGTTCAAACCCGGCCCGATCTTTGCCAACATCGTCGTCGGCGACGAGATCAACCGCGCGAGCCCAAAGACCCAGTCGGCATTGCTCGAGGCCATGGAGGAACGCCAGGTCACCTCGGATGGGATGACCCGGGAGCTCGGGCAACCCTTCATGGTGGTAGCGACACAGAACCCACTCGAGCACGAAGGAACATACCCTCTCCCCGAAGCCCAACTAGACCGCTTCATGATGCGTGTCGTCATCGGATATCCAAGCAGGCAAAAAGAGTTGGAGATGCTGGACACCCACGGAGTCCGCTCGACATTTCATGACCTCGAAGCGGTGGTGACGACCGAAGAAATCGTGGAACTCATCTCGATCGCCCGCGGTGTGACTGTTTCCCAGTCGGTGAAGACCTACATCGTCGACCTCGTCGAGGGAACCCGCAACCACTCCGACATCCTGCTGGGAGCGTCACCACGGTCAGCCCTGTTCCTGCAACGTCTGGCCCGGGCACGTGCAGCATCGCTGGGACGGGAATATGTCACCCCGGATGACGTCAAGGCACTGGCTACCCCTGTCCTCGTGCATCGAATGTCACTACGGCCCGAGGCGCAGATGCGCGGTGAGACACTTTCTGAGATCATCGATGAGGTTATGACCCGACTCCGGGTGCCGGGCACCACTTCGCGCGTCGGCACCTGATGCCAACGCTGCGCGGTTGGGCGATCACCGGCGGTGGAGTTGCGCTTGTGGTCCTCTGGTATGCCTTTGGTGAAATCGAGCTCTTTCTGGCAGCGATTTTCGTCTTCCTCCTCCAGCTCGGCTCGCTGCTCTATGTCCGTCTGAAGAAAGCGGATCTGTCGATTGGGCGCCGTTTGGGATCAGCAACCGTCCATGACGGCGACACCAATACGATCACGCTCGTAATCGAAAACAAGTCGAGACGATCGGCCACCAACCTCACCATCGATGACAACATCAACAATCTGGGCACGGCCCGCTTTGAATGTGCCCGCCTCCGTAAGAACGAACAGACCACAGCCACCTACCGTGTGACATGCCGCCCCCGGGGGGTGTACAGGGTCGGACCGACAGAGATCACTAACGGAGACCCTTTCGGGCTCGCTCAGACCAGAGCAGGCTCCGGGCCGGTCGACCGCATTGTCGTCTACCCCGCAATCGAGGATCTAACGGACTTTCCGATCATCCGGGGGCACGACCCGGCAATGCAGGCTTCCCGGCCCGAGCATGCGCGCCAGGGAGGAGAGGACTTCTATACCCTCCGGGAGTACCAGCGGGGCGACGACCTGCGCAGGGTCCATTGGCCCTCGTCGGCGCGCACCGACGAGTTGATGATCCGACAACTCGAAACCCCGTGGCAATCCCGTGCGCTGGTCCTCCTGGATGTCAGGGCGGGTAGCTACGAGTCAGATGCTGCCTTCGAAAAGGCTGTATCTGGAGCCGCGACCATCGTCACCCATCTGGTTTCGTCAGGATTCGACGCCGATCTCTGGGCGGGGGACGCCGACCCGATCGACGCCTCGAGATACGGATCGGCGATGGAACGATTGGCCCTTGTCAAGCCGGACCCGGCGATAGATATCGAGGCCGTCGCAACCCGGATCAGACAGAAGGGTGGTGGCGGTGCTCTGGTGATAGTCACCGGGATCGCCGACCGCGGACTCCTCTCGGTACAACAACTTCTGTCAAAGGATTATCCGACCACCGTTTTGATGTCTGCATCACAGACGACGTCACAGACGCTGGTGGGATTCCATCGACTCGGAGTCACCACCGTGTCGATAACACCGGACGAGCAATGGGCACCTGCATGGTTAGCCGGAATGAGGAGAACGTGGTCAGCAACACCCTCAGCCGTGTAGCCGGGCTTGCCGCCTTCGCACTGATGATCGCCCGACTCGGTCGGCTGCTCGACACCGGGGGCGATGCGCCGGCATGGCATCTGATCCTCATCGCTTCTGCTTTCCTCGGAGGGGTGGTTTGGTGGCTGATCGGCCAGACCGTCACATCGCGCAAGCTGGCATACATCCTCTTCGCAGTGGTCGGACTGATCCTCTTTCTACGAATCTCCGTTCCACAGAGTCTCATTTTCGGTGTGATCCCCGGGCCGGAAACGCCGGGAGCACTCGCCAACGAAATCAGCGAATCGCTGGACATCTTCCGATATGGAGTGTCACCGGTCTATCCGAGTTCGGGACTTGTCGCGACACTCGCCATGGTCATGTGGGTTATCGGGGCTCTCTTCGTCTGGGGTGCTTCGGGGGGTCCCGTAGCCGCCATGACACTTCCTTCGATTGCCATGTATCTCCAGTTTGCGGTTATCGACCGGGCGCCGGCCGGGAATGGATGGATGGGAGCGGCCGCCATAGTCTTCGGGCTAGCCATGGCAGCGGTGGCGACTGAACAGCGCGGCAACGCCGGGCGGGTCCGTGATGGCGACGGCCGTCCGCTACCCCGGAGGGGAGGGAGCATGGCTCTGATCACGGTGATGGTCATTGCAATCTCTTCGGTAGCAATCGCCTCGTCGACATCGAATTCGCTGGCCCAGAATGGCGCTCTCAACTGGCGCACCGGAGGCGGCTACGGCGACGGGTTCGGGGGTATCGCCTTCAATCGTCTGGTCGGTCTGCAAAAACGGATCATTTCCCGATCGAACGTCGAACTCTTCCGGGCAACGATCGACGAAAACGCCCCGGACCCGGCCCTGATCTATTGGCGGATGGAGACCCTGGATACCTATGACGGCACATCCTGGGTTCCGACCAACGAAACCCCGGATCGCTATTCCCCGACAACGGCCGGGGGCGATCCTGAATATGCCTACCGGGGCTCGGCTGCCACCTTCACCCAGAGAATACGGATCGAAGCTCTACGCGGCCCGCTGGTACCGACGGCAGGGGTCGCCCAGGCACTCCAGAGCGACACCGAGAACATCAATCAGTTTCAGGTGACGACGGACGGGTCGATAGTCATCCAATCACAACTCGACGAGGGCATGACCTATCAGGTCGAAGCACAGTTCCCGTTGGAACGCGACGATCTCAACGGGCTGGCCACCGGGCCTGACGGCAAACTCACTCCGCTATTCGCTGAGGCAGGGAAAGTCGGGGCCCTTGCAGTCACCCCGGCGGTCGTCGACCTATCCGAACCACGCCCCGCCGACATCGGGCGCTACACCTCGCTGCCTGAAGAACTTCCGGCGAGTATCGGCGCAACCGCCCGGGAGGTGACCAGCGGCGCCAGATCCGATTTCGAACGCGCCACTCTTCTCCAGCATTGGTTCCGCGACAGCGGCACCTTCGAGTACACCACCGAAATCACCCCCGGCCACACCGAACTGCAACTTGCCGAATGGCTCAACGACCCCGAGAGTGTTGACTACCGAAAGGGATATTGCGAGCAGTTTGCTGCCTCGATGGCGGTGCTGGGAAGGACGCTGAATATCCCAACCCGGGTGGTGTGGGGATTCACACCCGGGGAAACAGTCACCCAATCTGACGAAAGCACGGCCATCGTCGTCCGGGACCGGAACGCACACGCATGGGTCGAGATGTGGATGGACGGTTTTGGCTGGGTCAAGTTCGATCCGACCCCTCGGGGCGACTCAACGCCGGCGAGCTTCACCGCGACCTTCGACCCGCAAGAGTTCGTCGCCGACCCGATCCAGCAGCCAAACCTGACCGACCAACCCGGATTCAACGAGGACGATCCGAGGCTCGGGATCGACGACTCCGACCTCCTGGGCGGCGAGTTAGGCGAGGACGTTTCTACCTTCCCCTACTGGATCCTCATTTTCCCGGTACTGCTGATTCTGGGCGCGCTCATCCCGGTCTTGAAGCGGATGAGGAGAAGACGACGTCTTGCCCGGATCCGGGAGGGAGATG
The DNA here is from genome assembly GCA_041747375.1 of Acidimicrobiia bacterium. GTDB lineage: Bacteria > Actinomycetota > Acidimicrobiia > Spongiisociales > ZC4RG35 > MA-ANB-1. Next base: position 23,661 of record JBGTFH010000004.1, read on the forward strand.
TGACCGCGGCATGGGACGAAATCGTCGATCAGCTCAGGGATCTGGGCGAACACGTCCCCGCCGACCAGACCCCCATCGAGTTCGCCCGCTCCACCGATCGAACGCTGGTGCCGGTGGCCACGGCATATGGCGCGGCGATTTACGGCGGCAAATCAAATCAGGGGAAGGTCGACGACTTTCTTGCCGTCGAGAACTGGATCCGACTCAAATACGAGAGCGGCCAACGAGTGCGGTCACGGTTCAATCCCGGCTCCCTGCTGAACGGGAAAGAAGATTGAGTCTGTGTGCGCTCAGGAACCGAGGCCGTGCCGCTCCTCGGCGATATCGTCTTCTACCCGGCGGAGCATGGTGAGGAATCGATCCTTGTCCAGTTCGAATCGACTCACATCTTCTTCCACCTCGCGGGCGATCTGATCGATCGCCACGAAAAAGGACAGCTGGCCCTGGCGTAGCGCGTCGAGAATCTCGCCGTCGTCGGAGCTCACCCTGAAAATGGTCTGGCCGTCGGTAACCAGTTTCACTTCAGAAAGGTGGTTGTCCATCCCACCCTCCCGGCGCAAATAGTCCCAAGCCCTTCGAACCCGCTGGAGCGACATTCCGTTGTCGAGGAGACTCCTCACCACCCGAAGTGCAACGAGGTCCCGGAAGGTATAGAGACGACGGACTCCCGGTCGGCCCCCACTTGTCTGGAGCGAGGGTTGAACCAATCCAACCCGATCCCAATAACGCAGTTGATGATGTGTGCAATTGGTCAACCGACACGCCTGATCGGCTGTGAATGCCTGCTCCACTCTACCCTTCCTAAACCATGACCCACTCGAATCGAGCGGTATCCAAAACTTATCCAGCTGTCACCTTCGTCACCCGGAAAGGGGGGCTGGGTTCGCAACCTTAGCCGACTCGTCTGGAAGGCGGAGGTCGAGGAAGGGGAAGTTAGATCTCGGTGTCTGAGTCTTCGAGTTCAACCGCAGGTGGTGTCACCCAACGCTTGATTTCAGGCGCCAGGATCGTGGCTGAAACGATGAGAATGGCGAAACCAACCAATGCAACAATCGTGTTGGCGGCGAAGAAAGAGAGGATGGTGACGAGTCCGAGAACGACGCCGATAGCCGCAAGCCGGATCTTGAAGTTGGATGACCGCCGATTAACGCCTTTGACAGCCCGAGCGAGCTCAGGGTCTTCTTCATAGAACTGCCGCTCTATGTCAGCGAGAATCTTTTGTTCACGATCGTCAAGGGGCATTGTGTCAACCTCTTCTTACCCACACCGAGAACTTTACACCGACTCTGTCGCCAGGTGGCAAGGTTCTTGCACTCCTCAAAATTCATCGTCGTCTGCTCCGGCCACCCGCTCGCCGGAATCGGTGGACTCTCGCCCGAGGAGTCGCGCCGGCGCCAACGAGTCGGATCCAAAACGGTCCTGGACCTCAGCCACGACTTCACCCATTCGATGCCACGCATCGTCGGAGTCAATCGACATCTGGCCGGACGACTCCGTGTCTTCGAATGAGGAACCTCCCAGGCCGAGGAGCCTGACCGGACCCTCGTCAGGCACCTGCGAAAGTAGCTCGAGTGCCACGTGGTAGAGGTCTCGACCCTGACTGATCGCGTGTGGCATCGTGTGGGACCGGGTCACCGTCGTGAAGTCGGCGAACCTCACCTTCAGTGACACGGTTCGCGCCCCGAAACCCGAACGTCGGAGACGGATCGCCAGTTGCTGGGAGTGAGCCAGAAGAGCCGACTCGATCAAGTCACGGCCAACCAGGTCGCGGCTGTAGGTCTCCTCTACAGAAATCGATTTCGCCCCCGATTCAGGGACTACCGGCCTGGGATCTATCCCGGCAGCGAGAGCCAGGAGGTGCCCACCCTGGCTCGGTCCGAGCGTACGGCTCAGCGTTGCCTCGGGGACTTGTGCCAGATCTCCCACCGAGACCAATCCCAGCTTCTGCAAACCGGCCAGCGTCGCCGGGCCCACGCCCCAAAGCGCTTCTACCGGTAGAGCACTCAGGAACTCCTGCTGGGATTCCGCCGGGATCAACTTGAGTCCGTCCGGTTTTGCAGCCTCGGACGCAAGTTTGGCAACGAACTTGGTCGAAGCTATCCCTACTGAGGCAGGCAGGCCGAGTTCGGACTTGAGCCGTTTCCGGACCAGCTCCCCGATCTCAACCGGAGAGTCGAAATGCCGACGCAGCCCGAACACATCCAGGAATGCCTCATCGAGACTGAGTCCCTCCACCAATGGCGTCACCGATCGGAAGATGTCAAAGACCCGTCCCGACATGTCCGCATAACGATTGTGCGCAGGCGCCACCACGACCAGGTCGGGACAGAGCTGCCGGGCCATCCCGGTAGGTTGGGCCGACCGAACCCCGAGTGCCCTTGCCTCGTACGACGCGGAAGCGATAACGCCGCGGCCACCCACCCCGCCCACGGCCACCGGACGGCCGCGCAACTCCGGCCGATCGAGCCGCTCGACCTCCACAAAGAAGGAGTCCATGTCTACATGCAGGATTGATTCCGTCCACACAGTTATCCGAAGATACCGGACACAAGATTGAAGAGCAGCCAAACTGGCGCCACATGGCAGCACTGGTTCACCTCGTCCGGCACGGGGAAGTCTCTAATCCTGATCAAATCGTATACGGCACCCTCCCCTCATTCGGGCTGTCGACGCTGGGGGTCGAACAGGCGAGGAAGGTAGGCAGATATCTCGGACCGCGGGCGATTGTGGCCATCTGGTCGTCTCCGTTGGAGCGCTCGCTCCGCACCGCCGAAGAGATCGCTTCGAGGTCGGGCGTTCCGGTCCGGGTCGACGCCGATCTCACCGAATGGGCGGTTGTCGACCGTTGGAGTAGCTCGACCTGGGGTCAGATACCAGCAAAGTTCCCCGGCGAGCTCGAGGCATACCTGGCTCATCCTGATGCCCTGAATTTCGGATCGGAGTCGCTCGCCGAGATGGCAGATCGAATGGTTGCCGTTGCCCGACGACTCGACGCGGAACATCCTCATGGAGACGTCGTCATCGTGTCCCACCAGGACCCGATCCAGGCCGCCCGGCTTCGATTGGTCGGGGTGGGCCTCGAAAATCTCCATGACGAAAAACCCGGGCATGGAGCAGTGATCACTCTCCGTCCCGGGGCGACATGGACGGAGGAAACGGTCTGGACGCCGGGCGATACCCCGGGATTCGGAGAGAAGGCCGACCTGAGAGCGGTGAATTCGGCAAGCCAACCCGAGGACCCAACTTCGGCTTGACCGGATCTGCTGCGAAACTCCCATTGTGAAATACACCCTCATTGCGTCGGCTCCGTTGGCTGCGGTGCTGGTCTGGGTTGTCGCCTTGATGATCGATCCCGGCATATATACGCCGTTGTCGGTCCTGATGATCGGTCTCGGCTTGATCACCATGACGACCATCGGCACAGTGGGCCTCGTGTTGGTCGGCGCCAGGTGGGCTTATCGTCTCTTGGTGGCAATGGTCGGGGTCACACTCGTCGTCGCACTATCCCGTCCGATCGACGGGATCGCCATAGCCGGGCTGGTTCTTTCGGGCGCAGCACTGGTCGCCCTATTCATACCGGCCGCGAGCCGTCTCAGAAGGAAGCTGCCAGCCGCGTCCGGTCCGCCGGCACGTGCAGTCGTTGCGACGCTTCTCGCCCTTTCCACCCCATTGGTGCTCGGCCTGATCCCTTATGAGCCCAACGGATCGGTTGTCTTATTTGCATTTTCCGCACCCCTGTTCGCTTTTCTCTACAGCCGGACCATCTCCGGTGGTCTGGCGCTGATGCGATTCGGAGTACTCCTGATGGCACTTGTGTCAGCACCGCTCATGCCCCTGCCCCACGCTGTTGCCTCTCTCGCGATGGGAGGGGCCATCGCGATCATCTCCTGGAACAAAGATGTAGCCGTCGCTTTCGGACCGCTCCTTGAAAAGGGCACGACCTACGCCATCCCACCGGAGCTCGCCCCGTCGGAGATTCTCGACGGTGCCGGAATCGACAAACGGGGCAAGCGGAAATGACAGCAGCGCCGGAGAGGCGAGTCCCCAATCCGTGGATCGCCATACCGGCGTTGACAGTCGGGCTACTCGCCGGGTTTCTGGGATGGGCAGCCACCGACCTGAGTTGCACCACGTCGGATCCCCCGAACGCTCTGACTCACTGTCCCGGCTGGTCATGGACTATCGCGATTGGAGCGTTTCTCATCGTGACCATCGGCATGGCACTGGTGTTGGTCCTGGTGTACCGCAGCCTTGCCGAGTGGCGCGAAAAGGAGAAGAAGACCTAGCTCAGACTCCGTCGAGGTAGATCGAAACCTACTGGTTGAGTTTGCCGTAGACGAGGTCGATAGCCTGGCCGACGGTCATGATCGATTCGGCCTCCTCATCGGGGATCTTGACGTCGAATTCGTCCTCCAGAGCCATCAACAACTCGACGACACCGAGGCTGTCGACGTCGAGGTCCTCTTCAAAATGCGCTTCATCATTGATCTTCCCGGCATCCAAACCGAGTTCGGTGACGAGCACGCCACCCAGGCGTTCTGATACGTCGCTTCTTTCCATTCTGTTCTCCTATCTCAAGTTGATTGTGAACTTACAGCGTGATGCCGCCGTCCACCGCCAAAACCTGGCCTGTTATATATGCACCGCCGTCCGACGCGAGAAAATCTACGGCGGCGGCGACTTCACCCGGAGCACCGAAACGTCCCAGGGAAATCGAGGCCTCGGCGCTGCGTTTGACCTCGTCGCCGAGCCCATCGGTCATGTCGGTAGCGATAAATCCGGGAGCAATCACATTCGAGGTTATTCCCCGTGATCCAACTTCTTTGGCAATCGATTTGGAGAAACCGATGATCCCCGCCTTGGAGGCGGCGTAATTCGCCTGACCGGGATTGCCCGAAATCCCCGCAACCGACGCAATCGAGATCACCCGACCCCAACGGGCCCGCAGCATCCCGCGGACAGCCGCCTTTGTGCACAGAAACGTCGACCGCAGATTGGTCGCGATGACCCGGTCGAAGTCGTCGTCGGCCATCCGGAGCAGCAAATTGTCCCGGGTGATCCCGGCGTTGTTCACGAGGATCTCCACCGGCCCGAATGCAGACATCGCCGATTCGAACAGCGAATCGACGTCGTCCCTTGCGGACACGTCGGCCTGCACTGCGAGTGCAGAACCGCCGGACGCTTCGATTCCGGACACGACCTCGTCGGCTGCCTCCTGGTTCGATGAATAGTTGACCACAACACTATGGCCGGATTCGGCGAGCCGCTCGGCAATGGCCCGCCCGATCCCCCTGGATCCACCGGTGACCAGGGCAACCCGCTCCACGCTGTGGGTCACACCGCCTTCTCCGGAAGGCCGTAGAAATCAAAGTTGGGCTGCAACAGATCCATCGTGGTGAGGTCCGTGGCGGGCAACGCTGCGTCGCTTTCGCCGAGTGGCTCGGTGCGGCTGCCCCATCTGAATATCGCTGAACCCCACGTGAGACCACCGCCGAAGGCGGTAAATGCGACGACGTCGCCAGGAGCGATCCGGCCCTCCTCGAGAGCCTCGGTCAGCGCCACCGGGACCGTTGCCGCCGATGTGTTCCCGTATGACTGGATGTTGATGTACACCTTGTTCGGGTCGATCCCGAGTTTGCGTGCCGTGGCATCGATGATCCGCACATTGGCCTGATGGGGAATGAGAATATCCACGTCTTCGAGGGCGAGATCGGAACGCTCCAAGGCGACCTTCGAGCTCTCGGCCATCATCGTGACGGCTCTTCGGAATATCTCCTGGCCCTCCATGGCGATGCCGCTGATCGATGGATCCCGGTGCTCGGGATTTCCCTGGGTTCCATCTGCAGGCACCTGGAGTAGCCTCCCTGTGGAACCGTCGATCCCCAACTCGGAGCCGAGCAGGCCCACGGTGTCTTCCGATGGCTCCAGGACGACCGCGCCGGCACCATCGCCGAACAGGACGCAAGTCGTCCGATCGGTGAAGTCCATGAGATAGTGGAGCTTCTCTGTCCCGATCACCAGGACCACCTTGTTGGTGCCCCCGCGGATCATGTTGGCACCCATGACGAGTCCGTAGACAAAC
>JBGTFH010000005.1:0-83928 GCA_041747375.1 Acidimicrobiia bacterium
GCGGAAGTAGCTCAGTTGGCTAGAGCGCAACCTTGCCAAGGTTGAGGTCGCGGGTTCGAATCCCGTCTTCCGCTCGCGATTCCCGGCGACGTGGCCGAGTGGTTAGGCGCGGGTCTGCAAAACCCGTCACACCGGTTCGATTCCGGTCGTCGCCTCAAGAGCAGAGCTCTTGAGGTTCGGGTTTCAACAAGTTGAAACCCGGCCTTGAGTCTCGCGGAATTGAATATTGGGCCCTTAGCTCAGCCTGGCTAGAGCGCTTGCTCGACACGCAAGAGGTCACTGGTTCAAGTCCAGTAGGGCCCACCAAGAGAAAACCCCTGGGTGCCCGGGGGTTTTCTGGTGCATGAAGATATTTGGCAGAGCCTGTGAAGGGTCCAGGGTGCCATTGAGGGTGCCAAATGAAGTAACTAGCCGTCCGCCGCGTCGCAGCACCACAGACCCCGATCAACACACACCCGAACAAATTCTTTGTCCGCATATTGTCCGTCAGAAAACGGGAAACATCAGGAAGCGACGGGAAGGCAAGTCAAGAATATCCATTTCACGCACCGTTTCCGGGGGCTTCTTCCTCGTCGGTGGCCGCGAGATCAGACTCCGCGATCTCGATTCTGGCTCGCGACACGTCGATGCGGCGTCTTCGTAAGGCTGTGGCTTCCCGCCAACGGAGTCCTCCGCACCCGAACAGGTAGACCAGGGTCTGGTAGGGCGCTTCGATTGCCTGTGCGAGATCGTGAAGCTGGTCCGAGGTCAGGAACCGCTGCTCCTTTTTGCGAATGCGGGGGTCATCCCCTTCCGCAGGGTTTGAGCCGAGGTAGCGGTTCTTCACGTGGGTTTGGTCCGTGCCGGTGTTTTGAGCTGTTCGGCAAGCCGTGCTCGACGACCGCCGCGTTGCTCTCCCCGTCCTTGACGTCTCGTTCTCGTTCGGCGACTTCGGCCATCGACACCTCCCGAGCGGCGAGGCTTCTGGTTTTGTGCTCCGGCTCGGTCCCGGCGGTCTTGGGTTCGGCCGGCTCTCCTTGGACCGCGGCCTCCCGTTCTCTTAGGCGCTGGTGGAGAGTCTCAAGGTCCTCGTCTAGTGCCGAGGCAGCTCACCGTGGAGAAGGATAGCTAGTGCCCGACCCATGGGAACCCCGACCAGATCGCAGTATCTGCGCCATGTGGACCACACCGCATTCGAGACTGGAACCTTGACCAGCTGCACTCCCTCGTCGTGGTCCAGTTCGGAGCGCAACCCGCTGTCGATCTTGGCCAGCAGCCGGCGCTTCGAAGTCATCGCGTCAGGGTCCGTTTCTGACCGCACACAGTTGCATCATTCTAGGTGCGAGTTAACTGGTTTACCGCGACGCCACGTGTTGCAACTGTGTGTCGATTGGATCCCACCTTGGCGCGACGACCTTTAGGGTCCCCACGACGCAGCTAGCTGTCGAGGATGCTCTGAGCTTTGGCTATGGCATCGATTTCAATTTGGGCAAGCTGAGCGAGTTCCGCGTTTTTGATCAATAGAAGATCTTGAGCTCTTCCGAGAAAGGCCGAGGCGGCGGCCTGGTGAAGCTGGCTCAGCTGCTTGCAGTGCGCATCTGTCATGGCCAATTCGAACTCTCGCTCCGATAAGTCGGCCGGTGAGATGTCTGCTTCTGAAACGTAGAGGGATTCGAGTACCGCAGGAGGTGAGTTGAACTCGTGACCGGCATCCTTCATACACGTCCGCCACTCCTCGAGAGGCGAGTCGACTTCGTCGGCGTCCATTACGACGAGTCTGAGTTCGTTTGTGACATACCCTCTCACGTCCTTGAGGGTCAGGTATTGCTCAACATCGTCATACAGGGATCGCATCCCTAAGCCGAGGCACCCACCCACCGCCACGGTGAGCGTGCCACCATCGAGTTGGTCGAGCGTGATCGTTTCGTTGTCCGCGCCCCTGAACGTTTCGAGCATGGCTGGCTCTTCTTGAGCAGAAATTTCAGGTTCGACGACCACTCCTCGGCTTTCTTGCGGGCCAGAGCGGGCTTGCGTTTCAATAGTGAACCCGTATCCCGACGCCTCTGCAACGTTCTCGTCGGCGAAGAACCAGCTCTCGAAATCAGACATGTATGCACGATCTGCAAATACTGCATCGACGGTGTTTTCTGGATAGTCCAATTGGTACCCAGCTTGCTGCATGCATTCCTCCACCACCTTGTCCTGGGCGTTCATCAAAGTGACCTGTTCTTCTTCGCTCAGTGGAGTATTGACCGCGTCGTATACGTTCTGTATGGCCACGTCATCGACGGGCGGTAGCACCTCGCCCAGCCCGTCTGGGGTTGGGACACCGCACGCACTAACCACAAGAGCGGCGACTGGTAGGAGCGTACGTGCAACTCCTATCCAATCGGGGCTCACAAGTCGGCGTTGTGTCGGACGTGTCATGAAAATCCTTAGGGCAGGTCTACGTCTCCGGCCGGACAACTCGAAGAGGTATAGACATCGTGGCTGTTCCCATCGTTGCGGACGGCTGTGGGAATGTCAGGATCCGTGCTACCCGAGAGAGCACAGTATTTGGTGCCTCCAGTGTAAGTACCGCCGTCGAACACCCTCACCACTTTGGTCTCGTTGTTGATGAAGGCCTGGTCATCGTTCTGGACGCCATGATGTCCGCAACATGGCCAATTCGGATCGTCGTTGGAAGGGTCGTGCCAGTCACCTCCGACATGGGAGAGGTACCCATGGTTATGCGCGAAAACACAAAACTCGCCGGCGTTGCATTCGTCGTAACTGTGACCTGATGCTGGGGAGGGAGTTAGAAGGAGGCCGACAGAGACCAGAATGCCTAGAAAGACCGCAGTTATCGCCAGACGGACACTTCTTGGGTGTCGGCTCGTGAGCATTGCTGTCTCTGAGCGAGTCTTTGTCTTCGTTTCGGAATCCAAAGTCAGATGCGCCATATGAGTCCTTAGGCCTCTTCCGCCTCCCAAACGCCCACGGTTCCGACTTTACAGAAACCACGCTAGGTGGTCAAGAGCACGGGTCAAGATGTTTTCGCGTCTATCTCGAAATGGCCCCTCCCCGTTCCAGGTGATCGGTTCTGATTGCTTGCAGCTCGTTGCAGCTCGGCCTTCGCCCTCCGTGAAGGGATACTCAGCTCAAATGAGCATCGCTGTCGGGCTCGTATCTAGTCGAGATCAACCAGTCGAAAATCTCATGACGCAGGAATGTGAACTTGCGTCCGCCCGGTTTGCGGTGACCTGGGATGATGCCCTCTCGCACCCAGGCGCGGATGATCTGTTCGTTGGTATGCAACAGGTCAGCGAGCTGGTTGGTGTCCAGGACCGCAGGCACTTCTGGATACCACCGGTCGTAGTCGATCGACCCGTCCGTCAATCTGTGTCTCGCTCTGTCTCGTCGGTCACGTCTTCGTCGTCGGGGCCGGTGTCGTAGTCGACCGGTCGCATGGCTGCGATCACCTCATCGCGGAAGAATCGGAACTGTTGGCCCCAGCGCATCGCGTTGAGCTCTTTGCGATGGACTTTGTCGCGGACGTCTCCGATGGTGCAGTGCATAATCTCGGCCACATGGGCGGTGGTGAGGATGGTTGGGTAGAGGCGGCGTAGCTCCTCGATCGGGTCCGGATTGCTCATTCTTACCTGGTGCTACTCAACGTTGCTACAGAAGGGAATGGTTTTGGCGCTCGGACCACGTTCTTGTCCGTATCTTGTCCGTCAGAGGACGAGAAACGTCGGAAACGGAGAGGAAAGGACAAGTGACGAATGCCCAGGTCACGACCCGTTTTCGGGTCCTTAATCCTGGTCGTCGGAGGCCACCATATCAGACTCATAATCCGTTGGTTGCAGGTTCAGGTCCTGCCGAGCCCACAAGTCACCGACCAGAAAGAACCCTGGGAAACGCCAGATAATACCAGGGAAAACTGCTGATCCGACGTCTCTCACGGTCTCTTGCCTTTCACGCCGTTTCTCCTCGCTTTCCATCCTCGTGCGGCACAAATGCGGCACAGGACACACTGAACCGGACCCATACAGTCCCTCGGTCGTCGTCCCGACTCGTTCGAGTTGAGATCGCCTTCTCATCGATTGGCATCGTGGAGTTGGCGTTCGATCCACTCTGCGATGTCGGTCCACCGGTAGCGGACGTGTCTGCCTACTCGGAAGCCGGGTGGTCCTTCTCTTCGGTACCGCCACTGGTAGAGGGTGGCCACCGGGACTCCGAGATAGTCGGCGAGTTCCTCGACTGTGAGGAGTCGTTTGTCGTGTTCCATGCCCTCGATAATTGGCAGGCACCCTCTCAACTCACGCTCATTCACCCTCCCAGTAGGTGGATCGGTGGTGGAACGACAACAGGCTGGTCGATGTGATCGGGTCTGGTGGCGTTGAATTGGAGATTGTCGTGTCGGGCCTGGTCAGAGAAGTATGGGAGGGTGTTCCCGAGAGTCGGTTGACAGGGTTGCTGACACTCGTTTGACAGGGTGATCTGGTCTTCTTGAACGGTGACTTGTCGACCTGAATCTCGCGTTGACCTCCGCCGGCCTGGGAGCTGTTTGGGAGTGTTTCTGGGAGTGGTTTGGCAGGGTGAGCGACTATTAGATCGGCTGATGACCGACTTCGAACCGCGATACGAGCCGGCCTCGATGACCCGATCCAACAGCCGACCCACGGCGAGTTTTATCCGCCACGGGCGAATGTTGGGTTTGGCGAGCGCGGCCATCCCTAGCGCTCAAGGACGAATGGTCGAACCCGAGAATGCCAACGCCGAATCCCCGAACATGTCGACGTCTTCGACACTGAACCCAGGTCCAGGCAACCGCCGAGATCCGGCGACCACCCACCCACGACTCCGGCTCCGGATCCAGAACCACAGACGAGTGCACACCTGCGGTCACCTGGTCATTGGGGCTGCCTGGTGACGGTGCGGGTGACCACGTTGAAGGGGGTAGATGCGGGCCGGTATTACACCGACCGCTTGCCCTCCTACTACCTCAACGGGGAGGAACCGCCGGGCCGCTGGTGGGGGCAAGGCGCGGACCGCCTCGGTCTCGAGGGGGAGATAAACGCCCGAGCCTTCCTGGCGGTGATGGCGGGAAAATATCCGTCCACGGGAAAGCATCTAGGCCGCCGGTTTGGGGAGGGTTCGGTGCGGGGTTACGACGCCACCTTCTCTGCTCCCAAGTCCGTTTCCGTCCTTTTTGCTTTGGGCGACGAGGACGTGCGCGAGCAGGTGGTGGACGCCCATGAGCGGGCGGTGGGGGCGGTACTGAGCTGGATCGAATCGCATGCCCACACCCGGATGCGAGTCCATGGCCAGGTGGTGGCGGTGGATGCTGAGGGGATCGTGGTGGGAATGTTCCGTCAGCACACCAGCCGGACCCTCGACCCTCAGCTTCACACTCATGCGGTGATCGCCAACCGGGTAGAAGCTCCCGGTGGGAGATGGCTGGCTTTGGATGCCCGCACCATCAAGGTCGACCAGCGGACCCTTTCGGCTCTTTATCATGCCGGATTACGTTCGGAGCTGACCCGACGGCTGGGGGTCCGCTGGCGTCAGCCTGAGCATGGCATCGCCGAGATCAGAGACATGGACCCGGAGGTGTTGGTCGAGTTCTCTCAGCGAACCAGCGAAGTGAAGCGGCGTCTCCACGGCAAGCTCAGCCGGTTCCGTACCGACCTGGGGAGAGATCCTACCGATAAGGAGCGTTGGAGGTTGGAGCGGGAGGCGGTCTTGGATAGCCGCCCCTCCAAACCTCATGCTCCGACCCACACCGAGTTGAAAGATGAATGGCGAAATAGGAGCCTGAAACTGGGCCATGATCCTGACCGGATGCTCGAAACCGTGATCGGTCGGCAGAGGCATTTCGAAGGTATCGACGCCGAGACGGCGGAGAGGCTGGTCGACCAGGCCATCGCATCGTTAAGTGACAGTCAGTCGTCCTGGCGGCCCGCTGAACTGGTCCGAGAGTTGGCCGCGGCTGTTCCCACCACTGTCACCGCAGACCCCGAGCAGCTCACCGAGTTTCTGGAGCTGTTAGCCGGCCAGGCAGCCTCCAGCCGATGTGTGGACATCTCTCGAGGAGTGCCCGAAGGGGTGGCTGTCCGCCGGGACAGAAGGCCGATCAACGAAGCAGCAGTCCACCGAGCGCTCACCACCCAGGCGATTCTCGACGAGGAAGAGCAGCTCCTGAGCTGGGCAGAGCGTTGTCTCGGCGGTGACGCGTCCCTTGCCCGGGTGGCATCCATGGTCCGAGCCGATGGGTTGTCTCCTGGACAGGGCGAGGCGGTGGCCGCAGTCGCCGGGTATAGAAGCTTGGAATTGATCGTTGGTCCTGCCGGTGCCGGCAAGACCACCACCCTCGCCACCGCGGTCACCCACCTTCAAACGCAAGCCCGCCCCGCATTTGGAGTGGCACCTACCGCGGCGGCAGCGGAAGTTTTGGCCACCGAGACCGGCATGACCACCGACACCCTGGACAAGCTGTTGACCGAACACCATCACCCGACCCGGCCACCCCAACCCGAATATCAACTCCCGGCAGGTTCAACCGTGGTCCTCGACGAGGCCGGAAGCACCGCCACCCCCAAACTTGCTGAGCTAGCCCGGCTTGCCGACCGGCATAACTGGCGGATCGTTCTGGTGGGGGATCCCCGTCAATTCTCAGCGGTGGGTAGAGGCGGCATGTTCGCTCACCTGGTGGACAGCCACGGCGCAGTCGAACTCGACCAGGTCCACCGTTTCCATCATCACTGGGAACGCCAAGCCAGTCTTCGTCTCCGGACCGCCGACCCAACTGTGCTTTCCGAATACGAACAGCGGGGCCGTATCCACGGTGGCACCCAAGTTCAAATGGAGGTTGAGATTCTCGACGCCTGGCAGCAGGCTCGCATCCGCGGTGAGAAGGTGGCGCTCATGGCCAACAGCACCGACACCGTGACCCGGATCAACCGGCTCGCCCAACAGACCCGTATCGAGGCCGGTGAACTCGACGTCAACGCGCCCCGCCTGCATGTTGGCGAGATTCGCATGTTGGTCGGCGACGAAGTGGTTACCCGTCGCAATAACCGGACCCTCCGCAGCGACCAGGGATTCATGGTTAAGAACCGCGATCACTGGACCATCACCGAGATCCACCAAGACGACAGCATCACCATCAAGGGTCGGACCGGCACGGTCCGGCTCCCCTCTGACTATGTGTCGAATGATCTTGAGCTTGGCTACGCCCAGACCAGCCATGCAACCCAGGGTCGCACCGTCGACACCGCCCTCCTCCTTATCGACGCTCCAACCGACAGCCGCGGTGTCTACACCCCGATGACCAGAGGCCGGACCGCCAACCACGCCTACGTCGTAGTCGACGACAACCAGACGGCCCTCGACGTGCTCACCCAAGCCATAGCTCGGGACTGGATCGACATGCCCGCTCTCGCCAGGATGGCTCAGCTCGATCCCCACCATTCCAAGCAGTCCACTCCCAATGGCCCAGGTGAAGAAGAGGAAGTTGACGAGTTGGTCCGGCACGCACAACAGCTGATCGAAGAACGCCGGGGGCGAACCCGAGACGTGGAGCGCACCACGGGCCGCGGCCTGTAGGTATTCTGAAAGGAGATGTCACAGGGGAAGCGATGAGTAGACGTGGGAATGGTGAGGGAACCGTGTACTTCGACACCGACCGGGAGCGGTGGGTAGGTCAGGCCGACGCGGGGCTTAACCCGATTACCGGGAAGCGAAGGAGAGTCAAGGTGGTTGGCCAGCCAAGGGAGTCAAAGTCGGCGGTTGCTTCGCGGTTGCGGAACCGGATCGCCGAGCTGTCGACTCAAAGTCCGTCGGCGCCGCGGACAGTGGGGGAGTTGGTGGCCGCATGGCGCTCGCGGACCGCGCCGAAGCGTCGAAGCGTGACCACCTTGGCCATGACCGACAGCCTCATCTCGAACCACATCGAGCCGGTCTTCGGGAGCGTCCCCGTGGGAGCCCTCACCGTTGAGGACGTGGAGGTCTTCCTCGACGCCAGGGCTGGGTCCCACGCCAAGAGCACGTTGGAGAAGTTGCGGACCATCCTTGCTCAGTCTTACGACTTCGGAGTGCGGCGGCGGCATGTCTCATGGAACCCGGCCCGGATCGCTGAGCTGCCGCCGGGTGCAAGTACAACGCGCGTCGGACGAGCCCTGTCGGCGACAGAATCCCGGGCTCTACTCAATGTTGCAACGGATCATCGGCTCGGTGCTTGGGTTGTGGTGGCGATGACCCTGGGCCTGCGGCCCGGCGAGGTGTCCGGACTCACCTGGGAAGCTGTAGACCTCGATCCAGGGTCGCTGGTGGTGTTCCAGTCGCTCGCCTGGCCCGGCAAGAAGCCGGTCCTGAAAGAGACCAAGACCAAGCGAGGTCGCACTCTCGAGCTGCCAGCGATCACAGTTAATGCCCTTAGGAGCCATCGGAAGGCCCAGGCTGAGGAGCGGCTGCTGACGGGCGATCTGTGGCCTCATCGGTGGTCGTCGCTCTGTTTCGTCACCCAGGATGGAACCCCCCTCGACCCGGCAAACATACGCCGAGTGGTGGCTCGGCTGGGCCAGCAGGCGGGCATTGAGGGAAGCCTTACTCCCTACGACCTGCGCCACACGGCAACCACCCTGATCGCCGACGCCGGCCTGTCAGCGGACCGCCTGGCCGATCTTCTCGGCCACAAGGACACGAGGATGGTATTTGGTCACTACCGTCACCGGGAGGGCATCACCATCTCCACCGCCGCCGAGTACTGGGGGGCGTGACCGCGCTGATCGCAAGGAGGTTGCCCCAGGGTGCCATTCAGGGTGCCAAATGGGACGACTCTCGTCGTTTTTCATCATCTCTGGTCGGTGCTGGAAACCGCTCGTCCACGCGGCAAAGCTCCTGGTAGAACGTAAGAGCTGGAAAGATACTGCAACACGACGCGACACCGTGAGATAACGGTCGGCCTGCTCGACACGCAAGAGGTCACTGGTTCAAGTCCAGTAGGGCCCACCACAATAATCCTCAACTAATAGTTGGGGATTTCTGTTTCGTATCGCATCGAGGGTGTCGCTGAGCGACCAGTCCCCACGAGCAGTTCCCACAGCGTCGCTGGGCGACAGGGTCAGGATCAGTCCAATCACGAGGCCAGCTCAATTGTGTAGGGCTTCGGTTCATGATGGACACCCCTGCCTCGGGTCGTGCCCGACACTCATCTGTGAACAGTGCTGGTCTGGCCGTCGGCTGTGAAGCCTTGGTCCTAGGTCCTGAACACCTAGGGGAGCTGCCAGAACTCATCAGTCAAGCCGAGACGGTCGAGGATGGCCTGGTTTTGTTCCCGGTTACGCGGCCGCCATTCGGAGGAGACGCGATCACCCCACCATGCGTGGGCGAGTTCGCTCAACATGGACACGGTGATGGTTTGCCCGGGAGTACGCCCGCCGAGCCACCGACCAACATGCTCTTCCGACCGGAAGAGATTCATGGTGCTTCAGGTGAACGCGATCTCGTCCCACCATGACCGGGCTGGAACCAAACAATGGAACACCAACTCGCCTTGATCGGGAACCTCGTTCTTCACTTCGATCAGGATCGGATCAAGGCAATCAGGACAGGAACTCTCGATCCGACCGTGCACGCCCAGGGCGGCGAGAATTCCGAATGCATCCCAGGCGCAGTTCGCGAACCACCATCGCCCGGCGGCGTTCACCCGATAGGCGGTCGGGACCGCCGAGAATGGGTTGGCCATCCGGATCTCGTCCACTCCCTCTTGGAGGACGAGAGCATGGGTGTCATGAAGCCTGCGCCACCCGGCCGCCACATCTACAACCGTCCAACCCATAGTGATGGCGACCTCTTCGGTCGTAGGCGCCCGTCCCAGTTCTACGAACAAGCCGTACGTGCTATTGCGGAGATGTAGATCTGCGTCGTTCATCGGGACGATGCTAGGTAGAAGTGGCAGGTCTCTATGACGCCGATCGAACGGCCACCTCCGACGCAACGGCGGCTCACCGGCCAAGTGGCCATCGTTTCGTGATCCAACAGGGACTAGGCTTAGTACATGGGATTCTGGCTCTGGATCGGATCACTGGCTGCCGTTGCTGCTCTTTCGTGGTGGCTCAAACGTCGAGGGGAAGGCGTGGATGACTACTTTGACCGTGAGTACCAGGATCCACCAAGTTTCGACGCCGGCGGATTTCTCGGGGGCGGCGGAGGCATCTGATCCTCTTAGTGAGGCTTGGCATGCATAACACCTCGCGCCGGAGCCCAAACGACGCTCAAGGCGATACTCCCTTGCTGCTCGATCGGTGAGGTCAGAGCCAAAGTCAGCCAAACCGGGGAGCACTAGTGCGACTTGGGTTCTTTGGAATGACCCTCAACTTCTGGCTTGGGGCGTGCTGGAGTGTTTCCCCATGTCGCCTATTGAATCCCGGACCGATCGTTGTGCCTCGTGTTCCCAGCCAGCGAGCTTCATAACTCCGGTGGGGATGTTTTGTGCGGACCACGCCATGGCCGAAACCTTGAACCAGGGTGCCAACGCCGAACGGTGGATGCCGGTCCCGATTCAGGCCGCGTAGGTCTCTCCAGTACCGGGAGCATTCGACGTCGATAGGTATATCGGGTACCGGATCGCCCGTCCTCAAATTCAGTCGATCTAGGCTCACACGAGATGTCCGTTGCCGACCGCCTGAATCGCTTTGGAACCACGATCTTCGCCGAGATGACCCAGTTGGCGATTGATAACGACGCTATCAATCTCGGCCAGGGTTTTCCCAACTGGCCTGGTGCCGACTTTGTGAAGGATGCCGCGATTCGATCGATCTCCGATGGCCGTCACGATCAATATCCGCCTACGGCGGGAATCCCGGCGCTGCGAGAAGCGATTGCCCGAAAGTACGGTCCGCTTCTGGGACGCACCATCGACCCCGAGGGTGAAGTGACGGTGACTTCGGGGTGCACGGAAGCCCTAGCAGCCTGCTTCCTCGGCCTGGTCAATCCTGGCGACGAGGTCGTCCTCATCGAGCCCTATTACGACGCCTACCCCGCGTACGTTGCGATGGCAGGCGCAATCCCCGGATTCGTTCGCCTCCGAGCACCGGGTTTCGCCCTCGACTTCGACGAACTGCGAGAAGTCTTCAACACTCGAACCAGGGTGATCGTTCTCAACAACCCGCACAACCCGACGGGCAGAGCGTACTCAATCGAGGAGCTTCGAGCGGTCGCCGAACTTTGCGTCGAGTTCGACGTGTTGGTCATCGCCGACGAGGTCTATGAGGAGATGACCTATGGAGTGGGCCATGTCCGGATCGCCTCACTACCCGGTATGTGGGAACGGACACTCACATTGTCCTCACTAGGGAAAACCTTCTCGCTCACCGGTTGGAAGCTCGGGTGGGCCATGGGGCCGGCAAATCTCACGGCCGGGCTGCGTTCGGCACATCAGTTTCTGACTTTCACCACGCCGACACCGATGCAACATGGTGCCGTAGCCGCAATGGACGCGCCGGAGTCGTTCTTTGGTGAAATGCGCCGGAGCTATCAAACCAAACGTGATTTGCTGGCATCGGGTTTGCAGGGACTGGGATTCAATGTCCATGTTCCCGAGGGCACCTACTTCCTGATGGCCGGTTTCGAGGCATTTGGATTCGATTCAGACCGCGAGTTTGCCCGCCATATGGCCGAGGACGTTGGAGTCGTGGCGATACCTCCCAGCGGGTTCTATGACGATCCGGCTGGTGCCGCCAACCTGATCCGCTTCGCATTCTGCAAGGACGAATCCACGCTGACCGAGGCCCTGGACCGTCTTTCGAAGCTGGGGCGCCGCTGAAGCCGGACCACCCGCTCATCAATTCGCTTCTTGACTCCACGATCAGGTGTGGCGGGTTAACTTCGTGACTACAAAAACGAGGAGACGAAGATGTATGTGATTCAGAGGGTCTACAAGATCAAGCCCCGGGCCGCAAGAGAAGCCGCATCGATAGCCGCGAAGATCGGGGACCTTTACCACCAGGCCGGCCGACGTTCTGAAGTACTCGTTTACTTCAATGGCACGACACTGCCCGGTGAGCCAGACATCATGTATATGCAGTGGACCGACGAGGTGATCCAATCGCCGTACGGAAGGGGAGAGCCTTCGATTCCAGAGGCCACCGAACTGGGCGCCCGTTTGCGTGAGCTGACCGAAGATTCCTGGATCGAGTTCTACGAGATGCTGACGCCTGAGAAGGCCATGGCTCTCGACTGACCACAGCTCCAGCGCCTGGTATCAACGAATGACGGCGCTCGCTGCCTCAATCCCATCCGAGCTCGGTGAGTCGGTCATCATCGATCCCGAGGTGATGGCCGAGTTCATGGAGCACGGTCTTGCGGATCTCCTTCAATAAGTCAGGTCGGTCGAGACCCATCCGGAGATGCGGCCCCATGAACACAACAATCCGATCCGGCAGGGCACCCCAGTAATCCCCGGATCGATCGAGGAGCGAGACACCCTCATAGACCCCGAGCACATCGCCAAGTTCGGGTGGAGGCTCCTGCTCAACCACCACATGGAGGTTGTCGATCTTCTCGATGACCCAGTTGGGCAAACCCTCGAGCGACGTGTCAACGGCTTCCTCGAATTCGGTGCGATTCATTCCAGAAGACATTAGATCTGCCAGACGGCACACCCCGGGCGCGATTAGCTTGGCGGTGATGGCAGCAGTAACCAAATCAACAAAAGGGAGGGGACTCTGGTTGGCACTTCTCCTTGGAGGGGCGATATCGGTTGCAGTTGGAGTCTATGGATCGGTCCACGACCCCGCAGGACAGCAGACCATCTCGTTGTTCTTCTCGAACACCCTCAGTTTCAAGGCATGGACCACCACGTTGATATTGATCCTTGCCCTCTACCAGCTCTGGTCCTCCTTGCGGATGTGGGGGAAAGTCTCGTGGCCCCGGAAAACCCCGCCGTGGTTCGGAGATGCCCACAGGCTGTCCGGGACGCTGGTTTTTGCGCTGAGTCTTCCCGTCGCATTTCATTGCCTCTGGGCAATTGGTTTCGATCCCGACCTCTCTGAGTTGCGTCGGTTTGCCCACTCGATTTTGGGATGCCTCTTCTATGGTGCGTTTGCGGCAAAGGTCACCCTGGTCAGGAGTCATTCCGGCCCGTCATGGTCCCTACCCGTATTCGGTGGCGTTGTCTTCACGACGTTGGTTGCGATCTGGGTGACCAGCTCCCTCTGGTTCTTCACCAACATCGGCTTTCCGGCCCTGTGATGTTCAAATCATTTGTCAACGGATTCCAGGTCCTGGTCGCAGCTCTCGCCGTTGTGACGGTTGTGTTGCTACTCACGGTGAGCCCGCAACCGCCTCCGACAGTCGCCGCCTCCTCGGACCTGGCTGCGGGCGAGGCAATATTCGCCAGCAATTGTGCTGGTTGTCACGGTGCGGATCGGACCGGGGGAGTTGGCCCGGCCCTTACCGGGGAGGGCGCTCTGTCCCGTTTCAACGGTCCGGAAGCTGTCGCTAAGTTTGTTTCCACTGGCGCGCCGGGCAGTATGCCCGGTTTCGAGACCCGCCTGACCCCCGATGAAATCGCCGCCGTGTCGGCTTTCGTCTGGGATTCGCGCTAGGAACGGTCGATTTCCTTGCCGTCTCCAGGTGGGTAATCTGCACGATTCAGGGCGGTTAGCTCAGTCTGGCTAGAGCGCTCGCCTCACACGCGAGAGGTCACAAGTTCAAGTCTTGTACCGCCCACCACCAAAGGAGACGCACGTCGGCACACCGCTGAGCAGCTTTTTGTGAACGGAAAGTGTGGCCAGGGCGCCAATTCGGTTCACAGAATCGTCAGGTGACGGTTAACTGCTTACTCTGGAAGTCGTGGTGCATCCCGGACTCAACGATGTACTTGGTCCTCATGACAGCAGTGTGGATATCGACGTAGCTCGTGTAGAGCGGCGAAAGCCCGAGTCGAATATTGTCAGGCGCCCGGAAATCGGGAATAACCTTCCCAATTTCGATCATTGCCCGGGTGATCCGGTACCCCTCGGGATGGGTGAGTGAGACATGCGAACCCCGCTTTGCCGGCTCACGGGGAGAGGCCAGGCCGAATCCGAGGTCTTTCAGATCCGACCCCCAGAGTTCGATCAAGAACTCGCCGAGAAGGACGGACTTCTCCCGAATTGCCGCTATCCCGGCATCGGCAACCACGGCGAGACCGGGTCCGACTCCAGCCAGAGACAGGATCGACATGGTTCCGGTGTGGAACTTCCGGATCCCGGCCACGGGCTCGAATTCGAGGTCGAAGTCGAATGGATTGGCGTGGGCCCACCAGGCTGTTATCGGGTTCTCCAGTTGGGCCTGCAAGGCCTTCCGGACATAGAGGAAGGCCGGACTGCCCGGCCCACCATTGAGATATTTGTAGGTACAGCCTATGGCGAGGTCGCCACCCGACGCTTCGAGATCGATCGGGACGACACCAACGGAGTGTGACGTGTCCCACAGCGTCAGCGCGCCGGCGGCATGGGCGACCTGGTTGATCTCCTTCATGTCATAGGTGAAGCCGGATTTGAAGACCGTATGGGAGAGTGAAACCAGTGCGGTGTCCTGATCGATAGCCGTTGCTATGTCTTCGATCGGCCCATTGATGCCATCGGATTCGACAATCACCAGCTCGAAATTGTGGGCGCGAGCAATCCCGTCCAGGACGTAGACGTCTGTCGGGAAGTTGAGATCGTCGGTGATGATCCTGGACCGTTCTGGCCGGGCACGAACTGCGCTCTCAGCCAGCTTGTAGAGATTGACAGAGGTCGCGTCGGAAATGACGACCTCACCGGGAAGCGCGCCGACGATCGGTGCCAACCGGTCGCCGAGCTCGAGCTGAAGTTCCCACCATCCCTCGTTCCAACTCCGAATCAGTTGGTCAGCCCACTGGGTGTCGATCACATCGAGGAGGGTCGCACGTGCTTCCAGCGGCTGGCGTCCGAGTGAGTTCCCGTCCAGATAGATCAACTCCGGGTCCCGGATGACGAATCGCTGCTTGAATTGTGCCAGCGGGTCCTCTGCATCGAGCTTCTTCGCCTTCGCGTATCCGGGAGAATCGGGAAACGGCCCGAGAAGCGACTGTGGCATCAGGGCGAGGTTACCTTCAGTCCGCGCCCGTGAATAGGCTCTCCCGATGGATGACCAGATAACCCGGGACGATATCGAGGAAGCTGCCGGCAGGATTGCGCCGTATGTCCGCGATACCCCCGTGTTGCATCTGGGACACGCTATTTCCGACAGGTGGACGCTGTCCCTGAAGCTGGAGAATCTCCAGGTAACCGGGTCGTTCAAGGCGAGGGGAGCCTTCAACCTGCTCCTGGAGGCCTCCCCGGCAAGGGTTGTTGCAGCCTCTGGAGGCAACTTCGGAAAGGCGGTTGCCTATGCGGCCGAGTCTCTCGACATACCGGCCACGATATTTCTCCCTGAGACTTCGCCAAGGGAAAAGATCGATGCGATCGCCGCCTACGGGGCGGATCTCGAGTTGGTGCCTGGCTTCTATGACCATGCCCTGGAAGCAAGTCAGGCCTTTGCCAAAGCCAGTGACGGTGCTTTTCTGGCACATGCCTTTGACCAGCACCAGGTTGTTGCTGGACAGGGCACTGTCGCTGCCGCTTTGGCTACCCAGGTTCCGGACGCCTCGATGGTGCTGGTTCCTGTCGGTGGCGGTGGGTTGATCGGCGGGATAGCCAGTTGGTATCGAGGCAAGGTCCGGGTTGTGGGTGTCGAGACGGAAGGGTGTGCGAGTCTTCACCAGGCGCGCCAACACGGTTCGCCTGTCGAAGTCGAGGTGAGTGGTATCGCCGCCTCGGCGTTGGGCGCCCGACAGATCGGCGACCACGCTTGGTCTGCCAATCGGTGGATCCACGATTCCGTGCTGGTCGATGAGCAATCAATCGAGATGGCTCAGATCTGGCTCTGGGAGCGATGTCGTCTCCATGTCGAACCGGCATCAGCGGTCGGCGTTGCGGCCATCAGGTCAGGTCTGGTCGAGCCTGATACGGGATCGGTCGTGGTGGCGGTGATCTCCGGTGGGAATGTCTCGCTCAGTCCCTGAACACTGCTTGCCTCAGAAACCGACCGGCGTCCCTTACCATTGAAATGATTATGAAGACCTCTCTGAAGACGTTCCTTTCAGGTTTTCTGATGGGCTCTGCTGACGTGGTCCCCGGAGTGTCCGGAGGAACTATTGCCCTGGTTCTCGGGATCTACGAGCGACTGATCGGAAGCATCCGCTCGGGTAGTTCCGCCCTCGGTTCGTTGATCAAAGGCGATATTCGGTCGTTCAAGACGCATCTTGGCGAGGTGGAGTGGGCCTTTCTCCTCAGTTTGTTGACCGGGATCTTGGTCGCCGTCCTCACCCTGGCCCATTTCATCTCGATTCAATTGGAGGAGAATCCGATTGTCCTCTCAGCGGCATTCTTCGGTTTGGTGGTCGGGTCCGTGGTGGTCGCATTGCACCTGGTTCGCCGGCCCGAGCCTGTCCACTACGTGATAATCGTCCTGGTCGGGGTCGCCCTGTTCGTGGCTCTGGGATGGAGCTCCGGCGAAGAAACGGTTTCGCCATCACTACTCGCCTATTTCGGGTCCGGTGCCCTGGCCATCTGCGCAATGATCCTCCCGGGGATTTCGGGCTCGTTGATACTGGTGATGATCGGGATGTACGACGCGGTTCTCGGCGCCGTCACCGACCGGGACGTTGTCGCGGTCGGTGTCTTTGTGTTGGGAGCGATCGTCGGGCTCGCCCTCTTTTCACAGATTCTCTACCGGGCGCTGCAACGAGCACACGACCTGGTTCTGGCGGTTTTGATCGGGCTGATGGCCGGGTCGCTACGGATACTCTGGCCGTGGCCAGATGGCGTCAATAGTCCCTCGTTAGGACCGCCGGATACTCAGGTCGGGGCTTCGGTGATCGCTGCGATCGCAGGCTTCGGATTTGTGCTGGTGATTGCGAGACTCGCCAGCCGAACCGAGGACGCCACCTAACCGGAGCGACGTGTCTTCTGCGGAGTCAGATGGCCCGAGAGCACCGACCAGACCTCAGGTTGGGCCAGTTTTCGCTTCATGGAGATCAAGGTGCGCATAAACGTGGGAACCGCCCTCGCAGCGTCCATCGGGTTGGGGCGCATCGCATTCTGTACTGACGGTGATGGAGTGAGGGTGACGATGTCGCAGTTGGGCCAGGCCGAACGGATGATGTGACGTTCCTCGTCGAGGGTGCGTCGTCCTACCCGATCAAACATCTTCTCGTGGAACCGGGCGCGCAAACGCTGAGTTTCGGCTGCCATTGGCGCCACGATGAGTACCAGGTCGAGGGGCTCGCTGAGACCGAGGACGAGGTCGGCGTGAGTTCCGGAAGCGACTCCACCGTCTACATAGAGTCGCCCGCCGATGGGGTAGGGGCGAAAGAGCAGAGGGATGGCTGCCGATGCCGCCACCGCATCGGCCATCCCAACCGACGGTGCGGTAGCGCTGCCGAAAGCAACCCGCTTCCGCGATTGAATGTCGTAAGCAACTATTGCTGTCGGCCGCGTCGGCCACGATTCGGCAGCATCCTCACCTATCTGCGAGGCGATCCATTCGGCAAGGCCTCCGGCGTGGTATCGGGCGGGGGAGCCCATGAACAGGGTAAGGCCGGGTTGACGAATCCCGGGAGTGATTCCGTATTTGACCCAGCTTCCCATCTTGGGAGACCCACCTCGCTGATACAGGTGCCGTCGAATTCGGTCGGCCACCGCCTCACGATCATCGCCGGGTCGAACCAGGCTGTCGAGGGTGAGGGCGTTGTTGCGCACCAGGGCCGACGCAAACGACCCCGATGAGGTTCCAATGACGACATCGGCGTCATCGGGGTCCCATCCGGTCGCGAGACGGAGCGACATCAATGTCGCGAGTTCGTATGCCGCACCGGTGATTCCCCCACCGCCGAGCACCAGTCCTACCTTGGTCACCCTGACACAATAGGTGTTCGAACCCCGTTTGTTACCGTTATCTTTGTGGATGCGAAGCCCGACACAGTCCTGCACGCTGCGGTGCATTGGGAACAACGCACAAGCGATCCACTGCTGAGCGAATTCACCCGGTTGACGATCTCGGGTCCTGGATCAGCAGCTTGGTTTGGCCACGGCGGCGACGGAGTCGTAACACTGGTGCCATCGACCGTATCAGGGTCCGGTCTAGTCGAGGTGGCGGCGCAGTCACCCGATATCTATCCGGAAGTGTGGATAGAACTCCGGGATGAAGTGCTGTCGGTGTCTCCCCGGATGGGTCTTTCACGGCTGGAGGTAGTCGACCGTCACAGTTCCCTGGACCGTAAAGGTGCCCGCGTGCTCGATGGCGTTCGAAGGATGAAAACTAGCCAAATGGACACTCCGTCGGGAGGACCGACTTCGCCTTTTGAAGAAAGCGATTTCGACGAGGTGTTGGCCGTGATCCGCACCGTTTTCGCGGGTCATTCCGAGAACGGGAACTGGACGGCCGACGACCTCACGCGACGCCTCGCTGAACCCTGGTCCGAAGCCGACGGCTTGCGACTGCTACACGATGGTCCCCGACTGGTAGGACTCTGCTGGTGCAAGATCCATCAGGATGGCGTTGGTGAGATCTATCTACTTGCCGTTCGACCGGAATATGGAGGCAAAGGCCACGGTAGGGAGTTGGTCCTTGCCGGAATCGACTATTTGAAGGGCGCGGGCTGTTCGGAATTGATCGTGTATACGGCGGCCGACAACGGACCGGCGTCGAAGCTCTACCAATCGGTCGGATTCGCTACCGATCGAATCGAGCGCAGGCTTGAAATCGTGTTGGGTTAGCCGAAGTGCTGACCGCACCCCGAGCAGCGGGTGTCGCTCTCAGACGTCGGGCCATAGCACCACGGACAGGGGAGATCTTGCTCCTTCTGGTCGTGAAGTGTCACAACGAGCGAGGGTTTGACCTCGAAACGTTGTTGGCCCCGTCTTCCCTTTGCCAAAACGAAAAGCCCTGTGGTGGCTGTCGCCGCCATCAATGCCTCAAACAAGAACCGTCCTCCTTGCCATTACGTGACAAGGGTAAAATGCTTAGTGTCGAATTTCGCGGATTTCCCCGCGCAGAAATCCGGATAGATCAGGTTCCGAGGACAGCCTCGGTGAGATCGTCGACGAGATAACTCAAGTCACCGAGCCGTCCTTCGCGTACTTCGGCTGCATCGAGCATCATCGTCGCGGCGTGATAAGCCACCCACGGCCGATAGGTGCTTTCGGCGAGTTCCGCCCCGTAACCGCTCCGAAATGCGGCCGCGGCGTCCTCACCGACCATGGCGGCGAAGCGCCACACTGAAAGTGAGAGGTCCCATTCCGGCGGTGCGAGGGTGGCCCACTCCCAGTCGACGAGTGTGATTGCTCCGGACTCGGACACCACGAACTTGTTCGGTGTCGGCCGGGTATGAGCGGTAACAGACTTCGACGCGATGGGTGGGGTCATCTTCAGGGCGGCGTCCAGAACCCGCTGTTCCAATTGGAACCGTCGGCGGAACCGTCCCAATCGGGTGATTGTCGACTGATAGTGCGACTTGACGTATTCGTCATCGATGCTCGTGACGAGGTTGGTTATGGCTGCTTCGGCGTCATGCACCCCGCGTAGAACCAGACCTGCGGCTTCAATCGCCGCCAGGTTTTTTGGCAGATTGGCGAGATTCCATTGGCCGGCGTCGTTCATCGTGATCCACGCCTGATCGCCGACAACGCCGCTATCGATAATGGCTGGCACTCCGGGGACTCCCGCTAACGCCTCCAGGGCCCTTCGCTCCCGTCGTTCTCTCGATGCCACCGGATAAACCTTCATGATGGTGGTGGCGCCGCTCTCGGCGATGACCCGGAACACCTGATTCGCGCCCGAGGCGATGTCACGGATCGTCGCGTCCGGGTGGGCGCTTTGTACCAACTCTTTCGGATTCATATTCTCTTCCCCCTGAATGGTTGAGATATTCGATGTGACTTTGTTTTGGGTCTGGGTATCCTGCCGCACCCCAGGCTAGCGAGTAAACAGCGTGCCGATAGACCTTGTGTATCCCGACGGAAATACAACCCAGCACCCGGATGGGGCGACCGGGCACGACGTCGCGTCGTCGATCGGACCCGCATTGGCGCGGGCGGCGGTGGCTATTTCTGTCAATGACCGCCTGTTCGACCTGTACACCCCGATCCATGAGTCCGGCCCGATCCGCATCATCACTTTGAAAGATCGTGAAGGGCTTCACATTCTCCGGCATTCGTCTGCCCACGTCCTGGCACAGGCGGTGCTCGATCTCTATCCGGGTAGCACTTTCGCCATCGGACCTGCGATCGAAGACGGCTTCTATTACGACTTCCGGGTCGACAACCCGTTTACGCCGGAGGACCTCGAACGCATCGAGGCCAGAATGAGGGAAATCGTCAAGGAAGATCAACCTTTCAAACGCGATTCGGTGTCGGTCGATGATGCACTGGATATCTTCGAAGGGCACCCGTTCAAACGGGAAATCATCGCAAACGTGGACCCTTCCGAAGTGTCAGACGGCGAAGACGTGACCCTGTACCGGAACAACGGGTTTGTCGACCTTTGCCGCGGCCCCCATCTGCCGTCGACGGGGAGGATTTCCGCGTTCAAATTGACCAGGACTTCAGGCGCCTACTGGCGTGGTGACCGGGAACGTGACCAGTTACAACGGATTTACGGAACGTCCTGGCCATCTCAAAGTGACTTGGACGACCATCTGCGCCGGCTCGAGGAGGCGGAGAAAAGGGACCACCGCAAGTTAGGTGCCGAACTGGGACTGTTCAGCTTCCCTGACGAGTTGGGCTCCGGCCTCGCGGTCTGGCACCCCAAGGGTGGGCGGTTCCGCAAGGTGGTCGAAGACCACAGTCGGGCGATGCACGACAAATACGGGTTCGAGTTCGTCTACAGCCCCCACCTCGCCAAAGCAGACTTATGGGAGACCTCGGGCCATCTCGGTTATTACGCAGAGAACATGTATCCGGGACTTGAATTGGACAATGACCAGGAGTACCGGGTCAAGCCGATGAATTGCCCGGGTCACGTCCTCATATACAAGGACTCCGGGCACTCATATCGGGAACTCCCGATCAGGCTATCTGAGCTCGGCGCGGTCTATCGATACGAGCTGTCCGGGGCTGTCCACGGGCTCCTCCGTGCCCGCGGATTCACTCAGGACGATTCGCATACTTTCTGCACCAAGGAACAACTCGCGGACGAGTTGCAGATGCACCTCGATTTCGTCCTCAACTGGCACCGTGATTTCGGATTCACCGAACTCGAGGCCGACCTCAGCACCCGACCCGAGAAGGCGCCGGAGGGCAATGAGGATAGGTGGGAGGCTGCCGAGGCCGCCCTCGAAAGGGCGCTAGTGGAGCGGGGTCTCCCATACGAGGTTGCCGCCGGTGAAGGCGCCTTCTACGGCCCTAAAATAGATGTCCATGCCCGTGATGCCATCGGCCGCCGTTGGCAACTCTCCACGATCCAGGTCGACTTCACCCTTCCCGACCGATTCGAATTGGAGTACATCACCGCTGACAACACCCCGGAACGCCCCTACATGATCCATTGCGCCAAGGCCGGATCGCTTGAACGGTTCATGGGGGTCGTCGTCGAGCACTATGCGGGGGCTTTGCCAGCCTGGTTGGCACCGGTGCAGGTCACTGTGGTCCCGGTCGCCGATAGGCATCTCGACTATGCCGATGACGTGGCAGCCACATTGGGGGCGGCCGGTTTGCGTGTGGAGGTAGACCGATCCGGCGACACAGTTGGCGACAAGATCCGAAAGTCGATCACACAAAAGCATCCGGCGGTGATCGTCGTTGGTGACAGCGACGTCGAGAACGACACCGTCGGGTTGCGTCTCTATGGCGAGGATGCCGATACGCGAGGTGTACCGATGGCCGAAGCCAGGTCCAAACTCGTGGAGATAGCGGAAGAGCCTGGGATATGACCGTGGGTGAGCAGCCGAAGATCGACCGGTCCGGTATCTACATCGAAAGGGATCTGGCAACCGCAGTCGACATCGAGGAGGAACTCGACTCAACGGTCCTCAGCCCGTTCCAGTTTCCCTCTGCTCTGAGAAGGAGGTCCGCAGGTTGGATCTATCTGGCCGGGGCGGTGGTTGTAACTCTGACCGTTGACCAGGGATGGATTCCCGCCCTCGGATTGATAGCCCTGGCCGGATGGCACTTCGCCTCGGCCTGGCCCCTCGATCTCGACGAGCATGACGCACTTCGCATCGCCGCCGGGTCGGTTGAATTTCCCATCGGCCACGCCTCAGCCGCGGTCACTTTTCGCGGCTGGCGGTCACGCCCGCGTTGGGCTGTCCTCCTGTACTCGGCGACAGAGCCACCGGACGCCCGCGGGTTGGTGGTTGTCGATGCTGTGGATGGAAGCGTTGTCGAGGACGTCTACACCGAGGATGTGGCCAATGTGTAGCTACCGGTTTTCGAACGGGACATAGTCTCTGGTCGGCGCCCCGGAGTAGATCTGGCGGGGGCGGAAGATCTTTCCCTCGGGGTCGGCAGCCAATTCCCTCCATTGCGCAATCCAGCCGGGTAGTCGGCCCATGGCAAAGAGAACCGTGAACATGTCGGTCGGGAATCCCATTGCCCGGTAGATGATTCCCGAGTAGAAATCGACATTCGGGTAGAGCTTTCGGTCCACGAAGTAATCGTCATTCAGGGCCACCTCTTCGAGCGCCATCGCGGCATCGAGAAGCGGGTCGTCGACACCCATGCTTTCGAGAACGTCCTCGGCGGCTTTCTTGATGATCCGGGCGCGCGGGTCGAAGTTCTTGTAGACACGGTGCCCGAAGCCCATCAACCGGAAGGGGTCGTCCTTATCCTTGGCCCGCTTGACGAAGGCGCCGATGTCTCCACCCTGGTTGACAATCATTTCGAGCATCTCGACCACCGCCTGGTTCGCCCCACCATGCAACGGCCCGGAAAGGGCGTGGATGCCGGCGCTCACCGAACTGAATATGTTCGCCTGGCCCGACCCGACGAGGCGGACCGCCGAGGACGAGCAGTTTTGCCCGTGGTCAGCGTGGAGAATCAGCAACATGTTGAGTGCTTTGGATACCACGGGGTCGGGCATGTACTCCTCGGCGGGTACGGAGAACATCATCTTGAGGAAGTTTGCCGCATAGTCGTGGTCGTTGTCGGGGTACACGTACGGTTGATGGACGGCGTATTTGTAAGACCAGGCCACCATCGTGGGCGTCTTGGCGATCAGCCGGCGGGCGCTGATGTCGACTGCTTCTTCATCCGCAGGGTCGAGCGCGTCGGGGTAGTAAGTGGCCAACGCCGAGGTAGCTGATGCCAGGATCTGCATTGGATGGGCTTTGTGGGGAAAGGCTTCGAAGAGGTGCTTTACGTCTTCGCGTAGCAGCGTGTGTCGCGTGATCGCATCGGCGTAGGCGTCGAGCTCGGCTTTGGTAGGGAGGTCTCCATACTGGAGGAGATAGGCGACTTCGAGAAAACTCGACTTCTCGGCTAGCTGATCGATCGGGTATCCGCGATAGAGCAGAATCCCTTCCTCGCCGTTGATGTAAGAAACTGCTGAATCACCTTCGGCAGTGTTTGCGAAACCGCGGTCGACCGTGACCAGGCCGAGTTGCGAGCGCAAGCGGGAGATGTCGATCGCCGCTTCGTCTTGGGTACCCACCAACGTTGGGAGGGTTAGCTCTTTGTCTCCGTAACGGAGTACTGCGTCTGGCATCCTCATCCTTTCCTGGTCGGTCCTGCGGTCGTCAGCTGTGAGTGGTTCGACTCCCCGAAATCACTTTTTCGGCTTCATTGTGGGGCATCTCGGCGTAATGGTCGAACTCGACCTCAAAACTACCCCGTCCTGAAGTTAACGAACGCAGTTCGGCGGCGTATTGCTGGATTTCCGCCATCGGTACCTCAGCCTCGACCGTCCGGAGGTTGCCCTCGCCTTCCATCCCCAGGACCCGTCCCCGTTTGCTGTTGATATCGCCCATCACATCTCCGATGTGGTCGGCAGGCACGACGATCTTCATTCGCATGACGGGTTCCAACAAAATCGGGTTCAGCTTGTCCGAGGCAGCGCGGAGAGCCTGAATTCCCGCCATTCGAAACGACAATTCGTCGGAGTCGACAGGGTGATATTTTCCGTCGAAGACCTCGGCGGAAACATCGATCACGGGATATCCGGCGACAATGCCCCGGGCCAGCGCCTCCTGGATCCCCTTGTCGACTGCCGGGATAAAGCTGCGGGGGATGGAACCACCCTTTATCGAATCGACGTATTCGTAGCCGTTTCCACGGGGGAGCGGCGAGAAGCGAACCGAAGCGACACCGTACTGGCCACGGCCCCCGCTCTGCTTCTTGTGTTTGCCCTCCGCCTCGGCTGTTCGTGTGATGGTTTCCCGGTAGGCGATGGTGGGCAGGTGAGAGTCGATTTCCACGCCGTAGCGGCGCAGGATCCGTTCCAGCGTCACATCGATGTGTGAATCACCGAGTCCGGCGAGAATGTTTTCGCCCGTGTCGGGGTGGCGACGGACACTAATGGTCGGGTCTTCCTCCTCGATTCGGTGTAGGGCGGTCGACAGTTTCTCCTCGTCGTGGTGGGAGTGGGGGGTGATCGCCACCTCGGCGACCGGCCGCGGGTAGACCATCGGTTCAATTACCGCGTTGACACCAGGAGACCGGAGAGTGTGGCCGGCCCGGGTCTCTTCGACCTTGGCAACGGCACCGATTCCACCAGCCGGGAGATCTGAAGTATCGGCGTGTTCCTTGCCCTGCATTTTGAAGAGATTGTGAAGACGGACGGTGCCCCCGCTTCCTAGTTCCAACTGCTGGTCATTCCTGACTGTCCCGGAAAAGATCCGGAACATCGAAATCCGTCCGACAAACGGGTCGGAAACCGTCTTGAAGACATAAGCGAGAACCGGCCCGTCACTCGATGGCTCACCGAATTCTCCGTCGGCCAGCGGAGGCAACTTTCGTTCGAGGGGGTTGGGGCCGTAGTCGACGATGAACTCGAGTACGAGATCGATTCCGACCAATTTTTCGGCAGACGTCACCAGGACTGGGTCCATGGTGCCATTGACGATCCCTTTGTGGACTGTGGCAACGATCTGGTCCCTGGTTGGTTCGGTCCCCTCGAAGTAGGCCTCCATCAACTCGTCGTCGGTCTCGACTACTGACTCGACTAGTGACGTGTGTGTTGTATGAACCTGTTCGGCCACGTCCTCAGGAAGATCGATCTCCTTGCCCAGAGGAGAGTTGCCGCTGTACTCATAGGCCCTTTCGGTGGCGATCCGGACCAGGCCGCGCAGATCCGCCTCCTCTCCGATCGGGGTTTGAATGGGTGCTATTGCCTTGCCGAAGGTGTCGCGGAGCTGACCCAGAGTTCGATCAAAAGAAGCACGTTCCCGGTCGAGTTTCGAGATGATGACGGCGCGGGGGATGCCCTCGTCTCCGGCGACGTTCCACAGTTGTTCGGTCTGGACCTCGACTCCATCGACCGCTGAGATCACGAAGAGGGCCATGTCGGCAGCACGAATCGCCGCCCTCGCGTCACCGGCGAAATCACTGGAACCCGGCGTGTCGATGATGTTGATGCGGTGACCGGCCCATTCCACAGTGGCCACGGCGAGGCCGAGTGAGATCCCTCGAGCGATTTCTTCCGGCTCATGGTCGAAAACGGTGTTGCCCTGCTCGACCGTGCCGAGTCGGTTGGTGGTCCCGCTGACAAAAAGGAGCGCTTCGGCAAGAGTTGTCTTCCCGGCTCCTCCATGTCCGACCAACACAACATTGCGAACTTTTTCGGGTAGCACAGAAACCTCCTTCTCGTGAAGGTTCGATCCTACCCAAAAGGGACAACATCGGGCCCGGGACGCGTTCTGCGACCGGCGGTCCGCCACGGAGGATCGATGTGCGGGGGCGGGCGCCGCAGTCCTGCTAATTTCATCTCTTCATGATCGATATGCGGGTCCGCCCCCGGATCACAAAATTTCTGGTCCCGATGGGGCGCGGGCTCGCCTCAGCCGGAGTCACCCCGGCGATGATGACCGTCTTTGGTCTCCTGGTAACCGTTACCGGGGCGATATTCATCGCAAACAGCTTTTTCCGCACCGGTGCGGTGATCATCTTGCTCGGCTCGGCCCTGGATGGTCTGGACGGATCGATAGCCCGTGCCAGTGGAACAGTGTCGGATCGTGGGGCTTTTCTCGACTCGGCGTTTGATCGTCTTGGCGAAATTGCAGCTTTTGCCGGGCTCGGGGTGGCCATGGCCGGGTCGCCGCGTGCATTGCTACTCATCATCCTCGCCATCGGGGGGGCGATGCTCGTCCCATACATGCGGGCCAGGGCTGAAGCCCAGGGTCTTGATGGGAGGGGTGGGCTCATGGGCCGGGCGGAGAGGATTCTCCTGTTCTGTCTCGGGCTCATACTCGGATTCATCGAACCGATGTTGTGGATTTTTGTTGTCACCGTTTGGTTCACGGCGGGCTACCGCTTTGCAACCACGTACCGCGACATCCCGTGAAGCAATATCTGGCCTACCTCGCCCTCCGTCTCGGGGTCGGGGCGGTAGGTCTGCTTCCTGCGTCGTGGGCCCGGTCGTTGGGGTGTTTTGGTGGCCAAATCTGGCATCGTTTTGCATCCGGCCGGCGCGCCATGGCGGAACGGCACATGGCCCGGGTTCTCGCGAAGGATGCCGATGCCGTTGCCGCGGGCAAGGAAGTGATGGTGTCTTACGGCCGCTACTGGGCGGAGGCTTTGTGGGCGCGGGCGCGAAAGGTGCCGGAGATGATGGAGCGAACCACGGTGATCGGCCTCGATCACCTGACCGCGGCGCGGGACGCGGGCAACGGCGTCATCTTCGCACTGCCGCACCTGGGGAATTGGGAGGCCGCAGCCCCTATCGCGGTCAAAGAGGGAATGCCCGTTGTGGCGGTGGCCGAGAACCTGGCCAACACGCGTATCACCGACTGGTTCACCAGCATGCGCGGCGAATTCGGGATCGAGATAGTGCTCGCCACCGGTAGCACAGAAGTGATGCGGAACCTGGAAGGGGCGATTGGTGAGAACAAGGCGATTGCGCTGTTGTCAGATCGAGATCTCAAGGGCCGCGGGGTCGAGGTCGAGTTCTTCGGCGAGGTCACGACGATGCCACCTGGACCGGCGACACTCGCGGTTCGAACCGGGGCGCCTTTGCACCCGGTCGGCTGTTATTTCGATGGCCCCGGATATCGGATTGTCATCCACGACCGGATACCTGTTCCCAATGGCGACTCACGGACCGAAATAGTGCAGGCCATGACCCAGACCCTGGCGACAAAACTCGAGCAGATCATCAATGAAGCGCCCGAGCAGTGGCATCTGGTTCAACCCAACTGGCCCTCCGATCGGGAGGTCGCATGAAAGTCGGGATTGTTTGCCCGTACGACCTGGGGGAGCCAGGAGGGGTGCAACAGATAACCACCGAACTGGCAAGACACCTCCAAATGGGTGGTGATGATGCAGTCCTGGTTGGCGTCGGGAAGTACCGCCGCCATGGTGGTCCCGGACGGGACGAATCCACAGTGGCGGTTGGCAGAGGATTCAAAGTCCGGGCCAATAGGTCCAGCGTTCCGTTGACACTTTCGCCGATGTCGTTCGCCCGTATGAAAAAGGCCCTCGACGTGGTGGACGTCGTCCACGTCCACGAGCCGATGGTGCCGCTCGCAGGTTGGGCGGCACTGGGGTCCGCCAAACCGATGGTGGCGACATTCCATGCAGATGCACCAAAATTGGTGGATAGGGCGTATCCGTTTTTCCCGATTGTCGGCAAACGTTTGCGTCGTGCGGTTCTCACAGCAGTCAGCGCAACGGCCCGGCGGAGTATCCCGGAATCCTGGGGCGAGGTCCGCATTATTCCCAATGCGATTGACGTTTCTGCCTTTGATCTGCCGGTGGGACGCATCAGGAGAAGGATCGCCTTTCTCGGACGCGATGAGCCCCGAAAAGGTCTGGACATCGCGCTCGAGGCGTTTGCCCCGGTCCACGAGGCGCATCCCGATTCCGAGCTTCTGGTGATGGGCGCCGATCGCGGCTCGAATGCACCGGGCGTGCGGTACCTGGGGAGGGTCAGCGATGGCGAAAAGCAGCGGATGCTGGCCTCGAGCGCGATCTTCGTGGCTCCAAACACCGGTGGTGAGAGTTTCGGAATCGTATTGGCCGAGGCGATGGCAGCGGGGTGTGCCGTGATTGCCTCCGACCTCGATGCATTTCGCGCAGTTGTCGGCGACACCGGGCTCCTCGTGCCGGTGGGAGATGTAACCGCCTTTTCGACGGCGATGGCATCGCTTCTCGAAAGCGATGCCAGGCGTGAGAAGATGTCGGACGCCGGTCGTGATGCCGTTCTGAGATTTGATTGGGCCAACGTCATCGCCCGGTATCGGAGCGCCTATGCCCGCGCAATCAGCACTAGCTAAATGCCTTACACCCATTACCATCACGGCTACATGAAGGAGCAAGAGTGGAACACGGTACCGATCGGGTAAAGCGAGGCCTCGCCGAGATGCTCAAGGGCGGGGTCATCATGGATGTGGTCAACGCCGACGAGGCCATGATCGCCGAAGAAGCCGGGGCAGTCGCCGTCATGGCCCTGGAGAGAGTCCCTTCCGACATCCGCCGCGATGGTGGCGTGGCCCGGATGTCCGATCCGTCGATGATCGAGGACATCAAGGCGTCGGTAACGATCCCGGTCATGGCCAAGTGCCGGATCGGACACTTTGCCGAGGCGCTGGTTCTGCAATCACTCGGAATCGACTACATAGACGAATCGGAAGTTTTGACCCCGGCCGACGACGAGCACCACGTGGACAAGTGGGCCTTCACTACTCCTTTCGTCTGTGGTGCGAGAAATCTCGGCGAAGCTCTGCGTCGCATCGGCGAGGGCGCCGCCATGATCAGGACCAAGGGCGAAGCAGGCACGGGAAATGTGGTCGAGGCCGTCCGCCATATGCGTACCGTCACCAATGAGATCCGGGCTCTGACGACAATGGACGAAGCTCAGCTGATGAGTGCCGCCCGGGACCATGGGGCTCCCTATGACCTGGTCAGAGAAGTCGCCTCGACGGGCCAACTGCCTGTCGTCAATTTCGCCGCCGGTGGTATTGCCACTCCGGCCGATGCTGCCCTCATGATGGGCCTCGGCGTTGATGGGGTCTTCGTCGGGTCCGGGATCTTCAAGAGTTCCGACCCCAAGGCATACGCCAACGCCATCGTCGAAGCAACAACGTTCTGGTCGGATTCCGACGTCGTAGCCAAGGTTTCACGGGGCCTCGGTGGCGCGATGCCCGGGATCGAGATCGGCACCCTCACCGATTCGGAGCGTCTCGCGGCCCGAGGCTGGTGAGATGAACCGCGTCGGTGTTCTGGCGCTTCAGGGTGACGTCCGTGAACATGCGGCTCTGATCGGCGATCTCGGCGCTGAACCTGTCACAGTGAAGACGCCGGCACAGCTGGACTCCGTCGATGCCTTAATCATCCCCGGCGGCGAATCGACGACCATCGGGAAGATGGCGGTCCGGTTCGGCTTGATGGACCCCCTCAGGAATGCAATCACCAACGGTTTGCCGACCTATGGAACATGTGCCGGCCTGATCCTTCTTGCCAATTCGCTGACCGAAGGCGACCAGCCTCTGGTTGGTGGCCTCGATGTCGTGGTCAAGCGAAATGCTTTTGGCCGTCAGAACGACTCCTTTGAGACAGAGCTCGCCATCGAAGGCCTCAACGAGAACTTCCATGCTGTGTTCATCCGGGCACCGTGGATTGAAAAAGCGGGATCGGGAGTGGATGTTCTGGCGTCGATCGACGAACATCCGGTCATGGTGCAGCAAGACAAGATCCTCGCATCGTCGTTTCATCCGGAACTGACCGGTGATGCCCGGATACACCAAAAGCTGTTAGACCTGATCTAGGAGTATTCATGTCGGGTCATTCCAAATGGGCGAATATCAAACACCGCAAGGGGCGCCAGGACGCTGCCCGTGGCAAGTTGTTTGGAAAGCTGGCGAAAGCAATCGAAGTCGCCGCCCGCGACGGTGGCGGGCTGGTCGAATTCAATCCGACCCTGGCCACAGCAGTTGAAAAGGCCAAGTCGGCCTCGATGCCCAACGACAACATCGAGCGGGCGGTCAAACGGGGTACCGGAGAGGTCGAGGGCGCCCTCTACGAAGAAATCTGGTACGAAGGCTACGGCCCTGGTGGCGTTGCCGTATATGTCCAGATTCTCACCGACAACCGCAACCGGGCAGCCTCGGATGTTCGTTCGACCTTTACCCGCAACAACGGAAACCTCGGCGAGCCGGGATCGGTCGCTTACTTGTTCAGCCAGAAGGGCCTGATTCTGGCTTCGGGATCCGAGGACGACGTGATGTTGGTGGCACTCGACGCCGGCGCTGACGACATCCGGGACGCCGGCGGACAATCGTTCGAGGTGATCACGCAACCTTCCGACATGCCGGCGGTGCGAAAGGCGCTGGAGGAGTCCGGGATAGAGATCGAGTCGGCCGATGTGACCCAGATGCCCGCATCGACAGTTCCCCTCGAAGAAGGTGACGCCAGGAAAGCCCTGCGGCTTATCGACGCCCTCGACGATCTCGACGATGTCCAGGCGGTCTTTTCCAACTACGACATCGACGACGAAATCATGGAGAAGGTACTCTCCGACGCCTGATGTCAGAAAGAATCCTGATTTCGTCCGGTTCGCCCTACGAAAACACGGTTGGATTTAGTCGCGCAGTGCGAATAGATGACCGTGTGCTCGTCGCGGGCACCGCACCGATATGGCCCGATGGCCACGTCGACCCGGATCCCGGAGTCCAGACCGCCCGGTGTCTCGAGATAATCGGCGAAGCGCTCGAAGATGCCGGAGCACAATTCGAAGATGTGGTGAGGACCCGGATCTATCTTGTCGATGCTAACTATGCCGATGCCGTCGGAGTTGAACATGGGAGGGTGTTCGGAGAAATCCGGCCAGCTTCGACGATGGTGGTAGTCGCAGGTCTACTCGATCCCCGCTGGCACGTCGAAATGGAAGCTGAAGCAGTCGTCAGCTGAGCAATTCGAGGATCTTCAGAACGGTGTTCCAGTTTCGTGCCGTGCCCGGCACGCCGAGTGCTTTTTCGAGCGACTTGCCCGTGAGATTGGATCGCCCCGACCCATCTGGGTAATAGATAAAGAGTTCCCGGCCTTTGAGCGTCATCTCTTCCGGGCCGTCGTAACCGGCGCGCAGTTCATCAAAACTTTTGCTCCGGGGCGGTGTTTTGAAGAACATCACATGGCTCATTCGGGGTTCGTCCAACTGGTCTGGCGTGAAGGGATGGCCGGAGTAGACGGCTTCGAACTCGTCTGACGTGCGGACGATTGCGTCGCTATGAAATCCGAACCCCGTGGCGATGGTGGTCTCCACGATGTCAGTTAGAGCTGATGAGTCTGCGTTCGATTCCAACACGACATTCCCGCTCTGAAGCAGGGTTGTCGGATCGGTAATCCCGGACCCGGCAAGCGCCGCCTTGAGATCGGCCATTTTGATACGTCGATTACCCCCGACATTGATTCCCCGAAGCAGAACCACATAGTTGGTCATAGTCCAGACCGTACTTGATCCCCATGACGGTTTTCAGGGCCCGAGGACTATCTCCAAGCATTCCAAGAAGAGGTCGGGATACTTTTCGAGTGCATCGTCGAGGGTTTCAAACCCGGCTTCGTCGACGGAGGTCCAGATGACCCCACTCCGGCTCTCGGTGGTCCGTGTCCCCAGTTCGGGAAATGTTTCACCTGATTTATTACCGAGAAAATCTAGAACCGTCGTGTAGACGAGTACCTGATCAACGACCGAATCAAAGCATGAGTTATAGATTTCTTCGGCGCCGTCGAGGGCGGCATTGATTGTTCTGTGGCCAACTGTGCTGATAAAGCCCATCGGGTCGCGGGTCATCTCCCCAAAATCCTCCCCGGTCCGAGATTCGGTGCAGGCGACGATGCTCCCATAGAGATAAAAGTCCTCGGCTCGGGGCGGCAGGTTCTGGAGGGCCCAGACCTTCTCTATCCCCCGGAAGATCAAAAAGTGGCATTTCTCGAAGACTTCCGTGTCGACTTCCAGGGTGGTCCAGGAGACGCGGCCATCCGGTTCCACGACGTATTCGACCTCCGATTCGGGTCCGTCCTCCGATTCGGGTTCGGCGCTGAGTTCCTCTGTACACGAGACGACAGCGCCGGCCGCCATCAGCAGTTCACCTTCGGTGACTACTCCATCGGCGAGGGCATCGTCGTTGATGGAGCCATAGGGATCACCCGGTAGCGCCAAGGGATCGGTTGGACCTGAATCTCCGGAGAACCACAGAGGCAACGAAACCAGAGCGACTCCAGCGAAACCGGCCGCCGCGTAGAGCCATGGCCGGGAGCGTCGTGATCTCGAGTCGGTTGTTGTGGTGTCAAGACCGTCGAGAACCCGTGCAAACTCAGCCTGGCCCTCAGGAGATTCTCCCCAACCGTCGTCTGTCTTCGCGGGATTGGCACGTCGCAGGTCCTCGTATCGACTCATGATTGTCCCTCGTCCTTCTCGGTGGAGTTGGTCTGCGCGTCGTCGATCGATTTCTCAAATTTCCTTCTCGCTCGGCTCAATCTCATCCGAACTGCAGCCGGATTGGAGCCGGTCGAAACCGCAATTTCTGCGGGGCTCATCCCTTCCCAGGCGTTGAGGAGGAGCAGATCGCGGTCAGTTGGGCTCAACTTCTCCAGCGCTGTTTCGATATCCAATGCCAGATCGACCGAGAATTGCGAGTTTGAAGGTTGGCTCTCCAGCCGCGTCACGAGATTCCGTCGTCGTGTCGTTCCTCGGTAATGAGTCGATAACACCTTGGCCGCGATCCCATAGAGCCACGGAAGCGGTTTCCGCGGCGGACGCTCTCGATGTCTCCAGGCCACCACAAAGACCTCGGACAACAGGTCATCGACGCTGTCCATGGTGGTTCTTCGCATCAAATAGGCCCGGACCTGCCCGGAGTGCCTACGCCAAAGATCGTACAGCCATCGTTCATACATCGACTCCGTCGGGGGTTTCTTCACGTTTGACCACTGTGTGGCCGGCACACGGCCCAACGCAACATGGGCCATCTTCTTTTTGGCCCGTGTCCACTAAAGTCAACACGTGGCCGTGAAGCCTGAATCGCGTTCAAATTGGATTGTCGTTCCGATTACTGCGTTCCTGGCGGTACTCGGATTGATCGTCCTTAACAGTCTTCAAGTAGCCCCGGTGCAGGCCCAAGTCGTTGCCGGATCTGAGACTCCAGTATCGGACACCGAGGTCGTGGTCGACATCGTCTGGTCGTTCCCATCCAATCCTGACCAGATTGAAACGGCAACGGTCACAATCCCGGAGTTACAAGTCGATGAAGGGTTTGTCGAAGTTTGGCGGCATGAGAGCAGTGATAGCGGATTCACAACCGTCGACCCCAACTATCAGTTGACGCCGGGTGACTACGTCCTGGTCCTTGTACTGGGTGCGCTACTCGGCGTAGTAATGGTGATGACTGTCCGCGGATACGGCTACGTGAGGGGCACCGGCGAACCCGGGTCGCGACCAAAGGTAGACGTTGCGGAAGACCGCGGGTTCTACTGGCGCACCTAAATCGGTAAAGATGTAGTCGCGTTCGAAATTTCCTTCAAATTTCTCGAAAATTCTTTTTGATCGGCCCGATTTCGTGCGGTTTCTGTCATAGGCGGCTTGTATTTTCGGGTTATGGATTGGGAGAGAGATTTTTCGGTTGATTCTGTAGAACAGCAGGTTGTCGACGACTATCGGTTGATCGCCAGGTTGCATTCGCGGCTTGTCGAGAATCTGGAGTTGTTGGACTCAGGCCAGGTGTTCACCGGTGACGGTTCCCGGAATCTAAGCGAATGGCTTTCCGCCAGGGCCGATGTTGGTTTGGATACCGCCCGCACATTGGTCCGGACGATGCGCCGCACCGAGAACAAACCGTGGTTGCGGGAAGCGTTGTCGGCCGGTGCGATCAGCCTTGACCGTGCCGAAGCCCTCTCCCGGATCCCCGAAGACGTCGGGACCATGAGCCATTTGGATGTGGCCGGGGTACGTCGTGCCGCAGCCGACCTTGTTGAGATCACGCGTGAGGACGAGGTTCGTTCAGCTGCGGACATGTTCTTGGTCATGCAACCAACTTTGGACGAATCGTGGTGGAACGTGCGTGGTGGGTTCGAAGGTGTCTTCGGTGCCGCCATCGACAAAGCACTCGCCCAGAAAGCCGATACGCTACCCGACCTGCCAGACGGAGAGACCGGTTCACAGCCTTGGCGGAGGGCCATGGCCCTCGGCGAACTAGCCACCGGAGGTCAATCCCCACAGGCGACTATCACTGTGTTTGTCGACGCGGAACATGCAGTCGAAACCAACGGGCAGAC
The DNA here is from genome assembly GCA_041747375.1 of Acidimicrobiia bacterium. Taxonomy (GTDB): domain Bacteria; phylum Actinomycetota; class Acidimicrobiia; order Spongiisociales; family ZC4RG35; genus MA-ANB-1. The sequence continues at coordinate 34,431 of JBGTFH010000005.1, forward strand.
CGGAATACGAATCGAAGCCGGGTCCAGAGTCGGCCCGCAAGCACTGGAAGCAATCTTTTGTGATTCGGTCACCGAGATCACGGTCAATACCGCTGACGGTGTTCCCATGAAGTACGGGCGTAAGTCGAGGGGTATTCCTCCGCAACTACGCCGGGCGACGTTGGCGAAAAACAACGGGTTCTGCTGGACCGACGGATGCAACAGTTGTTACCGGGTCGAAGTCCACCACAAAAGGCCCTGGTCACAAGGCGGCCGAACCGACCCGGAAAACCTTGTTGCATTGTGCTGGTTCCACCACCAAATCGTTGTCCACCAACGCGGCTTCCAAATAGTCCAAGACCCCAGAACCGGACGAATCAGATTCCGCAAACCAAAACACCACGAATCCGAACCCGAGCCTGAACGACAGCCCACGGGGTGACCCTTCCCCCACACCCCGGACAGCCACAGCGAACACAAAGAACATTCGAGAAACTGCACAAGAGACGGGAAATCGTCCGGTTTGGCGCGTCGGGACTACGAAACCTCTTTCCGCCCGATCAACCAGGCCGTCCCGTCGGCCTCGCCTTCGGCCAAGAGCTCCAGGGAGCGAAAGGCTCGACTGAGTTCGCCTGGTTTAGCACGAAACCGGCCAGGGCTGGCTCCCACTTCACTGAGACACGCTGTGGCCAGAACTCCTCCCGGCGCGAGACGATTGATGACGGCGCCGTCAAGGCGGGAATCCCGGAATAAGTAGATAAATAGAACCTCGACGCGCGGGCCATCCGGCAACCCGTTGTCCAGGTCGTGGACCTCAAAGCGACAGCGGTCCGCAACGCCGGAAGCCAGGGCTAGATTGCGAGCTAGGTCAACGGCGACGGGACTCAAGTCAACACCGAAATAGTCGAGTCCTCGACTGGCCAGCCAGACACCAGCCCGACCACGGCCACATGCCAGTTCAAGGACAGTGCCTTCAGTCGGGATAAGGTATTCCAGATCAGCAAAAACGGGTGGGGGACCGACCTGCCTGCTTGGAGCGGGGCCGCCATCGACGTATCGAGCGTCCCATTTTCGACGATCTTCCTCTGACATCGGGACCAAATTAGGCACTCCGTGAGTTGCTCGATCCAACTCGTAATATCGACTGATGCCAAGACGCAAGATCCGATTGCTTGCCCCCGACAGGTTGGTCGAGGCGGGACTGGACGAGATTCGCTCAGAAATGTCAATACCCGAAGGGTTCAGTCCCATTGTCATCGACGAACTAGCATCGCTTGAGCCCCGATTCCCCGACCTTGACCTCACTGATATCCCGTTGATCACGGTCGACCCTCCAGCTTCTCGTGACCTCGACCAAGCGTTTCACCTGGAGCAGGTGCGTGGCGGATATCGGGTTACGTACGCCATTGCCGATGTTGCTGCCTTCGTGAATCCGGGTGGCGCGATCGATGTCGAGGCACACTCGCGGGGCCAGACCTTCTATGGGCCGGACGTCCGCACCCCCCTCTATCCGACCGAGCTATCTGAGGCACAGGCGAGTCTGCTGGCCAACCAAACGAGGCCGGCCCTGGTGTGGCGCATCGACCTCGACCGACATGGAGAGATCATCGATGGCCACGTTCAGCGGGCGATGGTCAGGAGTCAGGCCCAGTTCACTTATGAGGATATACAAAACCAGCTCGAGTCGGGTTCGGGTTCGACGTCGGTTCAACTCCTCTCTGAGATCGGACGTTTGCGCCAGATGATCGAGGTCAAACGGGGTGCGGTGACTCTCGACATTCCCGAACAACAGGTGTTCCGAAGAAAAGGGGGTTGGAACCTGAGCTATCGGACGCCCCTTGCGGTCGAGGGGTGGAATGCCCAACTATCGCTTCTCACAGGTATTTTCGCGGCGAAACTCATGGTCGGGGCGGGAGTCGGGATCCTACGCACGCTGCCCCCGGCGGATCCCGCTCGAATGAACCGCCTTCGCAGGGTCGCAAAGGGATTGCACATTGCGTGGCCGGACGACGTTGCCTATCCCGATCTCATCAGAAGTCTCGACGCCGATCTCGCCACACATTCGGCCTTCCTTTCTGAGGCCACGGGTCTATTTGCCGGTGCCGGTTATCAGGCCCTCACCGGCGATGACGTTCCTGAGCCTCACGCTGCTCTCGCCGCGGTCTACGCACACACAACGGCCCCTTTGCGACGACTGGTCGACCGTTACGCAGGCGAAGCCTGCCTAGCGATAGTTGAAGGACGAGAACCTCCGGCTTGGGTATCAGAGTCTCTCTCCGACCTCCCCAAGATCATGGCGCGTTCCTGGACACGGGCCGGACAGTATGAAGCAGCCTGCGTCAATCTGGTTGAAGCTGCCCTGCTAACTGATCGAATCGGGGAGGTCTTTACCGGCGTCGTAGTCGAGCTCGACCAGGGCGCGGCGATCGGGGAGGTCCAATTGAGAGAACCTGCAGTTTTGGCCAGAGTTGACGGTGACGGTCTCGATCTCGGCGAGGAGATAATGGTCAGAGTCGCGGAAGCTTCCGTCGCCGGGCGTCGGGTTCGGTTCGACCAAACCTGAAAGCAATAAGACGCTGATTGGAATCAACGAGCGGTATCGTCATAGAACACATGTTCGTTTTAGGAATTGACCCGGGACTATCGGTTACCGGATACGGAATGGTGGAGGGGACCCATCCGCCCAAGGCCCATCGGGCGGGTGTGATCCGGACCGACAAGGACGCTGAGATGCCCACTCGTCTTCAAGAGCTCTATCGGGGACTAACTCTTGTCATCGAAGAGACCCAGCCCGATGTCGTGGCAATCGAGACCGTCTTCACCAACCGCAACCTGCAGACCGCCGCTGCAGTTGGGCGCGCCTCAGGGGTCGCAATGCTCGTCGCCGCCAACGCCGGACTCGAGGTGCACGAGTATGTCCCGACCGCTATCAAGTCCGCCGTTACCGGTGATGGGTCGGCCGACAAATCCGGGGTGCAAAAGATGGTGGCCCGCCTCCTGAATCTTTCCGAAGTGCCCGGGCCCCCAGATGCTGCCGACGCGCTGGCTATTGCTCTGTGCCACCTTCGGGTGGCCCCGCTTAAGGTGCGCTCATGATCGGAAGACTGAGGGGGGTCCTCGTCTCTACCTATGACGGTGGCGTCTGCCTCGATGTGGGAGGAGTTGGCTACGAGGTGAATATGACTCCGCGTGGTCTGGTCTCGCTTCCCGGTATCGGAGAGGAGGTCGTAGTCCACGTGCACACCCACGTCAGGGAGGAAGAGATGAGCCTCTTTGGCTTCGACACCTCCAACGAGCGAGACCTGTTTCGGATTCTCCTTGGTGCATCGGGTGTCGGGACGAAGGTAGGGATGGCAATGCTCGGGTCGATGCAGCCGACCGACATCATCAGGTCGATCGTTGCCGAAGACGCCGACGCCCTTACGGTGGTGCCCGGAATCGGAAAACGCGGTGCCCAAAAGATCGTTCTCGAACTCGCCCCGAAACTCGCAGGGAAAGATGTCGATGTCCTTCAGGGATCCGGTTCGGCGTCGGTACGGGCGGCCCTGGAAACCCTGGGTTACACAACCGAGGAGATCAATTCGGTGATTGGCAAGGTTGATCCAGATGAGTCGGTAGAAACGCAGGTCCGTGAGGCCCTGCGCGATTTGGGGTCTCGATAACACATGAATGAAGAGAGCCTCCTCAATCCAACTGTGGAAACCGACGATGACCTTTCGCTTCGGCCCGGGCGTCTCGACGAATTCGTCGGCCAGGAAAGTGTCAAGGAGCGTCTTCGAATTTCGATTGAAGCGGCCCGAGCCGAAGATCGTGCCCTCGACCACGTGATCTTCTCCGGACCACCCGGGTTGGGTAAGACCACGCTTGCCGGTGTCATCGCCGCTGAGCTGGGTGTGGCGTTTCGGATTACTTCGGGGCCGGCGCTCGAGCGCCCCGGCGACCTCGCCGCGATTCTCAGCAACCTCCAGCCAGGGGATGTCTTCTTCATCGACGAGATCCATCGGCTGCCCCGAGCAGTGGAGGAGGTGCTCTACCCGGCCATGGAGGACTTCCAGCTCGACATCGTGTTGGGGAAGGGGCCAACTGCCCAGTCGATCCGGATCGACTTGCCCCGTTTCACGCTGGTAGGAGCGACCACACGAAAAGGCAAGGTCACGGCACCGCTCCGCGACCGCTTCGGAATCGAGGAAAAGCTGGATTACTACTCAGACGGCGAGCTCTCGCAGATCATCTCCAGATCGGCTTCGATACTCGGCTTCGACATCGGAGAGGCATCGGCACTACTCCTGGCCGGGCGCAGTCGTTCGACGCCTCGGATAGCCAACCGTCTCCTCGCCAGGGTTCATGACTATGCGGTTGCCCGGGCCGATGGCGTTCTCGATGAAGACGTGACCGAGCAGGCACTTCTCGTTTACGAAGTCGACCGTCTCGGGCTCGACAAAGTCGATCGGTCGATTCTCGATGCCGTGATCCACAAATTCGGTGGTGGCCCGGTGGGGCTGTCAACCCTCGCAATCGCCGTAGGCGAAGAGCCGGAGACTGTCGAAGATGCCTATGAGCCGTTCCTGCTCCAGATCGGTCTTCTCAAACGAACTCCCCGGGGCAGGGTGGCGACGTTGAATGCCTATCAACACCTTGGTATCGAAGTGCCTGCGGGCACACAGTCGTTCATGTTCGACTGAGCGCATAACCTGTCTTCGTGACCTACCCCGTGACCTGGACCGGATCTGCTGTCGATGGTGCTGCGCGCGCCGGGACTCTGTCGACACCCCGCGGGACCGTGGAGACACCGGTGTTCATGCCCGTCGGGACCCGGGCGAATGTGAAGACCGTCGACTCACGAGATCTCCTCGAACTCGACGCCCGCATCGTTCTCGCCAACACATACCACCTCATGCTCCGACCCGGGGCAGACATCGTGGAGAAACTGGGTGGCCTGCATCAATTGATGAGTTGGGACCGGACATTGCTGACAGATTCCGGCGGGTTCCAGGTCTATTCACTCGAGCCTGACGTCACCGAGGACGGCGTTTCGTTCCGGAGCACTTTTGACGGCGACTTAGTGCATATGTCACCGGAGGACTCGATCCGTATCCAGGAACAACTCGGAGCGAACATCGTTATGGTCCTTGACGTTTGTGTGGGATTGCCGGCGCCGGAATCGGTCGTGAAGTCGGGGATGGAGCGGTCCGTGCGGTGGGCAGAACGATGTCTCGTCGCACACAGGAGAAGTGATCAGGCGTTGTTCGGAATAGTGCAAGGTGGTGTCGACCCTGATCTTCGAGTGGCCAGTGCGACCAGGACTGCCGAGTTGGGGTTTGCAGGATACGGGATCGGAGGGCTCTCGGTGGGGGAGACCAGCACAGATCGAAATACGGCAATCGAGGCGGCCGTGTCGGTTCTACCGGACGATCGACCTCGCTACGTCATGGGGTTGGGCGACCCCGAGGGTTTGCTCGACGCCATTGCCCGCGGCGTCGACATGTTTGACTGTGTGATGCCGACCCGTCACGCCCGGCACGGCAAGGTCCATACGGGCTCAGGCTCCTTCAACATCAGGAGTGTCGATTACGAATTGGATGAAGGCCCACTCGACGCTGCCTGTGATTGTCTCACCTGTTCGACATATTCGCGGGCCTACTTGCGCCACCTGTTTCGGATGAAGGAAATATCCGGGCTCCGCTTACTCAGCATCCACAATCTGCGCTTTCTGATCTCACTCATGGCCAGAGCTCGCACGGCCATCGAAGTTGGGCGATTTGAGCGGTTCCATGAGGAGTTCAAAATTCGGCACTCGCAAGGTTCGGTCTAGTCGTACCGGTTGTCCTAACCTGCCCTGTCGGTCCCAATCGCATCGGAGGAAACCGTGACCCAATTTGTCTTCGCTCAGGAATCCACGGGTGGAACCGGTCTCACGACCTTGATTTTTCTCGGTTTGATGATCGCGGTCTTCTACTTTTTCATCATCCGCCCGCAGCGAACACGGCAGAAATCACAGCAACAGCTTGCGACTTCACTCGAGGTGGGCCAGGAGATACGCACCATTGGCGGCATCCACGGTCAAATACTCGAGGTCGACGATGAGTCGGTCGTCATCAAAGTCGAGGAAGGCCGCCTCCGCATCGCGCGGCGCGCCGTCGGATCCCGGGTCGAACCAGGCGGAGAAGAAGTCTGAAATGACCCGACGTCTGGTCGGTCTGGCAGTCGTATTTCTTGTGGCGTGGGGTGGTTTGGCCCTGGCAATCGCCACGGGGACGACGCCGCGCCTCGGACTGGACCTGCAGGGTGGAACGGCCGTGGTCCTGACGGCGCCGGAAGGCACCGATCCCGACCTTCTCGAGGTCTCAACTGAGATCATGGCCAACAGGATCGAGGACTTCGGCGCTGTCCAGGAACCCGAGATTCAGATCTCCGGCGACAACACCGTGGTCGTCCAGTTGCCCGGTGTCGAGGATGAGCAGAGGGCTATCGAGGCAGTCGGCCAGACCGGTCTGCTCAGTTTTCGCCCGGTGCTCGATGCCGTTGCCGGCGACATCGGCCCATTGGCCGGCACCAACACGCCGAATATCGACAACGAGACCGGATTGACCATCGAGGACGACATTTTTGCGCCTTCTGCCTGGCTCCTACTCGTGAGCTCCGGCTCACCCACCGAGGTCTTGGAGCTCGGAGCGGCTGAACTGGAGGGCAGCGATGTAGCACAGGCGATTCCCGTCTTCGATCCCAATTCCGCTGTATGGGCGGTGACGCTCGATCTGACCAGCGCCGGAGCGACGAAGTTCGCCGAACTGACCGCAGAGGCGGCCAGCTATCCGCTCGGTGATCCCCGGCGACAGATCGCAATTGTCCTCGATGGTGAGATTGTGACCGCACCAGCAGTCAACCAGGATGTGTCCCCGGAAACTGGCATCACCGGAGGCTCGGCGCAGATCACTATGGGCCGATCAGAGGACGACCAACAGGAAGCTCAAGATCTCGCCGTTACCCTGCGTTACGGTTCTCTCCCGGTCGCCTTCGAAATCTCCTCGGTGACGAAAGTGTCGGGGACTCTCGGAGCCGACTCACTCCAGGCTGGGATAATCGCCGGATTGGTCGGTCTGGCGCTGGTTGCAATCTTTCTCCTCCTCGTTTACCGATCGATGGGAGTTGTGGCAATTCTCGGCTTGACCATCTTCGGTGCCCTCCTGGTAACACTCTTCGGGGTTCTCGGCCGGGTGCAGGGTCTGACACTTACCCTGGCCGGCATCACAGGGATAATCGTGGCGATCGGGATCACCGCCGACTCATACATCGTCTATTTCGAGAGAATCAAAGAAAAGATGCGTGAGGGTCATTCGTCCCCGGAGGCCGCCGATGAAGGCTTCAGACTGGCCTTCCGCACCATTCTAACAGCCGACACGGTCAGCCTCCTCGGGGCGATTCTTCTGTACTCACTGGCAGTGGGGGCGGTCAAAGGTTTCGCACTTGCCCTCGGTCTGGCAACCATCCTCGACATCATCATCGCGAGGTCCTACACCCGGCGGGCGGTCCACGTTCTCGCCGACACGTCGCTCGGCGACGGGGGATCCTTCAGCATGAAAGGGGTCGCGTCTTGAGCGTATTCAGGAAACTCAACCGCGCTGAAACGAACATCGACTTTGTCGGCCACAAGAAGCGTTGGTTCACGATCTCTGCGGTTTTGATTTTGATTTCCCTGGTCAGTTTTGGCGTCAGGCAGCTAAACCTCGGGATCGAGTTCGAAGGTGGACTCGAATTGCAGACTCCCAACCCGGCCGGGGCGACCGTTGCCGAGGTTCGTTCGTCCCTCGAGGAAATTGGCGTTGATGACGCAACGATCCAGGTGCTCGGTGATGGGGAGTCCTTCCGAGTCACCACCGGTGTCCTCGACGTAAACATCGAGAACGCCGCGGTCGATGCCATCGCCGAGGTCACCGGTGTCGAACGTAACGATGTTTCGATCTCCGCAGTGGGACCATCCTTCGGTGCGCTCATATTGCAGCGATCGCTGCTCGCGCTGGCGGTCTTTCTGGCTGTCGTCGTCGTTTTCATTAGCTGGCGACTCGAGTTCAAAATGGCACTCGCTGGGATAGCGGCGCTGTTTCACGATCTCGTGATAACTGTTGGCGTCTATTCGCTTACGGGTTTCGAAGTCACACCGGCAACGGTGGTCGCGATCCTGACGATCCTCGGTTACTCGCTCTATGACACTGTGGTGGTGTTCGACAAAGTCGAAGAGTTGGTTGCCGAGGATGACAAGAGCTCTTACTCAGACATCGTCAATCGAGCAATGAACTCAGTCCTCGGGCGCTCGTTGAGTACTTCTCTCACCTCGCTGCTTCCGATCGGGAGCATCCTCTTCGTCGGCTCATTCATACTTGGTGCGTCGACGCTTCGTGAGTTTGCCCTGGCGCTCTTTGTCGGAATAACCGCCGGGACCTACTCCTCCATCTTCATTGCTGCGCCGCTCCTGGCCACGTGGAAGGAGCGGGAAGAGGAATGGGAGCTCCGGGCCGAAAAGGCGGCGAAACGAGCGAAGTCGGCACGGGGCTGACGCGGTCGTAGACTGTGAGCGTGACCGATTTCACCTCCCTCATCCGAGACATTCCCGACTTCCCCGACCCGGGAGTGGTTTTCAAGGACATCACGCCGCTCCTGGCGAATGCCGCAGTATTCACCGAACTCATCGACGAGCTGAGCAAACCCTTCGAGGACAAGGGAATTGGCAAGGTCGCCGGGATCGAGGCGCGCGGTTTCACACTGGCCACCCCGGTCGCCGAGCGGCTCGGCGCCGGATTCATACCGATTCGCAAACCGGGAAAACTGCCATACGAGACCGTCCGGGAGGAATACGCCCTCGAGTACGGGACCGATGTCCTTGAGATCCATACCGACGCGGTTCAACCCGGAGAGAAGGTCTTGATCGTCGATGACGTAGTGGCGACAGGGGGAACCGCCGCCGCCGCGGTTCGGTTGTTGCGGCGTCTCGGCGCCGACGTGGTCGGGTTGTCCGTCTTTATCGAATTGGCCTTCTTGAACGGTGCTGACCAGCTAGCCGGAGTTCCCCTGCATGCCCTCGTTCGCTACGACTGAAGACCAGGCGGACGTCGTTCTCAACGACGTGCTCGACTCGTTCCGGGTCCATCATCCCGGCGGTGATGTAGAACTTCTACGGCGCGCTTATGACCTGGCCGAGATAGCACACAGGGGGCAGTATCGAAAGACCGGCCATCCGTATATAACCCACCCCCTCGCTGTGGCGCACATGCTCGCCGAGTACGGTCTCGACCAAGCCACGCTGGCTGCCGCCTTTCTCCACGATACGGTGGAAGACACCGATGTCACGCTCGAGGCCGTGCGCCGCGAGTTTGGCGACGAAATCGCATCTCTGATCGATGGTGTCACCAAATTGGACCGGGTCCGCTACACCAATCGCGAGCAGGCACAGGCAGCAACCATTCGGAAGATGGTGGTGGCGATGGCACAGGACGTACGCGTCCTGATCATCAAACTCTTTGACCGCCTCCACAACATCAGGACGGTCTATGCACTGAGAGATGAAAAGCAGCAACGGGTTGCGCGCGAAACACTCGACGTGTACGCCCCACTGGCCCATCGCCTCGGTGTCCAGGAGATCAAGCACGAGTTCGAGGATCGCTGCTTCGCAATCCTCTATCCGGGCCCGCATGCCGAAATCGAGGCAAAACTCCAACAGAAGGCACCGGAGCGGGAAGCGTTCATCGAGAAAATGGTCGAGGAGATTTCCGGGATCCTCGGTGATTCGGACATCGAGTCGACCGTGACGGGACGGCCCAAGCACAACTACTCGATCTACCGGAAGATGTTGGAACAAAACCGCCCGTTCGAAGACATCCACGACCTCATCGGGATCAGGATCGTGGTCGATTCAACCCGGGATTGTTACGCCGCCCTCGGATTGGTCCACAGCCACTGGGTGCCGGTGGTCGGGCGGTTCAAAGATTATGTAGCCATGCCCAAGATCAACCTCTACCAATCGCTGCACACAACGGTGATCGGGCCCGATGGCAAACCGCTGGAGATCCAGATCAGGACAGAAGAGATGCATTGGCGAGCCGAGTCGGGCATCGCCGCCCACTGGCGATACAAAGAGGGCGAAATGGTCGCTATTCCGAAAATGGATGTCGACTCACTGATGTCGGAAGAAGATCCGGAGGAGTTCCTCGCCAACCTGAAACTCGACCTCCATCACGATGAGGTGTTCGTGCTCACGCCCAAGGGCGACGTCAGAGCCCTACCAGACGGCTCAACGCCTGTCGACTTCGCGTACACGGTCCACACCGAAGTGGGGCACCACTGTGTGGGCGCCAGGATCAACGGGCGGTTGGTCCCTCTTTCCACAAAGTTGCAATCTGGCGACATAGTCGAGGTGCTCACATCAAAGTCGATGGAGGCCGGTCCCAGCCGCGACTGGTTGAAGTTCGCCCGCACCGGGCGGGCGAAGTCAAAGATCAAGCAATGGTTCCAGAAGGAGCGCCGCGATCAGGCAGCAATCGAAGGCAGGGAACGGATCCTCGACCTCTTTGCCAGACAGGCCCCTGACCTGTCGGCACATCAGCGCGACAACATGCTCGATGAGATCGGTCAACAACTCGGCCAGCACGACGCCGACTCCTTGATAGTTGCGATCGGGGAGGGCAACGTCTCCATCGAGTCGGTTCAGACCCGGTTGGCTCGCCTCATCGATCCCACCCCTGAAGTCCCCGATAATCTCTTCGCCCCACGCCGCCGACCGCAGGGCGAGGATGCCCGGGTTGTGGTGGAGGGCCAGGATGACATGTTGGTCTCGCTGGCACGATGTTGCTCCCCGGTGCCCGGCGACCCGATAATCGGATATGTGACCATCGGGCGGGGAGTGTCCGTTCACCGCTCCGACTGCACCAACGTCTCTGCGCTGCATGAAAGGCGAGAACGTACCGTCGAGGTCTCGTGGCCGATGGAGAGTGTCGGTGCCTTTGTGGTGTGGATCCAGATCGAGGCTCTCGACCGGACCAAGCTGCTCAAAGATGTCACCACCATGGTCACCGAAACCGGTGGCAATATCACGGCATCATCAACGGTGGTCGGCGACGATCGGGTGGCAATCATCCGTTACGAGGTCGAGTTGAGTGACCCGGGCCAGCTCCCCCGGCTCCTCAACGACCTGCGGGGCGTCGATGGTGTCTTCACGGCGTTCCGCCTCGCCAACGACCCGGCATCACAATGAAGGTGGTTGCGATTCCGGCATGGGTGGCGGCTACCAACGGTTACCTCGTCTTTGACGAGTCCGACAAAGTGGCAATGCTCGTTGACGCACCTCCCGACCCGGATCGCATCGGTCAGGTCGCTCTCGAGCTTGGCGTCAGCATCGGGGCGGTGCTCCTGACTCACGGGCATATCGACCACATTGGCGGTTCCGGCGAGATTGCCAAGCGCTTCGATAGCCAGGTGTTTGTCCACCCGGACGACGACTTCCTCACCCTTCATCCCGTTGAGCAGGCAACCCGCATGTTTGGATTTCTCCCTCCGGGGTCTTATGAGGTCCCGGAGAAGATCTCGGCTCTCCACGATGGCCAGAACCTCGACCTGGCGGGGTTCAGTGTCGAGGTCCGACAAACACCCGGCCATACCCCCGGTCATTGCTGCTTCTATCTGGCGGAACAGGGAACGCTCTTCTCCGGCGATCAACTGTTCGCAGGGAGTGTCGGACGTACCGATCTTCCAGGGGGGAGTACAGCGGCATTGCTGGAGTCGATGGCGACGCGTGTGTTGACTCTCGACGACCAGGTCCGGGTGCTCCCCGGCCACGGCGACGAGACGACGATCGGTTGGGAGCGCACCACCAATCCGTTCCTGCAGAACCTCTAGGTATAGGGGTTGGAAGATGGGCCTGCCTAGTCTCCCTCGTTCATGAGTTTTCAACCTCCAAGAGGAACCAACGACATCCTTCCCGACGAGTCGCCTGTGTGGCGCAGCGTGTTGACCGCATGGGAGGATTGGTCGTCCCGGTTCGGATACCCCCTGGTGATAACTCCGATTTTCGAGGCAACCGACCTGTTCGAACGTGGAGTTGGGGACACCACCGAGGTGGTAACCAAGCAGATGTACTCGTTCGAAGACAAGGGTGGTCGCTCGCTCACACTGCGACCCGAAGGAACCGCCGGTGTGGTCCGTGCTTTTCTCAATTACGGTGCAAGGGGAGCCTGGAAGGGTGCCTACTCGGGCCCGATGTTTCGTTATGAGAAGCCACAGAAGGGGCGCACCCGACAGTTCTATCAGGTGGGCGTTGAGTATCTGGACATGGAATGGCCACTTGCCGACGTCGAGGTAATCGAACTCGGATTGAGATACCTCGATTCGATTGGAGTCGACGGCCTCGAATTGCGAATCAACAGCCTGGGAGATCGGGTGTGTCGGCCGGTCTATCTCGAGGAGCTCCGTTCCTACCTCGAATCGAAACGTGACAAGCTTTGCGAAGACTCTGTAGGGCTCATCGAGAGAAATCCTATGAGGGTCCTCGACTGCAAAGTCTGCGGCCCCGAATTGGTCGACGCACCGGTGATGTCTGACTTTCTCTGTCAACCGTGTCGGGAGCACCACAAGGCCGTGCTCGGCGGTCTCGATGCATTACGAATCGAATACATCAGTGATCCCGCCCTGGTCAGAGGGCTCGACTACTACACCAGAACAGCTTTTGAATATATCGGGACCGGCCTCGACGCGGCACAGAACGCCGTCGGTGGCGGGGGCAGATATGACGGTCTGGCCGAAACAATCGGGGGGAGGGCTGTCCCCGGAGTTGGCTTCGCCCTCGGTATTGACCGCGCCATTCTGTCTGTGTCCGGGGAGACGGAGGGGGCCCTCGAGATCTTCGTGGTCTCCGAGACCGGGCCGGACGACATACTGGCCCTTGTTTCGGAGCTACGCCGGGAAGGATGGGCAACGGACTTCGACCCGTCGGGGCGGTCGGCGAAGTCGCAATTCAAAATCGCAGCCAGACTCGGTGCACCAATCACTCTCATTCACCACGGCAGCGACGAGCTGTTGACCGTCCGAAAAGGTGAATCGAGACATGAAGTGCCGATTTCTGAAGTGGTAACTTGGCTGGCGGACAACAGATGATCAGAACTCACCGCGCCACCGATTTGACCGATGTTTCAGTTGGCGAATCTGTGACTATCGCCGGCTGGGTCCAAAGACAACGCGATCACGGCGGTGTCGCCTTCTTTGACCTCCGTGACGCGTCCGGAGTGGTCCAGGTCGTCGCCGACCCCGATGAGTACCCGATCATCACCGAACTCAGGATGGAGTATTGCGTCAGAGTCACCGGGATGATTCGGGAGCGGCCCGAGGGCACCATCAACGAGGATCTCGATACCGGCTCCATAGAAATCGGCGCCACCGCAATCGAAATACTGTCGCCAGCCGATGTGCTCCCATTCTTGATCGATGATCGGGTCGATGTCGACGAGCGAGTTCGGCTCCAGCATCGATATCTCGATCTGCGTCGTCCCCGAATGGCCGCCAATCTCAAAGCCAGGTCGCTGGCGACATCAGCGATACGACGCACCCTCGATGAACTCGGGTTTCTCGAAGTGGAGACTCCGACTCTGATCAACAGCACCCCTGAAGGAGCAAGGGACATGCTGGTGCCGTCCCGGCTCCGGCAGGGGGAGTTCTACGCTCTGCCTCAGTCACCCCAGCTGTTCAAGCAGCTTCTAATGATCGGGGGCGTCGAGCGGTACTACCAGATCGCCCGTTGCTACCGCGATGAAGACTTCCGATCCGATCGCCAGCTCGAATTCACCCAACTCGACCTGGAAGGTTCCTTCTGGGAGCGAGAAGACGTACTCGACACCATCGAGGTCGTCCTCAAGGCAGTTGCAAAAGCGGTGCGTGGCATCGACATGACCGAACCGTTCCCGAGGATTACATGGCAGGAAGCCATGGACCGGTTCGGCTCGGACAAGCCCGACATCCGGTTTGGAATGGAACTCGTCGACCTAACGGCACTGGTCGCGGAATCGGAATTCGGGGTGTTCCAGAAGGCAATTTCGTCCGGTGGCACTGTCCGGGGCATCAACGTCGGCAAGCAGGAATGGTCGAGGAGTCGTGCCGACGCAATGACCGACCGGGCAAAGACCCTCGGAGCCGGGGGGTTGGTGTGGATGGTGGTCGAACCTGACGGGTCGCTTCGGTCCCCTGTCGCCAAATTCCTCAACGAACAAGAGACTCAGGGCATCAAGGAGGCGCTGAGGGCCGAACCGGGTGATGTTCTGCTCCTTTCGGCCGACCAGTGGAAGACAGCAGTCACCGTTCTTGGCGCCCTTCGGGTCGAACTCGGCCGGCCCGTCGACCATGAAGACCTCGCTTTTCTCTGGGTGGTCGACTTCCCGCTGTTCGAAGAGGAGGACGGAAAAATCACGTTCTCACACCATCCATTCACCTCACCGGTCTCGATCGATCAAATGCGGGGGGAGCCGGAAAAGGCACTGTCGAAGGCCTACGATGCTGTTCTCAACGGTGTCGAATTGGGCTCCGGGTCGGTCAGAATTCATGACCCGGAAATACAGTCGCAGGTGTTTGAGATTCTTGGCATCGATCGGGAAACGGCAGAAAGACGATTCGGTTGGTTTCTCCAGGCGCTGAGGTATGGGACTCCGCCCCATGCCGGTTTTGCCTTTGGTGTAGATCGTGTGGTCATGATCCTTCAGAACGAGCAGTCGATCAGGGAGGTCATCCCGTTCCCGAAAACTCAGACCGGGGTCGATCCGATGACCGGGGCACCGACCTGGGTGGATGACCAGCAACTCAACGACCTGGGGATAGTGATTACTCCTGAAGCCGGGCAACGACGCGACGACGGCTGACGTCGGGCCGGGGAAATGCCCCGGGATACAGAGCGAAGCGGACTTATCATCACTCCTACCTTGAATAGCCAAGAAATTCGCGACAAATTCACAGGGTTTTTTGAAAGCCGGGATCACACACCTCGCCCGTCGGCGTCTCTGATCCCGGTCGACCCCACCCTTCTCGTCAACAACGCCGGGATGGTCCCATTCAAACCCTATTTCCTCGGCGAGGAGCCAGCTCCCTGGGACCGGGCAGTTTCGATCCAGAAGTGCGTCCGCACCATCGATATCGACATCATCGGCACTACAGGACGTCACCTGTCCTTCTTCGAGATGATGGGGAACTTTTCGTTCGGTGACTATTTCAAAGAGAAGGCAATCCCGTACTCATACGAATTCGTCACCGAGGACCTCGGCCTCGACCCCGAACGACTCTGGTTCACCGTGCACGAGACCGACGACGAAGCTGAAGAGATCTGGATAGACGGGGTGGGAGTCCCTGCCGATCGGGTGCAACGCGGCGGCCGTGACAATTTCTGGCAGATGGGGGTAGCCGGCCCGTGTGGCCCTTCATCCGAGTTGTTCTGGGATAAAGGCGCCAGTTTCGGCGATGACGGGGGCCCGATCGGGGGTGATGAAGACCGGTTTGTCGAGATCTGGAACCTGGTGTTCATGCAGAACATCCAGGACGAGCCCTATCACGTGGTGGGTGATCTTCCCGCCAAGAACATCGATACCGGGATGGGACTGGAGCGGGTTGCGGCTGTCCTCCAGAACGTGGCGACAGTTTTTGACATCGACACATTGTCCCACGTGCGCGATCAAGCCTCCTCGTACACGGGAATCACCTACGGCGAAAATGCGGGAGCGGATATATCTCTCAAGATTCTCGCCGATCACGCCCGCTCGGTGACTTTCCTGATCAGCGACGGAGTGATTCCTTCGAATGAAGGCCGCGGGTACGTCTTGCGCCGACTGCTGAGGCGCGCCGTCCGGCATGCCTGGCAATACGGTGGCGATGGTCTCGTATTCCCGGGCCTGGTCCGATCGGTGGTCGAGGCGATGGGCTCCGCCTATCCGGATCTGTCCGAACGAGAGGATTTCATCAGTGCTCTGGTGACACGCGAAGAAGAACAATTCCGGAGGACTCTGGAATCGGGGCACCAGCTTCTCGAAGCGGAATTCGCCGGAGAGCCGTCGACCCTGGGTGGAGATACTGTCTTCAAACTCCACGACACATACGGCTTTCCGGTCGACCTGACTCGTGAAATCGCGACCGAACGCGGGATCGAGGTCGACACCGAGGGATTCGAATTGGCTATGAAAGAGCAGCGTCGCCGGGCCCGCGCCGCCTGGAAGGGAGGCGACGTCGCTGCGGCCGCCGACCTTTATCGCGGGTTGCTCGATGCGGCGGGTCCCACCGATTTCGTCGGATATCACGAGGAAGCGTCGCCCGGCCAAATCCTATCGATTGTCAGCGACGGGGAAGTGATCGATCGGGCCGAAGCCGGTCAGAGCGTCGAGGTATTCCTCGATCGAACCCCTTTCTACGGCGAATCCGGGGGACAGGTTGGTGACACCGGCCTGATATCCACCGAAACCGGAGAGGCCCGGGTTGTCGATACACGTCACGCTTTGCAGGGACTCCATGGCCACATTGCCGAGGTCCTCCGGGGCCATATTGCCAATGGCCAGGCAGCGACAGCCGTTATCGACTCGCCAAGACGGGAAGCGATCAGGAAGAGCCACACAGGGACGCATGTACTTCATTGGGCAATTCGAGATGTTCTCGGAGACCACGCCGGTCAGGCAGGCTCACTTGTCGAACCGGGCCGCATTCGTTTCGACTTCTCCCACCAAGGCCAGACCACCACAGAGGAACTACGGGAGATCGAATCGGAAGTCAATCGGAGATTGATCGCCAATGCAGATGTCTCCACCGAAGTGACTTCGAAGGATCGGGCTGAGGAGATGGGTGCGATTGCCTTTTTCGGCGACAAATACGGTGAGACGGTGAGGGTCGTCCGTGTTGGTGACTTCTCTGTGGAGTTCTGTGGTGGTACTCACACGGCAGCGTCGGGCCAGGTGGGGCCACTGCTTCTGATGAGCGAGTCATCGATCGGTTCGAATGTTCGCCGTGTAGAGGCCCTTACCGGATCTAACGCCTACGAGGAGGTCGTCCGTCTTCGCTCGAGTCTCGATCGGGTTGCACACACCCTATCCGTAGGAACATCCGACGTGGCCAGCCGGGTTGAGGCCTTGCTCGACACAAATCGCCAGTTGGAAAAGGAACTCGAGGGCGTCAGGGCTGCGGAGCGGTCCGAACTCGCTGCCGAATTGATCGGCGTTGCCCAACCCGCCGGAGACCATCTATTGGTCGTCGCCCGTGCCGATCTTGGTGGAAATGAACTACGCCAGCTCGCCCTCTCGATACGGGACCGCGCCGATCGACCCGTGATTGTCATCCTTGGTTCGGCAGCGAACAATAAGGGGGCTCTCATCGGTCTGGTGTCCAAGTCGCTCGTCGAAATCGGCGTGTCTGCGGCCGGGTTGATCGAGCAAGCTTCGGCTGAATTGGGCGGAGGAGGTTCACGGGACCCGGAACTCGCTCAAGCTGGAGGTCCTCGCGGAGATCGGGTCGACGCCGCTCTCGATATCGCCCGCGCCCGGGCTGAAGAGGAACTCGCCGGCCTGTGACCCGGATCCTCGGAGTCGACTACGGGTCGAAGAGAGTGGGTCTGGCGATATCAGACGGTCTCGGCATCACCGCGAGCCCACTGGAGGTCGTGCCGCGCGGTGGCGTCGTCGAGTATGTGACAAATCTCGCCAAGGAACTGGAAGTTGGTAAAATTGTGCTCGGTCTTCCCACCGGTCTTGGTGGCGCTGAGGGAACCGCGGCCGAGGCCGCCCGAAAATTGGGAGGCGAACTGGGTGAGGCGACAGGATTGCCTGTCGATTTCCACGATGAGAGGTTCACCTCGCGAATGGCCGAGTCTTCGCTGCTCGAATCGGGTATGAAGCGTCGCCAACGGCGCGACAAGGTAGACAAAGTCGCGGCGGCCATCATTCTTCAGGACTATTTGGATCAACAATGACAAACGAAACAAATCAAGAACAACCCGGCTGGGTCAGGTTTTCCCGGATTGGCGGAGCGATTTTGATCGTGGCGGTTCTTGGTATCACCATCGTCGGCGGCGCCGGATATCTGGGCCGCCAGGTGGGCCAGGCCATTGGCGACGAAACGACTCCCACGTCTCCGGCGAATGTCGAACCCGGTCTCGAAGTAACGGTTGACGTGCCCTCCGGCTCGACTGCCAAAGAAATCGGCGCAGTCCTGGCCGCCAACGGCGTCGTGAAGTCGGCTATTGAATTCGAGGTGGCGGTCCGGAATGCCGAGGCCGCTTCCGACCTCAAAGCCGGTGTTTATCGTCTGACGACTCTCATGGATCCGGCCGAAGTCGTGGCAGTTCTCGTTGTCGGCCCGGTTGCCGACGTCTACCGACTGACGGTCATCGAGGGGTTGAGAACGGACGAAATCCTGGCCTCGATTTCACAAACGACCGGAATCGCTTTCGAAGAACTCGAGGAAGCACTGCTTTCGGGGAATGTCACCACGTCGTTGACTGAGATACCGGAGGATCCCGTTCTGGCTGATTGGGAAGGTCTTCTCTTTCCCGATACATACGAGTTTTCATTCTCAGCTGATGCCACCTCGATTCTGCAAAGAATGGCCTCGACCATGGAGCAACGTGTGAACAGCATCGACTGGTCGGTTGTGGAAGCGGCGGGACTTACTCCATACGATGGACTCATCATTGCCTCTTTGATCGAGACTGAGGTTTTGCTCGACATCGAGCGTCCCACGGTGGCGAGTGTCATCCACAACCGTCTCGGCCTCGGTATGAAACTGGATATCGATGCGACTGTTCTTTACGCCCTGGGCACAAGGGATATCGCCGAGTTCGACCGCCAATTTGAATCGCCCTACAACACCTACCTCGTAGCCGGTCTCCCCCCGACGCCAATTGCGTCACCCGGGAAGGCTTCGCTCGAGGCCGCTGCAAACCCGGAGTCGACGGAATTCTTGTTCTACGTCCTTTCCGACCTGGAGGGCCATCACGCGTTTGGGGTCACTCTCGATGAGCACAACGCCAACGTCGCCCAGGCCCGGGCGGATGGAGTGCTCCCGTGACATCGCCGGCGTCAGAGCATGAGCTCCAGATTCCGAGTGTCGATAGCTTTCGGTCTCTGGCGCTGCAGGCGGCAGAGTCGCTTCTGTGGTGGACCGGGCACGGAGTCGATGTGGCTGTGATGGAGGCTGCGGCCAAAAAAGGCTAAAGGATGCTTCGTTGAAGCCGATTTGGTGGAGAAGGCTCTTACGGCAAGGAGTAGGGCAAATGACGCTTTCTGGGAATTTAGGTTTTGTTCCTCTCGATGAGGTTCTCCGGCTGCTAACTCGCGCCGGAAACGACGGCATGGTCCAGATCACCAACAGCACCTCGAGCGGTCGGATTTTTGTGACAGGTAAGGGGATCAGCCTCGCTACCACACTCGCCGATTTCGGGCTGAAGGAGCATCTGGCGAGCTCAGGTTATATCTCAATTGACGACCTCGATGGTGTGGAAAACGGAACCCACAGCTTGGGTGAATATTTCACGGAAGGCACCGAGGGTTTGGGCCTCATCCGAGAGATGACGGTCGAAAGCATCTATCGACTGGATGCCGACGACGCCGACTTCCAGGTCATCAAGGATGAGATGACTCCGTTTTCCAGTCCCGTGGCTTTCGACCTCGAGAGCATCTTGAGCGATAGCCGTGATCGTCGTGAAGAATGGGCCAAGGTCAGCAAGACCATCGACGACCTCGAAGCCACTCTTCGTATTCAGCGAAACCTGGGTCGGGACTCTGTGGAACTCGATAAGGACTCCTGGCGACTCGTCGCCGAGATCGGTGGAGGCGCTTCCGTCACCGAACTGGCTCGAAGCCTGGGCACCACCGAGTTTGCCGTGGCCAAAGTAGCGGCCGCCATGGTCAGGAACGGTCTGGTATCGATCGAACCGGGCGAGGACTCTTCCTTCCGCCCCTCCGAACGAGCTTCCTACGACACGCCCGAGCCACTTTCCTACAGCGAAACTGAAATTCAGGAAGCCACCCCGAGCTACCTCGATCCAAGCGCCTCCGAAGAGGTGGAAGAGACAGCAGTGGCATCCCCGGCCGGAGAAGCCGTGAACGAGAGTTCGTGGTGGGAGAAGTCGGAAACGGAAGAGCTCGCCGCCGCGGCAGAGGACACCAGCGCTCCGGCGTCCGGCGTTATCATCGATGACGATGAAGCCGGAACGGGGAAGGTCTCGATCGATGACCCGAGCAGCGATGCGTCATCGGACGACGACACCGAAGCCTTTTTGGAGAAAGTCTTTTCGGACCTCGGTGAAGAACCCAATACAACCGAAGACGGGCATGGTCTGATGCGCCGTCGCAGAATGGGCTCGATCCTCCGCGAACTCGGCGAAGACTGAACCAGTGGTTGACTCCTCCCCATGAGGCGAAGCCGATAGGGGGAGGAGGCCGTTGCGAAAGCAGCGGCCGGAGGGGGACAGAGAACCTCGCGCGCCAAGCTTGAAACGATGCTTCACCCACCCCATCCGTCTCCGCCGCGAGCGGCGGATCCACCTTCCCGCAAGCGGGTAAGGAGTGGAAGCTTGGTGAAACAATGAGGTTCCTCCGGGGACATGAGATCTAGCGCTAGTTTCACCTTGTGAATCTCGTCATTTCCGGTTTGGTCGGGTTCCTCCTCGGCATCTTCGCTCACAACCTTGCTGCGCAGTCGCTCCATGACGCCCCCCTTCGACCTCTCCGGTGGACCTGTCCGGATTGCGGTACCGAGCGTGATGGAAACTGGCTGGCATGTGAACGATGCGGCCGTCGGCGATGGCGGGAACCCGTAGCCGCCCTGGCATCAACCGGGATGGCGGTCGGCATCTACGGCGTAGTCGGGACATCATGGGCATTGGTTCCCTATGCGGGATTCATCCTGCTCACAACAGCACTGGCCCTAACCGATATCGACGCAATGCGGATCGTCGACCGCCTCAACTTGCGTGGCACCGCGATTCTCGCCGCAGCCCTTGGGGCGACATCCCTCCTCGACGACCGGTTTTCCGACTTCTTGCGCGGGCTGGCCGGAGGTGCCGCATATTTTGCGGGT
This sequence comes from Acidimicrobiia bacterium, assembly GCA_041747375.1. Lineage (GTDB taxonomy): Bacteria > Actinomycetota > Acidimicrobiia > Spongiisociales > ZC4RG35 > MA-ANB-1. The sequence continues at coordinate 55,482 of JBGTFH010000005.1, forward strand.
TCATTGCTGCTATTCCTCCTGGTCAGAGGGAGGGGCTTCGGGGCCGGGGATGTCAAGCTCGCACCGTTACTCGGGGTGTTCACAACCTATCTGGGTTGGGAAGTGCTGGTTAGATCCGTGTTCGGAACGGCCATTATCGGCGGTCTACTGGCACTGGGTGCCATCATTTTCATGGCCGCCAAACGGAACACAGAGCTCCCCTACGGACCTGCAATGATCCTTGGCTCCTGGGTTGCCATCGTGGTGGTTGGAGTCGGCTCTTGATCGATTCCGTCGTAGCATCCCCCTGATGCTGCGCTTTTTGACCGCCGGCGAGTCACACGGTCCGGGTCTGGTGACAATCGTTGAAGGCCTTCCCAAGGGTCTCCGCTTTAGTACCGAGAGTCTCGCCCACGAGCTGGCACGTCGTCGTCTCGGCCACGGCCGCGGCGCCCGCATGAAGATCGAGGCGGACCGACTCGAAGTGGTCGGAGGGATTCGTCATGGCCGGACCCTGGGATCCCCGGTGGCTGTCGTGATACGCAATAGCGAAGCCGAGAAGTGGGCCCGACCGATGTCGATCGAGGCACCTGAAGAGCCCGTCGCGCGGGTCACCCGACCCCGGCCAGGTCATGCCGACTTCCCCGGGATGATCAAGTACGAAACGGACGACATCCGTGACGTGCTGGAACGTGCTTCAGCACGAGAAACGGCCGCGCGCACGGTGGCGGGCTATCTGGCGCGAGAGTTGCTCGCAGCCCTCGAGATACACATCAAGAGCCATGTAGTGGCGATTGGCCCGATCGAGGCGGAGAGCGCCTGGAGCACCCTGTCGGACTTTGATGGAGTGGACGACGACCCCGTCCGGTGCCTCGATCGTCAGGCGTCGGTACGGATGGTTGCTTTGATAGATCAGGTCGAAGCTGACAAGGACACGCTCGGAGGACTGGTGGAAGTCCTGGGATTTGGGTTGCCGATCGGGCTGGGATCGTATGTGCATTATGACCGCCGCCTCGACGGGCTTCTCGCCCAGGCCGTTATGTCGATACCGGCGATGAAAGGGGTAGAGATCGGCGACGGGTTCAGGGTTGCCGGGCTTCCAGGATCTGTTTCTCACGACGAGATATTTCCCGGTGACGGCACCGTGGAACGCGAGACCAACCGCGCCGGCGGTCTGGAAGGGGGTATCACCAATGGGGAGGTGCTCAGGGTCCGGGCGGCGATGAAACCGATCTCGACATTGATGAGGCCCCTCGCCACGGTCGACATGGATACCGGCGAAGAGGCCAGCGCCGTGCGCGAACGCTCCGACGTGTGCGCCGTGCCCGCCGCCGCAGTCGTCGCCGAACAGATGGTGTCCTGGGTGATTGCCAATGAGGTCACGCGGAAATTCGGCGGGGACACCATGGATGACCTGCAAAGAACTGTCGACTCGTATCGAAGCCGGGTCCGGGCTCGCTTAACCAGATGAACCTGTGGTTGGTCGGCCATGATGGGCTCCGGGAAGTCAGACGTCGGTCCTCCATCCAGCGGGACACATCTAGCGCCTTTTTGACACCGCGAATGGGGATTCAGTTACGGTGGCAGCCATCGTGGAGGAATTGTGGAATCGTTTTCAGTCGGACTGAGTGAAGTCGTCCTAACCCGAGGACTACCCGATTCACTCCTCCCACGGTCGGATGCTCGGCGCCAGGCGGTAGTACTTACCCAGCCGGGAGCGGGCCTCTATGCCGACAGGGTGGCGAAGCTGCTCAAGGACGAGAATCTCTCCGTTGAGGTCATCGGTCTTCCCGATCGGGACGAGGCCAAATCGATCGATGTGGCGATAACCCTCTATGACCGGTTCGCAAGAATGGGATTAGCCAGGACCGACACTGTGGTGACGGTTGGTGGAGGTTCGGTCACAGATGTCGGGGGGTTCGTCGCCGGCACCTGGATGCGAGGCATCGAGGTGGTGCACATTCCAACCACCCTCCTCGCCGCAGTAGATGCTTCGGTCGGAGGGAAAACCGGGATCAATATGGGGGGGAAGAATCTGGTCGGTGTCTTTTGGGAACCTTCGAGGGTCGTGATCGACTATGCCATCCTCGATGAACTGCCATCAATGCTCGTCCTCGAGGGACTGGCTGAGGCGTTGAAGGCCGGATTCATCGGCGACCTCGACTTGATTGGTGTGATCGAGTCCGAAGGGCTCGATGCCCCGTTGGAATCGGTGGTGCCCGCCGCCCTGCGGGTGAAGGCGAATTATGTCCGGAGCGATCTCCGTGAAAGTTCCGACCGGGCATTTCTCAATTTCGGCCATACTTTCGGTCATGCCGTCGAGTTTGCATCGTCGCTTTCCCACGGCGTTTCGGTGGGCATCGGGATGGTCGCTGCTGCAGCCGTCTCCGAGCAAGTTGCCGACTTTTCCGGGAGGGAGCGCCTGTACGAAATCGTCACCCGTCTCGGCATCTACTCAGATGTCTCCGGCCTCGACCGCAACCGGGTGTACGACCTCCTCTTCCTCGACAAGAAACGTGACGGTGACGGACTCCGGATGGTGCTGCTCGAGGAATTCGCATCGCCGAAACTGATTCACCTCGGTGACGAAGCGATCCAGGTCGGGCTCGATGCGATAGGTCTTTGACCCGGGTACCGTCTGCGCGCACCTCCGACTCCAAAAACCAGACAAAGGTCACCTCATGATCAGCACCAACGACATCAGGCCGGGAATGGCGCTTCAGTTGTCTGATGGTCTTTTCACAATCGTCGAATACCAGCACGTGAAACCGGGCAAGGGTAAAGCGTTCGTCCGGACCAAATTGAAGAATGCAGAAACCGGCCAGGTCCTCGATCGGACCTTTCGGGCCGATGAGAATGTCGACCAGGCCATCATCGATCGGAGTGACTACCAGTTTCTCTATCGCGACGACATCGGGTTCCATTTCATGAATCTCGGCGACTACGGACAGATCGCGATTTCGGCCGCCGACGTCGGCGATGCGGACCGATTTCTGATCGAGGGGTCCACTGTGAGTCTCGCAGTGTTCAATGGCACTCCGATCGGTGTCGAATTGCCGGCGTCCGTGGAGATGGAAGTCACATATGCCGAACCCGGCGCCAAAGGAGACACCAGGACCGGGGCGACAAAGATGGTCAAGGTGGAGACCGGACTCGAAGTGCAGGTCCCTCTGTTCGTCGAGACAGGGGACCGGCTCAAGATCGATACCCGCACTGCTGAGTACATGACCAGGCTATGACGACGGAGGAGCCACGCGACCTCGCTCTCGAAAGGCTCTACGAACTGGATAGCCGGATCGAGGAGGTCGTGGTCGACGATCTCCCTCCACGCGCGGCCCGGATGGTCCTGGGTGTTACGGAACAGCGAGAAATGCTCGACCACAAGATCGAGGATGCGTCAGAGAACTGGAGCATTGCCCGCATGCCGATGATCGATAGGGCAATCCTCCGCTTGTCGCTCTGGGAACTCGAGAATGAGCCGGGTACTCCGACCGCGGTCATCGTTTCTGAGGCCGTACGTCTCGCCGGGACCTATTCCACCGCCCGTAGCGGATCATTCGTGAACGGGGTCCTGGCGGCCCTCGCCAAATCAGTCCGCGGAAGCTGACACTCAGCCGCTCCGACGCGGCTATGGTCGCGATCAACCTTTAAGGACGGTCCAGTGAGGCCGGGAAGGAAAACGTGTCCTCGATCGCAACATCGCCAACCGCCTGGACCCCGCCGCGATGAACCAGCTGATGAGCGCAGACGACGTCGGCCGTGCGATTCGCCGCATCGCCCACCAGATCCTGGAACAGCACGGTGGTGTCGATGGAGTCGTCCTCGTTGGAATCGAGACGAGGGGTTCTCACCTTGCCGACCGATTGCAACAGGTGATTGCCGAATTCGAAGGAATCGAGGTTCCGTGCATCCATCTCGACGTCACAGCGTTTCGGGACGACAAGCCGAAGGCAGACCGTGCTGGAGCGGCCATGCAGAGTTCCGGGATCGAAGGGGCGACGGTCGTCCTGGTCGACGATGTCCTTTACACGGGACGGACCGTCCGGGCAGCGATGGACGCGATAACGATGTCGGGCCGCGCCGCCAGAATCCAGCTGGCAGTGTTGATCGACCGCGGGCACCGCGAGCTCCCGGTGAGGCCCGATTACGTGGGCAAGAACACACCCACAGCAAGGGACGAGCGAATCTCAGTCCATGTCGAGGAGGTCGACGGCAGCGACGGGGTATGGATTGTGAAGGCCGGATAATGTCGCTCTTCACCATAGGCGAGCTCGATCCAGATGCGATCGTGGGAATTCTCGACTCGGCCATCGAATACGGGGCGGCCAAGGACCGGCGCCACTTCGAGGGCACGACGGTTGCGACCATGTTCTTCGAGGCTTCCACCCGGACAAGGCTCTCGTTCGAGCTCGCTGCCGTCCGGATTGGCGCCGATGTCGTCTCCTTCGATCCAGAGACCTCCTCAGCGACGAAGGGTGAGACCCTGAGGGACACAGCAAGAACCATCTGTGCGATGGGTGTTGATGCCCTGGTGATCAGGCACTCTGATGTCGGTGCCCCGGAGATGGTCGCCGAATGGACCGGATGCCCGGTGATCAATGGTGGCGACGGACGTCGGGGCCATCCCACCCAGACCCTCGCGGACTTGCTCACAATCCGGAATCACTTCGGGGCCTTCGCTGATATCAAGATCGGCCTTGTTGGCGATATCGCCAACAGCCGGGTTGCCCGGGGTTTGGTAGATGTGCTGCCCCGGTTGGGAGTCAGCCTCCAACTGATCGGACCACCACCATTTCTCACGGATCAGCCGGGTATTCCGTTTTCCCACACAATCGACGATGTACTCCCCGATCTCGACGTTGTCTATCTCCTTCGGGTCCAGAAAGAGCGGGGCGCAACCCGGAGCTATCCGTCCGACCGGGAATACAGGGACCGGTTTGGCCTCACCGCCCGTCGGGCAGAGCTGTTGAAGGACGATGCTGTGGTCATGCACCCCGGTCCTTTCAATAGAGGTGTGGAGATCGATGGTCCGGTAGCGGACGGCGATCGTTCCCTGATCCTCGACCAGGTGGCCAACGGAGTCCTGGTGAGAATGGCCGTCCTCGCCTCAGCTCTGGAGAAGAAATGGGACTGATAATCCATGGCGCCAATGTGCTGACCGACGAGGGGTTGCAACTCCTCGACGTGTCTATCGGCAACGGGGAAGTCGTTGCGGTGGGGGCGGGGCTAAGCCGCGGAGGCCACGAAACAATTGACGCATCGGGGAAGGTGTTAGGCCCGGGATTCGTCGACCTTCATGTCCACCTGCGCGAACCGGGACAGACCTGGAAAGAAGACATCGAATCGGGTACGAAGGCGGCGGCCGCTGGCGGATTTACGGCGGTTGTCGCGATGCCGAATACCTACCCGGCCATCGACTCGAAGGAAACGTTTGACCGGGTTTCGCTTGCCGCAAGGCAAGCACAGATCGACGTAATCATCGCCGGGGCGCTCACCGAAAATAGGGAGGGTGCCGCGATGTCACACCTCGATGACCTCTACGATCGCGGAGTCCGGATTTTCACCGATGATGGAGATTCTGTCGCCGACGCCGGAGTGTTTCGCTCGGTGTTGCGATATCTATCCGACCGGCCAGACGTCGTGGTTGCTCAGCACAGTGAGGACGTCTCGATCAGTGCTGACGGCCATCTCCATGACGGCGCGATTGCCTGGCACCTCGGGATCCGGGGGATTCCGGCCGCGGCCGAAGAAGTGGTTATTGCCCGGGACCTGGTTCTCGCTGCCGAGACCGGGGTTCACTATCACGCTCAACACCTCTCCAGCGCCGGGTCCGTCCAGATGATCCGTGACGCCAAGAAGCGCGGGATGAAAGTCACAGCAGAAGTGACCCCGCATCATCTTCTACTGACCGGTTCGGATATGTCCGGTCTCGATGCCAACTTCAAGATGTATCCGCCTCTACGCGGAGAGAGCGACCGTCACAGCCTGGTGCGCGGCCTCGCCGACGGAACGATCGACGTTGTTGCGACCGACCATGCGCCCCATTCCCGGGAGGAAAAGGATGTCACGTTTGAAACCGCGCCACGCGGTGTGATCGGGCTCGAGACGGCCTTTTCGGCGGTTCTCGAGGCTCTCGACGGCGACCAGGTCACGCTGTTCGATCGGATGTCCATCAGTCCTGCCGCCATCGCAAATATGGCGAACCAGGGAAATCCGGTCAGCGTCGGCGCACCCGCCAATCTGGTCCTGGTCGATCCGGAGCAAACCTGGGTTCCGACCGAGTTCGTGTCCCGGTCGGCGAACTCGCCATTCCTCGGAAGGAAATTGAAAGGCCGGGTCATCGCAACCATCAGCAGGGGCGAAGTCGTGTTCGGAGCTTATTCATGACGGGTCAGAGCGGTCTTATCGCCACCGCTGACGGGACGGTTTTCCGGGGGCGATCCGTTGGAGCAGACGGAATCGCCACCGGAGAGGCGGTATTCAACACATCCATGAGCGGGTATCAGGAGATACTCACCGACCCGTCCTATACCGGGCAGGTCGTGGTGATGACCGCACCGCACATCGGAAATTACGGCGTATCCAGGGCTGACAGCCAGTCCGACCATGTGAGCGTGTCTGGATTCGTGGTGCGATCGATTTCACGCCGTGATTCCAACTGGAGGTCGGAAGGGACCATTGCCGAATTTCTCCGCGAACAGGGCGTTGTCGCTCTATCCGACATCGATACACGCCGGCTGACCAGACATATTCGCGATCGCGGAGCGATGCCGGTTGCGATGGGTTCAGGTGTCGACGAGAACGAACTGGTCGCTGCCGCCGGTGCGGCCCCGGACATGCTCGGCCAGGACCTGGCGCGTCTCGTCAGCCCGACGCAGAGCTATCGGGTAGAGCCCGAAGGCGACAGCCGCGGACTGGTAGTGGCAATAGATCTCGGGATGAAAGCTGACATCGTCACCAACCTCACGACGAGGGGCTATGCGGTGGAAGTAGTCCCATACGAAAGCACCGCCGCGGAAGTTCTCGCGCATGGCCCGGCGGGTGTGTTCGTCTCCAACGGCCCGGGCGATCCCGAGCCGTTGCGGGCCACAGTTGAAACCCTGCGTGGGCTGATCGGCAAGGTCCCGCTATTCGGGATTTGCCTGGGGCACCAGGTCCTCGGGTTGGCGGTCGGCGCGAGCACCTACAAATTGCCGTTCGGACATCATGGGGGAAACCATCCGGTGAGACGGCTCCAAGACGGGAAGGTCGAGATCACCTCGCAGAACCACGGTTTTGCCGTAGACCTCTGGACCCTCGCCGGAGGCCATGCTCCGGAACCTGACGGGCTGGTCGGCCCGGAATTGCTGCCCGGGTCGGTGCATACCGAATTCGGCACCCTCCGGCCTACCCATCAAAACCTCAACGACGGGACCCTCGAGGGGATGCAGTTGGACGACTTTCCGGTTTTCTCGGTTCAGTACCACCCGGAGGCTGCACCAGGCCCGCGAGATGCGCGGTATCTATTCGACAATTTCGCCGCCGTTCTCGGAGGCGAAATCTGATGCCCGGCCGCAGCGATATCCGATCGATTCTCGTCATCGGTTCGGGCCCGATCATCATCGGTCAGGCGTGTGAGTTCGATTACTCGGGCACCCAGGCGGCGAAGGTGCTTCGCAGGGAGGGTTACCGGGTGATTCTGGTGAACAGCAATCCGGCGACGATCATGACGGACCCGGAATTCGCCGACGCCACCTATGTCGAACCGATCACAGTCGAGGTGGTTGCCGAGATCATCGCACGGGAGCGTCCCGATGCCCTGCTTGCCACCCTCGGCGGCCAGACCGCTCTGAACATCGCCTCCGATCTGGCACGGTCCGGAGTGCTGCAGCGGCACGGAGTGGAGATGATCGGGGCCGGCCTGGAGGCCATCGAGAAGGCGGAGGACCGTGGGCTATTCAAGCGGACCATGGAGGACGCTGGCCTCGCATGTCCTCGGGCCGGTTATGCCAGGTCGATGAGCGAAGCCATTTCTATTGCCCGGGAGATCGGCTACCCGGTGATGGTGCGTCCTTCCTACATCCTCGGTGGAGGCGGCACCGGCATTGCCGCCAGTGAAGATGAGTTTCTCGAAGTCGCCCGGTACGGGCTGGCCACCTCCCCGGTATCCGAGATCCTTGTCGAGGAGTCGGTCTACGGTTGGAAAGAGTTCGAACTCGAGGTGATGCGCGACCGAAACGACAACGCGGTGATCGTCTGCTCGATCGAAAACCTCGATCCGATGGGTGTCCACACGGGCGACTCGATCACCGTGGCCCCCATCCAGACTCTGTCCGACCGTGAGTATCAGGAAATGCGTGACGAGGCGATCGCCGTCCTTCGGGCAATTGGGGTCGAGACCGGTGGCTCCAACGTCCAGTTCGCCGTGGACCCTGATACCGGTCGGCGGCTGATCATCGAAATGAACCCCCGGGTCTCCCGGTCGTCTGCGGTGGCGTCCAAGGCGACCGGGTTCCCAATCGCCAAGATCGCCGCCCTCCTCGCGGTTGGATATACCCTCGATGAAATCGCCAACGACATCACGGGTGCAACTCCGGCGTCGTTCGAACCGGCCCTCGACTATGTGGTGGTGAAGGTCCCCCGATTCGACTTCGAGAAATTCCCATCCGCATCAACGACATTGGGAACGTCGATGCACTCGGTAGGCGAGGCGATGGCTATCGGCCGCACATTCCCCGAAGCCCTGCAAAAGGCGCTCCGGTCGATGGAGAACGGACACGAAGGCATGAATGCCGATCCCGGTGAGATCGGGCTCCTGCGCACCTCTGACACCGATCTGGGCCGTTTGGTCTCGGTGCCTACACCGGAGAGAATTTTTGCGATTGGCGAAGCATTGCGTCGCGGTTGGAGCGTCAGTCGGCTCCACGAACTTTCGTTCATCGACCCGTGGTTCATCGACCAGATCGGTGAAATCGTCGAAGTGCGTACCGAAACGGCCGTCGACCTCTCAACTGAATCGATTCGGGTGGCAAAGCGATTTGGCTTCTCCGACATCCAGATCGGGTACCTGCAAAACCGGGATGCCTCCGTCGTTCGGGAGCAGCGCTTGGCGGCGGGCATCGTCCGCACCTACAAGAGGGTTGACACCTGCGCTGCCGAATTCCATGCCCTGACGCCCTACATGTACGGGACGTTCGAAGACGAGTCCGAAGTCGAGCCGGCAGACCGCCCCCGGGTGGTTGTACTCGGATCAGGCCCCAACCGGATTGGCCAGGGTATCGAGTTCGACTACTGCTGTGTCCACGCCTCGCTCGCCCTCCACGAAGCCGGCTATGAGACCGTGATGATCAATTGCAACCCGGAGACCGTTTCGACCGACTACGACACGTCGGACAGGCTCTATTTCGAACCACTCACCATCGAGGATGTCCTCGACGTCATAGCTGTGGAGCAGCCTGTCGCCGTGATCGTCCAACTGGGTGGCCAGACCCCGCTGAACCTTGCCGAAGCCCTCGCTGATGCCGGCGTGCCGATTGCGGGAACTTCTCCCTTTGCCATATCTCTTGCCGAAGATCGGGAGAAATTCGGTGAGATTTGCGCGGCCCTCGGCCTCAAGCAACCAGCCGCCGGAACCGCCCGATCCGTAACCGAGGCGCTCGACGTAATCGATCAAGTCGGGCTTCCCGCGATGGTGCGCCCTTCGTTTGTCCTCGGTGGCCGGCGGATGCGGGTGGTCTATTCCGTAGAAGAGTTGACGGAGTATCTCCGCGAAGTCCACGGCGATATCGATCCCGAGTCGGTCGCCGCCCCGATTCTCATCGATCGTTTTCTCGAGGCGGCTGTTGAGGTCGATGTCGACGCGGTTTTCGATGGGACAGAGTTACTGATCGGCGGGATCATGGAACATGTCGAAGAAGCCGGGGTCCACTCCGGCGACTCTGCTTGTGTTACCCCGCCACCGACGCTGTCCGAGGAAGCTCACAAAGAGATAGTCGCCGCCACCGGTGAACTCGCCCGGGCGCTCGAAGTCAAAGGCCTCATCAACATCCAATTTGCAGTGAAGGGCGATGAGATCTTCGTCCTCGAGGCAAACCCCCGGGGGAGCCGCACCATCCCGTTCATCTCCAAAGCGACCGGTGTCCCTCTGGCTCGAATTGCCACGCTGGTCATGATGGGGTCGTCTATCGAGGAACTCCGCCTCGACGGTTTGATCGGAGTTGGCACAGACATCGACTTTGTCTCGGTGAAGAATGCGGTGATTCCCTGGGACCGCTTTCCTGAGGAAGATTCGGTACTGGGTCCCGAGATGAAGGCCACCGGTGAGGTCATGGGAATCGGTGAGGATGTCGGGGTGGCCTACGCCAAGGCCCTGCTCGGCGGGGGGAGCATCCTGCCAGATAGGGGACGGGTCTTTCTATCGTTTGCCGATCGGGACAAGGCGATGGGCCTTGCCGTCGCCCAGGCGTTCGTGATGCTGGGGTTTGAGTTGATCGCCACCCCGGGCACGGCGCGATATCTCAGTCACCACGCCCTCGAAGCTTCGATTGTGCCCAAGATCGGCGACGGGCCTGACGACATCGGGACACGTCTGGAGAACGGCGAGGTCCATCTCGTCATCAACACCCCACGGGGCGGCAAGGCGCGAAATGACGGACAGACCATCCGCAAGGCCGCCCGTCGGCACAACGTACCGTGTGTGACGACGATTCCAGGAGCCCTCGCCGTGGCCCGTAGCCTCCGCGCCGGGCCTGGCGCGATCCATCGTCCCCGGAGCCTCCAGGAATGGCACCGACAGGTTTGAGAACAACCCTCGGACCAATCGACCTGTCCTCACCCCTTGTTGCGGCTTCGGGCACGGTGGGAAGTGTGTGGGAATGGGCCGAGGTTGCCGATACCTCTTTTTACGGGGCGGCGGTGGCCAAGTCGGTCTCGGGAGTTTCCTGGCCGGGTCGCCCGGCGCCCAGGTTGGCCCCTCTGGCCACGGGGATGCTGAACGGAATCGGCATCCAGAATCCGGGCATCGACGCATGGTCGACCGACATGAAATCGCGTATTGGCGCGCTCGAGGTCCCGATCTGGGGATCGGCGGTGGGGGAGACGGTCGGGGAATTCGTCCAGGTCGCCGCCGGGCTGGAACGGAGCGGCGTATCTGCAATCGAGGTGAACCTCTCCTGTCCCAATCTCGAGGGCACACTCTTCGCTCTCGACCCGTCGCTGTCGGCGGAGGTAATCGCGGAAGTATCACGCGCCCTCACCGTTCCCGTAGGGGCCAAACTGTCACCCAACAGTGAAGAGATCGTGCCGGTCGCCGCGGCTGTGGTGGATGCCGGGGCAAGCTTCGTCACCCTCACCAACACGGCATGGGGATTTGGCATCGACGTGGAGAGCGCCAAGCCCAAACTCTCCGGTGGAGTCGGTGGTTATAGCGGGCCCGGTCTCAAAGCAATCGCGATGCGTTGTGTCTACCAGGTGGCAAAGGCAATACCCGGGTTGCCGATTCTCGGTTGCGGTGGGGTGAGCAGCGGTCATGATGTGGTGGAGTACATAATGGCCGGTGCCAGTGCAGTGGGGCTTGGAACGGTTCATTTCGCCGAACCCAAAGCAGGGAAGAGGATCTTCCGAGAAACAGAGCGATTGATGAAGAAGATCGGGGCGAACAGTATTTCCGACATCATCGGAGTGGCGGCCAGATGACCGGCCTCCTCGTCGCTCTCGATGTCCCCGACCTGGAAGGAGCCGTGCAGATCGCGCGTGAGGTGGCACCACAAGTCTCCGGCTTCAAAGTGGGTCTGCAACTCCTCCTCGGACCCGATCCCTCGAGTGTGGAAAGGATCGCCGACCTGGGAAAGCCTGTCTTTGTCGACGCCAAACTCCACGACATTCCTGCGACTGTCGAGCGCGCTGCTCGTCAGCTGGGAAAGAGGGGAGCACGCTGGCTCACCATTCACGCCGGGGGCGGGGCCGAAATGCTTCGCGCCGGGGTATACGGGCTGTCAGAGGGGTCCGATGGGGCCGGAGGCGTGCTTGCGGTCACCGTCCTGACGAGTCTCGACGACGAACAACTCGAACGCCTGGGGTTTGCGGAAGACCTGACCCGGCAAGCACGGAGATTGATGAATCTTGCCGCAGACGCAAAAGCCGAAGGTGTCGTCTGTTCGGTACACGAGGTGTCCCTGGTCGAGGACATGCCCCTCATCACAGTCACTCCCGGCATCAGGCCACTGGATTCGTTTGCCGACGACCAGAAGCGGGTGGCAACTCCAACGATGGCCGTCGAGGCCGGGGCTACCTATGTCGTAGTGGGGCGCCCCATCACCGGAGCCGACGACATGGCTGCTGCTGCGGCGGCCATATCTGAGGAGCTTTCGGATGCGATCGTGGCGGCACCAACAGATTCCGATGGCTAACGTCCCATATGCCGCGACAAGGAAGGGAAACGTTGCCGAATCCACCTCAATTGACTCCGGAGCAAAGGGCCGCCGCTCTGGAACGGGCCGCAGAAGCCCGTCGGGTCCGCGCTGAGGCCAAGGAGTTGCTCAAGACCGGTTCCATGACCGTGAAAGAGCTGTTAGATCGCGCCGACTCGGACGACCTTATCGCAGGTCTCAAGGTCGAGAGCCTCATCGCTGCGATGCCGGGAATGGGAAAGATCAAAGCGAGCCGACTCATGGAATCGCTGGGGATAGCGGAGAACCGGCGGATCCGGGGCTTGGGTGATCGACAACGAGAGGCCCTGCTCCAAGAGTTTTCTTGAGGGGTCGCCTCTTCGTTCTGTCCGGTCCTTCAGGGTCGGGCAAGTCGACGATCATATCCAGGATCCTGGACACGGTAAAAATCGATTTTTCGGTCTCGGCGACAACACGGCCGCCCCGCCCTGGGGAAATCGATGGCCTCCACTACAAGTTCGTCACCGAGGGCGAGTTCGATTTGATGGTCCAGAATCATTTGCTGCTCGAATGGGCCGAGTACAACGACAACCGGTACGGGACTCCGGCGGCCCCGATCAGGGAGGCCAATGACCACGGGCGCGACGTCCTCCTCGACATCGAGATTCAAGGCGCCCGCCAGGTCAAGGAAAATCGGCCATCCGCTGTGATGATTTTCATAGCTCCTCCTTCGATGGACGTGCTCGAGGCCAGGCTGCGTGGCCGGGGTGACACCAGCGACCGGGACATCGCCCATCGGCTGTCGATCGCGGCATCCCAGCTCGAGGTGGCTTCCGAATTGTTCGATTTTGTCGTTGTGAACGATGACCTCGATGCGGCGGTAGCAGAGGTCACGAGTCTTATTACGGAGGCAATCTGATGTATCCTTTGAACTCCCACGACTCCCGAGAAGGAATCCATGAAGATCGAAGAAGTAATTGATCAAATAGGCAATCGATTTGCCACAGTCGTCGTGTCATCACGGCGGGCGCGTCAAATCAACGCCTATTTCCACCAACTCGGTGATGGGTTTGGCAATTTTGTGCCGCCGCAAGTGCATTCGCTGTCCCGCAAGCCATTGACGATTGCCATGGAAGAGATCGCCGAAGGCAAGGTGGCTGTGGAGACCGTCGAGTCATAATGCTGGCGCGGCGACGGGTGGTGCTCGTCGTTTCCGGGGGGGTCGCAGCCTACAAATCGGCCTACCTGGCCCGCCGGCTCATTGAAGCCGGGGCTGAAGTCCGTGTAGTCATGTCGCGGTCTGCCCATGAGTTCATCGGTCCACAAACATTTGCCGCGATCACAGGTACCCGGCCACTCTCCGAGTTGTTCGGCGACGAAGATGTCTCGCCACACACCGGTCTCGCACGATGGGCCGACGTTGTTGTCGTCGCTCCCGCCACCGCCGCGACACTTTCCCGAGTGGCGAACGGGCTCTCTGAAGACCTGGTTTCGGCAACCCTTCTCGCCACCGACCGCCCGATTTTGTTCGCACCCGCCATGCACACAGAGATGTGGGAGAACGCCGCCACGCAACGCAACGTCACCCAACTCATCGTCGACGGTCATCACTTCATCGGGCCCTTCAGCGGAGAACTCGCCGGCGGTGACATCGGAATCGGGCGGATCGCCGAACCGGAAGAAATCGTCGACACACTGGCCGAACTTCTCGGGGGCCCTGTAGAAGGATTGTCGGTTGTGGTCACAGCGGGCGGGACCCGCGAACCCATTGACCCGGTGCGCTTCCTGGGAAATCGGTCGACCGGGAAGATGGGCCACGCTATCGCAGACGAGGCTGCTCGTCGGGGACACAATGTCACACTGGTCACGACCTCCGATCTGCCTGCGCATCCTTCCGTCAAAGTCGTTCCGGTGGAAACCGCCGATGAAATGCTCGAGGCGGTCACAGGTCTGGAAGCGGACATCGCGGTAATGGCAGCGGCCGTGGCCGATTTCAAACCGGTAAATTCACATGACTCCAAACTGGCCCGCTCCGAAGGGCTCGATTCCATCGACCTGGCTCCGACGCCTGACATTCTGGCCTCGGTCGTGGCGCGGGACCCCGCCCCGGTCACTGTTGGTTTCGCAGCCGAAACCGGTGGCGTGGAACGGGCCATCGAGAAAGGCAAACGCAAAGGGGTCGATCTCCTCGTGTACAACAACGTCACCGAAGTTGGCTCCGGGTTCGGTACCGACACCAATCGGGTTGTGTTGATCAACCGATCCGGTGAAACCGAAGCCCTTGCCCAGATGACCAAAGCCGAAGTTGCCATCCAGTTGTGGGATCGGATAGAAGACCTTGTCAGTGCCGGTCGGTAAGCTCTGAACTCGATGAGCTCCTGGCTATTTACCTCAGAATCGGTCACCGAAGGCCATCCAGACAAGGTGGCAGATGCCATCTCTGACTCGGTCCTCGATGCCACCCTCGCCATCGAACCATTGGCCAAAGTGGCCTGCGAGGTGCTCGTCACCAAGGAATTAGCCGTGGTCGCCGGCGAAATCGGTGGACTCGACCGCGATGATTGGCCCGATCTCGACGCCACAGTGCGTAATGTCGTCCGATCGATCGGCTACGACGGGTTCGATCCCGGATTCGATGCCGACACGATCGAGGTCATGGACCGGGTGAATGTACAGAGCGTCGACATTGCCGCCGGCGTAGATCGTGCGGAGGGGGCCGGCGACCAGGGCTTGATGTTCGGATATGCCGTAAACGAGACTGAAGAGCTGATGCCCCTTCCCATCCATCTCGCGCATCGACTCGCCGAAAGGCTCGCCGAGGTGAGGAAGTCAGGGATCGTCGATTACCTCCGCCCAGACGGAAAGACCCAGGTCACAGTACGTTACGAAGACCGGCGGCCTGTCAGGATCGAGAAAGTCCTCATCTCCACCCACCACACACCGGACCTCACATCCGAAGACATGCGCGACGAAATTCTCAAGCTGGTCGTGTTGGACACGCTGCCCGAGCAATACCTCGACGGCGTTCCCGAATTTGTCTTCAACCCGAGCGGCCAGTTCACGATCGGTGGCCCTGTTGGCGACACCGGGCTCACCGGCCGGAAGATCATTGTCGATACCTACGGAGGGGCCGCCCCCCACGGTGGCGGTGCCTTTTCCGGAAAAGACGCCACCAAGGTCGACCGTTCCGCCGCTTACGCCGCCCGTTGGGCCGCCAAGAACCTGGTCAGGGCGGGGGCGGCCGATCGAATCGAGATCCAGATCTCCTACGCAATCGGCGACCCTGAGCCATTCTCCAAGAAGATCGAAACCTTCGGTACCAACAATGGCGATCCGGTGAAAATCGCTTCGGCGCTGGATGAGTTCTTCGACTTCAGACCGGGGGCGATCATCCGGAGTCTGAACCTCCGCACACCCGGCTTCGCCGAAACTGCCTCGTACGGTCACTTTGGCCGACCCCAATTCCGGTGGGAGCAGACCGATCTGGCCCCGGATATTGCCAGCTATCTCGATTTCTGATCACGGCCCACGCAGCACTGGTCGTCCCGGCAGTACCGACCTTCTCTGTCGATAGCGGCTTCTGGTATTCGATTCCCCACCACCTTCGGGGCGATGTCGGAGTCGGGGTCCGGGTGAGAGTGCCGCTCGGCGGGCGGAAAGTCAGAGGATTCGTGATAGATCTCGGGGAACGTGAGGGAAACCTGAAGGAAGTCCTCGGAGTCTCGGGGGAAGTCCCCGTGTTCGGGCCGGCACTCTTGAAATCGCTTCGCTGGGCTGCGCAACACTATGTGGCGCCTCTCTCTGTCGTCCTCGAGAAGGCTGCGCCGCCGACACTTCCCAAGGCGCGGACCGGCACCCCCCTCACCAGGAGAGTCATCGAGGCGCCGGCAGGTCATCCCCTTGCGGCATTTGCCCGGACGTTGGCAGCACGCGAAAGGCACCCGGCAGTTTCATACTGCGTGCATTGGAATGATTCATCGTGGATGGACGTCGTTGCTCCGGTGCTCAACTCCAACCAGTCGATCATGGTGGTATCGGCGACGGTGCGGGAGTCGAACCGGATTGCAGAGTCGATGCAACGACGATTCCCGGAGTCGGTGGTCCTCGTCCCCGACGGCAACGATTCGAAAGTGACACGAGCCTGGGAGGCGGCAACCCGGCCGGGAACGATTCTGGTGGGTACACCACGGGTAGCTGCCTGGCCGATGAACGAACTCGGACTGGCCATTGTGATCGAGGAGGGGAGGCGGGCGATGAAGGACCGACAGACACCGACGATCCATGTGCGCGACTTACTGCGGACACGTTCCCGGATTGAGGGGTTTGGATTGCTCTTTGTCGGACCTACACCCAGTGTGGAAACAAAAGCTGCCGGAGCTGAAACAATCCAGCCGGAAAGGCCCTGGGGCCTGGTTGAAACCGTGGACCGGCGCGACGATCCCCCCGGCTCTGGATTCTTATCCGACCGGGCGGTGGCAGCACTAAAGAACACGGCGGGCGCCGGCAATCGAGCTTTTGTCTTCACCCATGTTCGTGCTGAAGACGCCAGTGCCCGATGCGTATCCTGTCGGTCTCTACGACGGTGCACTCGTTGCGGCTCCCAAATCGGGCAACGACCGTCGTGCCTTCGCTGTGGGTTGGAAGCCCCGAAATGTGCCAATTGCGGGGGAGTGCAGTTCGAGTCGATGGGTTCGATTCCCCGCCGTATCGTCGCCGAACTGGAAAAACGTGTCGGCTCGGGCCTGGTCGGGTTGGTCGATGTGGAACGTCCGATAACTGTGGGCACCGAGCGTGATCTCGCCGCTGTCGAGGGTATTCAATTGGCGGTGGCCGTCGACGTCGATTCCCTGCTCTACGGATCGAACTATCGGGCGTCGGAGGAGGCGATTCGGGTCCTGGCTCGTCTGGTCGGATGCGTGGACCGCGGTAAGGGTTTTCGCACTCTTCTCCAGACATCCGATCCTGATTCGCCACTGATCGTCGCGTTGCGTCGTGGGGAACCGACCCCGTACCTCGAGTCGGTTCTTGCCGAACGGGCACGTGACGGATTTCCACCGGCGACGGAGATGCTTGCCATCGAAGTGAAAGGTGCCGCTCCCGAATCGGTGAGTGCCGACATTGCGGCGAGCGCCCCGGGCATGGTCATGGGCCCGGTAGCTTCAGGCGATGGTCTGCGTTGGTTGCTCCAGGGCGATCTCGGTCTGGTCAAAACCGAGCTGCGGCGGGTGGTCCAACGTCTGCGCGATTCAGGCGCCGCGGTCCGTGTCGATGCAGATCCGATTGATCTGTGACGGCTGACTACGCTTCTGCCCCGAGCAGCACCTCCTGAGCCCAATACACCAAAACCGATGGCACTTTTACCAATTCGAATATACGGAGATCCCGTGCTTCGCCTCAAGACCAAACCGGTCGTCGAGATCGATGACACCGTCAAAGTGCTCGTCAACGACATGATCGAGGTCATGTACGCCGCCCCCGGTGTCGGTCTGGCTGCCAATCAAATCGGTGTGTCGAAACGGATAGCGGTATTCGACTCCCATGACGATCTCGGCCCGCGAGTGATGATCAATCCTGAAATAGTGGAACTTTCCGGTGAATGGGAGTACGAAGAGGGGTGTCTATCTGTCCCCGGCTACGTCTGGGAGGTCAAACGACCCGGGTTCGCTCGTGTCAGGGCACTCGACCTCAAGGGCAACCAGGTGGAGTACGCCGGCGATGGACTTCTCGGCCGGGTTTTACAACACGAGGTGGCACATTTGGACGGTGGCCTTCTGATCGATGTTCTCGGCCGTATGGAGCGCAAGAGGGCACTTAAAGACCTCCGTAACGATGCTCTGGGGTTGGCGTCGCGAGAATGACCCGCGTCGCCTTCCTGGGGACACCAGCCGCAGCGCTACCCACGCTGAATGCTTTGGTCGCAGCGAACGACGTCGCCCTGGTGGTTACCCAGCCCGACCGGCCCCGAGGCCGATCGAAGCAACCTGTGGCGTCCTCGATAAAAGCGGCTGGCGTCGAACTCGGTTTGCGGGTGGAGCAGCCAACGACCGCAGCGGGGCTATTCGAGGCGCTTTCATCGGTACCGGGCCTCGATGTCGCTGTTGTGGTCGCATACGGCCGAATAATCCGCCCTGAATCGCTGATCATTCCCGGGATGGGCATGCTCAACGTCCACTTCTCCCTGTTACCCAGATGGCGTGGCGCGGCCCCGGTCAATCGAGCCCTCATCGCCGGTGACAGTATGACCGGCGTAACCATTATCAAGCTCGACGAGGGATTGGACACCGGTCCGGTGCTCACTGCGCAGGCGGTGGATATCGAAGCGGGCGAGAATGCCGGGTCGCTCACTGACAGGCTCGCAATTCTCGGCGCCCGACTCCTGGCCGGGTCGCTGCCGTCCTATCTGTCAGGTGACCTGGCACCGCAACCGCAGTCGGATGAAGGACTGACTTACGCCTCCAAGATCGAAAAGGGGGACCGTGTGATTGACATCCGACATACTCCGATGGAGATCGTCAACCTGATCCGTGGACTGGCGCCCGATCCTGCTGCCGTCCTGACAATCGACGGGCAACCGCACAAAATTCTTCAAGCGTCGGTGGTCGAAGAGGTGATCGACGAGGGCACCTGGGAAACGCGATCAGGCCTCCCGGTGGTGGGTTTATTGGACGGGTCGTTTCGAATCGACTCGATCCAGCCGCCGGGGAGATCGGCGATGCCTTCAGCAGATTGGTTGCGTGGTCTCTCCGTCCAGTCCGGCCAGGTGGAATGAGCGACCCCTACAAACCGCGTCGGGCAGCGGCAGCGATTCTGGGCAGGGTGGTCAGAGAGGGCGCCTTCTCCAATGTGGTGCTGCGCTCGGGGCTCGATGATCTTGATCCGCCCGAAGCGGCGCGCACGCGCGGCTTGGTGTACGGAACGCTTCGATGTCTCAAAGGGCTCGACCGGATGATCGCTGAGGGTGCTGGGCGAAGCGTAGACCGGATTGAAGCGCCAATTCTCGACGTGCTGAGGGTCGCCGCTTTTGAGATCACCTCCAGCGATGTGCCCGATCCGGTGGCAGTCAGTGTTGGCGTCGACCTGGTCAGGGAAATCCGTCCTCAGGCATCCGGCATGGCGAATGCCGTCTTGCGCCGGGTGGTCGAGGCACCGGCTGTCGAACTTGGCCTGGAACTTCCCGAGTGGTTATCCCATTCCCTGGCCCGGATTTGGGACGGTGAGGAAGTATCCGCATTCGTGGCGGCGTCATCGCAGGAAGCAGCGAGGATCGGGCGCCTCCGCTCGGGTGAGCCCGGTCAAGCGCTTCCCGTAGTCGGGGTGAAATCTGCATATGAACTCCCCCCCGGACCCGTGCCGGACAACTTCATGGTGCAGGATTCGGCCTCCATCGCGGTGGTCAATGCGCTGGGTGTTGAACCCGGGATGCGCATCGTCGATCTGGCAGCGGCTCCTGGAGGAAAAACCCAGCACCTGGTCGATATCGCAGGGCCGCAACCCTTCGTGATCGGCGTCGACTCCCACCAGAGGAGGGTCCGCTCCGCAGCCAGACGCGTGCGGGAGGCCTGGTGGATCAGGGCAGACGCAAGCAGACCACCTCTCCGTCCGGCATCTTTCGACAGGGTATTGCTCGACGCCCCGTGTTCCGGATTGGGAACCCTGAGGAGAAGGCCCGAAATTCTCTACCGGGTCTCGAGTGGAGACGTGCAGAGTCTCCACATCCTACAAAGGCGGATGCTCGAATCCGCCCTGGCCCTGGTAGCTCCGGGTGGGCGCCTCGTCTACTCCGTCTGCACCGTGACACCAGAGGAGACAATCGACGTGGTCGACGGTCTGGGCATGGTTTCTCAGTCGGGCATTGGCGAAGACCTCGGAGTGGGTCGGCTACTCGCCCCCCACACGACCGCAACTGACGGGATGTTTGTGTCGCGATGGGACGGATGATTCGGTCGTGAGTTCCGTAGAATCGAAGAGAGATGAATGAAATCAAGATTGCCCCCTCGCTGCTCGCCGCCGATTTCTCGAATCTCGAGGCCAACATTGCCCTTATAGAAGGAGACGTTGACTGGCTCCATCTCGATGTCATGGATGGCCACTTCGTCCCCAACATCACCTTCGGGATACCCGTGATCGCCGCCTTGCGGCCCCACACCTCGCTGAAGTTCGACTGCCACCTGATGACCACCAATCCGGACGTATATCTTCAGGAGCTAAAGGATGCCGGTGCGGATCTGGTGACGATGCATATCGAGGCAATTCCCGACCCGACGCGAGGGTTAGCCAGAGCCCGGGAGGTCGAGCTCTCCGTCGGGCTTGTCGTCAACCCGGGTACGCCGGTCGCAGCCATCGAGCCATACCTCGATCTGGTCGATATTGCGGTCGTCATGTCGGTCGAACCCGGATTCGGTGGACAGGAGTTCGATCCCGCCGCGCTCGAGAAAGTGACGAGACTGAGAGAACTTGTTGAGAACGAAGGCTTGTCGACCGATATTGAGATAGACGGTGGCATCACGCCCGAGAACGCCGGGCTCGCAGCCCGGGCGGGGGCCAATGTCTTCGTCGCAGGAACCGCCATATTTGGTGCCGGAGATCCGGCTATGGCAGCAAGAGAACTGAGAAGGGCAATCGAAAACAATGAGTGAACGGGTGCTTGTCGCCGACGACGATCCGGACATCCTCACGGTCGTCAAAGTCAACTTCGAACTGGAAGGTTTCGACGTTGATACTGGTGTGGATGGCGAAGATGCCCTGATGAAGGCGACCGCCAATCCACCCGATGTCATCGTGCTCGACATCATGATGCCCCGGATGGACGGCCTGACTGCCCTCCACCGCCTTCGCGGGCAGGCCTCGACAGCGAATATCCCCATCATTCTCCTCACTGCCCGTGGGCTTCCCGAAGACCGTGTCCGCGGTCTCGAATTGGGTGCGGACGACTACATCACAAAACCATTCGACATCAACGAACTTGTAGCCCGGGTCGGTGCAGTAATCCGGCGTACGCAAGCGGCGCGCGACCTTTCGCCGCTAACCGGACTTCCCGGAAATTTTCGGATAACGGCCGAGATCGAGGCGAAGATCAAGTCGGGAGAACCTTTCTCCTTGGTCCACGGTGATCTCGACAATTTCAAGGCCTTCAACGACCATTACGGATTCATGCGCGGCGATGAGGTCATTCGTTTCTGTGCAGACTGTCTGGCCACCTCGGCAGCCGATCTGGGAATAGTCGAACCGTTTGTGGGACACATCGGTGGCGACGACTTCGTGGCGATCATCCCCGCCGAGATGTCCGAGCCTTATTGCAAAGAAGTCGTGCAGCGTTTCGACGACGGAATCCTCGACCTCTACGACACTGCCGATGCTCTGCGCGGGTATATCGAAGTGATCGACCGCCGTGGCGAGCGGTACGCATTCCCGGTGGTTTCGCTTTCGTTGGGTGTAGCGTCCAGCGAAGTGCGAGACATCAACACCCAGTGGGAAGCGTCGGCGATCGCGGTGGAAATGAAAGAATTTGCCAAGAAGCAACCCGGATCCACCTACCGAATCGATCGACGTCTCGGTTAGTGGCTGATCCCACGGTAATGGGCCGGGCGATCGCAGTCGCCGGCCAGTACCGGACCCATCCCAACCCACGTGTGGGAGCAGTGATCGTCGACGACGATGGCCTGGTCGTTGGTGAAGGATTTCACACCGGCCCGGGCAGCGATCATGCCGAGGTGATGGCGATCTCGTCGGCCGGCGACGGGGCGGCCGGGGCGACGATGTATGTAACTCTCGAACCCTGCAACCACCAGGGCCGAACCCCACCCTGTGTCGATGCCATCGTGGCCGCAGGGATAGCACACGTCGTGGTGGGGACGGTCGATCCTGACGAGCGGGTTTCAGGTTCTGGTATCTCGGCTCTGATCGACGCCTCGGTCAAGGTGACTGCCTGGGATTCGCCAAACGAAGTCGAAGCCGTCGATCCCGGCTACTTCCTCCATCGGCGCACTGGCCTTCCCCGGGTGACGCTCAAGTACGCAATGACTCTCGACGGATCGGTGGCCGCACAAGACGGCACGTCCCGATGGATTACAGGCGGCGCGGCGCAGGAGGACGTTCACCTGTTGCGATCTGGTGTCGACGCTGTTGTCGTGGGTGCCGGCACTTTGCGCCAGGACGACCCGGGTCTCGACGTGCGGTTGAGAGGATACGAAGGCGTGCAACCGCGACCCGTTGTGATCGCCGGGGCAGAGCCGCTTCCCGACGATGCCCGTCTTATCGCCAGTGCGCCACTCCTGATAACTACGGCCCAGGGTCCGTCATGGAATTCGGTCGAGGCTTTGGTCGTGGAAGGGGACCGATACCCTGATCCCGTAGCTTCTGCCCGCGCCCTCGCCGCCTACGGATACCTCGATATCCTCCTCGAAGGTGGTCCCACGGTTGCCTCGGCGTGGTGGAAGGCAGGCCTGGTGACCCGGGGAGTCGCCTATCTGGGCGCCAAAGTTGGGGGTGGTCTCGGATCTGCACCGCTGGCCGGGGCCTTCGCTTCGATGGCCGATGCACTCGATGTCGAGATCGTCGATGTGCGAAGGGTCGGGTCTGATGTGAGAATTGAGTTCCACTAAGGAGCCCACTTGTTTACTGGAATCGTTGAGGACACAGGTCTCGTCGCCGAAGTTGCCGACAGTGGCGGCGTGGTTGCGGTCACCCTCGAATCACCCATCCTCGCCGGCCTCCCGATTGGAGCGTCGATATCGGTAAATGGGGCATGTCTGACCGCGGTGTCGGTCGTCGGTTCGAACATCAGCGTGGAGTTGGTGCCCGAAACAATGAGCCGGACAACGTTTGGCCGCCTCTCAGAAGGCGACCGTGTCAATCTGGAACGTCCGATGACTCCTCAGACGCTGTTTGATGGCCACATCGTCCAGGGCCATATCGACGGTGTCGGCACCGTCGAATCAGTGGCAGTCGAAGGAGCGTCGAGACGGATAGCCGTGGAAGTTCCGAGCGATCTGATGCGTTACATCGTGGAGAAGGGTTCGATCACCGTCGACGGTGTCAGTCTGACTGTGGCGGCATTTGATGAATCGGGCTTTGAGGTTGCGATCATTCCCCATACCCTTGAGGTCACCACGCTCGGGCAACTCGAGGCTGGGGCCCGGGTCAATCTGGAAGTGGATGTCCTGGCCAAATATGTTGAGAGGCTTTTGAAGAAGTGATGTTTTCGCCCATCGAAGAAATTATCGCCGCGATAGGTCGTGGCGAAATGGTGATCATGGTCGACGACGAGGACCGTGAAAACGAAGGCGACCTCATCCTTGCCGCCGAGGCAGCCGACGCCGCGAAAATGGGATTTGTCCTCCGTCACAGCAGCGGGATCATCTGTATGCCAATCATCGGCGAACGGCTCGACGAGTTGGAGCTGCCGATGATGGTCTCCAAGAACACCGACGTCCGACGGACTGCTTTCACCGTCTCGATTGACGCCACAGATGGCACCACCACCGGTATTTCCGGGGCCGATCGCGCCAAAACTGTCCAAGCGGTGTTGGATGAGAACACGACGCCCGGGGATCTGGCCCGTCCCGGCCACATGTATCCACTCCGCTATGAACCGGGAGGGGTCTTGAAACGGGCCGGCCATACCGAAGCCGGTGTCGACCTGGCGCGGCTTGCCGGAAAGTATCCAGCGGCAGTGCTCGCCGAAGTGATGAATGACGACGGGACCGTCGCCCGGCTACCCGAGTTGGAGGTCTTCGCTCAAGAGAACGGTCTCATGATCGGGACGATCGCCGATTTGATCGCATACCGACTACATCATGAAGAGAAACTGGTGGAACGAATCGTCGAGACCCGCATCCCGACCGCCCACGGAACCTTCGCCGGAGTCGGCTACCGGTCGACCGTGGACAACCGCCAACACATCGCATTGGTCTACGGGGAAATCGGCGACGGCGAGAGTGTGTTGACCCGTGTCCATTCGGAGTGTTTGACAGGTGACGTCTTCGGGAGTCTCCGTTGTGATTGCGGTGCCCAACTGGATGCGGCGTTAGCCGCCATCGCCAATGAGGGCAGGGGAGTGGTGCTTTACATCAGGGGCCACGAGGGCCGGGGTATCGGCCTTCTTCACAAGCTGGCGGCGTACAGACTCCAGGATGAGGGAATGGACACCGTCGACGCCAATGTCAACCTGGGCCTCCCGGTCGATGCGAGGGATTACGGAGTCGGCTCGCAGATCCTGTACGACCTGGGCGTGCGCTCTATGCGTCTCATGACCAACAACCCCACCAAGCGCGCCGGGATCGAGGGTTACGGTCTCTCCATCGTTGAAACCGTCCCGATCATCATCGACGCCAACGACGAGAATCGGGATTATCTCCAGACCAAGGCCACCCGTCTCGGCCACAACCTCGACCTCGAGGCTGGTGCGTGACCGAGTTCGAAGGTGTGCTCGACGCATCGGACCTAAAGGTTGGCGTGGTCGTAGCGAGTTGGAATCAGTCCGTCACAGATCGTCTGCTCACGGGTGCGCTCGACCGTCTCAATTCTTTGGGTGCCGTGGATGTGACAGTCCTCCGTGTTCCAGGGGCATTGGAAATACCAATCGGTGCCGCCGCCCTCGCCAGAGCCGGTTGTCAGGCGATCATTGCCATCGGTGTAGTCATCAAAGGTGAGACCGACCACTATGAGATCGTGGTCCGTGAATCTACTTCCGGTGTGAGCCGGGTGACCTTGGACACCGGAGTCCCCATAGGCAACGCCATCCTCGCCGTTCACGACATCGATGACGCACTGGCCCGCTCCGGCCCAGGCGACGCCAACAAAGGCGCCGAAGCCGCCGAAGCCGCAGTCATGACGGCAACGGCCCTGCGAGCCTTACGCCCCTCGTAGTCCTTCCCCACTAGGTCTTGTTCCTTCCCCGGAGGGACGGACGGTTTCCTCTTGTTCCTTCCCCGGAGGGACGACGGGGAAGGTGGCTCCGCCGAGGAACGAGGCGGAGACGGATGGGGAACGCAAAGACCACGCAGACGTCTACCCGCGATCTTCTCACACCCCCTCCGTCTCGACCCCAAAGCTGGTCGAGCCACCTCCCCCTTTCGGCTGCCGCCTCCGGGGGAGGAACAACACCCCCGGCTAGCCATACTCCTGCGACCCGGGTACCATTTCGTTCACAATTCAATAGCAAAGAGTGGAAGCTGCTGCTTCCCCACCCGGCCCCCGTTCCAAAAGACACGAGGGAGCTGAGGTCCCACAACCAGACGTTGGTCTGGATGTTTTTGAGCAGCAAGTTTTCGCTTGCTGCTTTTTTGATGAACCAGACTGCAACTTTTCCAACAGGAGGAAATAGCCATTACAACTGAGCTGCGCGTAAACGGCGCCATCCGGGCCAAGGAAGTCAGGGTCGTAGCACCCGACGGCTCCCAAATCGGAGTGAAGAAGATCAACGAGGCACTGTGGCTCGCGGACCAATTGGACCTCGACCTGGTGGAAGTGGCTCCCAATTCCAACCCACCGGTGTGTCGGTTGATGGACTACGGCAAGTACAAGTACGAACAGTCCGTCAAAGAGCGCGAAGCTCGCAAGAACCAGACCAAGACAAGCGTCAAGGAACTTCGAATGAAGGTCCGTATCGGCGACCACGACTTCGACATCACCCGTCGTAAGACCCAGGACTTCCTCGAATCGGGTGACAAAGTGAAGCTGACCATCAGGTTCCGGGGTCGGGAACAGGAACGTCCCAATTTCGGGAAAGATCTCCTGGATCGGTTGGCCGACGAAGTCTCCGACTACGCAGTCATCGAGCAAACGCCGAAGCTCGAAGGGCGTTCGATGTCGATGGTTCTCGCTCCCTCGAGGAGACCGAAGCAGTCCAGTTCGAAATCATCAGAAAGAGCTGCAGAAAAGGCAGCAGAGAAAGTTCAAGAAGAAGAGCCTGTTGCAGAGCAGGTAGCAGAGCCGGTTGAAGAACCAGTTGTTGAACAGCAAGACCAGTAGGAGGAAATGCTGTGCCCAAGATGAAAACACATAGCGGAGCGAAGAAACGGGTCAAAGTGACCGGCTCCGGCAAGTTGATGCGCCGCCAGGCCGGTAAGGCCCATCTGAAACTGGCCAAAGGTAAGAACACATTCCGCCGCCGTAAGGGCGAAGTGGAGCTCGCACCGGGGGACGCCAAGGTCCTCAAAAAGCAGCTCGGCCGCTGAGTTATACGGAGGTATAGATAATGGCTCGTGTAAAACGCGCGGTTCACGCCAAGAAGTCACATAAGAAGGTTCTGAGCAGGGCCAAGGGTTACAAGGGTGCCCGTAGCCGTCGCTTCCGCACTGCGAATGAGCAGGTCATGCATGCCATGTCCGACTCGTATCGCGACCGTCGCGCCCGCAAGCGGGACTTCCGCAAATTGTGGATCGCTCGAATCAACGCCGCGGCCCGGCAGAACGGGACCACCTACTCGCAGATGATCGCCGGTCTCAAGGCCGCCGAAGTCCAGGTGGACCGGAAGATGCTCGCCGAAATGGCGGTCAACGACCCGGGCGCCTTCGCCCAGATGGTCGAAGTCTCAAAGGCCAACTAGATCCCAGAGGACAACTCTGACATGGAGCCGGTCCGCAATTCCAAGAACCCGATTGTGGTGGAAGCGGCCCGGCTTCATCGCTCTCGGGAACGAAAGCAGACCGGCACCACCCTCATCGAGGGGCCTCATCTCCTCGATGAGGCAATCCAGACGGGTGCCAATATCCGCCAACTCTTCGCTCTCGCCGCCGACACTGAGAGCCAAGAACTTGCTCGACACCTTGGAATCGACCCGGTATTGATCGACGAGGCTGCACTGAAACGCTTGGCCGGGACGGAAACACCCCGTGGCCCGATCGCGATCGTGGCGATACCAGGAGAGAGCGATCCAACAGAGCAAAACCTTCTGGTGTCCTGGGGCGTAAGCGACCCGGGAAATGTGGGAACGATGATCCGCACCGCCCGAGCTTTCGGTTGGGGATTCGGTTTCGCCGAAGGAACCGCCGACCCCTGGTCGCCCAAGGTGCTTCGGTCAGCCGCCGGGAGTCAATTCGGCACCGGTATACATTCGATTTCGGAGCTGAGCCAGTTGGTCTCTTTGGGCTATGAGCCGATAGCCACCGTTGTGCATGGCGGAGCGGACCCCTCAAAGCTCGGAGATGGTCGCTTTGCAATCCTGATCGGCGAGGAGGCCGCCGGACTCCCCGACGCCGTTGTCGCCGCATGCAATCGCTCGGTCAGCATTCCCATGCCAGGTGGAGCGGAAAGCCTTAACGCCGCAGTCGCCGCCGGGATCCTCGTCTACGAGGTTGCCAAAAATACGCTGGTCAAAGGGCAATTAGAGTGATCGGCATGCGAAGCGTCAGATTCGGCGTCGTGCCACAGCGATAGTTTGATCGGATGGCACCAAAGAACCACCGCTGTCAGTCAGTCCGACGGACGAACAAATCAATACGTGCCGGTCTCGAGCCAAACCGTCCTGGTTCAACGGTTAGATCATGAGATCCTTGCATCCTTTCCTAGTAGCACATGTGCTACAATTTCAACATGGTTTCAGAAATCGGCGTCCGCGAACTGCGCAACGAAGTGAGCGACGTATTGCGCCGAGTCGAAGCGGGCGAAGAATTCATCATCACGGTGAGTGGCCGACCGGTCGCCGTCGTCTCGGGTCTCGACAAGAGATTTACAACTATGCCTAAGGAGACCTTTATCGCGGCGATGTCGAAGCTCGGCACAGATTCGGGGCTCCTTGATGAGCTAGGCGAAACCCTGTCAGACACGATCGACGAGATTGATCCTTGGTCGGACTCCTAGACACTTCGGCGTTCATCGCCATCGAGCAAGAGAGGCTAATCGGGCATTTGCCTGACGACCTCGCCGTGTCGGTGGTGGCGTTGGCCGAACTTCGAATGGGCGTCCTCATGGCAGTCTCCGACGATGTCCGGATTCTCCGTTTGTCGACCTTCGAATTCGCTAGGGCGCTAATTCCGGTTCCCATCGACATTCGAGTTGCACAGACATGGGCGGAGCTCGGAGCAAAACTGAAGAGCGCTGGACGCAAAGTGCCTGTCAATGACACCTGGATCGCAGCCACGGCCATCACCCACGGAATGGCA
>JBGTFH010000006.1:0-7936 GCA_041747375.1 Acidimicrobiia bacterium
GCGTGAGTTCGGCATCAGCGAACTCGACCTTGTGGTTGTCACCCATGGCGACGCCGACCACGTGTCCGGGCTCTCCGGACTGTTCGGTCGGATTCCTGTCGGTCAGATTTGGGAGATGACAGAGCCTCACCGAACTCCGGCATCGGATCATTTCTTCGACCTGGTCGCCAAATACCAGACCCCCGTCGGCGCACCGCCGGTTGGGGAAACCGTCCAATTCGGCGACCTGACTTTGCGAGTTGTCGGACCGGGCCGGCGGTACCAGTCACCCAACGACCAATCAATTGTGTTGTTGGTGTCAGGTTCGCTACGTTCGATCCTTCTCACAGGTGACATCGAGGCAGTGGCCCAGGAGGAACTGCCACCGCTGCATTATGAGATCCTCAAGGTGCCCCACCATGGTGGTGGGACCTCCGCCCGAGATTGGATCTCGGGTACCGGTGCGAGTGTGGCGCTGATTTCGGTCGGCGAGAACCGATTTGGCCACCCGGTACCGTGGGTGGTCGATGCACTGGAAGCCTCCGGCGCAACTGTTGACAGAACTGATGTGTCCGGGTCGATCATTGTCCCCCTAAACGATTGATCGATGCTTGACTCCGACCAATGGGTTCAGCGATTCATCTCGGCGAACGTTCTCTGGATTTGGGTGAAGTCACTCATGTGGTGGGCGTCATCAACGTCTCGCCGGATTCGAAGAACATCCACACCGTGGCGTCGTCGGTCGAAGAGGCGTTGGCCATGGCGGCCGACTACCGCCGATGGGGTGCGTCGCTCATCGATCTGGGCGGACAGTCGTCTCACTTCGACAACGAAACCATTGCGGCCGAAGCCGAGATTTCGCGCGTCGTTCCTGTCATTGAAGCCCTGGTTGCCGAGGAACACATCGTTGCCATCGACACCTGGAAGGCCGCCGTCGCCAGCGCCGCACTCGAAGCCGGCGCGCACATCGTCAATGACACGGGTGGGCTCGCAGATCCGGCAATGAGGTCGGCGATCGCTGAGTTCGGCGCCGCGGCGATTCTCGTCCACATCGAGGCATCAAACCCTCACGAAGTTGGAGAGGTCGAGATCCGGTCCGACAAGGCTGCGGCCACCGCCGTCGCCTTTGGCGGCCGCATCCGGGAACTGGAGGGAGAAGGGATTTCCAATCTGATCCTCGACCCCGGAATCGCCCTCAATTATCGGGGAAACTACGAGGATTACACCCGAATGCAGTTGGAGGTGATAGCGGACTCCGATCGAATTCAATCACTGGGTAAGCCGCTGCTTATTCCCGTCCCCAGAAAACGAGACTTCCACCGGATGGTCGCCTATATCGCCCTCGCCCTCGAACACAAGGCCGACATGATCAGAGTTCACGACGTTGCTGTCGCATGCGACCTCGCCCGACTCTTCGGAAGGGGCGGATCAATCGGTCCCGGTCAGCCGTTACGCTGAGAGTGTGCCGATTCTTCTAGTCACTGCTCCCTCAAATGTCGGGCCGGGTGAGCGTAAACAAATGCTCGACAAGGCACGCGCGTTCTTTGTCAAGGGTGGAGTGGAGATCTCCGGGGTCGTGCGCATCGACGTACCCGGTCGTGGCGCCGGGGAAGCTGGAGACGGATTGCTCCGCGGTGAGCTCGAGTCCATGGTGCCGTTGCTGCAGTCGGGCTCTCTGTTCGGCGAGGCGTCGGGTCTCGAATTGGTTGACGCCCAAAATCTCCAGGTCGCCGAGATCGACATCTTCGACGAGCTGGTCAGGTCGGCCGATCTGACGTCTGTCCATGTCGTGGCGCTCGTTGCCGGCTCCCCTGGCAAAAAGCTGGCTTCGACCTTTGCGGACCTGGGCAGCAAGGTATCGATTTCCAAGATGTGGGAGCGTCAAGCCGGTGAGTGGCTGACTGCCGAGGTCAAGCGGCGCGGTCTATCGATTGAAAACCCGGCCCGAAGCGCCCTGTTACAGAGATTCGGGACAGACACAGCGGCTATCGGCCTGGCGCTCGACCAACTCAGCGAACACAGCGGGAAGATCACCCGGGATCTGGTCCTGGACTGGTTCAAGAATCGTCCGGATGAACCGGCGTGGCACATCACCGATGCCATCGAACGAGGCAACGTTGGCGAAGCCCTTCGGAGGCTTTCCGACTTCCTGGTGCACGGCCACCCGCTGGTCTTCCTCGCCGCGGTAGAGAGCGACCTGAAAAAGCGGGCATTGGCTGCCGCCGCACCTGACGAGGCCACGTTCAAGGAGTGGGTTGGGGGCAGATCTTCGGACCGCGCACTGAGCCGGGCGTGGAAAATGAGAGGAAGGGTGCGGGAGACCTCATTGCGTCTGGCTCAAGATGCCCTGGTGCGGGCGGATCGGGTGATCAAGTCTCAGCCAGAGGCAACTCACCGGGTGACTCTCGAGCGGCTCACGGTCGCTCTCTGTCGCTGGTACGCCTGACTCGTTCGGGTCGGGCGCGCTACGCCAGTTTGGCGAGGCGGGACTTCTTCCGGGCCGCAGTTTTCTTGTGCAGCGTGCCTTTTGAGGTTGCCTTGTCGATCGTGCGTTGAGCCGACTTCATCAGATCTTCGGTGAGCTCGCCGGAAGCGGCGGCCATCTCAACCTTCTTGATGGAGGTCTTCAATCCGCTGTTGATCGATTTGTTACGTTGCCGACGAACTTCGTTCTGCCGGTTTCGCTTCTTTTGGGATTCAATGTTTGCCATTTGGTCTTGAAGCTCGATTTCGGGTTGGGACTCTGAGCGCGACCGCTATTCGGCCGTGCCTGTCTATCAGGGCCAGACTGCTGGTTGAAAGAATTTGCGTCGGACGGTCATGTGGTCGTCGCTCCGCCCCGGAAGAGTAGCAGAGCACCGATTGAAGGTACAATGTGACACCCCACCCGGTGCAAATCATTCAATCGCGCATTCGCAATTTCTCCATTATCGCTCACATCGACCACGGCAAGTCGACACTCGCTGACCGCCTGTTGCAACTCACCGGTGCCGTTGCCGACCGCGACATGAAGGAACAGATTCTCGACTCGATGGACCTCGAGAGAGAGCGCGGTATCACCATCAAAGCCCAGACCGTCCGTCTCTCGTACAAAGCACGGGACGGCAATGAGTACATCCTCAACCTGATTGACACACCCGGTCATGTCGATTTCTCCTACGAGGTTTCCCGCTCACTCGCCGCCTGTGAGGGTGCGCTCCTCCTGGCCGATGCGGCGCAGGGTGTTCAGGCGCAGACGCTGGCCAATGCGTACATGGCCATTGATGCCGGTCTGGAGGTCATACCTGCCATCAACAAGATCGACCTTCCCGCTGCCGATCCCGGGCGGGTCGCCGAAGAGATCGTCAATATCATCGGTGGCAACGCCGATGACGTGGTGCGAATCTCTGCCAAGACCGGTGAGGGAGTCGACGACCTGCTCGAAGTGCTCGTGGAGTCGGTTCCCCCACCCGGTGGAGACCCGACGGCCCCGCTCCGGGCGTTGATTTTCGACTCCTACTACGACGCTTACCGTGGCGTGGTTTGTCATGTCAGGGTGGTCGATGGCGTTCTCAGTGCCGGTCAGAAGGTGCGCTTCATGGCCACGGCGGAGAACCACGATGCCACCGAGATCGGGGTTTTGACCCCAGGCGCCAAAGTCCTGAAGACCCTCGGAGTGGGTGAAGTGGGTTATCTGATCACCGGGATCAAAGAGATCGACCGTGTCCGGGTGGGTGACACCGTCACCGACGCGTCGGTGCGGGCGGCCCAACCGCTGCCCGGCTATGACGAGCCGAAGCCGATGGTGTATTCAGGGATGTTTCCCACCGATGGTGCCGACTTTGAGAAGTTGCGCGAAGCCCTGGAGAAACTCCGACTCAACGACGCATCTCTGGTGTATG
This sequence comes from Acidimicrobiia bacterium, assembly GCA_041747375.1. Classification (GTDB taxonomy): domain Bacteria; phylum Actinomycetota; class Acidimicrobiia; order Spongiisociales; family ZC4RG35; genus MA-ANB-1. The sequence goes on from JBGTFH010000006.1 coordinate 3,861, forward strand.
AACCGGAGACGAGCAAGGCCCTTGGATTCGGGTTCAGATGCGGGTTCCTGGGACTGCTCCACATGGAAATCGTGAGGGAAAGACTCGAACGGGAGTACGACCTCGATCTGGTGGCGACAGCCCCCTCTGTCGCCTATCAAGTGACCAAGACCGACGGATCGATCGTCGAGATCAAGAGCCCCCAGGACCTCCCCGACCCCACCGATCGCCAATCGATCTCGGAGCCATACGTCCGGGCGATGATCCTCACTCCGACCGAGTACGTCGGCCCGATCATGGAATTGGTGACCAACCGGCGTGGCGAGGTGGGCAATATGAACTATCTGAGCTCAGAGCGTGTCGAGCTCGACTACAAAATCCCGCTTGGCGAGGTGGTCTTCGACTTCTTCGACCTTCTCAAGTCCAAGACCAAAGGCTATGCGTCACTCGACTACGAACCCGCCGGGTATCGGGTATCCAACCTTGTAAAGGTGGACATCCTGTTGAACGGCCAGCCCGTTGACGCCTTCTCTGCCGTGGTCCACCGTGACAAAGCAGAGGATTACGGGAAGACCATGACAGGCCGGCTCCGCAAACTGATCCCCCGACAATTGTTCGATGTGCCAATCCAGGCTGCCATCGGGGGCAAGATCATCAGTCGGGAGACGGTCAAAGCGACACGTAAAGACGTGACAGCGAAATGCTACGGCGGCGACATCAGTCGGAAGAAAAAGCTCCTCCAGCGTCAAAAAGAGGGAAAGAAGCGTATGAAAATGGTTGGTTCGGTCGAGGTGCCACAGGAGGCATTCGTGGCCGCCCTTCGCGTTGACGATGACTGAACGGATCGGCGCCTACGTTCACATCCCGTTTTGCAGCGCCGTTTGTCCCTATTGCGATTTCGCCGTAGTCGCCGGACGTGACGATCAGCTGGAACGGTATCTGGCAGCGGTTGTCCTGGAAATTCGACGTGACCGGCCGTGGAAACCACTGGACTCCATTTACTTCGGCGGTGGGACACCGAGCCGGATGCCTCCGTCGATGCTTGGAGAGATAATCTCCGCGCTCGCCGAACACCATGGCATTGCCAGCGGCGCCGAGATTTCGCTCGAAGCCAACCCCGAGGACTTTGATGACTCCACCGCCGATGGGCTGGCTGAGTCCGGTTTCAATCGAATTTCGTTCGGTGCCCAGAGCTTCGACAACAACATTCTCCTACAACTGGGTCGTCGTCACGACGCCGACCAGATCAGTCGTGCCGTCGATACCGCTCGAACTGCCGGATTTGAGAATGTCTCGATAGACCTGATCTACGGTACGCCCGGCGAGACCGATCGCTCCTGGCTGGCGACCATCGACCACGCCGTTGCCTGTGGGCCCGACCATGTCTCTTGCTATGCGCTGACCGTCGAGCCAGGGACACCGCTGGGCCGGCAGGTCAAAGCCGGAGCGCCTGCCCCCGATGGGGACGTCCAGGCAGACCGTTTCGAAATGGCCGACCGCGTACTGGTGATTGCAGGCCTGTCGCGGTATGAGGTCTCCAATTGGGCACGCCCCGGTCGGGAATGCGTTTACAACAGCACGGTGTGGGCTCAAGGTGAGTATGTCGCATATGGAAACAGTGCCCATCGTTTTCGCGATCGGGTGAGGAGCCGGAACCTGAGCCGGCTCGATGGATACCTCGCTGCAGTCGAAGAAGGGCGCCCGGCCGTCGCGGCAGAAGACGCCGCGTTGGTTGGGGCGGAACTGGAGATCGATCGGCTCTTCGTCGGCCTCCGCCGGTCGATCGGGGCGGACGCCGGACCAGGGGGTCGGGTGCTGCTCGATTCCCCTGACGGCGAGAGGTTGCTGGCTGCCGGGGTGATTTCAGTCACCGATGGGTGGATCCGTGTGGAACGACCGCTTCTCACTGATGAAGTGCTCAGATCGGTCCTCGCTCTGGATCCGAGGTCGATAGAACGAGCGATGACTGTGGAACATCGAGAAATTCCGGATAACGTGTTGGGCAATGCTTGAGGATCGACGCTCGGAGATTTTGCGTGCACTGGTCGAGGAACACATCCGGACCGGCGAACCGGTCAGCTCGCGTGCGATCGCCGATCGGTCGAAGCTGCAGGTGTCGACGGCGACGATCCGGAGCGACCTAACTGCTCTCGAGGCCGAAGGATTCCTGGTCCAACCGCACACTTCGGCCGGGCGGGTTCCCACTGTCACGGCATATCGATACTACGTCGATCATCTCAACCCCGGACGTTTGCGCTCCGCGGCCCAGCTCAAGATCGGCACATTCTTTGGAGACGTCCACCTCGAATTGTCCAAACTCCTCAAAGCAACATCAGATCTCCTGGCCGACGTGACGGATCTTCCAGCGGTGGTGGTCGCTCCGGGGATACTGGCCGACCGGGTTCGCTCGGTTCATGCCGTTCAGATCAACGCCGACCAGGTGCTGCTTGTCGCTGTGACCGAAGGAGGACGGGTGGCCCAGCAACGTGGCCGGCTACGCCAGCCGGTGACGCCAAGCGAGTTGGAGGAGGCCCAGCAGGTGGTCAGCCGGATCTACGAAGGTCGGACCCTGGGCGCCGACCCGACGCTCTCCGATGAGTTGGTCGCCGACCTCTCCCGCCCGGTGCACGAGGCAGTCCTGACCCTGATCGACGCGGCGCACCTCGCAGCATCCACCGGTTCGGAGGTCTTCGTCGGGGGGACCCAACGGTTGTCCAGCGTCTGGCACGATCTCTCCGCAGTTCGCCGTGTTCTCGAGGTACTGGAGAGAGAGGCCGAAGTGCTGACTCTGTTGGCCTCAGAATCGGGGACTTCGATCCAGTTCGGTAGTGACATTCCTGCCGTGGATGTCGATATGGCCGTGGTGTCCACCACCTACGACTCTGGATCCGGTGGCGGGACGGTGGGGGTCATCGGGCCGATGCGGATGAACTACAAACGGGTGATCTCAGCCGTAGAAGAGATATCCCGCGAACTCGAGGACCAGATCGGCCAGTCGGGGGCGTAATGGCCAAGGACTACTACAAGATCCTCGGGGTGGGTCGGAACGCAACTCCGGCCGAGATCAAATCCGCATTCCGGCGCTTGGCCCGGGACACCCATCCTGACGCCAACCCAAACAATCCCGCTGCCGAAGCACGATTCCGGGACGCTGCCGAGGCCTACGAGGTCCTCTCCGACACCGATCGACGCCGACGATACGACCGCGGAGACACAATCGACCTTTCGGATCTGTTCGGAGGCTTCGGTGGGGGGTTCGAAGACATTCTCCGTTCCGTTTTCGGCGAAAGCGGTCTTTTCGGAGCGAGTGCGGCTTCGCGCCCCACCCGGGGCCGCGACATCCTGGTCCGGGCTGATATATCTCTCGAGCAGGCTGCCTTCGGTTGCGACATCGACGTCGACTATCACGCCGATTTCGACTGTGCGAAATGCTCGGGTTCCGGTGCTGCCAACGGGAGGATGGAGACGTGCGGTAAATGTGGGGGCGCCGGGTCGGTACGCATGGCACGACGATCGATCGTGGGCACCATGATGACCGTCACAGATTGTCCCGACTGTCGCGGTCTAGGACAGATCGTGGTTAGCCCATGCCCCGATTGCAGCGGCAGCGGAGTTGTCAGCGAAGCGAAAACGGTCACCGTGGAGATTCCGCCCGGGGTGTCCACGGGTACCAGACTGCGTCTTACCGGCCGTGGTGAGTCGGTCGGTCGGTGGGGCCGCACCGGGGATCTCCATGTCGAAATCGCCGTGGCAGAAGACCCGCGTTTCGAGCGAAATGACACGAATCTGATCCATCGGGCCCTCATCGGCGCCTTAGACGCCATGCTTGGCTCCCGGACAAAGGTTCCGCTTCTCGACGGCGGCGCAATCGATCTCGAGATCCCGGCCGGAACCCAGCCGGGAACGGTTTTCCGCCTCGACGGGCACGGCATCCCTCACCTGGGACGACATGGTCGAGGCGACCTCATCGTTGTGGTCGACGTCGAAATCCCGACCGGTCTCACGGCTGACGAGCGTGCTTTGCTGGAGCGGTTCGAGGGGTTGCGCTCGGAGAGCACGTCCGGAGTTGACCGAGACCTTTGAAGCACATCCCCCAC
>JBGTFH010000007.1:0-10237 GCA_041747375.1 Acidimicrobiia bacterium
TGCCACTCTTCTCTACACCATCACCAATGCCGCGTTCGGGCTGACCGCAATCGTCAATGAAGTGGAGCCCGAAGCAATTGTCGCCGCAGTTGGCTACAACCCGGAAGAGGTGGCTCTGGCCGACCTGAGCAAGGACGAGCTCGTGTCCGTCCTCGAGGAGGGGATATCGACGAACGTAGGGAGGCGACTGGAGCGCGACCAGCGGTTCTACGAGGACCAGCTTGTTTTCGAAAGCGAAGCCACCTGGAACGAGATCTGCGGCTCTGCGGAACCACCGACAGGTTGTACCTCGGTGCCTCGAGACCACGCCAATGTCCTCCAACTGGTTAACGAGCGAATCGTCGTCCCCGATGTCGTGGAAAGTTGGGACCTAACCGAGTCGCTGGTCGATGGTTCGGCCATCGAGGCCGAGATCTTGAGCCCGGCGTTCCAGGAGGAACATCCCGGGGCTCAGCCCGAATTTCGAGCATGGTTGAGCTGGCAATTTGTTGTGTCGCCCCAGTCCGACGTCCCGGAGTTGGCCGGAGTTCGCACTGCCATCTTCGGTTCTCTTTGGCTGATGCTGATCACAGTGCTCTTTGCCTTCCCGGTCGGCGTAGCGGCGGCTATCTACCTCGAGGAGTTCGCCGCACCGAATCGGATCAACCGGCTGATCCAGACAAATATCAACAATCTGGCTGGTGTTCCTTCGATCATCTACGGAATGCTCGGTCTCGCCATCCTGGTCCGCACCCTCGAGCCTCTTACCTCAGGATCCATGTTCCTTGGCGGCTCGGGAGCGTCGGAGAATGGGCGGACGATCCTTGCCGGAGGGTTGACTCTTGGCCTCCTTATCCTGCCGGTGATCATCATCAGCTCCCAGGAGGCGTTGCGGGCGGTGCCCAACTCGTTACGCGCCGCGGGCCTGGCCTTGGGAGCCACGAAGTGGCAAACCATCCGTAAACACATCTTGCCGGTTGCTGTGCCCGGGATCATGACCGGCTCGATCCTGGCGATGGCCCGGGCCCTTGGTGAGACTGCCCCTTTGGTGGTCGTCGGGGCGTCCACTTTCATCACGGTTGATCCTGCTGGGCCGTTTGCCAAGTTCACTGCCCTGCCCATCCAGATATTTCAGTGGACTTCCCGCCCCCAGCAAGAGTTTCAGCATATCGCTGCAGCTGCGATACTGGTGCTGTTGATCCTTTTGCTAACTCTCAATGCCACCGCGGTATTGCTCCGCAATCGCTACTCCAGGAGCTTGATGTGATCTATGAGACCAAAGCCAAGACAATGACCGATGCCACACCGACAGTTGATACCACTCCGACAGTAGCCGCCGAGCGGACCGACCTAGGATCCATCGGTGGATTGGACCCGGTCATCCGGACCGTGAACATGGAGGTGTTCTATGGTGACTTCAAGGCGGTGCGTGACGTCAACCTTCCTTTTGGCACCAACGAGATAACCGCTCTCATCGGGCCTTCGGGATGTGGAAAGTCAACGGTTTTGAGGTCACTGAACCGGATGAACGATTTGATCCCGGGCGCCCGCGTCGAGGGAGCGGTTGAATTCAAGGGTCGGAACATCTACCAAAGCGACGTGGATCCCGTTGAGATACGCCGCAGGATTGGGATGGTGTTCCAAAAGCCGAATCCGTTCCCCAAATCCATCTACGACAACGTGGCGTGGGGAGCGAAAATCAACGGCTTCAAAGGGTCCAAGGCGGACATGGACGGCCTGGTTGAGAAAGCGATCAGGAGCGCTGCGCTGTGGGACGAGGTTAAGGACAAACTCGAGGAAAGCGGCTATTCCCTCTCCGGTGGCCAGCAGCAGCGACTGTGCATCGCTCGTGCAATTGCGACGCATCCTGACATTGTCCTGATGGACGAGCCCTGTTCGGCGCTAGATCCTGTCGCTACACTACGGATCGAAGAGCTGATGCTCGAGCTCAAAAAGGAATACTCGATCATCATCGTCACCCACAACATGCAGCAGGCCGCGCGGGTCAGTGACCGTACAGCATTCTTCAACGTGAAACTGACGGAAGAGGGCATGAGGACGGGTTATATGGTCGAATTCAGCGAAACCGACAAGATCTTCACCTCGCCGGAGGAAAAGGACACCGAGGACTACATCACAGGTCGATTCGGATGAGCGACCACAATCTCCAATTCCATTCAGAACTGGATGCCCTGGAACAGAGACTGTTGGGAACCGTATCGAAAGCCGAAACCATGGTCGAGATGGCGGTCACTTCGGTTATCGCTAACGACGAGATCCTGGCGAATCAGGTATTCAGCATGGACGACGAGATCGACCAGGAGTACTTTGAGATCCACCAAGCCTGGACGACGCTGATGGCCCGCTTTCAACCAATGGGATCCGACCTACGCCGAATGGCGGTTCTCCTCCACCTCAATATCACGTTCGAGCGTATGGGCGACCAATGCGTCAATATTGCGAAGATGGGCAGGTTCAGCTCCCATCTTCCCACTTCAGATCGAATCTCCGGCATCATCCAGGAGATGGGTGATCTGGTAAGGCCCATGATCCGGACCGCCATCGAAGCATTCGTTCGGAAAGATGTCGACGAAGCGCGGCTGCTCCCATCGATGGACGAGCCGGTCGATCGGCTGAACGCAAGCATGTACCGTGAGGCGGTAGAGGTCTCCGACGACAAGGGCGTCCTCGAGTGGGCTACGAAAATGCTCCTCGTAGCTCGGGCTCTGGAGCGGATTGGCGACCAGGCCGTCGATTTCGGAGAACAGACCATCTACCTGATAACGGGCGACCGGGCTGGATTCGATGAGGCAGGACTCGTCCGGTCCACAAATGACAATATCGGTTGATCCGCGACCTAACCGAGTTCTGATAGTTGAGGACGAACCGGCGCTGATCGATTCGGTCCGATATTCGCTCGAGGTGGAAGGGTTCGACGTGGTGGTAGCCGATGCGGGCCGATCCGGATTGGAAGCAGTACGTACCCAAAAGCCCGACCTTGTTCTTCTCGACCTGATGCTCCCGGGTATGTCCGGACTCGACGTCTGCCGCCAGATCCGCATCTTCTCCGACGTCCCCATCATAATGCTCACCGCCAAGGACTCGGAGGCCGACAAGGTGACCGGCCTCGAGCTGGGGGCCGACGACTACCTCACCAAGCCTTTTTCGATGAGAGAGCTCGTTGCGCGAGTTAGAGCACAACTCAGGCGCTCGGCGAGGAGTGGGGTGCTGGCCGAGACAAACGAAGTGCTGCGCGGCGGACCTATCGAGGTCGATGTCGACGCCCACTCGGTGCGCGTCAATGGCGACGAAGTAGAGCTGCGACCCAAGGAATTCGAGCTCCTGGAGACGCTTATGAGACGGAAGAACCGGCTTTCGGCGCGGCACATTCTCATCGATGAAGTCTGGGGGTCGTCGTACTTTGGTGATACCAAGACCCTCGACGTCCATATCAAAAGACTTCGACAGAAGATCGAGGAAGATTCGGCGGAGCCACGGCACATTCTGACAGTTCGGGGTCTGGGCTATAAGTTCGTCGATGAGTAGCAGCCAACGATCGGCCCGCACCTCACTTTCCGTCCGATTTCTCATTTACTACTCGATTAGCTATCTGCTGTTGATCGGAGTGCTCGGATGGACGATCCAGCGGCAGATTTACAACTCGCTAGTTAGGGATCTCGAAGTCGCGATGGAGACCGACGCCGAGCTAGTGCGTTTGTCGATGCCCAGCGATCAGGCCGACATGGAAGTATGGGTGAAGGAAGTATTTGCGGTGTCGGGGCTCAGGGTGACAGTCATCGAAAGCGACGGCGTGGTAGTTGCCGATTCCCACTCCGATTCGGAGGCAATGGAGAATCATGGTTCGCGCCCCGAAGTCATCACGGCGTTGGGCGGCACTGTCGGAATTGCGTCACGACGTAGTGAGAGCACCGGGTTCGAGCAACATTATCTTGCGCTGCCTCCCGACGACAGCGACCTGGTGATTCGCGTTTCTGTTTCTGACCGGGCCATAGTCGAGCGGCTTGCCCCAATGCGGACCCGAGTGCTATGGACATCGGTGCTTGTGGGCCTAGTTGGGGTGGTGGTCGTGGCGCTCCTGGCACAGAGGTTGACACGCCCCATCGTAAGGATTCGGGATACCACCCTCGCCATTGCAAGTGGCGACCTCGATCGGCGACCGGACCGGTCTGCGATCAAGGAGATCGATGAGCTTGGGCTTTCGGTCGGCAGATTGGCGGATGACCTGGGCCAGCGTTTGGAGCAGTCCGAGTTGGCAAGCGAGACACTCGCCGTGGTTCTTGGGGCAATTCCGCAGGGAACCATCCTTTTCGGGCCTGATGACGAGGTGGTCTATTCGAACTCGATGGCGTCGCAACTGATCAGCCCGGTACCCGAACACTTGAGTGGCTTGACCCCTCACCCGCTACAGATCGCGGTGAGGGAGTGTCGCGCCGGAGGTGCACCTGTTGATCTCGTAGTCGCCCATGGTTCCCCCGAGCGTCGGATACTGGGAGTGGCTACTCCGTTCTCCGGTGACGACAGAGTTGTATTGGTGCTTGTCGACGTGACCGATCGGGAGCGCACCGCCTCGGTGAGACGTGATTTTGTAGCCAATGCCTCGCACGAATTGAAGACGCCGGTTTCATCGATCATTGCCTCGGCCGAGGCTCTCGCTACCGCAGTGGAGCGCAGGGACGAATCAGCGCTCGGGTTTGCAGCCAATATCGAGAAGGCGGCTCGCCAGCTCGATCGACTCGTCTCAGACCTACTCGACCTCTCACGCCTGGAAAGAGAAGCCCCCGAACTCCACCTGGTACGACTCGACCGAGTGATCCGGGAGGAAGTGGCCCGGTTCAGGGAGCGAGCCGAGGAGGAGGGTGTGGAGGTCTCGACAGACCTGGCCCCGGTGTCAGTTATGGGCAGCCAACGAGATCTCGGCATCGTTTTTGGAAATCTGATCGACAACGCGATCAGTTGCACAGCTGCTGGCGGTTCCATTGCGGTGACGCTGAGAGAAGATGCCGGTGCGGCTGTTGCGGCAGTGTCCGACACCGGTGTCGGGATCCCCAGCCGCGACCTGGAGCGGATCTTCGAGCGTTTCTACCGTGTCGATGCCGCCCGATCACGTACCACCGGTGGTACCGGCTTGGGCCTGTCGATCGTCAAGCACTCGGTCGAGGCCCACGGTGGCACCGTGTCCGCCACATCCGAACTCGGTGCGGGGTCTACCCTCACGGTCCGGCTCCCGCTCGCGCCATAAAACCGTTTTGTGAACCGAAAGTGCGTACTGGCCACAAAAACCGTTCACAGAAAGGTGAGTGCGAGCCCGTAATACCGTTTTGTGAACCAAAGGTGTGTCCTGGCCACAAAAACCGTGCACAGAACGGATTTAGATGAATGACAAGGCTGGGGCGGGCACTACCCTTTAGCCAGTTCCTATGTCGTACCTCGACCAAATCTCCGGGCCCGCAGATCTCAGGGATCTTTCCGACGATCAATTGCGAGAACTCGCTGGCGAGATCCGTTCGTTCATCCTCGAGAAGGTCTCGGTCACCGGAGGCCACCTCTCGCCCAATTTGGGTGTCGTCGAGCTGACCCTGGCCCTCCACCGTTCTTTCGATTCGCCCAATGACCGGATGTTCTGGGATGTCGGCCATCAGGCCTACGTTCACAAACTGGTGACCGGTCGGCAGGACCAGTTCGATCAGCTTCGCCACACCAACGGCCTGTCGGGTTATCCGAGTCGTGAGGAGTCGGAACACGACTTCGTCGAGAACAGCCACGCCTCGACGTCGCTCAGCTACGCCCTAGGTCACGCCCTCGCCGATTATCCCGGACATGCCATTGCGATCATCGGTGATGGCGCGCTCACCGGGGGAATGGCTTATGAGGCTCTGAATCACATAGCGGTGGCCAAACCCAGGAATCTGATAATCGTCCTCAACGACAACGGACGTTCCTACGCACCCACCGTGGGTGGCCTCGCTGCCCTGGCCAATATCGCCCACTTTCGATTCGACCCCCGCTACGAGCGAGCGAAGAGGACCCTGGGCAAGGTTCTGAGGAGTGTTCCCCTGGTGGGGGAGACCGCCGACGAATTGGCAAATCGGACCAAGGAGGCGATCAAGCAGATTCTGGAGCCATCCACCGTTTTCGACTCGTTGGGCCTCAAGTACACGGGGCGAATCGATGGTCATGACATCGAGCTTCTCGAGGAAACCTTTGAGACGGCCAAGAGGTACGACGAACCTGTGGTGGTTCACGTAGTCACCGAAAAAGGCAACGGGTACCAGCCGGCCATCGAAGATGAGGTGGAAAAACTGCATGGTGTGGGTTCTTTCGATGTAGTCACCGGCAAGGCCCACAAGAGCGAGCTGAAATTGACTGACGTCGCGGGGCGCGCCCTCGCCGAGGCGGCGGCGACCCGTCCCGATGTGCTCGGGATTTCGGCCGCGATGATCTCCACCACCGGAATGATGCAGATGTCGCAGCGATTCCCGGATCGGGTGTTCGATACCGGGATTGCCGAGCAACATGCCGTCACCCTGGCCGCCGGCATGGCCATGGCGGGTAAGAGGCCTGTCGTTGGGGTCTACTCGGCTTTCTTGCAGCGGGCTTTCGACCAGGTCGTCGCCGACGTGGCGTTGCACAACCTTCCCGTAGTGTTTTTGATCGATCGCGCCGGTATCACCGGTCCGGACGGCCCTTCACATCATGGGGTCTTCGACCTCTCCTATCTCCGGATGATTCCTAATATGGCCGTCGGTGCTCCTGCCGACGCCACCGAGTTGTGCGCCATGATCGAAACCGCGGTCGATCACAATGGCCCGATCGCGATCAGATATCCAAAGGGTGGCGCTGCCAGCATCCCCAGCCTTCCGGTTGAACCCATCGAGGTCGGGCGAGCCGAACTACTCAGTGATGGCGACGATGTCATGCTGATCGCGGTGGGGCGTATGGTCGAAGTCGCAGAGAAGGTCGCAGTCGACCTCCGTCAACGTCACGCGAACGTCGGAGTGGTAAATGCCCGTTGGGTAAAGCCGCTCGACCCCAGAATCAAGGAGTGGGCGGCGCCCGCCAAACATGTCGTCACGTTGGAGGACAACGTCCTCGCCGGCGGTTTTGGCGCCGCAGTCATGGAATCCTTTGCGGACGCCGGGATGGTCAAGGACGTCACATGCATCGGCGTACCCGACCGGTTCCTTCCGTTCGGTTCTCCCGGCGACGTCATCGAGTGGGCGGGTATGGATCCCGATTCAATCGTTAGACGCGTCGAGGCGTTACTCGACCGTTAGCTCTCCTGGTTCCCCGGTATGGCGAGTCGCTTCTCATACCACCGCAGGAGAAGGCTGAGAATCAAGGTCAGCACCACGTAGAGGACCATCAGGATCAGGAATGACTCCCGGAACCGGAAGGTGGATCCCGAGTAGAGCCGGGCCATTTGGGTCAACTCCCTCACCGCCAGGACGCTGACTAAGGAGGTGTCCTTCATCAGTGAGATCAGGTCGTTGCCGAGGGCCGGAAGCATATTTCGCACGGCTTGGGGCAAGACCACTTTGCGCATCACCTGGCGATCGTTGAGGCCCAGCGCTTTGGCTGCCTCCCTTTGTGTCACCGGTACCGACTGGATCCCTGCCCGGAACACCTCAGCGATGAACGCTGCGTAGAAGAGGGAGAGCGCCGCCGCGCCTCGTACTGCCTGCGGGATTGCCCGGCTTGGCTGGCCGATGAGCTCGGCAAAGTCGGGAGCCAGGAAAAAGGCGATTGCGAACAGGAACACCACCATCGGGATGCCACGGATGAACTCGATGTAGAGGGCAGCGAGATTGCTCAACCACACCTTGCGACTCACCCTGGCCAAACCGATCATCAAACCCAAGAACGTCGCAATAACGAATGAGCTGATAGTCAGATATAGGGTGAGTGCTATTCCCTCGCTGGCACTGAGTGGGAGGGGGAATATTCGCTCGAATGCCTCACGGTAGTCCTCATCGAACACGACCAAGAATGTCATTAACCCGATGATCGCCAGCATGGCTACCAGCCAGTAGGGGAACTCCTTCGAGTCGAATTTGTACGCGCCGCCGGGCGTCGGTACCAGTTCTCCGGGTTTCAGCTCAGGATCGATGTTGGTCATGGTGATAAAAGTGATGCGCCAGATCGACGATCTGGCGCATCACCACTAATCGGTATTGTAGAGGCTAGTTAGCCGACTTCTTCGATGTCCTCGTAGCCGATATCAAAATCGGCACCGAAGTACTTGACACCGAGCTCCTCGAGGGTTCCGTTGGCGGCCAACTCGGCGATTGCCTCATTGACCGGTCCCACCAATTCCGAGCCTTTCGGGAAAATAAACCCGAGCGGATCGGACTGGAGCGCGTCGTCGATGGTCTTGATCGACTCGGAGTTTTCTCCGATGTAGCCGAGACCGGCAGCGTCATCGATGATTACGGCATCGACATCGCCGGCAATCAAGGCCTGGATGGCCAGACCGAACTGGTCAAACGCCTGGATTCGATCTTCACCGACCAACTCCACCGCCAACTCGAAGTTGGTGGTCCCAACCTGGGTGGCAATGATGGCGTCGGGGTCGTCGATCAGGTCCTGAGCCGTCTCGTAGCGATCGTCATCCAGCCCGACAATGAATTTCTGCGTCACCGTCATATAGGCGTCGGAGTAGTCGACTACTTCCTTGCGCTCGTCGGTGATCGAGATGCCATCGGCAGCGGTGTCGAGTTCGCCCGCAGCTACCTGGTCGATCACAGCCGGCCATGCCGACTCGACGAACTCAGGTGTGCAGTTGAGAAGCTCACAGATCGCCGCCCATGCGTCATAGTCCCAACCCTGGGGCCCGTCGACACAGTCGGCATCGTCCTCAGCACAGACAGGAATGTAGTTGAAGGGAATGTATGCGTTCTCCACACCCACGGTGACAGTGATGCCTCCGAGATCCGTGAAATCCGACATTGCCTCCGTAGTGGTGGAGCCGCCACCGTCGCCTGCAGTGGTCGTCGTCTCGTCGGAACCGCCGCCGCAAGCGGCAAGCACCAGAGCAAGAACAGCGAACAATGCAATTAGTCGTTTTCTCGTTGTCATTTTAGTAAGGGTCCTCCTAGTCGAACCGGGGCTGAACAGTATCAACATTCCGGGCGCACAGGCGAACCCGAATCCGTTTTCGTTCGCATCGCGAGGCCGCAAAGGGCTAGGGTCTTCGTACGTGTTGCAAATAAATATCGACTTTTGCACGCCTAAATACGGAGGAAATATGAAAAGAATCAAGCTCCTGGCGCTGATTGGCGCCTTGACGCTCGTCATCACCGCATGTACATCAGACGGTGGCGATACGACTACAACGGCAGGCGAAGGCGGGACCGAAACCACCACTGAGGCACCACCCACCGAGACCGGTGGCAAGCTTGCTGCCGTGATCGCCGCAGACTCGATCGTTTGCGGCGCCAATGATGGCCTGCCCGGATTTGGCGTTGTCGACGCCTCCGGGGAATACACCGGATTCGACGTCGACTTCTGCCGGGTGATCGCTGCGGCGATTCTCGGTGACGCCACTAAAGTGGAATTCTTCCCACTCACTGCTGAAGCTCGCTTCCCGGCCCTACAGGCCGGCGAGATCGACGTGATGGTCAGAAACACCACCTGGACCGCAACTCGTGACGGGCAGGAAGGCGCAACCTTCTTGTTCCCCACGTTCTACGACGGTCAGGCGATGATGGTCCCAACGAGCACCGGTTTCACTGAGCTCGAAGATCTGGCAAATGCCAATATCTGTGTCCAGTCGGGAACTACCACTGAGCTGAACCTCACCAGCGTGCTGACAGCTCGCGGCATCCCGTTCAACCCGGTCGTGTTCGAAGACAACACCCAGCTGCGACCCGCCTATGAAGGCGGTCAATGCGAGGCGTGGACTTCGGATGCTTCACAGTTGGCGTCATTCAAGGCGTCGATCGAGGCCGAAGGCGGAGAAGATCAGTTCATCATGGCTGAGATCATCTCCAAGGAACCACTGGGACCAGTAGTCGCCGATGGCGATGTCGAATGGGCCCAGGCCGTGAACTGGGCCGTGATGGCCACTGTGCAGGCATGGGAATTTGGCTTGGACTCGACCAACATCGGTAGCTACTCCGGTGATGACCCCAACATCCTCAACTTCATCGGTCAGGGTGACGCGGCGATAGCCGCTGGTCTCGGCCTGCCCGTTGACTTTGCTGTGCAGGTCGTCGAGCAAGTGGGCAACTACAAGGAG
>JBGTFH010000008.1:0-2799 GCA_041747375.1 Acidimicrobiia bacterium
TAGGGGGTTGAACAGTGCGGCGACGGCCAGGGTTGCAGCGGCGACCACGAGGGGGTCGTCGGAGGGGAGGAAGGTGGTGAGCAAGGCGATCAACCCGAAGTACACCAGTCCCAATAACCCGGCCAGCAGCGCGTAGGAGACCGTGCGCGAGATGATCCGATCGATGTCGTAAAGGCGATAGCGGAGAACTGCGATGCCGATCGAAACTCCGAGGACCCCGAAAGTGGCGATGGTCAGCGTCTGGAACCACCGTTGGGCCGCCGATCCGCCATCAAGGGTGCCGCTGAGAACGGAGTACACGAACTGGCCGGCGTAGGTAGTGACGAGCAGAGCGGCAGATCCGGCGAACCACTTGATCTGCGCCCGGGTGATACCGGTAGATCGTCGATACCTGCGACGCATCGACCATCCTGCCGCCACCATCGACGCCACCACCGCTGCGAAGCCGACCGAAAGCCATTCGAGCCAATCTGCGCCGGTGATCCCGAAGGGGTTGTCCGCCCAGGGCAGGCTGGTGAGAGGCCCGGGAGCGAGAGCGAAGAAAACGATCGAGGTCGCAATCCCCGCCGAGCCGACCAGCATTGTGACCCGGTCGCCGCGACTCGTCAGCTCACCGCCGGGGAAGATGAGGACCAGCACGGTGGCCATCAGCCCCATCCCGAGAACCCACGCCCAATTACCCAACCATGCGGCAACCTCGCCACCCGGCAAGCCCCCCGGATTGCTGAGGACTGCGTAAGCGCCGTACTCGATCGCCACAGTGCTGACCACGATGGCAAGGCCGATGCCAAGGCAAACCGTGCCCACGGCGTGCCCGGGGCGATGAGTGCTCACCAACCAGCCAACGACGGCGAAGACGACCCCGTCGATCGTCAACAGGAGAGGGGCAAACCGGGTTCCGAAGGCAGCTTCCACCCTGGAGCTGTTGGCTACTGTCCAGAGATCGGAGTTAAGTACCCACAGGACAGCAAACACAGCCGCAATCACCAGCGACACCCCCAGGAGAGTTGTGAGCACCCATTGGCGTGGGCGACCTCTCACCGGTTCACCTCCCTGACCCACACACCTAACGACGAGGGTTGCATCGTTTCTGCGACCACTCCGACCCAGTCTTCGACGAGGCTGTCAGGGTCGACCCTGTCTTTCAGTGCCGCGGTGAACTCGCTAATGACTTTCTCGGCGTCGTACCCGGACCGGTTGAATCGGCGATCCACCAGCTCTTGGAGTCGTTTCCGCAGCGGATTGAACAACGCCGCCACGGCCAGTGTCGCCCCTGCAACCACAAGGGGGTCGTCGGAGGGAAGGAATGTGGTGAACAAGGTGATCAACCCGAAGAAAACCAGTCCGAGTAAACCAGCCAGCAGTGCGTAGGAGACCGTCCGGGAGATGATCCGATCGATCTCGTAGAGGCGATAGCGGAGGATGGCAAGAGTGGATGCAACCGGGATGGCCAGTATCGCAACAGCATTCAGGGCACCAACCCACCCCGGCACGTCGCCATTGGCGAGTGCTTCGTAGAGGTCTTGGACACCGATGGTGAGGACAAAAGTCACGGTGGCTAGGAGAAACCACTTGAGCTGCAGGCGTTCTCTCAGCTCTGCTCCTCGATACCTGACGATGAGTGACACTAGAGCGAGACCGACAATGGCCAGAAGAATGCCGCCCATCAGGCCCGAATACTCTGGATTGGGCATCCCGTCGATCCCGATCGGGTTGTCTACCCAGCGCAGGCAACCTCCCCCGTTGCCATCAAGACATAGCCTTTCGGTGGTGAGGGCGCTGATCGCTGTCGCACCGACGGCAGTCAATAACACTCTCTCCGCCCACCGCCAGCGCGCGGTCGGCGCCCCGCCCGTGGGGTACCAGAAAACGAGAACCAGTAGCGATCCGACCCAGGTCATCCATAGTGCGCTACCGATCGCTTCATAGACGAGGTGACCTCGACTGGCAAAACCTCCAGCGACACCTGCAGAGCCGATGCAGAGAGCCATTACAGAAAAGACCCACCCAATGCGATTTCCTGGAACGCGCCACAAAATGAGGGCCCCAAGAGTCATGAAGTAGGCCATGATGCCACCAAAGAAGATGGTGTCTCCGCCCCCATAATCGAACCATCCGGCCAGCAACCCGGCGATCAGAGCGGAAAGCAGGCCAACGCCGGACGCAAGTACAACCCAAATCGCAAGGTTCGAGCCAGGGACCCTCCTGCCCGGTGTGTTCTTCGCTTCCACCAGCATTGAAGGCATTTCATAAACGTTACGTGAACGCTACGAAACGAGACGGCGATATTCACCACTTTTCTTCACTCGTTGGTCCAGCTTTCCCGTCGCCGTGAGGGCTGCTCTGCCACAATTTAGGCTCATGAGCGAGCTGGTCACCATTCTCCATGTCCTCGTAGCCGCGGCATGGTTCGGGCACAAGCTCCTCATTCCCCGGGACGTCCGCGTATCGGTGCGGCACACCGACAGCGCAACGCTCCTGATTGAACGGATGAGCAGAGCCCAGCGCCTCGGGATTGTGACGGGCCTGGCCACGCTGGCCACGGGAATCTGGCTTATGTATCTCACCACAGGCGTGCTTGACGCTGCGCCGAACACCTATGTGGCACTCGGGGCCGTTCTCGCAAGCTTCCTGGTTGGGGGAGCAGTTGCCCGGCCGGCGTGGAAGCGTATCCGTGAGGCTGTGGAAGCTGAGGACATTCCCCGAGCCGCGGCGGGCGTGACCACATTCAATCGTGCGATCAGCCTCGAATCGCTACTGTGGATTCTCGCCCTAACCATGATGTTTGCCTAGACCATG
>JBGTFH010000009.1:0-4476 GCA_041747375.1 Acidimicrobiia bacterium
GACCGACCTGACGCCCGTTGCGCTGGCGGCGATCGCCCACGCTCAATTCGAGGTGATCCATCCGTTCGTCGACGGGAATGGGCGTGTCGGACGGGTACTGATCCAACAGCTATTGGTCAATAGAGCAGGTCTTGATGCTCCCGTGCCCGTCTCGGTGCCATGGAGCAGGGAAACCGATCGCTACATCTCGGGGATCCGATCCTTCCAGGACGGGGATATTGACTCTTGGCTCCTCTACGCATCCTGGTCGGTCATTGAAGCCGTGGATTGGATGAAGGAGATGGCCACGAGCGTGGAGGACCTCATCCACCGGTTGAGAAGCCGCATCGAGACGAGGGGGCGATCAGTCACGGCGATGGTGATCGAAGACATCGCTGAACACCCCGTCGTCGACACTCAAACGGTCGCTGAACGCTACGAAGTCACTCCTCAGACAGCGCACGAAGCGCTGCTTCGCCTTAGTGAAGCCGGGGTCCTCCTAGAACGGCCGCTTTCACGACGCAAGAAGGGGCGCCCCCGGCGGGTCTTTGCCGCTGCCGAGTTGATCGACCTACTGAGCGATCGATAAAGCTGTCCCATCTTGCGTTTTGATCTGAATTCTCAGAGCCCAACGTCGAACACTCAATCATCCGTGTCCAACCGCACCTAGTTCGTTCGCCGACCTATGCGCACGAGGGCCTGGGGCAACCCCGGCATTGCCGGTGTTTCGGCCAGAAGGCCAGGGTTTGAGACCAGCGATCGCTCGGCGATCTCCTGCTGATGCCATGGCGCTGTGCTGCGGCTCACGGATCTGGTCGCGCTAGGACCGGACCACGAGGTCTAATCTGCATTCTCATCAGAAACAACCAGTGTTGGAATCGGAGGAGTAGCCGTGAACTTTGACCTTATTGGCCCGGCAGTCGGGTCAGAGTTTCCCGACCTGGTTCTTCCCGATCAGAACGGCGAGTTGGTCGACATTGCTTCGAGGGAGGCTGGTCGCGGCGCCATTGTCGTGTTCTATCGCAGTGCCGACTGGTGACCTTGGTGTAAGACTCAGCTGGTACAGCTTGAGAAGACCCGCATCGATCTGGAACGGTCCGGATACACGATCTTTGCCGTCAGCTACGACCCGGTGGAAACTCTCGCTCAGTTCAGCCGCGCCAATGGGATAGGTTTCCGACTCCTGTCAGACGAAGGGAGTGTCGCCATGACCCGGTTGGGTTTGATTGACGCAGATATCGAAAGCCACCACGGCCGGTATGGGATTGCGGCTTCGGATCGTGATCGTGGCCTGCCCTATCCAGGGACGTTCGTCTTAGACGAATCGGGTCTGGTCGTTTCCAAACACTTCGAGGAAAGCTACCGCGACCGGGCTTCCGGAAGCTTCTTGCTCAGTCAGGTTGGTGGTGAGTCTGGCGATAGCGCCTACGTTGCGGAGGCCCGTGATCAGGGAGTAGTCATTCGCTCTTCTGTAGGTGAGCCGGTCTATCGGCCCATGCAGAAATCCGTTGTCCGTGTCGAACTGGACATAGCCGACGGATTCCATATCTATGTAGAGCCTGTGCCCGACGGTTACATCCCTCTTTCCGTCGAGGTCTCTGACGCAGAGGGTTTGGTTTCGTTTCCGGCGACTTACCCTGCGGGCCAACCCTTCGAAGTGGAAGGGTTGGCAGAAGTCTTCTCAGTGATCGAGGGTCGTGTGGAGGTAACCGTTCCGTTCAAGATTTCTGGAACACAGCACGAGTCCGACGGTCGGAAGAGGGAACCACCACTAGAGGACGACACGATCGTCCTGACGCTGACGGTCGGCTATCAGGTGTGCTCCGATCGGGAGTGCTTCCCGCCAGCCAGGCGGAAACTGTCGATCCCACTGGTCGAGATGCCTCTGATCCGCTGAGGACGAATTCGAGGGGCGATCCGCCACAGTTTGGACCTGCGTCTCTTCTTGCTTCACCGGTAGGAACACCGAACCAAAGGACGGGGTTAAAGCGACACCTGCTCGACCGACTCATGACTACCGACCCCGGCCTCTGGGCACCGTGACGCCCCAGTGGCCGGAATGCTAGGTTCGATGCACC
This sequence comes from Acidimicrobiia bacterium, assembly GCA_041747375.1. GTDB lineage: Bacteria > Actinomycetota > Acidimicrobiia > Spongiisociales > ZC4RG35 > MA-ANB-1. The sequence continues at coordinate 2,058 of JBGTFH010000009.1, forward strand.
TGCCGAAAGGAGCAATCGTGCCGGGTGGATCAGATTATCGGGGACCCTCCGGCGCCTTGAGTCGGTATACCGCTGTCGTTGAGGGTGCGGGTGAAGCGGTGAAGGGCGCAAAGAATCCCTACACGGCACGCAACGGGCACATGTTCAGTTTCCTCGATGCCGGCGGAACCATGGCGATTCGTTTGCCGGATGAACTGTCCGATGAGTTTCTCTCCAGCTACGACACCGGCCCGGTCATGCAATACGGTTCGATCATGAGGGGTTACGTCTCCGTTCCCGACGAGCTACTGAGCGACACGAAGGAAATCGGTTCGTGGTTCAAGAAGTCATACGAATGGATAGGAACACTCGAACCGAAGGCCACCAAGAAGTAGTCCCGTGGTGGTTCAGCCTCGAATTCACTTTCCGTTCGGGCGGATACTCCCAAGTCGGGCCTGGTCGCGACTCACCGTGTCGTAGGCTCAGTTGATGCCGTCGCCACCCCCGCAACCGCAGGACCGGCCGATCCCATCGACGTGGGTTGAGAATCCGCAACGAGAACCAGCCTGGACCTGTGTTCCGGTGACATCGGGGGTGCGTGGGTTCCACCGGTCGCTGCCCGAGTACAACGTCACTCCGTTGGTCGACCTGCCCGAACTTGGCAGGGAGTTCAGCGTTGGTCGGGTGTTCGCCAAGGATGAGTCGCACCGACTTGGCTTGCCCGCCTTCAAGGCCCTGGGGGCATCCTGGGCGATCCATCGGGCATTGGGGAAGCGAACCGATAACGGTCCGGTGACTTTCGTCACCGCAACCGATGGGAACCATGGCCGTGCTGTGGCTCACTTCGCCAACGCTCTCGGCCATGGTGCCGACATATTCATCCCCGAGGGCGTTCACCCTGCTGCATGTGAGGCGATCCGTGATGAAGGCGCCACGGTGTCAATCGTTCCCGGTTCATACGACGACGCTGTCCGGGCCGCGGAGCGCCATGCTCGAGACGACACCAGACGGGTTTTGGTGCAGGACACCGCATGGGAAGGCTACGAAGAGGTCCCGGGCTGGATAGTCGACGGTTACTCCACCCTTTTTGCCGAAATCGATGAACAGCTCGAGGGCCAGGGCGCCAACAGACCCGATCTGGTGCTGGTGCCTTCCGGCGTCGGTTCGCTCCTCCAGGCGGCCCTGACCCACTATCGGAGCGAAACGTCCAGTCTCAGGACGATCGTGGTCTCAGTCGAGCCGAGCGGCGCGGCTTGTGTGCTGGCCGGCGTTGAAGCAAGACGTCCGGTCACCGTTGAGACAGGAGACACCGTGATGGCGGGGCTCAACTGCGGGACCATGTCTTCGCTCGCCTGGCCCTACGTCAGCGCGGGCCTGGACATTTGCGTCGCCGTCACCGACGAGGACGCAATCGCCGCCGCACACAACCTGGCCTCCCTCGGAATCGACGCGGGACCTTGTGGGGCAGCACCGTTGGCCGCGCTCAGAGTTTTGCACGGCGCTGTTAGCGGACCGCCACGGCCGTTGGGCCTCTCGCCCGACGCCACAGTCGCCTTTCTGGTCACTGAAGGAGCCGAAGCCAACCCGTGGATCGGCCAGCCGGTCGATCTCGACTGACGGCCGGTCTAGTTTCCGGATACGGCCCGCCAGCAAAAGGCAGCCAGGACCCGGGCGGCGATGGCCAGGTCGGCGATCATGATCTTCTCATCCCTGGCATGCATTTCTGCGGCCATACCCGGCCCGTAGGTCACGGCTTCGATCCCCGCCGAATTGATCAGATGGCGGATGTCGCTCGAGTACGGCGTCCCGAAGATCCGCACTTCTTCTCCCTGCGATTCGATGGCTTCGCGCATGTAGGCGACGGTTGTCCCGTCTGGGTCGATCTCGGCTGGCTGGTATACGCCCTCCTCCTCGGCCAACTCAACGTCGATCCGGGCGTCCGGCTCGGCCGCTGCCAGTGCTGAACCCAGTTCACTGACGACTCCTTCGACGGACTCGCCGGGGATCATGCGGCGATCGACGTGAACGACACAACTTCCGGGAACCATGCTGGGAATGACACCAGCGTGGATCATCGTCGGTGTCCATTCCGGTGCCCCTAACAGCGGGTGTGACACGGTTGACTGGCTACGCATTCGGTGGATCGCCGACAAGATCGACTCGAGCTTGTCGATCGGGTTGTCGGTCAGAGCCGGGCGGGATGCATGGCCAGCGCTACCGGTGATGGTGATGCGGAGCGTGACGAGGCCCCGCTGGGCGACCCCCAATTGGAGTTCGGTGGGTTCGAGGACCACTCCGAGCGGCGCCACGAATCCGGCGGCAACAAGCTCCTCGGTTCCGGGCTCACCCCGCTCCTCCCCCATTGCGAAGTGGAGAACCAGTCCATCTGCAACCCCTTGGGACGCCAACCATTGGGCAACGGCAACCTGAATGCCAAGGC
>JBGTFH010000010.1:0-16372 GCA_041747375.1 Acidimicrobiia bacterium
CATCCTGGGGCCGTAGCAGGTCCCAAGGGTTGGGCTGTTCGCCCATTAAAGTGGCACGCGAGCTGGGTTCAGAACGTCGTGAGACAGTTCGGTCCCTATCCGCCGCAAGCGCAGGAAATTTGACAGGAGCTGCCCCTAGTACGAGAGGACCGGGGTGGACAGACCTCTGGTGTGTGAGTTGTACTGCCAAGTGCACGGCTCATTGGCTAAGTCTGGACGGGATAAGCGCTGAAGGCATCTAAGTGCGAAGCCCACCTGAAGATGAGATTTCCCACCCGTAAGGGTTAAGGCCCCTGGTAGAAGACCAGGTTGATAGGCCAGACGTGTAAGCGCAGCAATGCGTTCAGCGGACTGGTACTAATAGGCCGAGGGCTTGGAATTGAATCCGTAGATAATGTTGATGTGCTCGCTATGGAGTTCTCGCCTCTCGGGCGGAGCCCGAGAGATTGGAGTTCCTTCGGAACTCCAGAAGCTGAGACTATTTGAAATTTGAAGTTTTGTCCGGTGGCGTTAGCGGCGGGGTACCACCCGTTCCCATTCCGAACACGGAAGTGAAACCTGTCAGCGCCGATGGTACTTGGGGGGTAGCCCCCTGGGAGAGTAGGTCACCGCCGGACATTAAAAGTTGAAGGGCTGCCGACTAATGTTGGCGGCCCTTCTTTGATTTAAGGAACCCCTTGGCCCCCAAGTCTGACAACTACAAACCGAATTACGGCGACAAACGGCGCTACAGCGATGGCAAGGACCGCCAGGGAGGTCCGCCCCGGCAAACCAAGTCGATCGCAGCGGTCTCATCGGGCCAGCTTCCCAAGTGGGTCACCGACGAGATCCAACGGTCGACGCCCAAAGACCGCAGAGAGCCGGCCATCATGGAGCTATCCCGGGCGGTGGACGAATACGCCGACGAGCGTTACCCCGCGGCGTTGCCCCATCTCCGCAAGGCGAAGACGCTTTCGCCGAAGAGTTCGGTGATCCGAGAGCTCCTCGGGCTTGCCGCATACCGATCCAATAATTGGGACGAGGCGCTCCGCGAGCTGAGGACGTTCCGGCGTATGACCGGTGACATGATCCACATGCCTGTCGAAATGGACTGTCTTCGCGGGCTCGATCGCAAGAGCGACGTCACCAGGGAGTGGGAGAAGCTCAAAACCTTCGACGTGTCTCCGACGATCGACAGTGAAGCTCGTGTTGTCTACGCCTCCTTCCTACTCGACGAAGGTAGGCCCCGCGACGCATGGGCCGTGATCAAGCCGGGTCGCCTGGTCCAGCAGCCATCACCGGGGGAGACCCGGCGCTGGTTCGTCGCCGCCCGGGTAGCCCTCGCTGCCGGGGATCACGAAGCCGCGGAGAAGCTGGTCACCGCTCTCGAAAACCAGGAGCTCGAATTCGAGGGCGTCGACCAACTCCGTCAACAGCTCCTCTAGAAATCTGTCACCTACTCCGTCAACAATAGGTTTCACGCACTCTCCCCGGACACTATGAGGGGAGAAACTCATGGAAATCGACCTGAACCTGACGGTTCTCTGCGGGCGGATTGCGACCGAGCCCGAAATCCGGGTCTTCGACTCGGGCACTCGTTTGATCCGCTACCTGATCACCGTTCGAGCGGAGGCACCGCGTCGCCGTGTTGATGTGGTGCCGGTGACACTTTGGGATCCGACCGATGAACAGGTGGAAGCACCGGGAGAGCGCGGCGAGCGCATCTGGATCTGTGGTTCCGTGCAAAGACGATTCTGGGAAAGCCCGGACGGACGACGGAGTCGTCTCGAAGTCGTCGCCGAACAAGTGACAGTCCACGAGGTGAGTGAGCTCGAGCCTGTGGCCGTGTCGACCTAATCACAACGCTGTTCTCGGACCGGTGACTAGGTTCCCTGGAATGGATGAACAGGGTCTGGCCACCGATCTGGAGCGAAAGTATGGCGACACATGGGCGCCCTACTACGACGAGATCCATCCGGAAGTCGATCCGGCGGCGGTCGACTTCCTGTTCGGTCTCGTCCAAGAAGGCGGACGCGCCCTGGAATTGGCGGTCGGGACCGGACGGGTGGCGATACCTCTGGCTCTCCGTGGCGTCGAGATGACCGGCCTCGACCTTTCGAGCGAAATGCTGGAGCAGCTGGCATCCAAGCCGGATGGCGAGCTAGTCACTGCAATTCTTGGCGATATGGTCGAGATCTCCGTGAACGGGCTGTTTCCGCTGATTTTCATCGCTTTCAATTCCATTTTCGCTATTTCGAGCCAGGAGCGACAGGTTGATTGCTTCCGGAGTGTTGCCGCCCATCTAGAACCCGGCGGCCACTTTGTGTTGGAATGCTTTGTGCCCGACATGAAGGGCTTCGACCAGAACCATCGATACGAATCCGAACCTGGTGCAAGTACCGACGGCGGGGTGAAAAGCGAGATCTCAGTCCACCACCCGCATTTGCAGAAGGTCGACTCAGAACACATCTGGAGCTATCCAGATGGGTCAACGAGAAACCTCCCGGTTTCGATTCGATACGCCTGGCCAGCCGAGCTCGATCTGATGGCACAACTTGCCGGACTCGTCCTCGAGGACCGTTTTGAGTGGTACGACCGGAAGGCATTCTCTGCCGATTCGGGGCGGCATGTGTCCGTTTACCGCAAGCCCTAAGGTTCGCCGATGGAGACATTCATGGACGCCGCTGTCGCCGAAGCCCGTAAAGGGAGGGATTCCGGAGGAGTCCCCATCGGGTCGGTACTGGTCTTCGACGACGAGATCGTCGGACGTGGGCACAACCAACGAGTCCAGCTGGGGAGTGTCGTCCTTCATGCCGAGATGGATTGTCTCGAGAATGCGGGTCGTCTCAGGTCGACTGAATATCAACGAGCAACCATCTACTCAACACTGTCACCGTGTTCGATGTGTACCGGGGCGATCCTCCTCTACGGCATAACCACAGGCGTTGTGGGGGAGCGGACCACCTTCGCCGGGCCCCAGCATCTGTTGGAAGAGGCAGGAGTCGAGGTTTTCGTGCTCGACGACCTCCGGTGTACCTCGATGATGCAGGAATTCATCTCGACCCATCCCGAACTCTGGAACGAGGACATCGGCGAGTAGACATTCAAAAGCCCAGCACCGGTAGGCCGTTTTATCCCGGTCGATCACAAACCTCCGGTTTCATTGCCTTTTCTGGACCTTGACAGCAGGTCTATTGTGAGACTAGTTGTCTGGTTGCGATTCGTTGGGAGGTCAACACATGTACTGGTACTGGACTGACGACATCGCCAGAGCCCTGCTCGAGAACGACAGGATTGACGCCAGATTGGCCCAAACCATTGCTCTCAGAGTCGTCGCTTTCCGGAGCACCCATACCTCACTCCTCGAAGCCGCTGAAGCTCTGCTCGATGATGAAGAGGTACCGCTAGCGGCATAGAGTCTGCGGGTGAAGCAATTGTTCACCCCGCGTTGGATCACGGCCCATCTCGGGGTGCTGATCATCGCTGTCGTCTTCGTCAATCTCGGGTTCTGGCAGTTGCGGAGGTTGGAGGCAAGGCAACAGGAAAACGCGGTTGCCATGAGCAGGTACCAAGCCCCGCCGGAAGATCTCGACCTATTGCTGGCCGGTGCCGGCGACGACTACGAGAGCCTTCAGTATCGCCGGGCGACCGCCACGGGGACATATGACGTGAGTGGGGAGTTCCTCACCCGCAATCAGGTTTATCAGGAGCAGGCCGGCTTCCACGTGATCGATCCGCTGGTCAAGCAGGATGGCGGAGCGGTGCTGGTAAACCGTGGCTGGGTCCCACTGGAGCTCGACACGCCACCCATCGAACAAGCCCTCCCGCCGGGCGGAGAAATTTCAATTGTGGGTTGGATCAACCCCAGTCAGACACGTCCGGCCCTGGGACCGATTGACCCTCCCGACGGCGACGTTGACGTTTTCAATCGCATCGACATCTCTCGAATCCAGGAACAGGTGGACTACCCGCTCGACCCGGTGTACCTGGTGCTGGAAGGCACGGAAAGCAATCAACTGCCGGTGGCCCTCCCGCCACCGTCGTTCGATGACATGGGGAATCACCTGGCCTATGCAATCCAGTGGTTCGGATTCGCACTCATCGGGCTGGTTGGATACTGGTTCCTGATGCGGAAATCGCTGTCGAAACGTGGCCGTCCAGTCGACAGATAGGCGATTCGCTGAAGAGATCGTTTACTTTTGACAGCTCGACGTCTAAACCGGTCTTTCCTCGGCCAGCACATTGATGTGACCCTCAGGAGTCTTGAAGTCGGCCAGCCACAGCTCGTAGGTGTCGGTCTGGTGAACTTTGTGTGGCTCGGAGAGGAACTCAACGTCATGGCCGAGCAGCCGTCCGTACTCGGACTCGATGTCGTTGACCCGGAAATAGAGCAGAGGAGCGGATTCGAAGTCAGAGCTTTCCGGCCTCCCGATATAGAGACGCGTCCCGCCCAGGTCGAAGAAAGCCATCGACTGTTCGGGGACTTCAAACAAGAAGTCGAGCCCGAGCACGTCCCGATAGAACACGACGGCCGCAGGAACATCCGTGCTCGAGATGTGTATCTGAAGTATTCCGGTTATCGCCATATTTGGTTGTGTCCATTCATTGAGCGTTGGCCAGACCATCGACTACTTCGAATCGGGGGCGGTCGGCGAAGATCCTCGGGTCGACTTTGATTTTGGCTGTCCTGGTTCCTGCCCCGACAATCACCCAGTCTCGCTCGATGACATGACTGTCGACCCATATCAGGAGGTCGTCGGCCACACCGAAAACGGTTACGCCACCGATGGCCTGGCCGGTTGTCTGCAACGTGTCCTCGGCGCTGGCAAAACTCACCTTGCGGGCGCCCAGCTTCCGTCTAACTACCCCATTTACGTCGAGACGGGTGGTGGCGAGTACCAGACATAAGGCGTACAACCCTTCAGGCTTCTTCGAGGCGACCAGGATGGCATTCGCAGAGTTCTCCATGGGGATGTCGTAGGCAGCACAGAACTGGGCCGTGTCAGCAAAATCCGGATCGCATTCCATGACGGAATGATCGATTCCATTGGTAGCCAGGTCATCGGAGACCGATCCCATCACTGTCATAGGGCCGATGTTAGGGTGCCGACCCACGGGCGTTCGTCCGAATGTCGCCGCATTGACATGTGTGGCATCGATTCTGGATATCCGGGTGTGGAGGAATTCCTGAACCGGCCAATTCACCTAGTGCCTGCCAGCATCTAGCGTTTTCACCGTGGATCGATCTCGCACATCACCGTTGGTCGTTGTGGTCTTTTCAGCCGTTGTTCTTGCCTGGTCGATCATCCTGGTGGTCAACCCGGGCGGTTCAAAACCCCTGGAATGGCTTCAGATCGTGTCGAGCGTCCTAATCGGCGGCTACGGGCTATTTGCTTACCGGAAGAACGATCCTGTCCATAACAGACGTTGCAGATACATTCTGCTCTCGCTGGCAATCATCGGAGCCGTCATGGTCCTCGGGCTTGCCGCCGACCAGCGTTCGTCCCGCACGTGGGCACGACTCGGCTGGGTCACATTGGTACTCGGATTTGCCGGGACGATGATCTCGTGGTGGAGAATTCCGCAACTGCGGGGGACCACCATCGTCATGACCGTACTCGGGGGCTTTCTCATCGTCAGCGGATTGGGTCTCACACTCAACTGCGATCGGTCGATCCAGAAGACGTGGTGCGATCCAAACTTCGAGCGAGAGCAGGCCGTGGCCGAGCGAATCCAGGTTGATGGGACGTTGTTGACCGCTGGCCGCGCCGGCGGGTCTACCGGCGCTGCTCAAGTCACCTACCTGGTCGCTGACGGGGTAGTGCTTGCAGCAGTCGTGAACCCGCCGGGGGAGTGGGCGTTGGAGGAGCGGGATCACCAGCCCAACGAGCTGGAGCGGGGGCGGTTCACCACCGATGACCCTCTGTACTCGGACTGCCAGATCGACTCCAAAATGGTTGCCCTACCCCAGGGGTCGGTCGTGACGTTGGTCGTCGGATGCGGGTAGAAAGGTCTAAGACTTAGCTGTGTGAGTGTTCGTGGTCATGGTCATGGTCATGGCCATGGCCTTCACCATTGCTCTCAGCCGCTATTTGGGCCCGGACCTCTTCCATGTCGACTTTTTTGATCTGACCGATGAGGTCTTCCAGCATTTCCTTCGGCAGAGCACCGGGCTGTGAGTACAGGATTACTTGCTCTTTGAAGACCATGAGTGTAGGAATGGAGCGAATATTGAATGCCTGGGCAAGCTCTTGTTGGTCTTCGGTGTCGACCTTGCCGAACACGATGTCGCTGTGCTTCTCTGAAGCGGTCTCGAAGGTAGGAGCAAAGGAGCGACAGGGGCCACACCACTCGGCCCAGAAGTCGAGGATCACGGTGTCATTTTCCTTGACGATGTCGTCAAACGTCTCTTTGGTAACTGTCACTGTGGACATAAGAAAGCCTCTCTATCAAAGGGGATACACACGTTACAACCGCGTTGCGATCCCTTCTGTTCCCGCCAATACAATCGGCTCATGTCGACAATCCAAAAGATCCGCTACTCCGACTGCGACCCGCAGGGAATCGTCTTCAACGGCAACTATGCACGCTATTGGGACGACGCTATGACCGACTGGTTTGACGAGCTCGAAGACGATGGGATCTCGTTGAGCGAGCTCGGGATCGATGTGGTAACGGCACGACTAGAGATCGACTTCAAATCGGCCGCAACCCTACGGGACATCCTCGAAACAAGCGTTACGGCCGAGAAACTGGGCAACACCTCAATGACGCTTCACATCGAAACCGCAAAGACCTCCGACAACGCAGTGGTCGCGGTTGGAAAGATCGTGTGCGTATTTGTGGACAGAGAGCGTCTCCGCCCGGTCCCGGTTCCGGACGCTTTTCGGGCGGCCGTGACCGAATCCGGGGAACCTGGTAGCTTCGGAGCATGAACCACAACAAAGTTCTCTGGGTGTTGCAATGGATTTTCGGCATCTATTTCATCGCAGTCGGGGTGATGCACTTCATCGTGCCAGAAGGGTTGCCAGACGTCATGTCCTGGATGTACGAACTCTCGGACAATCTCCATACGGTGGCAGGCGTTGCCGAGATCCTCGGTGGGATTGGCCTCATATTGCCCGGCCTGACCGGTATTCGCCCGCAGCTGACGGTCTGGGCCGCGGTCGGATTGATGGTCGTCATGCTTGGAGCAATCATCTGGCACATCAACCGTGAAGAGTTCGCCAACATCGGCATCAACATCGTCAACCTGCTCGTGATGGCCTACATTGCGTACGGACGGAGCCGCCTCGCACCTTTGACCCCGAAACCGGCGTAAGGCTCAGAATCCCGGGGACACAGCTTTGGATCCTCGTTGACGGGAACGCCCATAATCCACGTTATGTCAAGTTGGTGTGAGTGATTCTGTTCAAGGCGAGCGATTATGTCAATCGGTGTGGTGAGGGACTCTTCTAGGTGAGCGATTATGTCAAAGTTAATATGCGAGCCATTCAGGCGGGATAAAAGTCAAGAAGTAAGGGTCGTGTCCCTGATCACCATCTCAGAGGCAGAATCAATCGCTAGAGGCTGTAGATCTCCTGGATGGCGAAGACACTCTGGGTTCGGTAGGACCGATCGTCGATGACGATCTGGAATTCGCTGCTGGTGAGATCGACGATCTGGTCAACGGACTTGTCGGCATCACGGGCGAACCTGTCCCGGCTGATCGGGCCATGGAGGCCCCCGTACGACCTCAGACCGATGTGTCCGCACGTTTCACAGAGGATTCTGATGATGCGACCCGTCGTCGTCACCCTCGTCTCTCGATGGAGACAGGATCCTTCTTCTGCCGCTCTATTGAAGCGAGTGACCCGGAAGCCCCCCGTACCCGTTTCCGCCATGACTATTTGTACACGCGCGAAGTGACTAATCACCATGAGACGATCGACCCAAAAGTGTGGGCAACTTCGAAGGATTCATCCACAGCCTGGAACCGTCGATTAAACCGGGTTCGACGCATCTGTACACTTCCGTTGCGCATCCGACCCAGCAAACGTGTACTTTTCGTTGATGCATAAGCATGCCCGCCCTCTTCTTGCCGTACTCCTCTGCGTCGTCCTCATTTCTCCGGTGATGCCCGCAGGGGCTCGACCCGACCCGGGAAACCTGAGACCTTGCCGTGACGCTCCAGACGCCTGGTGCGGATCCGTCGAACGTCCCCTCGACCCCGCTGATGTTGCGTATGGGACGATCGATGTCGCCTTTGAGCTCTACCGGGCCGTCGATGCAGGCGGGGCCTGGTCCGAGGGGACGATCGTGGCGATAGAAGGTGGGCCCGGCTATTCCACCAGGGCAAGCCGTGACTATTACCTCGAGCTGTTCCAGCCACTTCTCGAAACGCACGACCTTCTCCTCATGGACTCACGCGGAACCGGTGCATCGGGGGCGATCGATTGTCCCGAGCTGCAGTCTTATGAGGGTGACTATCTCTTGAATGTTGCTCTGTGTGGCAGCCAACTCGGCGGCGCCAGCGACCTGTACGGCTCGGCCTTCGCCGCCGACGACCTGGCAGCCATCCTCGACACGCTCGGAATACCCCAGATCGACCTCTATGGCGATTCGTACGGGACCTTTCTCGCTCAGACATTTGCCCTCCGGCACCCCGACCGACTTCGGACGCTGACCCTCGATGCCTCGTATCCGGTTGAGGACCAGGACCCCTGGTATCGGGATCTAAACCGGGCAATGCGTGATGCGATTGAATCTGTTTGCGTCGAGGACCTCGAATGCTCTCAGAAACCCGGAGATCCGCTTGCCCGGGTTGATGCCCTGGCCGATTCGTTGCGGGACAACCCGATATCGGGTGTGGGCCGCGATGGTGACGGGGTGAGGCACGATGTCACGGTCGACGCCGGGATGCTGGCATACCTTTATGCCTCAGCGGCATATGGGACAACGGTCTACAAGGAGCTCGAGGCTGCCGGGGAGGCCTGGCTCGATCACGGGGACCCCGCTCCCCTGCTCCGAATTGCCGCCGAACAGACCTATTGGGGCGATGCCGGTCCCGTCGATGAGTTCTCCGAAGGCCTGTACATCGCGGTGATATGCAACGACTACCCGCAGTTGTGGGACATCATGAGTCCGGTCCAAACACGTCCACAGCAGTACGAAGCCTCGGTGGCAACGCTCAAAGCAACGGATTCGAACGCATTCTCGCCCTTCACCGTTGACGATTGGCTCAATTCGCCATGGGTTGAATACGAGTCGTGTATCAACTGGCCGGCGCCGGGGAATTGGGTTCCACCCGAACCAACACCAGCCCTCTATCCGGATGTGCCCACACTCGTCCTCGCCGCAGAGCTGGACAGTCTCACATCTCCTGAAGGCAACGGAATCGTTGCCGGTAACTTCCCGAACTCCACCTTCGTCGAGGTTGCCAACTCAGGTCATGTGGCTGCCCTCGGGGATGTGGTCGGGTGTGCTGCCGCGATCGTCGTCCACTTCGTAGAGAACGGCTCCCCGGGAGATACCTCCTGCGCCGCCGAGTATCCGCCGGTACGCACCACCAATGAGTTCCCGGCAACGCTCGGCGACGTAAGCGTCCCAGCCGGGCCGGCGAGCTCACTGCAGCGACAGACAGCCATGGCCGTCGCCGGCACAGTGGCCGACTTGTTTCCCCGCTGGCATGCCATGTATGGCTACAACGGAGTCGGGCTTCGTGGCGGGACATTTAAAACGGTTGGATCCGATCTGGTCGACTTCCATTTGAAGAAGCTGAACTGGGTTTCCGACCTCTCAGTTTCCGGCAAGGCCACATGGGATCGAACCTCCGGCTCGGTTGTGGCAACGGTGACTTTCACCGGCGCCAGCTCCGGAAATCTCGACATATCCTGGAATGAGTGGGTCGTCGGCGGGCAAATGACCGTTTCCGGCACCATTGCGGGATCTTCGGTCACGATGGAGATGCCTGCCCCCTGACGCCTAGGCTCAAAGAATGTGAACCGGCCTCCGGACTCGCCTAGGTAACGAGCGGGAAATCGCCTACCGAGCCGTCTATCGACTCCCGGATCAGGTCGGCGTGACCATTGTGGCGGGCCGTTTCTTCGATCATATGGATCAGGATCCATCGCATCGACCAATGTTCCCCCTTGCGACTGGTTTTAACCGACAACTGGTCCAGGTCGGAAACTCCGTCGAGGATTGCCTCACTTCTCTCTATCGCAGACGTGTATCGCTCGAAGAGCTCTTCTGTCGGCATGTCTCGTGCGCTGGTGAATTCCCAGTCGCGGTCGTCGTCCCAGGGAGCGTTTGCCCACAAATCCGGAAGGTCGTCACCTTTGAAGTCACTGGTGAACCAATCGTCCTCGACCAATGCCATGTGGTTTACCAGCCCGCCGAGCGTGAGAGTCGAGGGGGGAAGACGGGCGTGGATCTGGAGGTCGGTCAACCCCGATGCCTTGTCTATCAAAACAGCCCTCTGGTAATTGAGGAAGGAACGCAGGAGGTCTAGCTCACTCCCCTGGTTCGGTATGTCCGGTGGTTTCATATCAACCACGATAGGCACCCTCGCGCATCAGAGTTCGGCTATCAGCGCCTCCGCCAATCGTTCATAATCGTGCAAATTGTTGTATTGCTGGGCTGAGATCCTGATGAGACGATGGTTGCGGTCCGGCCAGGTAAAAACCGGGACTTCAATGGCCCATTTGTGGCGGAGTTCGATCATCAGAGGGTCGAATATGTCGGAAGAAGTTCCATCGAGCGGGGAGATGCTGATCGAGGCGATCGACCCGATCATGCTTTCCGGGGCCAACATTTCTGTTCCCACTGCCCGGGTGATCATGTCGCGCCCGAGGAGGGCCAATTGGTGGTTCGACGATCGAATGCCATCCCACCCGTCGGGGTGATGCGAATTCATGACCGATACGGCAGCTCCGATGGAGAACCATGAGGTGGGATCGTGGGTTCCCGTCCAGTCGAACTGGGATTGGAAGTGCGACTGTTCCCCCGGCCAGGCGTCGTTGTAACCGTGGCTCACGACAGCGGCATAGGTAGCTTCGCGGTGTTGAGGTGCAACGTAGAGGAATCCCGTTCCCTTGGGTGCGCATATCCATTTGTGGCAATTGGCCGTGTAGAACGACGCCCCGAGGCTGGATAGGTCGAGAGGTATCATTCCAGGCGCATGGGCACCGTCGACGAGAACCGGGATGGCGGACTCGAGAGATTCGACGACATCCCCGACCGGGAAGATCAGCCCGGTTGGCGAAGTCACATGGTCCAGAACGACGAGGGCGGTCCTCTCAGACACCCGATTCAGAATCGCGGAGACGATCGATTCCTCATCGCTAACAGGAACCGGAATGTCGACGGTCACCACCTCGGCGCCCACCTTCCGTGCACTCACCTCAACAGCGTTGCTACAGGCGTTGTAGCCATGGTTGGTGATGAGGATCTCGGAGCCCGGGGCGAGGCGATCCTCCATCGAGCGCAACACGGCGTTGACACCGTAAGTGGCGTTAGGAACCAAAACCACTCCCCCACTATCGGCCCCGACGAACCCGGCTATGGCCTCCCTGGAGTCCTCCAGTGCCGGCTGATACGTCTCGAGCATGAAGGAGACCGGATTGGACTCCATGAGGTCGCGCCACCGCTGCTGTTCAGCGAGAACCTCGACGGGGGTGGCGCCGAAGGACCCATGATTCAGGTGGGTCACCCCCGGGTCGAGATTCCAGGTGGCCATTCAGCCCTCCGCGTGCATTACCGGGAGGAGCCAGATCTCCTCGCCATCCTCGTCGACCTCACCGGAGTTCTCGAGACTCAGAGACCGTGCAACCCCTTGTGAAGCCTTGTGATCGGGGTGAATGTGGGCAGTGAAAGTGTTCACCCCCCGATCCGTCAACCAGTCGATCATCCGGGAGGCGGCTTCCACGGCAAACCCCATCCCCTGCCATCTCACTCCGACCACCCAGGCAACATCAGCGGTGGAGCCGGTGATGGTGGCCTGGACGAATCCCATCGCTGGCCCGCTACGCCCGAGTCGTAGGATCCAGTTCAACCACTCCTCGTCCTGAGTACGGCTTCCGGCAACTTGAGCTCTGTAGCGTTCAGAGAGTTCGCCCAGGTCCGGGGGAAGTCCACCGATAAATTCGTACAGTTCGACGTCAGCGAGTACATCAACCATCTCGACAGCATGGTCGATGCTCAGAGGCTCCAGTACGAGCCGATCCGTGGTTAGTTCTCGAACTGGATCGTTCACACACGAAATCTAATTGGCGCCGGTCTCCGGTACGAGGACTGTCGGTTGGTGAGGCCCGGCGCTCTGCAGCCGCGGTAGAGTCGAATCGTGAGCGTCACTAATAGCCTCGGCCAGCCTGTGGGATTCGGACTGGCTGATTGGGTGCCACCATCCACGTTCGAGCCGGTCGTTTTGAAAGGCGAGTACGTGACCCTGGAACCGATGGTCCTCGGTGACGGGCAGCCGATTTTTGATGCGCTGGGAAACGAACCGGATTCTCTGTGGACCTATATGAGTTTTGGCCCTTTCGGTGACGCGGCCGAAGTTGAAGCGATGGTTATTCAGATGCTGGACCGTGCTGACTGGTCGCCTTACATCGTCGAGGTGGACGGTCGAGTGCGTGGCTTCCTGTCATATCTTCGAATCGACAATCCGGGCGGGGTGATCGAGATCGGGTCGATCGTGTTTCACTCGTCGATTCAACGCAGCACGGCCACTACCGAAGCAATTTTCCTTTTGATCGATCATGCCTTCGAATGCGGATATCGCCGGGTCGAGTGGAAATGTGACGCCCTTAACGCACCCTCGATGAGGGCGGCAGAGCGACTCGGGTTCACCTACGAGGGGACATTCCGCCAGGCCACCCATTACAAGGGGCGCAACCGCGACACTGCCTGGTATGCGATCGTCGATGGCGACTGGCCCGGGATTCGGGCGGCTTTCAAAAAGTGGCTGTCTCCGGACAACTTTGACGGGTCCGGAACACAACGAACGACGCTGCAGGGGGTCAGTCAGGATCTAATGGTTCAAGGTCGTTGAGGAAGCTGTTGGATCGACCATGCATTGCCGTCCGGATCGGCGAAGTACAGAAAACGTCCCCATTCCAAGTCGACGATACCGCCGACGTCGAGCCCCCTTCCCTCCAGGACCTGTCGCGTTTCTTCGATGTCAGCGACCACGACTTGTAAGCCCTTGACCGAACCAGGTTCCGACTCGGACAGACCATTACCAAAGGCGATCGAGCATGCCGAGCCGGGCGGAGTCAATTGGACAAATCGCAGATTTTCGTCGACGCGCTGGTCGTGGTCGGCATTGAAACCAACCTTGTCGACATAGAAGTCTTTGGCCCGGTCAACGTCGGATACAGGCAAGATGATGAGTTCGAGCTTCATGTCCATCGGGTTCCGCTCCTATGTTTGGATCCTATTCGAACGCGGGATCACCGCGTGTGACGCACACTCATAGCCATGGCACCACGGTACCCGGGTTCGGGTTGAGTTGAAACACGACGCGGTGACGGTGTTGTGCCAGCGGTTTTTCCGCTAAGCTCTCTCCCGTGACCTATCTGAACCGCTCCGACCTCCTTCTCCTCACATAGGGCGACGCATCCTCTCCATGCTCGCCCGCCCCCGGTCCGGGGGCTTTTTCATTTCCCGGACAAATCCACCTTCCTCCCCCCACTCCCCGGAGCATCAAAATGAAACCATCCGCGCAAAACCCATCCCAAATGCCATTCCACCACTATCAACCATACGTTCCGATGGTTCTCACAGATCGCACCTGGCCCGACCGTATGATCGCATGTGCACCGAGGTGGTGTTCGGTCGATCTCCGGGACGGCAATCAGGCCCTTATCGAGCCCATGGACCCGGCCCGGAAACTGAAGATGTTCGAAGCGTTGGTTCGCATCGGATTCAAGGAGATCGAGGTCGGTTTTCCGGCCGCCAGCCAGCCCGACTTCGATTTCATCCGACAACTCATCGACGAAGGGCGCATTCCCGATGACGTGACGATCCAGGTACTGACCCAGAGCCGTGATGAGCTCATCGAAAGGACCTACGACTCGATTCAAGGGGCGCAAACGGCGATCGTCCACTTCTACAACTCGACGAATCCGCTGCAACGAGAGGTCGTTTTCGGCATCGACAAAGAGGGCATTGAAGAAATCGCTGTAAACGCTGCCAGGCTCTGTCGCAAGCTCGAGGAATCCACGGGCGACTCGGTCATCCGATACGAGTACTCGCCGGAGAGTTTCACATTGACCGAGCCCGATTACGCACTGCAGGTGTGTCATGCCGTGATGGATGTGATCGAGCCCGACGCGGAGAACCAGCTGATTTTCAACCTGCCGGCGACAGTCGAATGCTATTCACCAAACATCTACGGCGATGTCATCGAGTGGTTTATCAGATCGGTGAAGAATCGGGAATCTGTGGTCGTGAGCCTCCATCCCCACAACGATCGGGGCACCGCAGTGGCGGCGGCCGAGTTCGGAATCATGGCCGGGGCCGATCGGGTCGAGGGGACGCTTTTCGGAAACGGCGAGCGAACCGGGAATGTCGACATCATCAACCTGGCGATGAATCTGTTTGCCAACGGCGTCGATCCTGAACTGGATGTCAGTGACATCGATACGCTCCGGCGGGTTGCCGAGTACTGCAACAGGCTTCCGGTCCATCCCCGCCACCCTTATGCAGGTGACCTGGTCTATACCGCCTTTTCCGGTTCACATCAGGACGCGATCAAAAAGGGATTTGAGGCGTTGCCTGACAAATACGAGACATGGGCGGTGCCATATCTACCAATCGATCCGAAGGATGTCGGGCGGAGCTATGAGGCAGTTATACGCGTCAACTCGCAGTCCGGCAAGGGCGGCGTTGCCTACGTGATGAAGGAAGAGCATGGCTTCGACCTCCCCCGCCGCCTTCAGATCGAATTCTCCAAAACGATTCAGCACATCACAGAAGACAGTGGGACAGAGATCACCCCGGAGTCGATGTGGCTTGCTTTCCAGAACGAGTACTTTCCGGCAAATCCGGGGTTCCGTCTCAAACAGCACGAGCTTCGCACCAGCGCGACCGAGGGCGGGAATCGAACCGTGGTTGACGCCACGGTGGAACATGAAGGCGTCGCGGTCGACGTGCGGGGCGACGGGGCGGGTCCGGTCGAGGCCTTCGTTAGGGCGTTACGAGAGGTATTCATCGAATCATTCGATGTCCTCGACTACAGCGAACATGCCATCGGTTCCGGCGCAAACGCCCGTGCGGTTGCCTATGTCGAGAGTTCCGCCGCCTCCGGGGATCCTCGTTGGGGTATCGGCGTCGACGAGAACATCACAACGGCATCGCTGTTGGCGGTACTGGGAGCCCTCGATCACCAGATGCGGTAACGCCTTCTCGAGGTCGATTGATAGCTACTTTTTGTAGTTGCCGGTCATCCTCGCCATGACTTCCTGGGGGTCACGGGTCTTGACGCGATTCAGAAACTTCTTCGCCCTGTCACCGCGAAGGATCGTCGCCTTGTGGCCCTGGTGGGAGATAACCACCTCACCGTTCTTTCGGGCCTTGTACTCAAAACCTTCAGGTCGGCTCAAAGTTGGTTCTCCCTCCGTCCCCAAGCCAAGGACCATCGAGTGCGCCTACGCTTGAGTATGGTCCGTATCGGTTCTTCAGCATGATCGCTATCGCAACTCTTCTCGTTGTGGTTACGTTGACCCTGATAATCAATCGAGTAGGAACGATAGCTCTCACCTCTACCGGCTTGTCTATTGAAGTCGCCCATTTCCAGGCCAGGTCGGCGCTAACGGGGGTCGGGTTCACAACTTCGGAATCCGAGTCGATCGTCGGCCATCCGGCTCGTCGAAGAATTGTTGAATCGCTGATGTTGGTGGGTAATGCGGGGTTTGTCACCATTGTCGGGACCCTCGTCGTCGGTTTTGCCGGGAGCGGAGACAACACGGCAATCGCAATTCGCGTCGCGACACTCGGCGGGGGCCTGCTCGTGATCCTCTTGATGGCACGGAGCAAAACTGTCGATCGATATCTCACCCGGTGGATCACCAATTCCTTGCGTAGGTTTACAGACCTCGACGTGCGGGATTACGTCCAATTGCTCGACCTGGCGGCCAACTATTCGGTGGTCGAACTCGAGGTGGAGGCAGACAGTTGGATCGCGGAACACCGCCTTGCTGACATGCATCTCCCGGATGAAGGGGTACTCGTCCTCGGGGTTCGGCGTCGGGATGGCAGATTTATCGGCGCTCCCCGGGGCCATACATTGATCAGACAGGATGACACCATGGTCCTATACGGGTACGCCGACGTGATTCGGGAACTCGCAGAGCGAAAGGTCGGCGTAGAAGGCGACCGCGCTCACGAAAACCACGTCCCTGAGATCGAT
>JBGTFH010000011.1:0-30502 GCA_041747375.1 Acidimicrobiia bacterium
ATGCCATCGCTGGGCGTCAAATCTTGCCGCGACGTCTTCACTGAACGTTATGTCGGTCGATCCGTCGATTGAAATGTTGTTGTCGTCGTAGAAGTAGATCAGCTTTCCCAATGCGAGGTGGCCGGCGAGCGAGGCCGCCTCGGCGCTCACCCCTTCCATCAGATCCCCGTCAGAAACAAAGCCATAGATGCGATGGTCGACCAGGGCTTCGCCGAGGCGGGCCCGGAGGTGCTCTTCGGCGATCGCCATCCCGACTCCGGTTCCGAAGCCCTGGCCGAGGGGGCCGGTGGTCATTTCGATTCCGATAGCTTGATGGATCTCCGGGTGGCCGGCCGTGTGGGAGCCCCATTGTCGGAAGTTCTCGATGTCTTCGATACTCAGCGGGAAGCCAGACAGGTGAAGCAATGAGTAGAGAAGCATCGAACCATGTCCATTGGATACGACGAACCGGTCTCTATCGGGCCAATCGGGATGATCCGGGTCGACCGTTAGAAACTGGCTCCACAGGGTCACCGCTATATCGGCCATTCCCATGGGCATCCCCGGATGGCCGCTGTTTGCCTTCTGGACTGCATCCATGGCAAGGGATTTGATGGTATTTACTGCGAGTTGTTCGCTACTAATTTCAGACATCGACACCGAGGGTAACGGATTGCTCTCCGTGGATTGACTCCCCGATCCGGGTCATGACGGCTTACACATCCGGCATGGGCTCCCGCCCGTCTCGACGGCTTTCTCCACGGAGGCAAAGTCCACCACATTCCTGGACGGGGAGGCCCGGATCACATGGCATGTGGGAAAGCAATACACCCCGGTGGACGAGTCGCCTTGCACCCGAATATTGTGGCTGGCGAGATCCTCCAGCCGGCCGGGCTCGGCACCCTCGTGGGTGAGCAACTCCCACTTCTGATGCGGTCCACCCAGTGAATAGGCGCCGATGTGACCGTCGGACCGGACAACACGATGGCAAGGGATGATCAAAGGAACAGGGTTACGGGCCATCGTCGAGCCAACCGCTCGCGCCGCGCCGGGTTTGCCCACCTGGCGGGCCAGCCAGCCGTACGGTCTCACCTCGCCGCGGGGTATGGCGGCCGCCTCAAGGAGTACCTGGCCCTGGAACGCGGTGACCGAGCGGAGGTCAAGGGGCAATTTTCCCGGCGAGCCCGCTTCGATTCGCTGCGGGATCAGATAGGCCCAATTCTTCGGCGCGTCGGCACGAATCAAGGGGCGGGCGAATCGGTGCCCGAAATACGCCGCGAAGTCCTCTTCGGCGAGGGTGACGGCTGAAATCCCATCCGGGTTGAATGCCACCACCACCTTCCCGACGGGCGAATCGTAGAAGTCATACCCGTCGGCGAGACCGGTGCCGAGCGCTGTGGCCTCCGAAATCGAATCAGGCGCCCGGTCCCCGAGTAGCGATGACAGTCGTTGTTCAATGGTCATTTTCTGCCTCCATGATCTGGCGGAGTTTGTTGAGTCCTCGATGTATGTCTGCCTTGCATGTTCCCTCTGGCCGACCGGTGGCCACCGCGATCTCGGAAATGTCCATGCCAACGACATGACGGAGCACGACGGCTTCCCGTTGCGATTTTGGGAGTCGATTCAAGCGGTCTTGCCAGGCAGCGAGATCGGGTGGGTCTGGATCGAAATCGACCGGTTCGGATGTTGCCGCGACCAGAGTGGGCCGTCTGGTGCGATCGCGCAGATGGTTGCGG
The DNA here is from genome assembly GCA_041747375.1 of Acidimicrobiia bacterium. Taxonomy (GTDB): domain Bacteria; phylum Actinomycetota; class Acidimicrobiia; order Spongiisociales; family ZC4RG35; genus MA-ANB-1. Next base: position 1,716 of record JBGTFH010000011.1, read on the forward strand.
CCCAGATTGAGGGCGATCGTCCATAGCCACGGATGCACCCTCAATGAGCGGATCCGTTCTGGCTGGTAAGCCTGCAATGCGCGATATGCCCTGATCAGCGCCTCTTGAGTGAGATCCTCGGCGTGGTGGGCGTCGCCGGTCAGCCGGCGCAGTCCCCAAAACAATCGCGTGCTCACGTCCTCGACCAGACGGGGAAAGGCGTCGTCGAGGTTCATGCTCAGTGCCTCAGCCAGGTCATCCATCGACATGAAGAACACCGGTTGGGAGTAAAGGGTTGCAGAGAAGTGGGATGGGCATTGAGGAAGTGGACGGTAACGCTGCATAATGGACGTCGTGACGGCCACAGGAACCATTCTTCAAGCCCGGCAGGCAGCGGAAAACGGTGACGGTCTCGCCGGCACTGGATTCTGGAGATTGGTGACCGAGATCAAACGTGACGACTCCCTCCACCGCCATATCGACGCCGTGGCCGAAGTCGATCAGATCGCCTTCAAGAATTGGGCCGTGTTGGTAGTTCCGCTTTGGTTGGGAACGACACTGATGGTGGCTGGAACCGTTTTTGGCTTGCTGTTGGTTTGGCTCGCCTATCCGATTGAAGGGTTCTGGTCCGGGATCTGGCTCCTCGCCGGAACCGGTGTTTTGTTGGTAACGACTCACGGGCTGGCTCACCTGGTGGTGGGCCAGATACTCGGAATCCGCTTCACATCCTGGTTTATCGGGACTTTCGCCCGACCCCAGCCCGGGGTCAAGACCGATTACTCGACCTATCTGAGGGCATCGGCCGTTTCGAGGGCCTGGATGCATGCCTCAGGGGCGATTCTGACCAAATCGATCCCATTCTTGATGCTCGGAGCCGGAGTGGCCGCCGACGTGCCTGTATGGTCGGTCTGGGCCCTCGTGGTGATCGGGCTGATCCAGATTGCGACGGATGTGTTCTGGTCGACATCGGCCTCCGACTGGAAGAAGTTCAAACGCGAAATGGCCTTCGCTCAATCCTCCTGATCGAAGGTCGGAATCGATCCGTCGCTGCGGTGCAGGTCCTCATGTTGTCGGATCAGGTCTTGAAACAGCTCCGGATTTCTCTCATCGACGCCGATCAAGTGTCGTGTCGTCGGGCCGTCGCCCGTGTCAAAACCCCTGGCCGTCGCCAGAGTGGCGGCCGAAACGTCGTCGATTCGACGATGTTGGGCGAGATGCTCCTCCCATGAGCCTATTTCAAAGATCTCCACGATTCTCAATGGATCGGCAGCGGTCCTGGTCAGCTGCCAGCGGTAGGCGCCCGTGCTGAGCCGGATCAGACGCACCTCGTTCATGAGTGCCGTGAACTCGTTGAGGTCGTGATGCGCTATCTGCCAGGCGTTCAGCACCACGACAGGCCCACCGGCCACTGTCGCATCATGGGCAGGCGATGCTCGCTCGGAGAACTCCGGCGACTCCACGTTGAGCAGTGACGGCACCCTGAATCGCGGCGCAATGGCCCCGATTAGCACAGATGCCGCCGACATCGTGGCGATCGCAATCGTTGTGCTAGTCGCGTCGGCGAGTATCCCGGCGAGAATCGAGCCAATCGGAAGAATCCCTCCAAAGGAGAGGCTGTACAGCGACATAGCGCGGCCCCTGATCCACTGCGGGCTGATCAGCTGCGCCGTGGCGTTGAGACCGGTCAAGGTGAGCACCCAGAAAAATCCGGCGACGAACATCCCGAGTGCCGCCACCCCGATCGCCGGCGCAATTGCCACGACGATTCCGGCCAGGCCGAACCCGACGATTGTGACCTGTGAAGGCCGTTCGGGGAAACGAGCCATAAAGGGCTGACGGAAGGCGGCCGCCACCAGGGCGCCAACGCCCATCGCCCCGAGGAGTATGCCGTAGGCAACCTCTTCGCCACCGAGGTGTCGAGTGTGATTGGGGAGAACCGATTGGACCGAGGCCGACGTGATCGCGAACAAAGCGACCAGAGTGAGGAGGCGTCGGAAGGGCGGGGTGAAACGGGCGAATCTGACGCCGAGGCCTATCGCCATTCCCAGCGAGACCGTCTCCCTGCTCGGCATTTGGAGACGACGCCCCACGGCGATCAGAGCGACGATGACAAAGAGGTAGGTCAACGAATTGATCCCGAATCCGGCGGCCGGTCCCATCGATGCAAGAATCGCCCCACCCAGTGCCGGCCCGACGGCCCGGGCGGTGTTGAACGCCGCCGACTGGAGTGCGACTGCCGACGCAATCATCCCTCTGGGCACGAGGTCGGGCAGTAATGCTTGCCAGGTGGGCAGGTTGAGGGCGACTCCTGTCCCCAACATCAGGCCAAGACCGAGGAGAAGCGGCGGGGTGATCAAGTCGGCATATGTGAAGGCTGCCATCGCAAGGGCGGACGTGCCCATGATCGTTTGGGCGAGGAGCATCAGCTTCGTCCGGTCGAACATGTCGGCAAGGGCACCTGCGGCAAGGGCGAGGAACAACAAAGGAAGAGTGGACGAAGCGACCATGAACCCGACCCATGTATTCGACCCGGTCAGGTCGAGCATCAACCAGGAACCCGCCACCGACTGGATGAAGGTGCCCAGTGCCGAGAGCACTGATGCGATCCACAACGTGCGGAACGATCCGTATTGGAGCGGGGCCACAGCCGAATTCATCCGCTTGATCGTAGAGCGAAGTCGCACGCCTCCCGGGTGGCGAGGACGCCCCCCGGCTGGCTAGAAATTCGATTGAATGACGAAATCGCCGCACTCGGGTACCAGGGTCGCGTCCGCGTCAATCTTGCCCCGCCACCGGCGCTGCCTCCGGTGTGATACTCCAGGGGTGGTCAACCGATCAGGCCACTCCTCTCCTCATCACTTATAGCAGCGCTGAGGCCGGCCACTGTCATGCAGTCTTCGGTGATGTTGGCCGTACGGACCGCAAAACCGGACTCTGTAGCCACAAACTCGCCCGTGGTCGCGCCGGACTGGGTAGTCGGGCTATTTTTCTATGTCATGGTCAAGGATTCCGCCTACTTCATCCAGCCTGACACCGGGCCGGGCCCGGGAGTCCTGGTCCTTCCGTCTTTCTGGGGCCTGACGTCTTCGGTAAAGAAGCTGGCGGACGATCTTGCAGATGAGGGACACAGCGTCCTCGTTCCGGATCTCAACTTCGGCGCTTTACCGCAATCTGAGGAGGAGGCAGTGAGGCACCTCGGGGAAGCCAACCCGGATCGACTGGCATCGCTGGTCCTGTCTTCCGGAGCACTACTTGCCGAAAAAGCCTCAGGAGACTCCATAGCTATCGTCGGCTCAGGCATGGGGGGATCACTCGCCCTGTGGGCATCGGTCAGGCTTCATTCGATCGTCGATCGCGCTGTGTCGTTCTACGGGACACAACAGATCGATTTTGCAGGATCCAACGCTCGCTACCAGGTCCACCTCGCCGAAACCGACGATTACATCAGTCACGACGAGGTCGCCTTCATGGAAGCAACAATGGGCCTTGAAGCCCTCGAAGTCGATGTTCACGTGTACGCCGGAACTACTCATGGTTTCGCTGAGCCCGAAGGTGACAGCTTCGACGAGACCGCCCGCGACCTTGCCCGGTCGCGCACGATTGCCTTTCTTGCTGGCTAGTCAGCCAACTTCTCGACGGTGTCGCCCGTGGCAATCTCCCCCGGGTTGACCACGATGGCGTACCACCTCGACGACCCGGGGTGCGCGGTGTGTGACATTCTCTTGAAATTCCGATCCAGGAACCACCCGGCATTCTTGGAACAGGGTGTCGCCGGGTCGGTGAATTCGACGATGAGGTCGTCTCCAACCCGGAATCGATCGCCGCTCTGGATCGAGGGCCAATCGACACCGGCCAGTGTGATGTTTTCCCCCGCATAGCCGGGGAGAATGGGATGCCCCTCGTTGCGCAATTCCTCGATGACATCCATGGAGTAGAGACACAGAGTCTGCCGTGGTCCCCCGTGGTGCTTCTTGTCGGCCTGATTGTCTCCCATCATCCCGTCAACGCCGACTTTGGCCGTTGCAACCGGGAGTTTGGGCACACCACCGTCCGAAATGCTGATCTGGTGGACGTGGGCCATGGCTCGAAGAGTAACTGGAGCGACAGCGATCGCACTGACTCCCGAATGCCCGATCCTTATAGCGTGGCGAGCGCGACGTTCGGTATGGCGGGTCCGTAGGCTTCTCTGATCCCTACCTTGTGTTCCAACGCCTCCACGACTGCAGCGGCGAAATCGACCTCTTCGAGTTTCCCGGCGCTGCCAAGCCCGCCGGGACTGAAGACGTTGACCTCCATCAGTTTGGTTCCGACTATGTCCAAGCCGACCAGGAACATCCCATCCGCGATCAGCTTTGGTTTCACCATCTCTACCAAGCGCAACATTTCGTCGGTGACCTTGACGGCCTTGGCCTCCCCTCCAACGTGCATGTTGGACCGGACATCCTTCTCCTTGTTCACCCGGCGGAAAGCTGCGTATCGGCCGTCGACGGTGAGGGCTGACCCATTCATCACGAACATCCTGATGTCCCCGTTCTCGGCCTCATCGAGATACTCCTGCACGACTACATAACCGTCCCGGACGATGGTTTCAATGATCTGGTTGACGTTCTGTTCCCCACCCTGTTCAACGAGGAAGACGCCCTGGCCACCCGACCCTTGAAGGGGTTTTAGCACTGCCCGGCCGCCAGTGTCAGCGATGAAGTCTTTGATGTCGTCGGCGTTCCTCGATATGACAGTCTTTGGCCTCACCTCTTCGGGATAATGTTGGAAATACGTCTTGTTGATTGCATCTGCGAGGTGGCTCGGATCGTTCACGACGCATACTCCGTTGGCTACGGCTACCTGTCCGAATAGAACTCCCGAAGTTTGTGCCCACGGGCGCTCGAGTGCGTCAGCCGATGGGTCGTTGCGGAGCATCAGAACATCGAGGTCGTCCACCGTGATCTTTTCGAACCCGTCATCTGGCTTTTGAATTGCTCCGAGAAACGTCTTGAGTGAGCGATAGCTCTTGTCCTCGGGACGGCGGGCGTGGGCGACGACCTCTCCTGCCGAACTCTGCCCGAGGTCCCCGACCCCCATGAGCCAGACTTCATGCTCACGATTCCGTGCAGCCATGGCCAGCCTCGTAGTGCTGAATTCTGCTTTTTCGGTAGCGATGTCATTTACAACGAATCCGATTCTCATCAGTTGCTCGCTCCTAATTCGAGGACGTTAAGTCCGTTTTGTAGCTTCTTTAGACGGTCGCTGGCCCCGTTGAAGTCGAGGAATCTCGGTCTGAGTGGTGGCTCGGTAAGGATGCCGCGTTCACATAGGTCCTGGATCAGAGGTACGGCCTCGAACGAGATCTTCCCTATATATAGCCGTTCGAAGTCGCCCCCTGCGGAGATGTAATCGAGCAAGCGGACCAACCCCCGAAGATAGATTGCATCCTTGGTCATTCCACCGGCACGGTATGCCCTCATCGTCGTGATGAAAGCGGTCCCTCCGGCACACCCATGCGTGGAGAGGGCGTCGAACGTTTCCCGAAAGGACGCCCCGTCGCCGCGCATGCGGGCGGCCACGACCCGATAAGCGAGTATTCGCAATCGTCCGAATTGCAGACCGCCTGCGAGGTATTCGGCAACGACCCCCAAGGCCTCCTGCAGTTCGTCGTAGTTGGCTAGGCCTAGCGAGAGAATGTGGAGCGGTTGGAAAAGTCCGTTCTCAAAGGTAACGATGTGCGTCCCGACCTCATGCTGCAGGAGTTGCACCACCCTGCTCCGGGCGATCCTGGTCTCAGTTCCGACATACAGGTTTCCGCCTTCGACCATAACTCCGGGAGTCGTCTCGCTCACCCGGACCTCGGCCCGCATCTCAGGGTAAGACCTCCGGTAGAGATCGATTTCACTCCGGGCTGCTTCGGCGAATTCGAGAGCCGATACCGTCTCGTGCCGGGGCGAGGTGACTTTCTGACTCGTGAGAATCGATTGAGCGAGTTCGAGAATCGTGTCTTCGACGTTGCCAAAAAGCTCAACCGAATCTAGGAAGAATGAATCCGTACCGCGATTGGCCAGAATTCGAAGTCTCAGTTTCAAACTCGCGAGGAGACCCTCGACCAATGAAGCGATCACCGGGTCGTCGGCTTGCTGGGAATTGATGGCTTCGACCCGGCTCTTGAGGTCATTCAGGCGTGGCAGGTCTCGATACTCGAAGTCGGGTTCGTCGGTCCCCGAGATGAATTGATCCCTTGCCTGAGTCACGTTCGTTGGAGTCACCAACCGCAAGAGCGGGATCAACCCGCAGATCTGGGCCAATTCCCGATCCAGGGCCAGGTCGTTCTCAGTTACTGGCATGATCGCCTCCAGCACTTGAGGACCGGGGCGATGGTTCCCACCAGAGCATCGGCGAGGTATGCCTGGGTCGCCCAGTCGACGTGGTCGGTCCACTCGTCCATGAAGACTTTCTTGAATTCGATGGCGAGGGCGCACCCGTACTCCCCGTAGTTTTCATGCGTCCACGCTGCCACCTGGCGACCTTCGAATTTCACATTCTCCCGTACGTCCAGCTTTTCACCGCGCAGCGACGCACTTCCCAAGTTATCGAGGAAGGTGTCGGCGACGTCTCGCCACTTGCGGGGGAGCGAAGCCGTGCCCAGATTTACGGTTGGATTTGCGATTTGGGGCTCAGGTTCGCTTTCAGGCCCGCTTCTTCGGTGGTTGTACGAATGGATGTCGTACAGGACGAACCCGCCGTGTTGTTGCACCATCGTGTCCAAAACGGTGCGAAGGCGGTCGTAGAATTGGTCGTACTCGCGCAGAGATGCTGCGACGACCTCAGCCGGAATGGGTTCGTCGTACATGTCGAGCCCCCAGGCGTCGGCTGGCACACGGTAGATTGCTTCATCGCGGGGGCGGTTCAGGTCGACTTCGAATCGCGACCGATTGACGACGACGTTGTTTGGGATCCTTCTCGCAAAATAGTCTGTATGGGAATCTTCCTCGCGCCGCCGGGTTTCGCTGTCGAGAACCATTCGTGAGGCGACGGCCGGTCGGAGCTGATGGCCGTTGTGTACAGCGAGCGCTAAGAGCGGCTCCGGGCGTGTCAGAGTGACTGAGGCGAAATCCATGAGGCGGACAACTACCCGTTCGTGTTTTGTTTGAAACTCTGCGAGGACCGTGAAAGTGCCCGGCGTCTCGGGCCATGTGCCTCCTCAGAGGGTGCGCCGGTACACTCCGGGCATGCTTGATTCGCCAGCCGTTGGACAACTCGCCCCGTCGGTTCACTCCCTTCTCCTGCGGGATTTGGAGCAGAGCGCTGTGGCCACCGGAGACAGGGATTCGATCGCGGTTGTTGCGCCGTTCACGGGTGAACGGATCGGTTCCATCCCCCAATCCAACGCGGCAGATGTCGTGGCGGCAGTCGCCGCTGCCAGAGAGGCGCAGATTGGCTGGGGTGCCACCTCTCCTGCGACCCGCGCCAGGATCCTGGTCCGATTCCACGACCTCCTGGTTGATCGCGCTGACGAGGCTCTCGATTTGATTCAGCTCGAGGCAGGGAAGGCACGGATCGCGGCCTTTGAAGAGGTCTACGACGTAATTGCGACGACCCGCTACTACGCCAACACAGGGCCGAACCTCCTGAGGCGAAAACGGAGGGCAGTGTCGCTTCCGGGATTGACCACGGCATACGAATACGCGCATCCCCATGGTGTGGTCGGTTTCATTGCCCCGTGGAATTTCCCTTTCACCCTTGGTATCTCCGACGCGATCGCTGCTCTGATGGCCGGCAATGGCGCTGTCATCAAACCGGACGTGAAGACTCCGTACTCGACTTTGTGGGCTGTCAGCCTTCTGGAAGAGGCCGGGCTTCCGACCGGTCTGGTCCAGGTTGTCACAGGGGACGGCGAGACGGCCGGAGCGCTCCTCATTGACAACGTAGATTTCGTGATGTTCACAGGGTCGACAGCCGTTGGCCGGATTGTCGCCCGGCAAGCGGCGGAGCGGCTGATCGGCTCATCGATGGAGTTGGGGGGAAAGAACGCAGTGCTGGTCCTTGCTGATGCCGACCTCGACATCGCAATTCCGGGAATCGTTCGGTCGGCGTTCGCAAACGGCGGTCAGCTGTGTATCGCTGCCGAACGGGTCTATGTCGAAGCCTCGATCCTAGATGAATTCACCAACAGGTTCGTCGAAGCGACCCGACAGCTGGATCTCACGACCTCTTTCGCATACGCAGGGCCGATGAGTTCGATGATCAGCGAGGAGCATCTCGCCAATGTCGCCAGTCATGTTGATGATGCCCTGGAAAAAGGCGCCACACTCTTGATCGGTGGCAAATCGCGACCAGATGTGGGGCCGTGGTTCTATGAACCGACAGTGCTGACCGGGGTCGACGAAACGATGATCCTATGCCGTAGCGAAACCTTCGGGCCGGTCGTCAGCATTTATGGCGTCCCTGATTCCGAAACCGCGATCCGCATGGCCAACGATTCCGATTTTGGGCTCAACGCCAGCGTGTGGACCCGCGATACTGCCCGGGGTGTCGAAATAGCACGCCAGATTCAGGCGGGTACGGTTGGCGTGAACGACGGGTATGCAGCGGCCTGGTCGAGTTACGGAGCTCCGATGGGCGGGATGAAGCAATCCGGCCTCTCGAGGCGTCACGGTCCAGGGGGCTTGTTGAAGTACACCGAGTCACAAACTGTGGCCGTCCAGCGTTTGGTCCCGGCTTTCGCACCGCCACCAGGACTCAGCTACGACCGTTATCAGAAGCTGCTCGGTCCCGCTCTGAAGCTTCTCAGGCGCCTGCCCTTCTACCAATAATCCAGATAACCAACCGGGGACACAACCATCCCTCGTGACCCCGATGACTTCCGGAAGGGGCAACCCGAAAGGTCCACATCCTTCGATGTGAGTCAACATTCCGCGCACGAGTCAGCTGCCGCTGTCGAATTGATCCAAATCCGCCGCCAGCGCCTCGCGTTCCTCGGCATCTTCGATCTGATCGAGAGAATTTCTGGCCAGAGAGAGGTGTTCCTCGAAAGTGGCGAGATCGTCGACGTCGGCTGCAGCTCTGGCGATCGCCTCGTGGGCGAACCCGGTCACGAATGGGCCTAGATCGTTGTCGATGGCCAGGGCAAGCGATCGCTCACCGAATCTCCGGGCGAGGTCTGCGTAGCCGAGCACTGCAAAGACGCGTGAGACCTGCCAGTCGCCGATGGCATGGTTGCGCATCGACCCCACCTGGTACCAGTGGAAACGCTGTGCCAGGGCCGACGCGATCATGTCCTCCTCCTGTTCTCGTGTCAGCTCATTCTGATCGAGCAGGTTCCATGTGTAATTGAACGCCCGGGGGGCGAAGGTGCGGTGCCATTGCTGCACTTCCTCGTAGCTGGGGTTTTCAAGGGGCTCGGTCATGCGTTCACCTCAGCTGGTTTGGGAAACCACCGTAATTGCTCCGCCTCTTCGGGGAGATCCGTATCGCGGGACGAACCTTCGGCGCAATGTTCGAGGAGGGCTTTCGCCGCCCGGATCTGGGTAACGAGAGCCGTCGCCGGCATCACGTCGGGAACAGCCGAATCCTCACCAAATACGACGTTGCGTAGTGAGGCCGGCGGCTTGGGCAGCCCATCCTTGTGTCGCCACACGGCAGTGGCGGGGTCGAACTCGTAGAGCGGGAGGAGCTTCCATCCGTTGGCCGCCACCATGTCGACCGCCTCGACGAGATACTGGAACTCTTCCTCTGAGATGAAGTAGTTGAAGTTGAGTCGCACCCAACCTGGTTTGATCACTTCACAACCATCTGCGACAAGCACCTCGAATCGTTGGGTGGTTTCGGCGTCGATTCCGAGAAGACGGTGACCGTATGGACCGGCACAAGAACATCCCCCGCGTGCCTGGATGCCGAATACATCGTTGAGCAAGGCCACCACGTAGTTGTGGTGGAGGATGCGTTCACCATGCTCGATGACGAAGCTCACAATCGAGAGACGCTCGGCGTCGGGGTTTCCGAGAATCCTGACGTTGGGATTGTCCGACCACGCTGAGATGGCCCTTCGGATGTAATCGTGTTCCAGTTCCCGGATGCGCTCAGCCCCAACTTCTTCTTTGAGCTTGAACACGAGCCCGGCGCGGATCGATTCGATTATGGCGGGAGTGCCCCCCTCTTCACGATGCTCCGGGTCCGATATGTAGGTGTGCCGCTCGGACGAGACATATTGAACGGTCCCACCCCCCGGAACCGCCGGGACCGTGTTGTGCACGAGATCCTTGCGTACCACCAGTACTCCCGGGGTTCCCGGCCCACCGACGAGCTTGTGCGGCGAGATGAAAATGGCGTCCTTGTAGTCGCCAGATGGGTCTTTGCGTCTCATCTCGATACCGACGTAGGGAGCGGAAGCGGCAAAGTCCCAGAAGGAAACGGCGTCGTATCGATGGAGGAGCGCCGAAATCGCGCTGGTATCGGAGATGATCCCGGTCACGTTGGATGCCGCAGAGAACGAACCTATCTTGAGCGGGCGTTCACGGAATTCGATGAGGCGTTCCTCCAGATCGCCGAGGTCAACGTGGCCATCGGCATCTTCTCTGATCTCGACCACGTCGGCGATGGTTTCCCGCCATGGCAGCTCGTTGGAATGGTGTTCGAACGGCCCCACAAAAACCACGGGGCGCTGATCAGCCGGGATATGCCGATCGAGGTCGTACATGGTGTCCATCCCGGCCGGGATGCGAAGGCCAAGCATGCCGATCAGGCGGTCCACAGCCCCTGTGGCCCCACTCCCCGCGAAGATGACCGCGTGTTCTTCCGGGATGCCCCCAACGCACTCACGGATGATCGCCCTCGCGTCCTCGCGGAACCGGGTCGTCTGCAATCCGGTTCCCGATGTTTCTGTGTGGGTGTTGGCGTACATCGGAAGGACCTGGTTTCGGATGTAGTCCTCGATGAACGACAGAGATCGGCCCGACGCCGTGTAGTCGGCATAGGTGAGCCTCTTTGGACCGAACGGCGTCTCAACCGCCACATCCCTACCGATGATTGACGATCTGATCGTTTCTACGATGTCGACCGGTATGTTCTCTACTGTTTGTTCTGGCATGAATCCGACTTCAGGTGATAGATAAGCATGGCCGATCACACCATGGTGACCGTGGGCGACGAGGAGATTCGCATTTCCAGTCCCGACCGTATCGTATTCCCCGAGCGGGGCTGGACGAAGCTGGATATCGTCAACCACTTTGTATCGGTCGGCGAGGGGGCTGCCCGCGGGATTCGAGATCGCCCGACGATGTTGAAACGGTATTTGAAGGGCATCGACCAGCCACCGATCTATCACAAGCGAGCTGACAAGAACGCCCCGTTCGATACCGTCCAGATCAGGTTTCCATCGCAACGGCCGGGGCGGATGAACGTGCCCCGGACCGCTGCCGATGTGGTTCGCCTCGCCCAGTTGGGTTGTCTCGATTTCCACCCGTGGCCGGTCCGGGACTCAGACACCGACCATCCCGATGAACTGCGGTTCGACTTCGATCCCACCCCCGGTGTGTCATTCGCCCAGGTCAAGGAGGCGGCGATGGGCGCAAAGGCGTTGATCGACGAGCTGGGACTGGTCGGCTGGCCCAAGACCAGCGGAAGCCGCGGTGTCCACGTATACATCCGGATCGAGCCGATCTGGGACTTCTTTCAAACCCGTCGGGCGGTGCTGGCTTTCGCCCGGGAACTGGAGCGGCGAATGGAGGGCCAGGTCACCACAAAGTGGTGGAAGGAAGAACGGCACGGTGTATTCATCGACTACAACCAGAATGCCCGCGACAAGTCGGTGTCTTCGGCCTACGGTGTGCGCCCTACCGGGTATGTGTCAGCACCGTTGACCTGGGGCGAACTGTCCGACGTGGAGATCGAAGATTTCCCGATGAAGACCTTTGCCAGCGATCGCTATTCCAGTGTCGGGGATCTATCTGACGGGATCGATGAGGCAGTCTGCCGCATCGACACCCTGATGGAGTGGGTCATTCGAGACGAGGAGAACGGCATCGGGGAGGCACCCTGGCCCCCGAACTATCCGAAGATGCCCGGCGAACCACCGCGGGTACAGCCATCGAAACAGCGGCGTCCCGACGACGAGTACTAGTCAGGAAAGACCTTGGGGTTAGAGGGCGTCCCGCTTCTTGAGCGCCCAGGTGAGCAGAGAGACCCCGATGATCAACACGACTCCGAGTTTGATAATGCCACCACCGGCGCCGATGGCGATCGGCCCGAGCCCGTCGAGAGCCTCCTGGCCGAATTCGGTGAAGCTCGCATAGATCGACATCGAGATTCTCCAAATCGAGATCTGGGCTATTCCGGGAATGACAAATGAGACGATGGTCTCGACCACAAGCACATATGCGAGACCGATCAACATCGATCGAGAGAAGAGATACCCGATCGGTACGAATATCGCCGAGTACCCGATCGCTGCCGAAACGAACAGGGTGATGCCTGACCCGGTGATGTCGAGCCCCGCCCCGACCAGCAACCCGGTCAGGACCGTTAGCCCCCATGCAATGACGGCGAGGGTGATCGATGCGGCGGTCCCGGCCGCAATTGCGGCCATTGCGAAACGCAATCTCGAGTACGGACGCATGTAGATGTAGGCAAGGGTTCCGCTGTCCCGTTCTTCGCGGAGTGTTGCTCCGGCCATGATCAGTGCTGCGATTGCGAACGTATAACCGGTCGATGTGACGATGGCTGCGTAGTCGGTCGCCACCACGCCATCGGCACTCGAAACGACCAGAGGATAGACCAGTGCCGGCACCGCTGACAGGGCCGTCAGCCCGACCACCCGGCCCCGTCGCATCACCCGACGGTAGAGATGGGCGAAAAGTGCGCTCACGAACCCTCCACCAGGTACCGGAACACCGACTCCAGCGACTCATCAGTGGGTTCGACTCGCGTGACTTGGAACTCACCGGCGGCGATAACGTCGGGGAGGAGGATGGCGAAGCGAGCGGCGTCGGTGACCTGGAGGGTCACCCGCGATCCGTCGAGTTGGACACCGCGAACTTCCTCCATTCCGATCAACCGGGCACTCAACAGCCTGGCTTCATCGGCTTCGATGTGGATCTGTCTCGGCCTGTCGCTCATCGCCGCACGTATCTCCGAGATATGGCCGACAGCGGCGAGCCGCCCGTCGACCATGGCAATCACCTGGTCCGTCATCCGTTCCACTTCGGCGAGTACGTGTGATGACACGATGACGGTCTTCCCCTCGTCACCGAGGCGACGGAACAATCCAATCAGCCTTGCCCTCTGCACCGGGTCGGCGCCATTGAGCGGCTCGTCGAGGAGCAGGACTTCGGGATCGGAGACAAGTGCTGCCGCGACCTTGGTCCGCTGTCTCATCCCCTTGGAAAAGCCCTCCATCTTTCGATCGGCCGCGTCGCTCATTTCCACCGCGTCGATCGCCCCCTTGACCCGACCCGACACGTCATCGAGATTGGAGAGTCTGGCGGCGAGGCCGACGAACTCTGTCGCCGTCAGGTGCCCGTAGACGGCTTCATCCTCGGGGACCAGGGCGATTCGCGAATAGATCGCGGGATTCGCCCGTGGGTCTTCGCCGAGTATGGACACTGATCCCTGGGAGGGCATCTGAAGCCCCGCCATGACTCGCATCAGCGTGGTTTTCCCGGCACCGTTCGGGCCTAAGAGACCGGTCACACCGGGCGAGAACTGGAGGGTGACCTCCGATACCGCAACTTTGTTGCCGAACCACTTCGAAAGGGCATTGATCTCGACTGTTGTGGTCATGCGATTTTCCGATAGCGCCGCCGAACGACGAACACGGCAATGATCGACAGGGCAAGGATGACGATAAACGAGGTCCATGGCCCGAATCCGGCAAGCTCGGCCGGATACTCCACCGTGTCGCCGAGGAGTGCATCACGGATGATGCGCGGATGGTGGTCGAGCGCTAGCAGCGATACATACTCCGACCCGGGGAAATTGGCCTGGGATACCTGCCCCGCGATAGCGCCACCAGCAAGGAGGACCCCGAGGAACGAGGCCGCGGCGATTCCGGTGCGATTGATGTATGCGGAGAGGATGGAGATCACCGCCCCGTGGAGCGCGACAAAAGCCAGCGTGATCAGTGGCACCTTCCACAGGACATCGAGATTGTCTCCCATGTAGGGAAGAAATCCATCGTCGGAGATGAGGGCCAAACCGAGGTGGAGGAGGATCTGGGGGACGACGTAGATCGCACCCACCACCGTGGCAAACGCTCCCAATTTGGCTCCCAGGTAGCCGTCTACAGTCAGCGGGCGGGAAAAGTAGACCGACAACACACCGTCGGTGCGATCCGGGATGAGCAGGAGAGGCCCGGCGAAAGCAATGAACAGCAACGAGATTCCTGAGTAGAAGTCGAAGAGCCCGCCGTAGGTGGGGACCCCTTCACGCAAGCTCTCCTCGATATTTCCGATCACCCAGTGAGTACCGACGATGATGGCCGCCGCGACCATCGCCACGGCAATGAGAGACCACGGGAAGATCTTTCGCCGGGCCTTCCTGCCTAGCCCGAGAACCCGACGCACCCCGTCGCGGTACACCGCCCGTCTCGCTCCTGACGGCCCGGCACGGGGTCCTTCGTATTTTCGGTACCCCCTATCGAAGATGACCTGATCAGTCATCACTGCTGCCCGCCAGGAAGAGATCCTCGAGAGACGCCGACGATCGCGTCATCCTGACCAGCCCTGCCTTCTCGATCGCGATAGCCTCGAGGATCGCAGCTTCCAGGGTTGAATCACCCGGACCCACGAAGATCCTCGGTCCGTCGATCTGGGACTCGATCCCTTTTCGGGCGAGGCTCATACTCACCCCTTCGGCATTGGTTATGACTTCGACGAGGACCGTCCCCAGTTGGTCGAATTCCCCCAACGGCCCGGACCGCAACAGTGTGCCGCCGTCGAGCATGACGACCCACTGGCAGGTCTGCTCGATGTCACTGAGCACATGTGAGGACATGATGATGTTGAGCCCGAGGTCGCCGAGTCTCCGGATAAGGGCGAGCATCTGCTCGCGCCCTTTCGGATCGAGCCCGGATGCAGGCTCGTCCAACAACACCAGGTCGGGGTCGTGTACCAGCGCCTGCGCCAATTTGACCCGCTGTTTCATTCCTGTCGAGAAGTCTCCGAGGAAGCGGAATCGCTCTTCGGCGAGGCCCACGAGGAACAGCGTCTCCGATGCCCGGCGTTTTGCCTCGCGACGGGGAATGCCGGCGAGCTCTGCTGTGTAGGCCACGAATTCAGCTGCAGTGAGGTCCTCGGCGATGCAGTTTCCTTCGGGCATGTAGCCCACCCGGCTGCGCACCTTGAGCGGTTCCTTCTCGCTGTCACTCCCGAGGACTACGGCGCTGCCCCGCGTTGGATGGAGCAAGCCGAGGAGAATGCGAAGCATGGTTGTTTTCCCGGCCCCGTTGGCGCCGACCAGCCCGGTGATGCCGGGCGGTATCTCCAGGTCGAGTTGGTTGAGGGCAACGACTTCGCCGTAGTCGTGGGTGAGGCTGCGGACTTCGACTACGGACTCTGGCATCGGACCCAATTGTGGGCTAAGCGCGTAGTTTACGCAATAAGGGTTTCCCCCACCTAAACCCTAATTCGCTCTCATACGTCTACGACGTCGGCGAAATCGGGTCCTTCGGGCAGTTCCAATTGTTCTGTTGTGCACTCTTCGGGAGACTTGTCCGGGCGCCAGCGATGAAACCTGGTGGCGTGTCGGAACCGATCACCTTCCAGCTGGTCGTAGCTGACTTCGATGACAACGCCTGGCCTTACAGGAGTCCAGGAGAGATCCTTTCCGCCTGACCACCGACTCTGGCCCCCGGGCATCCGGGCTTCTTCGCCGAAGCTCTCCGCCGAGACCAGTTCATTGAATCGTTCGAATATCTCGACCCGGTCGACGTCGGGGAACCCCGAGCAGTGGCCGATGAAGTGAAGCTCGCCCTCGGTGTTGTAAACACCGAGCAATAGTGACCCGATCTTCCCGCCTTCTTTGTGTTCTCTAAACCCGCCGACGACCACATCTACCGTGCGCCGGTGCTTGATCTTGATCATCGCCCTTTTGCCGTGTTGGTAGGTGAGGTCGACCTTCTTGGCGATGATCCCATCACAACCGGCCGACTCGAATTCGTCGAACCACAGTTTGGCGACAGATTCGTCGGCGGTTTGTGGCGTGAGGTGCCACGGCTCGCCGAGGGACATGAATAGTTCGACCAGCTGTTCCCGGCGTTCATTGAATGGGAGATCCCTCAGATCTGCACCCTGATAGGCGAGCAGGTCGAACGCAACTATCTCAGCCGGTGTCGCGGCGGAAAGTTTGTTGATTCGTGATTCTGCCGGATGGATTCGTTGTTGCAACGTGTCGAAGTCTGTTGCGCCGTCGACCACGACGACGATCTCTCCATCGACCACAGTCCCCTGTGGAAGCTGTTCCAGAGCAACGTGCAACTCGGGGAAGTAGCGGAGTAGCGGGCGCTCATTGCGGGAATCGATTCGGTTCTCCGGATCCGACCATGAGAGGGATCTGAATCCATCCCACTTGGGTTCGTAGACGAAATCGCCCTTCGGCCATGACTCGGAGACTTTTGCCTCCATGGTGGGCACGGTCGGGGGAAATGGATGGCTCACGGGTAGCAGTGTATGCGCCGATAGGCTGAAGTGATCTTGGAACGATCGATAGGTGAAAGGGCTCGCACTGTCTTTGACGTCCTGAAATACGCGTCGAAGGAGTACGGACGCGATCTTGCGAGTCGCATGGCGGCCGCGATCTCCTACCGAACGGTGTTCGCCCTGACTCCGATGTTGGTTGTCGCCGTATCCATCGCCACATTTGTACTCGGTGGCAATGAGGAGGCGCAGGCCGCGATCACAAAGGCAATTACCGACCTGGCCGGCCCGGAGGTCGCCATGACGGTCGACGAGCTCCTCGAGTCGGCTCTGGACGCCGCTGACACAGCGGCCCTGATTGGCTTCGTCGTGCTGCTCTGGTCGAGTTCGACTCTCTTCATCGAGTTGCAGCGTGCGCTCAACGACATCTTCGATATCCCGATTCCTGAAGAGAAGAGGCTGTTTGTGTCGGCCATTCAACGGTCGGTGGGGGTTCTCTGGACTGTCGGGATCGGAATCATGTTGGTGGTTGTATTTGCATTGAATGCGGGCGTTCAGATAGCAGGCGACGCCATCTCGTCCTGGCTCGGCACAAACCTCTCGTTTATCTCCATCTTCAGCGTGATCATCTCGATCGGTTTGATGGCGGTGATATTCGCCCTCGTCTTCCAGACCCTCACCATTCACAAGATCCCTTGGCGCGCCGCCTGGGTGGGTGGCGGGTTCACCGCTGCCGGATTCACCATCGCCGGACTCGTCACGGGGATCTATTTCCGCCAGTTCGGCCAACCAACCGCCCTCGGCATATCGGGTTCGATCGTGGTCCTCATCTTTCTTGCCAATTTGCTGTCCTCGGTCTTCCTCTTTGGAGCCGAAGTGTCTCGGAGCTACTGGTTGTCGGTCGACCGAGAGCAGAGCCAACTTTTGTCCAAACTCGAACCTGAAACTGAGCCGGTGCCAGGCCAGAGCCCGGTGGCTATTTCCCTGACCGCACTGGCCACTTTTCTGATCGGCCTCGTTGTCGGTCGCAAGGGCCGCGATTGAAGGGACTGGTGACAATTGGCGCCGGTTTGCAATATCCTCGTTTCTAATGGCTATTGACATCGCCGGCTTTATCGCCGACCTCAAGGAGCACGCAACCGAGCACGGTTTCCATGTTCATGACGAGCGACACATCCTGGAGACCTACTCGCTCCGGCAGTCCTGGGAGGTCGATCTCCATCCCGAGGCTGGCTGTGGTGGGCCGATAGATCTTCATCTGGCGCTGGACGTAGATCCCAAGGTTTTGATAGGGCTAATCGACGAGGTCGAGTCAATGGACGATGACTATGAGGAGCCTGAAGGCGAGTTCAATCTCGATCTCTATTTCAATTGGGCAGTTCCGCCGGTGAACCAACCCCCCGACCTATTGGTGCTCGCCACAGACCTGGCGGGGCTCGGTGGGTTGGATCTAGTCATCGAGGTCTCCGCCATCGATTCGTTTGCGGCCCTGGCCGAAGCACCGGAGCGGCGTATCCACCTTGTCGGTAAGTCCACGGTGAGTCTCGTCGACATCATGATCGGACGAGAACAGCTCTGTGAGGTCCTCGATCGATCGCGCGACGTATCGGAGTATTTGCTCGATCGGGTCGACGAGTGGTTGGACGCTTCTCTGGAGTGATGGCTCGCGGTCAGGCGATCACACTCCACACCGCCCACAGCCCTAGTGCCAGGGTGATCGCGGCGAGTATGTAGAAGCCGATGACGGTCAACGGTTTCGGGGCCACTTCGTCTTCCGTCGCCCGAGACGTTTCGCGTTGGGGGCCTCCCGAGGTTGTCGGCGATCCTTGGGTGAGGGCTTCCGCGAATGTCACCGGGTCGTCTGGTATGAAAGGAAGTTCTTCGTTCTCAGCCCGTATGAGGTAGCGCCCGGCGGGATCAACGACGATCTCGCACTCGTCTCGAGCCCAGTCGCCGATTTCACTGCCATTGGAGTCGAGTCGAATCCGGTCGGCGTTGACGCCGACGACGACCACAATCGGGTCGTCGCCCAGCGATATGGCTCCGTTGTGTTGGGACATGGCATTCACCCCAGTCTTTTCTCTCAATCTAGGCGTTCCGCTTGCCCCCCGTCCATGCGATCAGTAGGGGAGACCGACTGCCTCGCAGAGAAACCGGTTGAAGACGACCGTTTTCTTCAGATGGACCGCAAAGTCGTCGAGGAAGGAAGCGGATGTCACTAGCCGTTGCGTCAACTGAGTTCCCGCCATGAAGGACTTGAGCCGGATATCGTCGGCAAAAGGGTGGTCCTCTTGGTAGAGCTTGGGCACACGCTGCAGCGACTCCTCGGGATGGCTCAGGGACCAGGTGTCGGAGAATGATTTCGAGTGGGCAGCCTTCTTCCACGCATCCGGTTGGTCGTTGATCTTCTGGCGGATCCTGTGGGCGGTCCTGGTGTCAGGACTCCATAGTCCGACCCCGGCGAAGTTCCCCGATGGTTCGAGGTGGAGATAAAACCCCGGGGCATGGACATCCTTACCCGACTCATGTCTGAACTGGATTCCAACGTTGGTCTTGTAGGGGGTTTTGTCCTTCGAGAACCGGATGTCTCGATACGGCCTCATCAGCGAGCCGCCTTGCGTCCGGGCGTCTGCTGTGAAGTGAGGGGCAAACGAGTCGAGTACGCCGCCAAAGTCTGCGATGAAGCGGAGTGACGGTTCTCGGACCATCTCGATGTAACGAACGTTGTTGTCGTCCCACCACTTTTTGTTGTTGTTGGTTGCGAGCTCGCGCAGAAACTTGAAGAGTCCCGGGGTGAAATACTGCTGGCCCATTTAGTCTCCTTTTGTGATCAACCTGCCTGCTGTCCCAATGTCGATTGTCGGGGTGTTCTGTTGACAGATAGTCGAACCGGCACGCGAAGTAAACCCTTCCCTGTGAGCGACCGTGAATTTGGATAAGCCGCCTCAGCCCTGGCTGGCAAAGTCTTGGGAGATGGCGGGTGCTCTTGGCATGGTGGTGGCTGGCCTGGCCGCTGTCGTCTTCGCTCTGGCCGTCGGACCTTGGTTTGCTGCGCTTGAAGATAGCCTCGCAGTAAGTGCCCGAGCTCTCGATGCGATCGACCAAACCGTCGAGGTGATCGACGAGTCGTTGATCATCTTCGAGGAGACGCTGGTGGGAGTGGACGGTGTTTTCGAGCAGACCCAGGCCTCACTCGACGAGATCAGCGCAGTTGTGCTGTCCACCGCAATGCTGCTGAGTGAGGACATTCCCGGCCAGGTGGCCGCAATTCAGGCCGCCATGGACGGGTTGATCGACACTGCAAACGTCGTTGACGGGATTCTCGGTGCCCTTTCGTTTGTGGGTGTCGACTACAACCCGGAGGTCCCACTGGACGAGGCACTTGGAGACGTGAACACCGAACTTGGCGAGTTGGGAGCCACTCTTTCAGACAATGCCGATGACTTGTATTCGCTGACGGTTTCGTTGAATCGTCTCAACGACGAGATTGGTTCGACCGGTGATTCCCTGGCCGGCCTCACTGTGCAACTCGAGGAGTCGCGTCGATTGATTGCTGACTACCAGTCGACCTCGGGTGATGCTCAGATCCTCCTCGAAGAAGCGTCGGACCGGCTCTCCGGCCAGGTCTGGATCGTCCGCGTACTGGGAGTTGCGTTGCTGTTGCTCCTCGGGATCGCCCTGAGCGCGGTGTGGTGGCTGGGCAGATCGTTTCGTCCGCCCGGTCAGGAGCCAGTGAATCAGACCCGGTGAGACTCTTCTTCGAGTTCTGACCACGAAGTTCTGAAGCCGTCGCGTAGCACTCGCCCGAATAAGTTGAAGTGGCCCTTAAGGACGACGACGGCAGCGAGCAAGAACATGACCCCCACCCCGATCCGTGCCGCCGCAGAAATGCCCTCAGAGATCACGCCGGTGGCGGCGAGCCACGATTCGGCGAACTGGACTCCGAACAGGGCCAGCATGACCCATGCCTCCCGTCGGCTCACCGACCGACTGGCGATTATCGCCACCGCAAAAACCGACTGGGTCGCTGTCACCCAGAGCTCATCACGCTGGACCTGGTCGAGTGGGAGACCATGGACTTGTCCGGCGAAAATCATAAACACGATAGGGAGGGTTCCGACGAGGAGGGTCCACTGGTTGACTTTTGATGAAATCAAGGCGCCGATACCGGTCCGAGCTGCCAGACGCCAGGCAAACAAGGTGGCGATGATCAATTCCGGGGCTTCGGAGGCCAGCGGTGCCAACCACTTCAGGAGCAGAAACTCATCGACTCCGATCTTTGCTCCCAGTTCGATCAATGACTCCGCAAAAGGATGGGCGACAATGATGATGACAGCACCCGAGACGACAAATAGGGCGTAGTTGACGATACGGCGAGTCGTTTTGGGAAGAAGAGCGATGTAGGCACTCGGGCCGACCAGGTGCGGTGCGCCCGGAGTTGCCCCTGACAAACGGATCATGTAGGCAACATAAATGCCGATCAGGACAAAGGCATCGACAAGTCCCAACGTGTCCTTGAGGAAGAGTGTCATCCCGTAGATGGATGCAATCGCCAGGTATGCGATGTCAACCGACTGGGCCCGTTCGAGGAGAATCGTTGTGGAACTCGCCATTTCGGCTTGTGAAGGCGTGGCTTTGGTCTTCTTGACGCGCCATGTGCCGAGAAGGATCACCAGTGGCCAACCCACGCCGATCAAGAGCTGGTTGGCACCCGTCATGTTGGCCAGGGCAAGGGGACCGAATCGTTCCGCCGCCCCGGTCTCGGCGAACTCCCGGCCGGCCTCGGCGGTCAATACGAAGTCGACGGCATATTCGGGGAGCACCGCAATGAGCGCCAGGATTGCCAGCGCCAGCCCACCGCCGACATCGAGTTGGATGACTTCTGCGGCCCAGGAAATGATGAAGGCAGCGCCCACGATTGCAATCCCGTAGAGGATCGAGGCCAGGAACGGTTCGGGGTGGTCGACGAACAGTCTTAGATAGATGCCAGGGAGTGTGGCCCCGAAGGCGGCTGCCATGATGGCCAGTTGACGACCGCGATGAGGCTGTAACGTTTCCATGATCGGATGGGAGTGTAAATGGCCTGGTGTGGCCAACCTACATCAATAGAGGACCCGCTTGCAGCTCCAGGCTTGCCAGTAATACTGGCCCAAGTCCTGGTAGAGATTGGCGAGCCACGCGGCCGAGGCGACATTGGCTGTCGGATTGAACACGCTGGAGCCTCCGTAGCCTGCGGCAGGTGCTGTCGTCGCCCAGGTTGACGGTAGGAATTGGAAGAGGCCCGAAGCCCCGGAGTACGGGTTGTAGGCGTTGGGGTCGCCACCGCTCTCGCACCACATGATGTGGAGCGCCTCGTCGACACGGCTCGCCGGGAAGTGCTGTGAAACCAATCCTCGCCATTGTTCGACGGCGGGTGGTGGAGTCCACGGGTAGGCGCCCCCACCGGGGTCGGTTGTGGTCACGGTCGCGGTTGTCGTGGTTGGCGAACTGCCCCCGGGTGAGGTCGTCGGAGGTTGAGTGGTTGACGGATCGTTCTCGTCCTGTCTCTCGGCGGCGGCCGCTTTGGCCTGCGCAGCTTCGATGCCGGCCAACGCCGCGCGGTGTTGCTCATCCGCGAGATTGGCCTCCCGCATGGCATCGGCGACGTCGCTGTTCGCCTGGGCCATCAAATTGGCGAGGCGTTGGTTCTCGCTGTCGAATTCTGCTTTCTTGGCGGCGACGGCTTCCTGCTGTCGGGCCAGATCTTGCTGGAGCTGCTCGAGACTCTTCTTTTGATTCACCAGCGAATCGATAGCTTCCTGATCCGAGCTAATGAGGTCACTCACCACAAGGCCTGTGACCATCGCCTCCTCGACGCTGCCCGAATTGACCACCGTCATTCGTGTTCCTCCAAGGGCGCTCATATATGCATCCACAGCGCGGGCCTCGATGTCGACCGAGATTCCTTCGAGTTCAGCGTCGGCAAATTGGAGTTTCTCGACGATCCGATCGAGACCCACGGAAAGACTGGATAGCTCGCCGGCGAGTTGGTTGACCCGGGCGATCGATTCCACCAGGTCGAGCTCGATTGCTTTCCTGTTCGCGACAGCTGTATCGACGAGGCCCTGCGCGGCCTCGACCTGAGCCCCCGCCGATTGTGCGGCATCCTCCGCATCTTCGACCGTTTGGGCGAGCGCACCGGTTCCGCCGAGAAACGCGACGGAGAAGACCAGAAGTGTGGCGAGAGCGAAGGAAAGGGCGCGGTATGGCCTCATGTGGAACTGCTAAGGCTAACCCGATCTCGAATTGAGGGGAATTGGAATGCCGTGACGTGGAGTTTTGTTTGAACTGTGGATGAAAGAAAACGAAGAAGAATTCATAATCCCCTCCTCACTCCGTGATCTGGTTTCGTGGGAAACCAAGTCGTTCGCCCACATTGCCACGATCGGCCCCGACGGCGAACCGCAGTCAAGCCCGGTGTGGTTTGAGTGGGATGGGACCCACATCAAGCTCAGTCTCACCAAGACGAGACAGAAGTACCGAAATCTGCACCGCGACAAGAGGATCTCGATGTCGATAATGGATCCGGAGAACGACTACCGGTATATCGAGATTCGTGGCGAGCTCGATGAAATCGAGCCCGACCCCAATATCGACTTCATTTCCCGGATGGCTAAGAAGTACATCGGCAGGGATCGCTACCCGTATCACCGTGACGGTGACGAACGGGTCATCATCAAGATACGTCCGACCAGGATCTCAGGTGACAACTAGTCCGGATGGTTTTTAAGGACAATTGACCTGATCGAGTGTTTAATTAGATCCAGGAGGTTTCGATGTTTGGAAACAGAAAGTCACAAATGCCTGAACCCGGTTCGGCCCTGCCCGGCAGGGATCGGGCGGTGGAAGTCCCCGACGCCCATTATGTCAACGGAAATCCGCTGGACGGCCCGTTTCCTGACGACACACGGGTGGCTGTTTTCGGGATGGGTTGTTTCTGGGGGGCGGAGCGGAGGTTCTGGCAACTACCCGGGATTTACACCACTTCGGCTGGCTACGCCGGTGGCTACACACCGAATCCCTCTTATGAGGAGGTCTGCACCGGCCGCACCGGCCACACAGAAGCCGTGATGGTGGTTTACCGACCGGCCGAGATCTCTTACGACCAGCTGCTCAAGGTCTTCTGGGAAACCCATGACCCGACACAGGGAATGCAGCAGGGAAATGACATCGGATCTCAATACCGATCAGCTATCTACACGACTACCGATGAGCAGCTCGATCAGGCGAAACGATCCCAGGACATCTACCAGGAGGTCGTTTCAGCGGACGGTTACGGAGCGATCACGACCGAGATAGCGCCACTGGGTGACTACTACTTCGCCGAGGACTATCACCAGCAATACCTGGCAAAGAATCCACATGGCTACGACTGCCACGCCAACACCGGCCTGGCGTATCCCGGCTTGGGGTAGACGGTTCATCTTCCCCCTTCAGGGGGAAGTACCCGGCGACGAAGGAGTCGGGGGAAGGGGGACTCTGGGACCATCGGAGCCGGGTTCACGGTTTCTGGAGGGCCTTGGGAACCCCTCCGACGATCCCTAGCGGGATCGCCACCTCCCCTAGAAGGGGAGGAAATGTGAGCTCAGTTCAGCGAGGCCGCCAGCAGGGCGATGGCTTCCTGATCGAGTTCGGGAGCGAATTCCTGTTCGACGTCGGGGTTGACGCCTCCTTCGCCGAAGTCAACGCCCTCCGGCGTCAGCCACCGGGCGATGGTCACCTTGAATGCTCCTCCGTTGGATAGTGAGAATCTCTGTTGAACGGTGTTCTTTCCAAAGGAATTCTCGCCGACCACCGTTGCCCGGCCGCGCTCCTGGAGGACGGCTGACACCACTTCAGATGCCGACGCCGAGCCTTTGTTGACGATGATTGTCATGGGCAGCGACTCGGGCACTGCGAGGTTTCCGTTCACATCAAATCTGCGGTTGTCGTTTGGCCCTTCTGTGATGACCACCTCGCCGTCGGGAAGGAACAGTGAGACGACTTCGATCGACGTGTCGAGGAGGCCCCCCGGGTTGTCGCTGAGGTCGAGGACGATTTCACTTGGATTCTGTCGGATCAACTCGTCGAGGGCCGTCTCGAGTTGTTCGTCGGCGTTCTCGCTGAAAAGGTTGAGCTTCACGTACCCGACTCCGTCATAAACAGCACTATCGACCACCGGGATTACCACCGCGGCGCGGGTAATCGAGACGTCGAAAGTCTCATCCGCCCGCTGTACGGTCAAGAGGACGTCCGTTCCGGCCGGCCCGCGTACGGTGGCTGTCACCTCGTCGAGAGTCCAACCCCTTATGTCCTCGCCGTCGACTCCGACGATCCGGTCTTCCTCCTGAATTCCAGCCGCTTCGGCCGGGCTGTTGCTGATCGTGGAGACGATGATCAGCTCGCAGGTCGCTGAGATGATGGAGCATTGGGTGTTTCCCTCGGTGATAGCGGAGTCTTCCGCTGTGACCAGCGCGCCTATGCCCTCGATCTGGCCCTCCTGCTCCTCCTCGATGAGGGCCACAGATTCTTCGTCGAGATATAGCGAGTTGGGGTCGAGCGCTGCGGACATACCCCGCACCATGGCTTCAGCCCCCTCCAAGCTGCTCTCTGCCTCATCGGCAAGAGCAAGGCAGGCGGCCTCGAAAGCTGAAGACGGCAACGGGCATATCAGATCGGAATCGGAGGTGGAGCCGTCGAGGTCGGATACTCCCATTCCGGCGAATTCGGCAAGCGTGGCATCGGAGATATCGTCTACGTAACGCTGCTGAATCAGGTCAAAGACCTCACAGACTATGGCGACATCCTCTGGAGGATCCTCACACCCCACAGTCTCGATCGCCCGGCCTCCTTCGATCACCGTCGAGCCTGTCGTTGCGGATCCAGGGGTCGATGACGAATCGGGCGGGCCAAGAGGCTCGGTCGTCGATGACGATGACGATGTAGGGACACATGCGGCCAGAAGAATGCTGATACCAATCAGGAGGAGGGTTAGTCGGTGTTTCATCATGAGTTTTGCAGTGCGAATACGACCAGCTCTTCGATTGTCGGATTTTCGGGGAATTCGACGAGCCGGTCGGGGATAAGACCGGTGTCAACAACCGAAGTACCGTTCGGGGTGTTCCAGTGGGCAACCGCCACATGAAATTCCCCACCATTTCTTAGAGGGAATGGTATCTGCACTGCGTTCTTACCGAACGTGGGTTGACCCAGGATCACTGCGTCTCGACGGTCCCGCAACGCTCCGGCGAGGATCTCCGCCGCCGACGCCGTTCCACCGTTCACCAACACTATCAACCTCTCCGACGTCGCCGTGGCGCCTCCACGGCTTGGATATTCAAAGTCCTGGTCGGGGCCGTTGGTCTCAAGGACGATCCCATCTGAGATAAACTCGGACGCGACGTCGAGCACCGCGTCGATGTATCCACCGGGATTGTCGCGAAGGTCGATGACGATTGTCCCCGGTCCGATCGCGTGGAGCGACTCGAGAGCGCTTTCAACGATCAGTGGGATGTCGAGGTCAAAGTCCGGGATCCTCAGGTATCCAACACCTTCCACCGGCAGGTCGACCTCGAGACTGGGAAGATTCAGTTCCATCCGGGTGATCGAGAACTCGAGTGTCTCTCCGGCGCGAGTGACTGTGAGGTCGACGACTCCTGTCTCATCGCCCCCGATACGCGTTGCCACATCGACGAAGCCCTTGCCGTCAACCGGCTCCCCGTCGATCGAAGTGATGAAGTCTCCGGCCAGTAAACCGGCGTCGGCACCCGGGTTGTCTTCGATGACCAGCGAGATCTCCAACGGGCAAACAGCAGCGATCATCGTGCATTTGGAACCGGCGGCGTCGGTGGCGTCGAGAACGATTCCAACACCCCCAACGATCCCGTCGGAGCGGAATCCGTCGGCCAGGTCTGGCGGTACATACCAGGTGAACGCGTCGAGGCCGAGGTCGACCATGGTGAGTACGACCTCCTCCATCGCGGCGGCAACTGAAATCTGGTCGTTCCGGATCCTCCCGGCCAGGGTCTGACAGAGTGTCTCAAAGCTGATGTCGGGGATAGCACAGAAGAACGTTCGGGGTGGGCCCTCGGTTTCCTGAGTCGAGTAATCGGTGGCGGCCTGGTTTGCGATTGCCGCCAGTTTGGCGAGATCGAGCGGCCGGTCGACATGCCATTCGTTGAGCAACTCGATAGCTTCGCACAGCGTCTTGAACGTCACCGGTGGAGCGGTGCAGTCCTGCACTTCGACCGGAATTTCCGGTGCGGCGGTCGTCGGAGCCACAGTGAGCGGTGGCTGCGTAACCGGTGTCGTGGTTTCAACGGTGTTCGCGACGGAACAAGCCACCGCAAAGACCAGGAGAAATGGAAGCAACCTACGCGCCATCTAAGCGACATTATGCGTTGCCATCTCGGTTACCGTCCCTTGACGTGAGAATACGAGCCCACCTCCGTAACCCCTCAGAAAATGGCGTCGTCCGTGACATTGTCGACGGTGTCTGGCAAGAGCCGGGGATTGGAACACCTGACATCGAGATCGGGCGGGATTGGTATGCCCTGTCGGGCCTCGTTGATTCTCATGCCCATCTGGCCGCTCCGATCGGCAAAGACTGGAAGTCTGACTCTTTTGAGGACGCGGCCGACCGCGCCCGGCAAGCCGTCAGATCTGGCGTCCTCCTGGCGTTGGACAAGGGCTGGTCCGACCTTCACACCATAGAAATCATCGAGACGATTCCCGCTCAGGAACGCCCGGACATCGAGGCGGCCGGGATCATCAATTCCGTCCCTGATGGGTATTGGCCCGATTTTGCGCGGGAGCTCACCGCGGTGAATTTCGATGAGGGGATCCGACAGTCGATCGACGAAGGGCGCGGTTGGGTGAAGCTGGTGGGGGATTGGCCCCGAAAGGGAGTAGGGCCGGTAGCCAACTTCGACGAGGAACAACTCCGCCGCGTGGTCGATATGTCGGCTGCCGCAGGCTCGAAGGTGGCGATTCACACCATGGCCCGTGAAGCGCCGGCGATGGCCGTCCGGGCCGGAGTCCATTCCATCGAGCACGGGTTGTTTCTCGATGAGACGTCGTTGGACCAACTCGGTTCCCGTGGCGGGATGTGGGTCCCCACGATCATCCGTATGGAAGCGGTGGTCGCCCAGCTTGGCGAGAATTCCTCCGGTGGCGGCCTCCTGGTGGAGGGGTTAGAGAACGTTCGCCGTTTGATGCCCCTGGCTGCGGAGGCAGGTGTCCATCTACTCGCCGGGACCGATGTCACGGTCGGAACCCACGATGTGGCGCTGGAGGCCTCGAAGATGGTCGAATATGGTTTGTCGCCCGAAGCGGCACTCGACGCCGTTTCCCGATCGGGTTTCCAAGCAACGGGACGGCCGACCGATTTCGAGGTCGGTAGTCCGGCGAATGCCGTTTTCTTCCCGACTAACCCACTCCGGGATATTGTGGTGCTGCAGCATCCTTCGGCAGTATTGCGACTCGGAAACCTGCTGGGATGAATCTCGTCCTGGCTTCAGGCTCGCCGAGACGGCGGGAGACTCTCGATTCATTGGGGCTCAGATTCGAAGTCGTGGTTCCCGATGTCGATGAGACACGTAATCCAGGTGAGCCACCGGCCGACTACGTCGATCGTATCGCCCGGCTCAAGGCGAGGACAGCGCTAGCTGGTGATCGGGTCGTCATAGCGGCCGACACCACTGTGGTCCATCAGGGCAAAGTATTGGGCAAACCGGGCCATCCCGAGGAAGCCCGATCGATGTTACGCGCCCTTCAAGGGTCAACTCACGAGGTGTTTACCGGGTTGGCCGTTGCGGTACAGAACCCCGATGTCGACATAGTTTCCATCGTCGAAGGAACCGAAGTAGAGATGCTCTCGATGACCGATGAAGAAATCGCCCGCTACGTCGAGTCCGGCGAACCCATGGATAAGGCAGGGGCATACGCACTCCAGGGTTCAGGCAGCCTATATGTCAAGGCGGTGCACGGTTCCCCCTCGAATGTGATCGGGCTTCCGGTCCACCTCCTCCCCAGACTGCTATTGCGGATTGGTTTCGAGTTGGACGAGTTTCGGATCTAGCGAATTCGATCGAAGGAACTTTCCCCGTCCCCGGCTAGTTTGTTTGATATGCGCCGTAACGCCCTCTTTGTTGCAGCACTCCTCGTCGTCGCCGC
>JBGTFH010000012.1:0-51217 GCA_041747375.1 Acidimicrobiia bacterium
CACCGAGTCGGAAGCACGAGATCTCTGGATGCAGCCGGGCTCGGACCGACGCTTTACCTACGTCGCCACGCAAGCAGGCAAGGTCGTGGCGACGTCCTATCTCAAACCGAACGGCGTAGGCCTGTCCGATCACATCTGCAACGCGGGATGGATGGTCGCCCCCGAATCGAGCGGTCAGGGTATCGGACGGGTGTTTGCCGAGTACGTAATCGGCCGGGCAGTCGAATTGGGATTCGCCGGCATGCAGTTCAACGCAGTCGTCGCCTCCAACACGAGGGCGATTGGACTGTGGCAGTCAATGGGATTCCAGATAGTCGGCACCGTCCCTGACGCCTTTCGCCACAAGCGTGACGGGATGACACCGGTCCACATCATGTATCGGGACCTGCACGAGTAGCGCTTCCACGTTGTGATCGGTCGGGACTTAGCTCAGTCCCAGCGAAACAGCCACACGGCCAGTGACCCGGCGACAATCGCATATCCAGCCATCACCAGGAGACTGGATGTCTCAGGGACCATTCCCGCCCAGCTATCGGACAGGGCCCTGGCTGCGGCGCCGGCGGGCGTGTAACTGCTGATCGTTTGGACCCCTTGAGGCATCACCTGGAGAGGGATATAGACACCGGCAAAGAACAGCATCGGAAAGTAGAGGATCATCCCGATGCCCTGTCCCGAACTCGCCGTAGGAACAAGGGCACCCGCCAGGAGCCCGAGGGCGAGTAGTGAGACGGCCCCAAGCACGAAAGCGACGATGAACCAACCCGGGCTTTCCGGGAACGGGATATCAAAGACCAACATCCCGAGTAGCACTGCGGCCACCGTCGCACAGGTCACGGCGACAAGCTGCACGGTGAGATGTGCTGCCACCAGGGCCCGGGGATGCACGGGCGTCGTTGACATCCGACGAAGAATCCCACGCTCGCGATCTGCGCCGATAGCTGCGGGCAGGATAGATAAGGCAACCGTTGCGAGCCCGAGCACGATGCTCACCGGTGCGTAGATTTGAACGAGACTCATTCCACCGAGGTCGGCGTTCGGTTCAGTGGCGCCGGGAAACACCGTCCCGATCACGATCAGCAGGAGAGCGGGAAAGACGAGCCCGAAGAAGACTGCCATCGGCTCCCTGAGAAAGACTTTCGCCTGCGTCCGGGTCAAAGTGCCCACGGCCATTACGCAACCTCCTCATCGGCTGGAGTTTCAAGTCGGCGACCGGTAATCGCAACGAAAGCATCGTCGAGTGTGGTCTGATCGACCTGGAATCGACCGGGTACGATCTCGTGACTGGCCAATAGCGAGACAACGGAGAAGAGCATCCTCTCTGTCCCTGTCACGACGATTTCACCATCAGAGCGAGAGAGACCGGTCACTTCGGGAAGTCCCCTGAGCCAGTCATCCTCGACGATATCAGAGGTCGTGAAACGGATTCGCTGTTCCAGCCCAACACTTTCGATGAGGCCCCGCGGCGTATCGAGGGCGACGAGCCGGCCCTCATCGATCAGGGCCAGACGGTCTGCGAGCTTTTCGGCCTCCTCCATGAAATGGGTTACCAGGAGGACCGTGACTCCGCCGTCGCGTAGTTCTTCGACCAATGACCAGGTCTCCCGTCGTGCCTGGGGGTCTAAACCCGTGGTCAGTTCATCGAGGATGACGACACTCGGCCGCCCCACGAGGGCGACGGCGATCGAGACTCTCTGCTGCTGGCCGCCAGAGAGTCGGGAGTAGCGGGTGTCAGCTTTGTCGCTTAGACCGAGGCGTTCGAGCAACGTCGCACCGTCGAGCGGATCAGGGTAAAAGGAAGCGAAAGTGTCGACGACCTCCTTGACTTTGACCCGGTCCTGAAATCTGCTCTCCTGGAGTTGCACGCCCAGACGGCTCCTCACTTCCGCTCTGTTTTCGATCGGGTCGAATCCGAACACTTCAACACGCCCCGAGTCGGGTACGCGCAACCCGGCGATCGACTCCACGGTGGTGGTCTTGCCGGCCCCGTTTGGTCCGAGGATGGCAAATATCTCCCCTTCCTAGACCGAAAATGACACGTCGTCGACAACGGTTTTGCCGTCGTAGTTCTTGACCAGTCGATCGACTTCGATCACGGGCATGAGAAGGACCTCCTGCAGTTTGCTGGTTCCACTCTGCCACGTCCCGGCCAATCGCCGAAAAACCTCGCCCCGGCGCGCGAGGCTGGGCTGACACTGATGAATCGCGAGACAGCTACGTGGTGTGGAAGCGACGGTGAAGTTCTTTGACTCTGGCTGCCAGCTCATCCGCCGGACCGTCGACCTCAATGCCCGGGACGATGTGTTCGATGGGCAGTGTTCTCACCGGTGGTGGCGGCACCCCCATTTCGGAAAGCCATTCGGATAACTGAGCTGAAGACGCGGCATAGACGATCCGCCCCAACCCAACCCATCCGTGGGCGGCTGCACACATCGGACAATGCTCTCCCGACGTGTAGACAGTGGCGTCTGCTCGATCCCGGGGCGATAGGTTCTCGGCGGACCATCGTGCCAGGAAGAACTCCGGATGGCGGGTGGCGTCGCCCGATGCAACATGGTTGTGGTCCTCGGCAAGCACCTCGCCGTCACGGTCGACCAGTATCGATCCGAAGGGCTCATCGCCGGCCTCGAGAGCAGCCTCCGCCAGCTCAACGCACCGTTTCAGGTGCCTTACGTCATTTGTATCCATGAAGCCAGGCTACGAGGTTCGCTTTGACCAGGACCACCGGCAGGACGAGATGGATTGCGAGGTATCGATCCAGACCGTCGCAACAATGCGTTTACTGCTCGACTTTAAAATGAACTACTCGTTTCGCGCCGTGAACGCGTGGTTGATCAGGGTGACGCCGTTCTCATCGAGGGCTTTGATATCGAATCGGTCTCCGTCGACAAGTTGCGTGTCGAAGACGGCAACGCCACCTATTGGGCGTTGCCAAACCGGATTCCCATTCACGGTCAGGACAACGACCGAAGCGCCTGGCGGTGCATCCCAGGTGACATGGCCGGGACCACCAACTTCGTAAGTCGGCTGGTCTCTGGGATCAGGTTGAAGGAGCTGTTCGGAGTCGACGGTGGGGTCGTCGAGAAATTCACCACCACACCCCGCGCTCGGGAGGATACATCTATATTGAAGGCGACGATCGGAGAATTGGTCGGTCTCATAGAGGTGGAGAATTACGGTGTCCTGGCCTCCACCTGTCGTTCCAACTGTGGTGATCCTGAGCACTTCAGGGTCACCCGCAAACCCGAGGTACTGGTCGACGACCGCGGCGATTCGCCCGAGGTCAGTGAGGGGTGTCAGCGGTTGCTCGAGGCCGAGTCCGGAAGTATCGAACTGCGGTTCGGGCGCTTCTGCACCCTGCACCACGACATAGGGGTCCGTGGAAAGCAAGACCTCGCCTTCGAAAAGGCTGACATCATCTTCGGCAACATCCGAAGGTTCGATACCGGCCTGGATCGCCACGAACACAAAAACCAACAATACAAGCCCGCCCACGGTCCACATCAGAAGGCGCTCCCTTCGCCTTCGACCGAGTGCTGTCTCCTTCAAGTCGGCCAGCGGCATAGGAGTATTCGAGGGGTCGGCGTCGAGTGCGGCCCTGAGGGCGGTCTCGATTCGGGTGTCAAGGTTCAAGGTGAGAGCTCCTTCCTGAGCAGGGCAAGGCCCCGAGCTAGTCGACTTTTCACAGTTCCGGGCTTGATGCCGAATGCTTCTGCAATTGCGTCTTGTGACATGTCGAAGACATAGCGCGCGACGATCACATCTCGTTGATTCGGCGGAAGCCCCCGAACCGCATTGACCAGATCACGGTCCGGAATCTCCGGTTCAGACACTGCGTCTGGGGCTGGGACGGGAAGGCTCGCCGCTGTGGATCTTCGGCGAAGTCGGGACTTGGCCCAATTCACCGCCACCCGATAGACCCAACCCCTTGGGTTCTCCATCGCTGATACCTCGGCCCAACTCTTGTAGGCACGAGTCATCGCCTCGTCGACAGCCTCTCGGGCAAGATCTCGGTCACGGACTACAACAGCAACCGCCCTGTAGACCTCCGACCATCCAGTCGCGTAAAAGGCGTCAAACCCGAGAACAATCGGTTCCACGGACTCAGTCAACTCTGTCACTCCTACACAAACCCACGAGCACCCAATTCCGTTCCGTAGCAACCAACGCAAAAGCACCAACCCCGAACCGCTCAATGCAGATACGATCTGAGGGCGGGCAAAGGAGAGGGTTCGATCCCGCTCGACATTAGGTCCGGGAGTCGTTGCGGTACCTAATCATGGAGCGCCCTTGTGATGATTCTCCCCGCCCGCGTTTTGATGCTCATTGAAAGACGCTGATGTCGGCAAGCCGTGAACCCCCTACCCATCCAGAGGCGCGATGTTGAGCAGAAACTGCTGGTGGATATACTTCCCTGGTCCTACTCTTGGTAGGCACTATTGGGAGCGTAGAACAGTCTGGAGTGTTCGTCGGCCTGTCAAGCCGAAGGTCGCGGGTTCAAATCCCGTCGTTCCCGCAACCGGATCGGCCAGATTCGGACGAGGTCAGGTAGCTCAGTCGGTAGAGCGCTGGTCTGAAAAACCAGAGGTCGACGGATCGACGCCGTCCCTGACCACAATCCCACAATTTCGCGTTCAAACGAGTCCCCGACCCCAACTCGATCAGGGGGACTCCGGCTGCTCTCCAGCAAGCACTGCCAGCCCCGGCCGATGAGGATGATCGAACACACGAACCGGATATCGGTACACCTCTGTCAATAGCGAGTCGGTCAACACCTCGTCAGGTTGCCCGGCCGCTACGACACGACCCCGACTCATGAGCGCGAGGTGCCCGGCAACGCGAGCAGCCGCATTGAGGTCGTGGAAGACGCATACCACCGTTCCCCCACGATTGGCAGCCGCCCGAAGAGCGCCGAGGACCATCTCCGAATATCCGATGTCGAGCCCGCTAACCGGCTCGTCAGCCAACATCACCGGGACTTCCTGGGCGAGGAGGCGCGCTACCTGAGTTCGGCGGGCCTCACCGGTGGAGAGTGTGGAGTAGGACTGGTTGGCGAGCTGACCTAGATCCATCTCCTGGATACTCCGGTCGACGAGTGCATCAGACTCCTGGCGGGTAGATGTCCAGGGGTGCCTTCCCATCGCCACGACTTCCCGCACCGAGAAGTCGATCGATCTTGCCGGATGGGGCGACATAAAAGCCCTCAAACGAGCCATCTCCGCCCAGGGGATGTCGCCGATGGCTCGCCCATTCACCGTTACGACTCCGGCGGAGGATTTCTGCAGCCCTGCCAAGACCCTGAGAAGAGTCGATTTCCCTGCGCCATTCGGCCCGATGATCCCGGTAATCACGCCGGCGCCGGCGTCGAGATCGACCTCCTCCAAAATGCCGACGTCTCCGATTCTCACGGTCACGGACCGTGCCCGGAGGCTCATCGGGCTAGCCTCGCCCGGAGAAGAATCGTCACCAGCAGAGGACCACCAATCGCCGCGGTCACCACACCCAAAGGCACCTCGACCTGGCCGAACAGACCACGTATGAGGGTGTCCGAGACGAGTACGAAAATTGCTCCAATCGTCGCTGTTGCCGGGATGAGAACGCGGTGTGAAGAGCCGAATAGCTGCCGCCCGACGAGTGAGGCCACGAGGCCCACGAACCCGACGACTCCGGCCATAGCCACAGATGCGCCCGTCGCCACTCCCGTTGCCACTATGACGGCGGTCACGACTTTGGGCACGTCAATCCCGAGGCTCGAAGCCTCGTCGTCGCCGAGGGACAGCAGGTCCAACGCCCGCGCCTTCCTAACGATCACGACAGCTGCTCCGGCGATCAAGAAGGCCGCGATCCAGAGGATCGGCCAGGTCACGGTCGCAAGACTCCCGAACACGAAGTAGACGAAAGTGGGCAGACGCGGGCTATCGACAGCGAATATCAAGATCAGCGTCCATGCCAGGAAGACGAAGTTGAGGGCAACGCCGGTAAGGACAAGACCGTCGCTCGAGGTTGTGAAATGGCCCAGACGCCGTATCAGGAGCGCTGTCAGGACTCCGGTGATCGCAGTGCTGACCACGGGGACAAACGGTACATCGCTCGTCTGCAACAGAGCTCCCACCACGAGCCCAAGACCCGCCCCTGACGAGATACCGAGCAGATAGGGTTCAGCGAGTTTGTTGCGGAAGGTAGCCTGGAGTCCAAGGCCGCCGAGACCCAGGGCGACGCCGAGGGAGATGCCTCCTAGGACACGAGGAAGCCTGATTCCGGTGACGACGGCCGAGGTGATGGTGTCCCCGTTGCCAAATAGCCCTTCCCACACTTCGGTCGGGCTGAGATCAGCGGCGCCGACAAAGAGGGAGACAACAACCAGAAGGGCCAGAACGAGATACAGCGTGATTTGTCTTGCGATCACTTGCCGAGGTCCCGCAGATCCGCAATCAACTGACTCAGCGAGTCAGCGATCCGAGGTCCAAACGTGAGAAAGTCGCCCTCGGGATAGGCAAGGATGGCTCCGTTCCGCCCCGCTGGCGTTTCCGAGACGCCGGGTAATTCGAGGAATGCTTCCACGCCTCCTAAGACTCTGAGACCCTCCTCGGGGACAATGATCACATCCGGGGCCGCAGCAACCAGTGTTTCAGCGGACACCTGGGTCGTCTCGACGACTCCGATATCGGCTCCGGCATCGATGGCGCCTGCCGCCTCGATCAAGGGCCTCGTGGTCATCCCCTCCCCGAAAAGGAGCATTACGTCTGGTCCCCGCGTGTAAATGTACGCGACCCGGAGTCCGGTGTTTGTGACCCCTTTCATGGCGACCTCGATTTCTGCGGAGATCTCCTCGATCAACGAGTCTGCTTCGTCGCTGGCTCCCAGCAGGTCGCCCAACATCGCGATCTTGTTGTACAGCTCTTCGAACGTCGTAGCCACCTCCATGACGTCAACAGCCACACCCGCACTCTCGATCTGGTCGATCGCCTCCAGCGGCGCAGTCTGAGTATCGGCGAGAACCAGTGTGGGGTCGGCCCCAAGGACTCCCTCGGCCGTTATAAAGCGCCCGACTCCTACCACCGGTATCTCCAGGGCGGCCTCCGGCGCAACAGTGGTGACGTCTACTCCCACCACTCGTTGCCCGGCGCCAAGGGCATATACGATTTCGGTCAAGTCACCCGAGAGGGTGACGATGCGCGACGAGTCGACATCGGGAGAATCGTCGCTTGTGCCCGCGCACGCGGGCACAAGCAGTAGTACCAGAACAGCGAGAAGACTCAGCCAGCGGGGCAGGCTGACCTCGCCGATGCCATCACACCACAAAACATTTCACGGGAAACCTTCCAGGTCCCGTCAACGAGAATCGCCGAGCCGGCTTGTCCGGGGTATGTGGGATTGCCGGAGAAGAGGAGTGTGTATACGACGGTCGCCTCCTCACCTTCGATCGTCACTGCAGTCGCCTCGGCGGTAACTCCGCCAACCGAGTCGCCCGTACTGGCGTATGTCGCGATCGTCTCCTCCAGTCCCGACGCGTCAACGATAAACGCTGACTTCTCCTCGAATGATGTCGTCGAGTCGAATACCACAGAATAAACTTCGACAATCGCATCGACGTCGACGTCCTCCCCCGGGACTATCCCGGCGGCTTCCGCTCCAGTCGTGGTTGTGTCCGCAGCAGCCGCGGTGGTGGTCGTCTCGGACCTGGTTGTGGTGGAATCGCCGTCCCCCGCGCCGCACGCGGCAAGGAATAACGACAACGCGACGAGGCCTGTGGTCAGTTGAATTCGCTTCATGCGGCAGTAGCGTGGCTCCAATACCGCTCGACATCCAGTCGAATCGATTCCGACGCGGCGTCGGGGCGAGTCCTCGGCGCCAGAGTGAGCTTAGAGACCCTGAGTGTTGATAAACGCCTGGCTTTCCGCCCGACGCATGTCGTCCGGGGCCGAACCGCGGCCAGCCGCCCTGAGGTCGTCCTCGAGTTGGCGCTGCTTCATTCCCTCACCCCTCATACCCACGTAGGCAAGCACTCCGAGAAGCGGCAGCACGATCACGACGAGCGCCCAAACCGCCTTGGCAAGGCCACCGATGTCCCCGCTTCGCAAGATGTCAGCGAACACGCGAAACAGGAGCATTATCCAGGCGAAGAACAGGGAGATGATCACAATCATCCAAAAGACATCAAACAACGGCACTACTCACTCCTCGGTATGAGCGCATTATGGTCGCTCGCCTCCGCCGATGCGTCCACCAACGATGACTAGCCCTAATGACCATTGTGGGAATGGATATTTATCCGCATCGCATCTCACCCGATGTACTCGAACGACATCTCCGGATGGAATTTGGTGGACCCATGAAAACTCCTAACGCCAATCGACGAGCGGCCACTGTGCTGGCGATCGCGCTCCTCGTCTATGGCCTCGAGGCCCCGTTGGTTCATGCGGCCGGCTCGACACCGGCAGGCGAGTTGATGGATTCGATGGCAATCTCCTGGCCGACCCTGGTGATTGCGGGCATCGGCGCGGGGGCAACGCTGACCATCTTGCAGTGGCGCCGCCGGCGCAACAACGGCGACCAATAGCGTTCACCTGAGAATTCATTCATCCGGATCTGTGAGACGTCCTCGCATGACTATTTGATCGGATACCTCATTGCCGGCGCCCTCGGTCTGAACGGAGATCCATATCGACGGATAATCATTGACATCCACCCCGGCCCACAGCGTTACCGGGTCGTTCCCCCCACGGAGATGGAACGTCCCTATGGAGACACCTTCGCCATCGTCACTCCACACCCAGCCTTCGTAGTAGGTGCCGGGTTCCGCCGGTGGCAGGTCGGTAAGTGAAACTCCAATTGACCATCCGGAGTCGGTGGCGTCGAGAGTCGCAACACCCGACGCCAGGGGCATCGCCTCGGTCCCGATCAGATCGATCCTGGTTCCAGTCGGCCAGATTGCCATCAGCGCAACGGCGATCAAGGCGACCGCGGCCACGCCGGCCAACCGGGGCACCCAGCCCTTCCAAGAGGTGTCCACGGCCTTGACGGACTCAGCCCTGATCGAAGCTATGACGTTCGCTTCGACGTCGGCCGGCGGGTCCGCCCAGGTCTTCGGCTCCCTGAGGATGGCGCGGGTTGCGTCGAGCTTTTCGGACTGGCCGGATGGATGGCCTTCCCAATCAGCCAGATACCCGGCACTTCGATCGTCTGTGTTCATCGCTCACTCTCCACTACGTTGCGAGGCGCCGAACGGTTCATGAGGGCTCCTCCAAATGGGCGAGAAGAACCAGGAGATGCTTGTGTGCGCGGTGACTCCGTGACTTGACCGTGCCCACCGGGATATCGAGTCGCTCGGCTATCTCCGGATGGGTAAAGCCCTCGAAATGACTCATTCGGACTACTTCGCGTTCGTCGTCAGAAAGTTGATCGACAGCAAGACGCACCTGATAGACCTCCCAGATTCGATCCAACGACGGACCCGGATCAGCGGTATCGACCACTTCCACCGCGGAACCCCGGCGCTCGCTGCGATAGATGTCGATGGCAGTCCTGCGGGCGATGGAATAGAGCCACGGTTCGATGGCCCGGGTGGGGTCAAACGATTCGGCTGCCCGCCATGCCTTGATGAACGTCTGTTGGGTGGCATCGGCCGCCCGGCCCCGATCGCGCACGATGTTCAGGGACAGAGCAAACACCGCGCCAGAGAACTTCGAGTAGACCCACTTGACGGCTTCCTCATCTCCCGACCTGAATCTTTCAAAGACTTCAGAGTCCACACTCCATTGTCTCATCAACTAAGAACCAAGTGAGCTACTTCAACGTAATGACAGATAGAAAGTTCGAAGGAGAAAGCTTTGAGTCAACGAAAGTCATTTGCCGCACTCGCGGTCGTCGCTCTGATCCTCGCCTCGTGCGGTTCCGGCACCGAAACAACCACGACCGGGGCTCCTGCGGAACCGGATACCACCAGCGCTGAGACAATGACCGGCATTCACACGATTGAGAGTGACCTGGGGACGATCCTCGTAGACGGGGAAGGGTTTGTGCTCTACGCATTCACCGTCGACACCGAGGGTGTCAGCACTTGTTATGAAGGATGTGTCGCCGTGTGGCCACCTGTTGCAGCAGACTCCGAAATCGGATCCGACCTCGATGCGTCGATCTTCGGGAGCGCTGCCCGGACGGATGGCGGAGATCAACTCACGGCGAACGGACAGCCGCTATATAGGTACACGCCTGACGCAAACCCGGGCGACACCGGTGGTCAGGGTGTCAACGGAGTTTGGTTCGTGGTCGATTCGAGCGGCAGCATCGTCGGAGGCCCGGAAGCGAGCAGCGACTCGACAACCGATGCCACCGACGACGGATACGACTACTGACCCATAGTTACCGCCGGGTAAAGGCGGCGACGAGCCGTGATCCAATTGCGGCGAGTTCCGTCTTCAGCTCGTCCGGCTGCTCCACCTCGAATTCATAAGGAAGATTCAACAGGAATCGGGCCACCCAATCGACGTCGTCGGCGCCGATGACCATCCGACAACTGGAGTCGTCGATCTCCTCGATCGTCCCCGTGGCCGGATGGATGTTGCCACGAGCTTCGGCCGCTGAAACCGACAGCACAACGGTCGCATGAAATGAATAGGCCTCGACGGCGATGCCACGTCTCACGAACTCGACGGCATCCGGAGCAACGCGCTTCGATGCAGCAATCAGGGTATTTCTCGCTCCGGTCACCCTATCGAGCCTGAAGATGCGCCAATCGTCCCGGTCGAGGTCAAAGGCAACGAGATACCACCGACGGCCGGTATGGACCAAGCGGTTTGGTTCGACATGCCGCTCCGACTCACGCCCGGACCCGTCCGTGTATGCAAAACGGAGCCGTTGCAGCTTCCGGATGGTCGACGCGACGAGGCTCAGAGTTCCGTGATCGACACTCGATGTCGAAGTGGGCTGGATCGAGACGGTCGACGTCGACACGTCTTCCAACCGGGAACGGAGACGGCCGGGAAGTACCAGTTCCAACTTCGCCATCGCGGAAACGGAAGCGTCTTCGAGGCCACCGACCGCTCCTGCCGCCGAAAGCCGGAGGCCGAGTGCGACCGCAAGGGCCTCCTCGTCATCCAGCATCAGTGGGGGGAGCTTGCCACCCGACCCGAGCCGGTATCCGCCACCCGGCCCGGCGAGAGCTTCGACGGGATAACCGAGATCCCGGAGACGCCCGATGTCACGACGGACCGTCCGCGGCGTTACTCCCAAACGCTCTGAGAGCTCCTGACCGGTCCAGTCCATCCTCGATTGCAACATGCTGAGAAGCTTCAGCATTCGCTCCGCTGTGTCCATCTATATGTCCATTGCCAATTCATGATTCGTCGTTATTGCGGACAGGTTCTGTCCTCTATATCCGATACCTTATCCGAATAGAGAAAGGATGTCGAATGTTCCATGAATACAGCTACGAAGTCGTTCGAAAGTTCAACGAAGAGAGACTGGAAAAGTCGCACAAGAAGTGGCAGATTCTCCAATCGACAGGTGACAGCTATGTCCGCTACGAGCCCCACGACGCCGAGATCGTCGAGATCGCCTTCGGGTTCGAATGCGAGCATGTCGAACCGATGGGGGCCTGACTTGGACTGGCAACACGAGGTATCGACGGAATTCGGGGACATGATCTGTCGGCCACTGACTTCTGATCGCTTCGCCGACATGAAGGAGGTGTTCGGGGACAAGGGTGTCGCCCGGGGATGTTTCTGCATGCACTGGCGTCGACCCGACGGCGGTTACCCGGATGAGCGGGACAATATCGAACGCTTCGCCTCTGTAATTTCTGACGAGCGCCCCCCGGGATTGATCGGGTATATCGAGTCCGGCCCGGTCGGGTGGGTCCAGGTCGGCCCGCGATCCGACTTCCCTACCCTGCAGCGATCGAAGCTGCTCGCGGCCGCCGACGACCGCGTGGTCTGGTCGATCAACTGTTTCGTTGTGAGGACCGGCCACAGAAAACAAGGGGTAGGGCGGGCACTCCTCGCCTCCGCCATCGAGTTCGCCCGCTTTCGGGGAGCCGAAACGGTCGAGGCGTATCCCGTAGACGGCAAGCGGAGCTCATCAGTCGACTACTTCACCGGAACCATGTCGATGTTCGATTCAATAGGCTTTGCCGAAGTCGCGAGACGGAACGAAACCCGACCCATGGTTCGCCTCGACCTCTGAAGATCCACCGCTCCTAGAGCCCGTCGCCGGCCAGATCAGATAAACATTGAAATGTCGGCCTCCGAGGCGTAGTCGAGGAAGGCGGCGGCGCCGGCGATGTCGGCTCCCTCGATCAGGTCGGACTCTGCGACGTTCATCACGCCCATCGTTGTGGCGCACGCGAAGAACTCGACTCCAAGGTCACGGGTCATGTCGAGGAACTCGGGAATCGACGGCATCCGGGCATCGACCATCCATTTCTTCATGACTTTGGTCGCAGCAGCCGTTGCTCCCGGCATGGCGCCAAGAAGGTTGGGCAGTTGAATCGGCCCGGCAGGGTTGGCCAGCGAAGCCACCTTGAGCTTCTCGAACCGGTCCTTGTGGAGAATGTCGAGTCCATAGAAGGTGAAATAGATGCCGGCCTCCCATCCCAGACTCACGGCCGTAGAGGCGAGAATCAAGGGTGGATACGCCTGGTCGAGAGTTCCTTTTGATGCGACTAGTGCGATCCGTTTCTTCCGGGGCAGGCTCTCGACGGCACGATCTTCTTCGAGCAACCGGGTCATCGGGATATGCCTTTCTCGATTTGGAACACTTGCCGGCCCTCGGCCTCTTCCACCGAAATGAGGGTGTCGCCACGCTGGCGGGTCATCGCGGGGATGTCACGCAGCGCCCCGGGGTCGGTGGTCACCAACCGCAGTTGATCGCCGTCGCTCAACTGGTTCAAAACCAGCGCCGCCTTGTAGACCGGCAACGGGCAGAGGAGTCCGGAGCAATCGAGGTCGACTGATAGCGCCGCAGCGTCATTGGCTGCTGGTTGTGTCCTGACATCGGTCATAGCGATGGCCTCCCGTCGTCTCCGAGGATCTCCTCGAAGTAGCTCGTGTATTTCATTCCCGAGTCAGCCGAGATCGCCACAATCACATCGTCGGGATCGATGTCTGTGGTCTGTGAGATTGCGGAGACGACGGCACCGGTCGAAGGGCCAACCATCAGAGCTTCCTGCCTCCATAGGTCCTTGGTGACCCGGTAGGCGTCGGAGTCGCCGACCACCACCGTGCGATCAATCACACTCTCGTCGAGTAGGGCGGGCACCCTGGCCTCCTTGAAGCTCTTCAATCCGGGTAACCGGTGGCCGGGCTCGGGCTCCACACCGACTATCTGAATCGATGGGTCCCGCTCCTTCAGGAACCGTCCGACTCCGGTGAGGGTGCCGGTAGTCCCATAGCCGGCGTAAAACCACCTGACCCTCCCTTCTGTTTGCGCCCAGATCTCGGGGCCGGTGGTCTCGTAGTGGGCTTTGACGTTGTCAACGTTCTCGTACTGCTCGGTGCCGACGAATCGCTCGCCATTTTCTGATGCCGCCAGAGACCTGGCCAACGCAATGGCCCCGTCCTTGGGGTGATCAACCGGACACAGATCGTCCGGTGTCTCCCAAACTTCGGCTCCGAGCATCCTCAAAATCACCTTCTTCTCCTCCGGGACGCCATCGGGAATCGTTGTGGTGAGCCTCGAGCCGGCCAGTCCGGCTAACGCAGCCAGTGCAATGGCAGTGTTTCCCGACGATGCCTCAACGATCTCGCGACCCTCCAACTCGCCTCGCTCGATCAGGCCTGCGAGAAGATACGCGGCCGTCCTGTCCTTCAGCGATCCAAAGGGATTCAGCCATTCGAGCTTGAGATAAGTCTTGTACCGCGAGGCCGGGACGACACGGTTGAGCCGGACGATCGGCGAAGGGTTGTCGACGTCGGGGAGCATCGCGCGAATGTCCTCAAAACGGCGCAAGGCACTATCGGTCCTCAAAGTCTTTACTTGGAAACTGGTGGTCATGCTGGCTCCCTGGGGAATAAAAAACCCGCATCGGATAAACCGTGCGGGTTGAGGATTTGGTTCTGGTTTGTTCTAGATCATCGTCACCCGCGCGGCAGAGCAGCACAACAAGTGCATGCACAAACGCAGAGGGAGAGACGACTGTTCATTGCGGCGAATGGTAGGACGCGATCTCGATTAGTCAAGAGATGCGATCATTCAGTGATTCGGGGCGACGCAAAACTCGTTCCCGTCAGGGTCCGCCAATACCGTCCAGGTGAAGCTGCCCGATGTGTGGACCTCGACGATGGATGCTCCCAAGCCGACTGCACGCTCGACCACGGCGTCGGGATCGTCAGCGTGCGTGTCGAGATGGAGGCGGCGCCGTCCGTCGGTCGGGTCCTCCACCTTCTGGAATGCCACCGATATGCCGCCTGGATGTTGTGGCTCGAGCCAGATGAACCAGGGACCGGAACGACGCGCTATCTCGACGCCGAGAAGTTCTGCCCAGAATCCGGCGAGACGGTCTGGGTCCTGGGTATTTAC
Source organism: Acidimicrobiia bacterium (assembly GCA_041747375.1). Classification (GTDB taxonomy): domain Bacteria; phylum Actinomycetota; class Acidimicrobiia; order Spongiisociales; family ZC4RG35; genus MA-ANB-1. The sequence continues at coordinate 14,515 of JBGTFH010000012.1, forward strand.
AACGACAGAACCAACCGTCGGGATGTTTGTCATCGCGCTCCTCCTTCAATCGAGACCCTAGACGCCGACTGAAGCGGGCGTAAGATTCCTGGTGCCGCGGAGAATAATCCGGCAGTTCACCAAGAATTCCTCCTGTCGCCACCAACGGGCCATCGACCCGTAATACGAGTTGACCATCCTTCGCAGTATGGATGGACAATGTCGATGACGGACCCGAAGCTGATCGGTGTCGGGATGCACAAAACCGGTACCAAGAGCCTCGCTCAGGCCCTACGAATTCTGGGATATCGCGTGGCCGGGCCGTTTGGCGTCGACGATCCCGACATCGAATCTCATGCCCTGGCCAAAGCACTCCCCTTGCTGCGAGAAGTCGACGCCGTCCAAGACAACCCCTGGCCGCTGCTGTACCGCCAGATCGATGAGTTGTTTCCCGGTTCCAAGTTTGTGCTGACGGTGCGACATCCGGATGATTGGATCGACAGCGTTGTACGTCACTTCGGTGGTAAGTCGACCCCGATGCGCACATGGATCTACGGTGTCGGAGATCCTCTCGGCAACGAAGATCGATACCTGGACATCTACAACAAACACAATCACGAGCTCGACGAGTACTTCGCCGGAAGATCCGATCACTACTTGCGAATCAATTTCAGCAACGGGCAGGGATGGCCCGAACTTTGTACATTTCTAGACAGGACAGCGCCGCAAGTGGCCTTCCCTCACGAGAACCCGAGAGTTTCGAGGCGAGTCGACCATCGGGTAAGAAGAAGATTTCGAATGGTGGTTTCACGGGGCTGATGGGCTTCTGAGTCGAACCTAGCTGCTCGACCACGATGCCCAGGTTCCGTCGCCGATTCGGACCGGTTCGGCTCCGGCCCCGTCGAAGACCCAGATACCGGACACACCGTCACGGGTCGCAGGTAGGACGAAGCTCTTCGAATCCGGGCTCCAAACCTGCAAAGACTGGGTGTACTGATCGAGAAATGGCAGCACCTGGGTGACTATTGAAGGTGGTAGCTCGATCGTGTCCACCATCTCCAGGTCGCCATCGTTCCAGACCATCAGGTCGATCAAACCGGGGTTTCCGTTCAGGCTCAGGACCAGCAGCTGTTTCCCGTCGGGACTCCAGAAGGAGCCGACCGGGATCTGGCCCGAGATCACTTCCACCACTCCCGATTCAACTTCGACGATGGAGATTGCGTTGGTTTCAGCGATCTCCTGACTCGTGAAGCTCACAGTCAAACCGGGAACTTCACCGTTTAGGACGTGCAATGCGACCAGGCTGGCGTCAGGGTTGGGATTGATACTGACAAACCCTTCAGCGTCGATCAACACCTTCTCGTCATCCGGCCCTATGCGGAGTGTCAGCCCCCCGGCGCCAAAGTAGAAGATGCCCTTCGGTGTCCACTGTGGCGCCAGGAAGTTGGGAGTGACCTCGGTGACGCTCTCCGAACTCGCCGACTCATCAATGATCTCGAGACGGTCACCTGCAACATGGACGACGAGGGCGTCTCCATCGGGGCTCCAGGAGAAGTAGTAGGGGCTGCCGGAGTCAACTACCCCGGCCGAGGCATCGGCCACGTCGACGATCTCAAAATCGACTGAACCGTTGACGCCGCTGTGCAGGACCCCGATCCGCATTTCATCGGGAGACCAATTCAGATAGAAGGGAAATCCCTCGACTGGCACCATTACCGAATCGGTGCGGTCCTCGTTCCTCAGACCCACCGCAAACCCCTGGTCGCCCCCCTGACCCCAGGCGACCACCCGGGACAGTGGTGACCAAACCGGCTGAAAATGCTGGACGCTCGATCCGTCGGTGGTGATCTCGATCGGGTTGGAGCCGTCCGGGTCCATCGTGCGGATATCCCCCTCGTCGTTCAACACAACAATCCGACCGTTGCTCTCGCCCGCGGCAGCATCGGCGGTGGTGGGTGGATCATCACGGGCAGACGTGCACGCGGCTATCAATGCCATCAGTACAAGCAGCACCGGTATCCGGGAGCGGGTCATCCGGACCAAGAGTATCCACCCACGGGGATGAGGGGTTCGCCGCAGCGATTTGCCGACCGGCAACATCGACGGGGCGAATCCCCTAGAGTTAAAATCCGGACCCCGAAAGGACAACTATGGGATTCAGCGATTGGTTCAAGAAGGGCAAGGACACCGCGGTCGACAACAAGGACACGGTAAAAGAGGGAATTGACAAGACCGCTGACATGGCGGATGACAAGACCGGAGGCCAGTATTCGGAGCAAATCGACACTGGCGCCGACAAGGCCAAAGAAGTGGTTGACGGTCTCGGCGACGAGTAACGAACCGACTGACCAAGGAGGAGGCGCTGGAAGTCCGGCGCCTTTTTCATTTTCGAATCAGGAGCATTTGGAACAGAGCCCGGTGACAACCAGGTCTATTTCCTCGGCCACAAACCCGTGGCCCCCGCCCAGATGAAGCCTGATTTGATCAACCAGGTCTCCTTCGTGATGGTCGACTTCCCCGCATGATCGGCAGACCAGGTGGAAGTGGTCGTCGGGATGGGCCAACTCCCAGCGGGCGCCCTCGTCAGGGCCAAGCTGCGACTCCCGTACCAACCCCAGATCTGCAAATAGCGCCAGCGTCCGGTAGACCGATGAGGTATTGATCGCCGGGTCGGCCTTGTGGACCTCGGCAACGATTTCCTCGACCGTCAGGTGATCGGTGGCCCGTCCCAGCACCTCCCAAACCCGGAGACGTGGTTCGGTGATTCGATTGCCGCTATCGCGGAGGACGGTTCCGAGTTCGGTCTCTGATCTCATGATTCCATTCTACTTGTTGCGAATGATTCGCAATTACAGCTAGAGTAGTGCCATGCATGCACCAGATGGTTTTCTCAATACCGGCACAGCCATCGCCACCGGAGTGATCAGTGCCACCACAATCAGCGTGGCTATACGACAGGCAAAGACCCAAATGTCTGAAAAGGTCGTACCTCTAGCCGGAATCACCGCCGCCTTCGTATTTGCCGTGCAAATGTTCAACTTCCCCGTCGCCGCCGGAACAACCGGTCATCTCCTCGGCGGAGCACTAGCAGCAATCCTGCTCGGCCCACATGTCGGGGCGCTCGTCGTGACAGTGGTGGTAGTGGTTCAAGCTCTTGCATTCGCAGACGGCGGTCTTACGGCTGTTGGCTACAACGTTCTCAATATGGCGATTATCCCGGCCTACGGCGGGTTCGCTGTCTTCACGTGGTCGCGGAAATTCCTCCCCAAGAACAGCGGCGGAGTAGTCGGCGCCACCGGGCTTGCGGCCGGAGCGTCCGTCGTAATGGCGGCCGCCGCCTTCTCGATCGAATGGCTCTTTGGAGCGACGGCTCCCATTCCCTTTGACACCGTGTTTGCGTCGATGGTGGGAATCCACGCCCTCATTGGTATCGGAGAAGCGGTGATCAGCGCCCTCGCCGTCGGTGCCGTTCTGGCGGTGAGACCGGATCTGGTTTACGGGGCGCAGGATCTCAGCAGGGCTCAACTGGAGGATGCAAAGGTACCCCTCCGTGCCTTTATCCTCGGCGGTCTCGCAGTGACGGTCATCTTTGCGACGGTGGTCAGTCAGTTTGCCGTCGACAACCCTGATGGCCTCGAGAAGGTTGCCGGCGACACCGGTTTTCTCGCCAGCGGTCAGGACCATGGTCTCGCCAACTCCGTTTTTGCCGATTACGCCACTTCGGGGATCGGCAATGAAACCCTCTCCCTTGCGATCGCCGGCCTGGTGGGGGTTTTGATCACTCTCGCCGTCGCGTACGGACTGTTTCGCGCCATCCGGCCCCGCGAGAAGGCACTCGAGTAGCTTGGGCGCCGGGCACGGACACGCTCTCTACGTCCATGAACACTCGCCGGTTCATCGGATGGCCCCTGAAACCAAAGTCCTCGCCGTCTTCCTGTTTGTCGTTGCAGTCGCCATAACCCCCCGCGAGGCGCTGTGGGCGTTTGGGGTCTACGCCTTGATTGAACTGGCAGTCATCAGAGTTGCCCGAATCCCGGCAGGTTTTGTGTCTTCCCGACTCGCATCCGTGATCCCCTTTGTGATTTTCGCTCTCTTTCTCCCCTTCGTCGGCCAGGGGAAGGATGAAGAGTTTCTCGGAGTGGCCGTATCCACCGCCGGGGTTTGGGCGATGTGGAACGTTCTCGCCAAAGCATTGCTCGGCGCCACAGCAAGCATCGTTCTCGCCGCGACCACTGAGACGCCAGACATCCTCAAAGGCTTCAGTCGCCTCAAAGTGCCCGGAGTGATCACAGCGATTGCCAGCTTCATGATCCGGTATCTGGAGGTTATCGCAGGCGAACTCGACCGAATGCGAACCGCAATGACAGCCCGGGGTTACGACCCCCGCTGGCTCTGGCAATCGCGACCTATTGCGTCTTCTGCAGGAACGCTGTTCATCCGATCATATGAGCGAGGGGAGAGGATCTATGAAGCGATGCTGTCGCGGGGCTACGCGGGAAGCATGCCACGGGTGAGCATCGAAAAGGCCACAGCCGGTGAGTGGATGGCGGCATTGACGCTGCCCGCCCTTGCCCTCATCGTCGCCGCTATCGCTTTGGTGATCGGATGAGCTCCATCTTGCGGGTCACCGACCTCCAGTATTCCTATCCGGACGGCCGGCACGCGCTCGACGGGGTGAATCTGCAGGTCGACAAAGGGGAGCGGATCGCGATTCTGGGCCCAAACGGCGCCGGTAAGACCACATTTGCCCATCACCTCAACGGTATCCGCAGGGCCGACTCGGGAATTGTCGCTATCGAGGGAATCGAGATCGGCGACTCCACCATTTCTGGAATTCGGCGCAAGGTGGGGCTGGTATTCCAGAACCCTGATGATCAATTGTTCATGCCAACCGTTGAACAAGATGTTGCATTCGGGCCGGCGAACCTCGGGGCGGCAGTCGAAGACCTGCCCGTCATCGTGGCGGATGCACTGGCGATGGTCGGTGCGAGTGGCCTCGAGCGAAGGGTTCCCCACCACCTGAGCGGAGGGGAACGCAGGAGGATCGCCCTGGCCACAGTTCTGGCCATGAGTCCGGTGCTACTGGTACTCGACGAGCCGACATCGGGTTTGGACCCCGGTGGGCGGAGGGATCTCATCGACGTCCTCTCCGGACTCGAAATGGTCCAGGTGATCATTACCCACGATCTTCCCTTTGCCCTGGAACTTTGTCCGCGTGCGATCATCATGGACGGTGGGCAGGTTGTCGCCGACGACAAGACCGCGGTATTACTGTCGGACCCGGAATTGCTGCGGCGCCACCGCCTCGAAATGCCCTACCTGATCCGTTGAGTCAACCTGGCGCTGCCTCAGTCGGCAGCGGAGGCAACGATTTCGCCTATCTCTTCGATTAAGGCCACTTTGGCGCCTTCGCCGAGGAAAGTCGACGTGATTGACATTCTCGCGATGTCGGCGAGTTCCTCGATCCCCCAGCCAAACGTCTGCGCCAGGACTTCATAATTGTCCCCGATATAGCCGCCAAAATATGCCGGGTCGTCTGAGTTGACCGAAACGTGCATCCCCAGATCGAGCATCCTGGGCAGGGGATGATCACCGATGTCATCGACAACCTGCAGGGCGACGTTTGAAAGCGGGCAAACGGTCAGCGGAGTCTGCTCCATGACCAGCCGATCGACGAGGTCGGGGTCCTCGAGGCTACGCACCCCATGGTCGATACGTTCTGCGCCGAGGATGTCCAAAGCATCGGTCACGTATGAGGGTGGCCCCTCCTCTCCAGCGTGGGCCACACAACGAAGCCCGAGACTTCGGGCATGCTGATAGGCGGCCTCGAACAAATGCGCCGGCCGATCACGTTCCGATGAATCGAGGCCCACCGCGACCACACCATCGAGGTGATTCTCAGCCATTCGGATGGTATCCAACGCTTCTCGCCCGCTGAGATGACGGAGAAAGCAGAGAATCAAGTCAGCAGAAACGTCAGAGTCAGCGATCGCGCCACGGAACCCGGACATGAACACCTCGAATCCGATACCGCGCATCAGATGAGTCTGCGGGTCGAAGAAGATCTCGGCGTGGCGAACCCCATCGGCGTTGGCGCGGTCGAGATAAGCGGACATCAGGTGGTAGAAGTCCTCAGGCCTCTGCAAGACGGCCGCGCCCTGGTAGTAGATGTCGAGAAATGACTGCAGGTCAACGAATTTGTAGGCAGCCCCTACTTCTTCAACGCTGTCGAACGGAAGCTGGAAATTGTTCTGAGCCGCAAGCTGGAACATCAATTCGGGTTCGAGAGTGCCTTCGATATGAACATGCAACTCGGCTTTGGGGAGTCGATTGATCAGTTGGCGCATTTCCCTCCTTCCCACAAAGAGTCAACCAAAAGCGATGTCCTGGGGACGAACGGGCACCCGATCGATGCTCTTCCCGGTGGCATTTCTTATCGCCCCGGCAACCGCTGCCGTGGACGAGATCGTAGGCGGTTCCCCCACTCCTTTCGCCCCAAACGGCCCCCAGGACCCTTCCTTCTCGATCAGAAGAGCCTCGACATCCGGTGCGTCGAGGATGGTGGGGAGGAGGTAGTCGGTGAAGTTGGGGTTTTTGATGACGCCCTGATCGATGACGATCTCCTCCATTATCGCCAGACCCACTCCCTGCATGATTCCCCCTTCGATCTGGCCCCTGATCGACTCGGGATGTAAGGCCTTTCCCACGTCCTGGGCTGTGTCGACACGCAGGACTTTCACCAGCCCGAGCTCGGGGTCGACATCTACCACTGCGCGGTGGCCCGCGACCGCGAAGTCTGCATGAACGACACCCTGGCCTTCGGCGTCTGGAGCGCTGGTGGGCGGGTGTCGGAAGGTGACGGTCTTAGAAAGATTGTGAGTGGCGACCTCCTCAAACGATGCGACCAGTTCCCCGTCGCGCCACACCCCAACGTCATCGAAGTCGTCCCCCGAGTAGTCATCCAGAATCTGGCCCCGGAGCTGTCGGGCCGCTTCCAGCGTCGCTCCGCCCGAAAGCTGGGTCTGCCGGGAGGCAGAAGTCGAGCCGGCCGAATCGATGAGAGACGTGTCGACGTGTTTGACAGTCGCCGCGGAAATACCCAGGGCCGACCTGGCGATCTGGGCGAGGACCGTTACCAGGCCCTGACCTACCTCGATGGCCGCAGTTTCGATGACCGCCCCATCAGGGGTGAGGCGCACCCGGGCCTGGGCATAATCATCGAACCCTTCGCTGAATCCGAGGTTCTTGATCCCCAACGCATAGGCCACACCCCGACGCACGTGGTGAGCATCGGTCGTGAGTCCTGTCCCGCCGGGCAGATGGACCGGATTCTCAGAGAGGTTCAGGTCGAGAATCGGCATCGCCTGTAAGGAATCGATCACCTCGAGCGTGGGGAGAGGAGTGTTGATGATCTGACCGGTGGTCGGCATCGGGTCACCCGTGGCGAGGGCATTTTTCCGGCGGATGTCGAGGGGATCCATCTCCAGTGCCAGGGCGAGCTTGTCCATCTGCGCCTCATATCCGAAGCAGACCTGGACAGCTCCAAATCCGCGCATGGCACCGCAAGGCGGATTATTGGTCCGGACGCCAACTCCATCGACGGTCACCGAGTCACACTTGTACGGGCCAACCGCGAAATAGCAGGCATTGGCGAGCACGGCACTCGTGGTCGAGGCATATGCCCCACCGTCGATGACGATCCGGGCTTCGACCTTCACAAGAGTGCCATCGCGGTCGGAATGATGTCGATACCACATGCGGGCCGGATGTCGATGGACGTGACCGGTGAACGACTCCGATCGGTTATAGACCATTTTGACGGGGAGACCGGTGTACAGAGCCAGCATGCATAGGTGAATATGAAGGTTCACGTCTTCCCGCGCTCCGAATGCACCGCCGATTCCGGCGGGATGGGACCTGACCTGGTTGGGATGCAGCCCGAGAGAGGCCACAACCTGCTCCTGGTCGACATGAACGAACTGAGACGTGGCGTAGAGGTCGACACCACCCGCCCCGTCGGGGACGGCGAGACCGGCCTCAGTTCCCAGAGGGGCCTGGTCCTGCATGCCGACCTCGTAGTAACCCTCGACGACGACGGCGCCTTCGGCCCGCTGATCACCGCGACGGATCGTCATACGCCGAAAAACCTCGTCCGCGGTGTCAGCCTCATCGGTGTCGACCAACGGTTGCAGAATCTCGTACTCCACGACTACGGCGGCGGCAGCGCGCCGGGCAGTCGGCTCGTCTTCTGCGGCGACCACTGCCACAGGTTCGCCCCAATACTTCACCGTCTCCGAGGCAAGCACGGGCTGATCGGGGTGTTCCAGACCGAAGGTCGCCCTACCGGGGACGTCTGCCGCGGTCATGACTGCATGTACCCCTCCAACGGCCAATGCCGGGGCGACGTCGACGGAAAGGATTCGAGCGTGAGGATGGGGACTTCTCACCGTGGCACCCCAAAGCATGCTGTCGGCATGAAGATCCTGGGCGTATTCGAATTCTCCTTTGAGTTTGGCAATGCCGTCCGGTCGGAGGGGCGACTCCCCAATCGCACCTTCAGGGGTGGTCCGGCGTGCTGATGTGGTCGTCATCGGTTGCCCTCAGCGAGCGTCTCGAACGCCCTCACGATTGCTCCATATCCCGTGCAGCGGCAGATATTGCCGGCGAGAGCCTCCTTGATCTCATCCCGGGAAGGAGCAGGATTGGCATCGAAAAGGGCGGCGGCCGTGACGACGAAACCCGGAGTGCAAAATCCACATTGCACCGCACCTGCCCGATGCATCGCTTCCTGGACCGGGTGGAGGCCGCGGGTGGCGATTCCCTCCACTGTGACCACAGTCGACCCTTCGACATCGGAGGCCATGACCAGACAAGAGCACACGAGCACGTCATCGAGCATGACGGAGCACGAGCCGCATTCTCCCTGTTCGCACGCGCTTTTCGAGCCTGACAGGCCGAGTTGATCACGCAGCACATCGAGAAGGCTCGCCGGCTCGGTAATCCTCGCCGTTGTCTTCTCACCATTTACAAAGAATGACACGATCATCTCAGGCATCTCTCGAGGAGGCGGCGAGCGAGAACACCAGCAGCGTGGCGTCGATACTCTTCGGTCGACCGATGGTCGGTTATAGGGCGGACGTCTTCGGAAACGAGACGGGCAAACTCGGCGAGGTCGGCATCGGTGGGCATGGCGATTGACGAGATCATGGTCTCAGCCCTCATCGCGCGTATCGGCGTCGGCGCCACCGAGCCGAGGGCGACCCGAGTGGAATGGTTGGAGTCTCGAGTCACCACGCAGCAGACGGTTGCAATCACCATTGCATTTCGGACGCCGATCTTTCCGAATTCCTGGCGCTCGGGCAGTGTCTCTGGAAGGTTGACTGCCGCGATCAACTCCTCGTTCCTTCTGGTTGTTTTTTTCACGTCGACAAAGAACTCCCTGGCTGCAACCTGGCGACTCCCTTCGTTGGAGACCAATTCGAACTCGGCATCGACTGCAAGCAGGAAGGGGAGGCCATCACCGGCCGGGCTGGCAGTTGCGATATTGCCCCCGATCGTCCCGGCGTTGCGGATCTGAGGCGACCCGACTGTCCTGGCTGCTTGGGCCAGGGCCCGGGGCCCGGACTCCTCCACTCTCCGCCAGGTCACACCGGATCCCAACCTATTCCCGTCCCATTCCGCCAGTTCGCTCACACGGCGCAAACCGACCACGACTTCGGGCCGCGTATGGCCGAAATTCACCTCGACCATCAAGTCGGTTCCGCCGGCCAGTGGTATTGCCCCATCGGCCAGCGCTGAGGTGGCTTCGGCAATGGTTCTCGGATGATGGGCAATCATGGCGGTGAACTTACCCGAACAGGACCCGACTCAGTCGATTCTGTTCGCCGATCAACGCATCGATCGCCAAGTTCATCATGTTTCCATCGTCGACCATCCGCACTCCGCCGACCCATGAGTTATCCACCCGGGCAGGGGAGCAGAACACGAGAGCGGCGAGCGGATCGTGTTGAGCGCCGGCAAACTCGAGCCGGTTCAGGTTCCAGGAGACGAAATCGGCTGCGTAGCCGGGAGCGATCTTTCCAATGTCGTCCCGGCCCAATACCCTCGCTCCGCCTACGGTCGCCATCTCGAGGGCGGCTCTGGCAGAAATCTGATCTCCAGACCCTATCCCCGGCGAAACGGCCAGACGGTTCAAGAGCATTGCCTGGCGCACCTCGGCCAACAGGTTAGACGAATCATTGGAGGCCGACCCGTCGACTCCGAGGCCGACGGGGATGCCGGCCATCACATATCGGGACACCGGCGCTATTCCACTTGCCAGCCTCATATTCGAGGTCGGGCAATGCGCTACACCGGTGCCCGAAACGGCCATCCGTCCCACTTCGTCATCGGCAACATGGACGGCATGGGCGTACCAGACGTCGGTGCCGTCCCAACCGAGGCTCTCCATGTACTCCACCGGCCGCTTCCCGAATCGGTCGAGGCAGAATTGCTCTTCGTCGTCGGTTTCGGCGAGATGGGTGTGCAGCCTCACGTCCTTGCTCCTGGCCAGGGCGGCTGATTCCGTCATGAGGTCGGGGGTCACCGAGAAGGGGGAGCAGGGGGCGAGCACTACCCGCCGACGAGACCCTGGTGACGCGTCGTGATACTCCGAAATGGCTCTCTCTGAGTCTTCGAGAATGTGGTCCTCGCTTTCTACCACCGAATCGGGAGGCAAGCCTCCTTGACTCTCCCCCAGGCTCATCGAGCCCCGGGATACATGAAATCGGATCGGGAGGTCATCCGCACCGTCGAATTGGTCATCAATCCGCGACCCGTTGGGCCACAGATAGTGGTGATCGAATGCGGTTGTGCATCCGGAAAGGGAAAGTTCGACAAGGCCGAGTCGGGTGGCAACCCGAACATGTTCCGGCGTCATCTTCGCCCAGACCGGGTAGAGGGTCTTCAACCAATCGAATAGCCCGGAGTCTTGGGCTCCGGGGTAGGCCCGCGTCATGGTCTGGTAGAGGTGGTGGTGAGTATTGATCAGCCCGGGCGTGACCACATGGTCGGTCAGGTCAACTACTTCGTCGGCGGTGCCTGCCACCTCGGCCGCCGGCCCGACCGCCTCGACCCATCCATCGCGTGCCAGGATCGATGCATTGGCGATTTCGGCCCCGTCCATGGTGGCGAGGAGGCGAATGTTCTTGAGGAGCAACGTTGCCACGAAACCAAGCTAGTCAGATCCGGAGCGACGTCAGGCATGGTGAAACGCCGTAGAGTTTGGCGACATGACACTTTCAACAGAATCCCTGGCAGGGTGGAAAACCCGTCTGAGTGCCGCCTCGGCCCGAATAGCGACGGATTTCCCTGGTGAGGGGCCGGAGCGACAGCCGGTGCACACAGTTTATGGCGGCGCCCATCTCTTCACAGCGGACACCGCATCCCGCCTCGGAGAACTGGGCCTGAAGTCACTGGACAAGTGGTGCGGCGATGCCGGTGAGCTTGGTGAGATTCTCGGGCTGCCGGACGACACCGCCGCCCCGGTCTACGCGCTGGTCCGGGAGAAACTGGGACGGGAGCCAGTTGAGGACTTCCGCCTCGACTTCGAGGATGGCTACGGCAATCGGCCTGACGAGGAAGAGGACGGACATGCCCGCTCCGCCGCGAAGGAATTGGCTGATGGCTTGGCGGCCAACACACTTCCCCCTTTCACCGGGATTCGGATCAAGTCACTCAGCGGCGAGCTGCATCGTCGGGCGTTGCGTACCCTCGACATCTTCCTGACTTCGCTGGGCGAATATTCCGGGAAGGCACCGGAGACTTTCGTTGTGACCGTCCCCAAGATCCAGGACGTGGAACAGGTGGCCGTGGTCGACGAGGCGCTCACCCAGTTGGAATCGGCCCTGGGCCTCAGTCGGATCCCCATCGAATTGATGATGGAGACCCCGCAGATGGTCATCGACCGGGACGGCTCCGCTGGAGTTCGCAAATTTGTCGAGGCAGCCGGCGGACGGGTTCGCGGGGTCCATTTCGGAACCTATGACTACACGGCATCGATGAATATCACAGCGGCCTATCAAACGATGTCACATCCCGCCTGCGACTTCGCGAGGCACGACATGCAGACGAGCCTCGCCGGCACCGGGATCTGGATCTCAGACGGGGCGACCAATGTGATGCCGGTACCGATCCACCGCGGCGACGACCTGTCAATGGACCAAGAGCGCGAGAACCGGGAAACAGTGCACGCTGCGATGAGGCTTCACTATGACCATGTCAGGCAGTCGTTGAGCCATGCCTACTACCAGGGCTGGGACCTCCACCCGGCACAGCTGGCCACTCGTTATGCGGCCGTCTATTCGTTTTTCCTCGAGGGATTGGACCAGGCCGGCGAACGTCTTACCAACTTCGTGGAATCGGCTGCCAAGGCGACACTGGTCGGCGAGGTGTTCGACGACGCAGCGACCGGACAGGGATTGTTGAACTACTTCTTACGCGCCGTGAACTGTGGTGCGATTAACGAAGAGGAGGCCACCCGGCGGTCGGGGCTCACACTCGATGAGATCCACAGCAGGTCCTTCCTTCACATCCTCGAAGGCCGCCGCTGACGTCATAAGACCGTTTTGTGAACCGAAACTGCGCCATAGACGCAAAAACCGTTCACAAACGGTTTGGGGCGATACCACCTTCACTTCTGTGAACCGAAACTGCTCCACAGACGCAAAAACCGTTCACAAAACGGGTTGGTCGAGGTGAGTCACCCGGGTCCGTCGAGATATCGGCGGAGGTCTTCAATGAATCGGGTGGGATCGCGTCGAACCTGGCGTGCGCTGAATCTGCGTAATTCAATTCCGAGCTCAAGCAGGTCGTTCTGTCGGCTCAGGTCATCGTCGAGTGCATCGGCCGAACTATGAGTCCCCAGGCCGTCGATCTCTACGGCCTTGTTGAGCTCCTGCCAGAAAAAGTCGGGCACGCGTCTCCCATTCCGAGTGAGAAACTCCTGCTGTAGAACTGGCAGCGGCAGCGAACTGTTCCGAATATGAAAAAAGGCCTCGGACTCCGCCGGAGATCCAGGCGCGGAGTCTGATTCATAGGCGGTAGCCACCCAACGGAGCCGTTTTGTGCCACGAACTCCACGACCGCCTCTCAAATTGGTGAAGTAATACAACTCCGCCAGCGAAGTCAGGCCTTGCCTGATAGCGCTGTCGACCGCTTTCGTGACAACGATCTCCGGAAGTAACCCGGCGCAGTCCAGAAGCGTTCGTGGAACAGAAGTGACCGGCAAACCCGACACCTCATCTTCATCCTGAACACGCCGTGTGCGGTGGACAATCACGCCTGAGGGAACCGGTCGATTCGAGTACGGAACGGTCACCTCAACCGGGGCCGTCGACAATCCGTCGAGACGCCAAATGAGCAGCGCCGTGCGATGAGAGGCCAGCGACCCAGGCCCACCAGCCAAGACCGCGGCCCAGACTTTCTCCAACAATGTTTGCGGTCGGCGATCGACCTGATAAACCCCGCGTTGTCGGCGGACCCAGAGCCCGGTATCCACCTTCCAGCGCACAGTAGACGCACCATCTGACTGCAATGCCTGATCCCGCGTTATTACGTATCCCTGTGCGATTCCCAGGTCTTCGCACTTGATGATCGACTCGCGCTTCATCGCCCCAGCTTGCGGGACGGCCGCCTCGACTTCAACCCCTCCCTTCTGTGAATCGAAACTGCGCCATAGACGCAAAAAACCTTCACAAAACGGTTTGGGGAGGCGGTCTAGCGGTGAGCGGTGAAGCGGATGTCGCCGTAGGGCTCGGAAACCGGCTGGAACACGGTGCCGTCGTTAGCCAGCCCGAACCGGGCCAGGTCGAAGGCCAGGTGATGCTGATTGGGGAGTCGGAACGTGATTTCCGATATCTCGGGTACTGCCTCCAGCACGGCTTCGGCCATTTTCCAACCTTGATGCTGGACCGATGCCGACCAATCGTCGAAGAAGTGCTCGACCAGAAGACCACGAACCCGGTCCCAGGTCGCGGTGGTGTCCGCGGGCACCATGTCGTAGACCCAATCTGTTGTCACCGAGGTAGCCAGGAGACGATCATCCGCTTCGGGGAGGATGGTCAACTCGTCGCGGGGAAAGCCGATGAACGCCGAACCGGTCGTCTTGAGCACAACAAGGCCAGCGATTCCCGACGACACCTGGACGCCACCTGCACCGACGGCAACGGTGGTGGTCCGCCGTTCCGAGCCTCCCCCCAAAAACCCGGTCGGGCTATGGCGGACCCATCGGTTCTGGCTCAGAACCACGGTGGCCGAGTCAATGCCCACCTTGCCGACGAAGTGCTCGCAGAGCACTAACGCAAACGCCTCGATGTCGACCGTGAGGTGTTCCTGGGCCAGGCCATAGACGGTGTTCTTGGTGGTGTCAGTGGGCAGCACCGCCGAATTGTCACCGTCCCGGAACGCTGCCCCCACGTCTCCCGTCAACAGTATCCGGGCTGTCAAATCTAGAAAGTCGTGGCCGTTCTCGCCCCGAATGACCTTGGAAACGCGAACTTCAGACTTCCCCCACTGATTCGATCCAAGTGTCGCCAATTCAACTACCCCGATACGTCGTATACCCGAACGGACTGAGCAACAGCGGAAGGTGGTAATGCGCCCGGGTGTCATCGAGATTGCAGGTCAGAGCGACCTCGGGAAAGAACCCACTCCCATGATCCCCGGTGTCGAAGCGGAGCCGGTAGTGCCCGGGACCGAGGCCGGACCCGAGCTCTTCTACCCGGCCGTCCGAATCTGTCGTACCCGTACCGAGGGTCACCCACTTTCCTTCGACCGGGGACTCCAGTTTCACGTCGATGCCACCTGCCGGCTGTCCTGTGGCCACATCGAGAACATGGGTCGAGATCGAAATCATGCGTCTCCCTCCATACACAACATCCTTCTCAGTCTCGTCGCCGAGATCCGTCTTTGTTCCCCTGCAGCGATACCTATCTCCTGATCACGCGTGTTGTCCAGCCGTCTCCTGGCGACATTCACCATCTCGTCCGCCGACTTGCCGGATGCATAGATGATGTAGCTGAAGCCAAATTTCGCTTCGTATTCTTTGTTTGCCGTGGCCATCGCAGCAAGGACCTCCTGAGATGCACCCCGTGTGCCGGCCTGTTCCCGATTTTCGACGTCGTCGCCTCGTTCCCCGATACGCGGATGTCCGGCAAATGCTTCCAGCCAATCGTCCTCGCCGAGATCGGCGAACGTGATATCGGCAACATCGAGTACAGATTGCGGATTGTCGAAGGGCCGACAGCTCAGCATCTCTGAGATCCAACGGGTTGACGTGCAGACAGTGCGAAAGAATCTGGTTGCGTCCTGGCCGAGAAGTGAGTTCAGATAGAGAACACGTTTGGCCGACGCAGAATCCAACGTTGGTGATCCCAGAACCCGAAACCTGGCGACCCCACCGTCCGGATAGATGTCGAGTTTTACGTATTCCGCCTCGATGGGGGCCCTCAGACGGAGGATATTCACCGAATCGGCCTCAACTGCGGTCCGGGGGACAGCGGTGAGCCATATCGTGCCATCAACCGATGCGTCCAGCGAGACCCAACCGGGTGAGTTCCCCTTGAAGTACCTGGTGTCGACCCGGATCTCCTGGAGTGTCCCGGCGAGACCCAGTTTGAACGATACCCAGTCGTTACCAGGACCGCGGCGGCGTCTCGTCTCCCAGCCGTCCCACATACCGCCAGGTTCGCCGGGCCGGAGCATGTTCGAAGGTGGCGAGTAATGGGCATCTGAAGCATCGACAGGATCGGTGCCTACGGCTAGCGAAGCCAGATTTATCGGAGCATTCGAAGGGCAAACATTCTCGATCGACGGAATCGGGTGCCCGCTGGCCCGGAACCTGGCGACGCCCCCGTCAGGGAAGATGTTGAGTCTGAGATGGGTAACACGCCCGGGCTCCTTCACATCGAAAATGGCGACGGAGTTTCCCTCCAGTCGGGTGCGTGGAACGAGATCGACCCAGAACGCCTGGCTCAGCCGCATGTCGTCTTCAACCCCGCATGCCTCCACCGAGAATTCTTCAGGGAAGTTGCCAGTGAAAAAAGACGTGTCGACCGTCACCTGCTCGATTCGCCCGGGAATCCCGAGGGCAACGATGCACCAGTCATGTCCCTCCTCTCGTCTGCGACGGGTTTCCCACCCATCCATCCACTTTCCCTGGTCGGTGTAGACGTCTTCCTTCCAGACGGGTGGATCGGGGTTGAGCATGTTGGCCGCCTCCGCAAAGAACTCGTCGTTGCACTCGACCACCCGCCCGCCTACCGCGGCGGAGGAAAGATCAGTCATGTCGTCATCGTCCTTCCAAGTCCAGGCTCGATCTGCCCGTCTTCGTAGATTGTCTTCCCCCGGAGAATGGTCGCGACCACCCGTCCCCGGAGTTGCATTCCATCGTACGGGGTTATCGCATGCCGGTGTTCGAGTTTCGTTCCGATCACAACCGACATTTCGTCCGGGTCGAAAACCGCCAGGTCGGCGTCCTTTCCCACCCCGATACTCCCTTTACTGTCCTCCAATCCCGCAAGAAGCGCAGGTTCGCTTGCCAGCCAACGACCGAGATCGTCGAGGGCGAAACCCCGTTGTACAGCACCGGTCCACACGGCCGGCAAGCGGAGCTGCAATGAGCCAATCCCGCCCCAGGCGCGTGCGAAATCTCCGGTCTCGATCTCCTTGAGTTCAGCGGGCGCCGGGGAATGGTCTGAGACGACCATATCGAGAGCTCCCGAACGCAACGCATCCCAGAGCCCTTCGCGCTGATCGCTATTCCGAATCGGCGGGGCACACTTGAAAGCCGTCGCTCCCCTGGCGATGGTCTCGGCAGCGAAAGTCAGGTAATGCGGACAGGTCTCACCAGTCAAGCTGTCCGGGCCTGCCTGAATTCTGCCAGCAGCTTCAGGCGACGACACATGGAGAACATGGACCCTGGTGCCGACGTTGGCCAGAGAAACCAGCGACGACACCGCAGAGACCTCCGATTCGATCGGTCGAGAATCGAGGTAGTCCGAATAGTTGCGCACTCCCGAATCGAGTTCATGAAGGAGACCGGCCGCTTCAGCGTGGACGAGTAGAGGGACGCCGAGCTCACCCAACCTCGGGGCGACCAGCGCCAATTGTGCCAACGGCATCGGCGGGAACTCGGCCACCCCGGAGTCGACCAGAAACGCCTTGAAACCACGAACGCCTGCAGCGACGAGTCCGTCTACCTCTGGCTCAGAGCCAGGGATCAGACCACCCCAGAACGCCACATCAACCGACAGTTTGCCGGTGGTCGCTTTCAACTTCGCCTCGAGTGCATCGACCGAAACAGTGGGCGGGATCGAGTTCAGCGGCATGTCGACGATGGTCGTGGTCCCACCGGCAGCGGCGGCACGGGTAGCGCTCGTGAAACCTTCCCAGTCAGTACGTCCGGGTTCGTTCACGTGGACGTGGGTGTCAACGAGACCGGGAAGGACCACGAGGTCACCGAAGTCGAGGTCGGCCATGCCTTGCGTCACTTCGACAATGGCCCCTTCTTCGAAGCGAATGGTGCCGGGGCGAACCCCGTCCGGAAACAACACTCTTTGACTTCTTATCGACGTCATCGATGCGGAGGCTAGGTGTTCTCGCTGCCCGTAGGCACCGCGAATCCGACTATGAGTCCTCTGGAATCCAGTCTTCGAGTGGTATCCCCAGCCCGTCAGCAATCCTGTTGGCGTAGGCGAAGTAGGCGACAACCTCGGCGATATGGAGAATGTCGAGGTCGGAAAAGCCGACATCACGAAGACCGACCACATCTTCTTCCGCGACGGTGCCAGGGTGTACGGTCAATTTCACCGCATATCGGAGCATGGCAATGCGCTTCTCAGAGAGGCCTGCCGACTCGAAGTCAGATTCGATTTTCCCTGCGAGATCGTCATCGCGGAGCAGTCGGCGCAGACCGCGCCGATGATGGGTCGTTCAGTAGTGGCACTCGTTGATCTGAGAGACCACCACCGCCACCATCTCCCGCTCTACCTTTCGCAGCGTTTTAGTACTCCGCATCGCCTGGCGATAGAGAACGTCATGCGCCTCGAGACTCCCCGCGTCGAGGGCGTGGATCCGCATCACCCAATCAACGCGTTGATGGGTTGGATCAACGACCCGGTCTCTCAACTGGGCGAGGGCACCCTCCCACTCATCCTCGTGGGGGGCTTCGATCCATGGCATCGAACAAATCTAGCGGTCATGCGGATCGCCCCGGCACGCTCCCCGAAGTTGATCGACTTCGGGACCAAAACTTCTTCTAAGAAAGTGGGAACCTTTGCAAGCACCCCCAGCGTCTATAGCTTGTGAATGGGTGCACAAGACCCGGACAGCTTCCTCCAAATCTTGCGGTGGCGGAGTGGGAACCGCTTTCCCCGAGCGGATCTCCTTCTCTCCTCAAACCCACTCCCTGCCGCAACTCATCGAAAGGCCCGATCCCACCAGTCGGGCCTTTCGTCCGTTCAATTGTGCGGGGGACGACCCCCTGCACCCCCGCCCGTTCAATTGTGCGGGGACGACCCGAATCGGGGGATCAACTACTGAACGTCACCGCGTACGCGTGGGCCCATCGGGTGACCACCATCCCGTACAACTCACCAGCCCGCATCATGTCGCCCGACTCGAGGGCTCGAACCGACTCGGCAACCATCGATACCGAATCGTCGAGAACCAGGTCCTGGGGATCGAAGAGATCTGAAACATCGGCAAAGTCGAGTTCGAGCATCGACGCATCGTCAAAAGGTCGGAGCCACGTGGTCAATTGCTCCATCTCCGTGGTTGGGCCCTGGGTCATGCCCACCTGCTCCAGAACCTCGATGGCGGTCGCCAACCTGGCCCTGGCGTCGACCAGGTCGGTGCGGAAACGGAGTCGTGGCGCCGCTTCGGTCCCGTATATCTCACTCTCCTCGGGCTCGAAGGCGACAAACCACCGCACCGGGATATGCCACGCCGAAGCCAGGACATGGGATCGATGGTCGGGATGCTCCCGGCGATAATCCCTCAGTTCCCGATCGGCGACCTCAGCGGCCTCTTCCGGAATCAGCCCGACACCCATACCGGAGAATGAACTTGCAAAGGCAACCGTGGACTCCAGCACACGGAGTCGGAGGTTGCGTGGACAAACCAATCGTCGGCCTTTCCACTCAACAGACCAGTCGGGTTCATGCTCCGACTCTGACAGCACGCCAAATGTCCGCACAAAACTGGGGACCCGGGCGTCGCTCGAGTCGACGGCCGGTGAATAGACCCTGAGAAAGGCGGTCTTGGTCACGTCCTATCCTGACACACCACGGCGCTAAATGTGAGCGACAGGTGCCGTGGTCATTGCATTCGGGCAATACCCTTCCGCGCGGCCCCCAGCCAGGCTGCCAGATCGCGACGGCGATCAATTGGTTATGATCAATTTACCGAGAGAAGCCGTGTTTTGACACGAAAGGATCCCCGTTGACCGTATTCGATGAGGTAGCCACCGACGGCCACGAGCAGGTTCTCTATGGCTTCGACAAGGAGTCCGGTCTCCGGACGATTATTGCCATCCACTCCACGGCTCTCGGTCCCGCTTTAGGCGGGACTCGCTTTTTTCCATACCCCACCGAAGATGAAGCGCTGATCGACGTCCTTCGTCTGGCGAAGGGGATGAGTTACAAGGCTGCAGCAGCAGGACTCGACCTCGGGGGCGGCAAGGCGGTGATCATCGGCGATCCGATGACCGACAAGTCAGAACGCCTTTTCCGGGCGTATGGGCGCATCGTCGACTCGCTACGGGGCCGCTATATAACCGCAGAGGACGTCGGGACCACGACGCACGATCTCGACATGGTTCGTCGCGAGACGCCATGGGCATTGGGAGCGTCGGTAGCCGAAGGAGGATCTGGCGACCCGTCGCCTGTTACCGCCCGGGGGTTGTTCGCGGCTGCCCGGGCCGTCGCCAAGCATATGTGGGGTGATTCTGATCTCGCGGGCAGGCGTTTCGCGGTGAAGGGGGTCGGCAAGGTGGGCTCGGCTTTTGTGCAGTTGTTGGTGGAGGCCCGTGCCGAAGTGATCATCGCAGACACCTACGAGCCAAACCTGACCGCCGCCGCAGAGAACTACGGCGTCAAAACGGTGGAGATCGACGACATCCTCACCGTCGACTGTGACTTCTTCTCGCCCTGCGCTATGGGTGCCGACCTCGACGAAAAAACCATCCCCCGCCTCAATTGCCAGGCGGTAGTCGGGTCGGCCAATAATCAACTGGCCACTGATGAAGATGCTGATCGAATTGCCGAGCGGGGCATCGTTTACGGGCCTGACTTTGTGGTCAACTCGGGCGGGCTCATCAACGTCTACGACGATCTCACGGGGTACTCACGGGCCCGTGCACTGCACCGCGTCGACTCCATTTATGACGCCACCCTGCGCATCCTGGAAACCGCGGCCAGGGAGGACATCAACCCCAACGCCGCCGCGATGCACATCGCCGAACAGCGGATGCGTGACATCGGCGACCTCAGACGGTTCCGGCGGGGTGGCGATGACCGTAACTAACCCGACCCTGAATTGGAATCATCGCGATCTCGGTCTCGATGACGAACAGATCGTGGAGATGTATCGCGTGATGCTCATGGCGAGACGGGTCGACGATCGGATGTGGGCCCTGCAACGCCAGGGGCGGGCCGACTTCGTGCTCGGTGCCTCCGGTCACGAGGCAATTCAGGTGGGTTCGGTCTTCGCGCTCGACCGCGACAAGGATTGGGTACTCCCCTACTACCGCGACATGGGAGTTGGCCTCGCCTGGGGTTTCACCCCTGAGGAAATCTTCCTCGGGGTCTTCGCCAAAAGGGACGACCCGATGTCGGGCGGACGCCAGCTCCCCAGCCACTGGTCCGACCCCGACCGGAGGGTCTTTACCCAATCGTCGGTGATCGGGCCCCAATATCCCCACGCCGCAGGTATCGCTCACGCCATCAAGACCCGTGGCGAAGACGCTGTGTGTGTCGTCTACGGAGGCGAGGGGTCGACCTCCGAGGGTGATTGGCATGAGGCGATGAACTGGGCCGGGATCCACAAGCTCCCCCTGATCTTCGTGATCGAGAACAACCACTATGCAATCTCGGTACCCACCGGGGAAGGGGTTGCAGGCAAGATCACCGACCGGGCTGCCGGATACGGATTTCCCGGTGTCGCCATCGACGGGAACAACCCATTCCAGGTGGTTCGGACGATGAACATTGCGGTAGCGAGAGCGCGGGCCGGCGAGGGCCCGACCCTCATCGAGGCAGAGACATATCGCTTCTACGCCCACACTTCCGACGACAACGACACGCTGTACCGGACCCGGGACGAGGTGGAGCTGTGGCGAAAGAAGGACCCTCTGGTCGCCCTTCGCCAGCACCTCATCGAGCAAAGGCTTCTCAGCGAAGACGAAGAGGCCCGCATCGACGAGGAAGTGGTGTCGACTCTGGCCGAAGCCGTGAAAAGGGCGGAGGAGGCCCCCGATCCCGATCAACCCACCACAAGGGTATATGCCCGGCCGATTATCCCGACCGAGGCCACTACCGAGGTCGAGGTCGTCCCCGCCGGTGAGCGGGTAAACCTGATAACAGCCATCAACAGAGCGCTCCACGACATCTTCGAGGCCAACGACGACGCCATCCTGTTTGGCGAGGACGTCGCCCGACGGAAGGGCGGAGTGTTCAAAGCGACAGAAGGCCTGACAGACCGTTTCGGGGCCGAGCGGTGTTTCAACACGCCAATTGCGGAGTCCTCGATTGTCGGGGTTGCCATCGGGATGTCTGCGGCCGGGTTTCGCCCCCTACCCGAGATCCAGTTCGCCGACTACATCCACCCCGCGTTTAACCAGATCGTTTCCGAGGCATCGCGAATTTCCTTCCGCTCCGACGGTCGCTGGACCTGCCCGATCGTCATTCGAACTCCATACGGCGCCGGAATCCACGGCGCCCTCTACCACTCGCAGTCGATTGAGGCCTTTTACAGCCATGTCCCCGGTCTCAAAGTGGTGGTCCCTTCGACCCCCGCCGATGTCAAGGGCTTGTTGTTTTCGGCATTCGAGGATCCCGACCCGGTGATGTTCCTCGAGCCGAAGAAGCTGTACAGGCTGGCCAAGGGTCCTTACCCCGATGGCGACTACCGCGTGCCCATCGGTAAAGCCGCGATCCGAAACTCAGGGACCGACCTGACCATCATCGCCTACGGGGCGATGGCCCACTTCGCGATGGAGGCGGCGCCGATCCTGGAGGAGCTGGGAATCTCCCCGGAGGTCATCGACCTCCGCTCTCTGAAGCCCTTGGATTGGCCAACCATCGAGTCGTCGGTCCAGAAGACGTCGAGAGCCCTGATAGTTCACGAGGACAACGAATTTGTTGGATATGGCGCCGAAGTCGCAGCCCAGATCGCCGACAAGACTTTTGAGTGGTTGGATGCACCGGTGAAACGATACGCCCTTCCGGATGTGCCGATCATGCCCTATGCCGGATCACTGGAGCACTCCCTGTATCCGACTGCCCAGGGGATCGTGGAACAAGCGCAGGAACTCGCCAAGTACTAGTCGTGTCGCTCCAAACCCGTCTCTCATCAATAGTTGGTGACGCATTTGCCCGCCTCGGCTTCTCGGAGCGTTACGGAGATGTGGTCCCCTCGCAACGGCCTGAACTCGCCCAGTACCAATGCAACGGGGCAATGGCAGTAGCTGCCGGGGCGGAACGGCCGCCGCGGGACATCGCCATGGAAGTGGTCGCCATCGTCAGCAGTCATCCCGACATCGACCGTGCCGATGTGGCGGGGCCAGGATTCATCAATCTCACAGTCACCGACAGTGCCCTTGCCGGGTGGGCCAACCGCGTCTCGGGAGACCAGCATCTCGGATACCCGACAAGCGAGGAACCCGAAACGGTGGTTGTCGACTACGCCGGGCCTAACGTGGCGAAGGCGATGCATGTGGGACACATCCGGGCGACAATCATCGGTGACTCGCTTGCCCGATTGTTCACTTTTGCCGGCCACCGGGTGATCCGAGACCCACATTTTGGCGACTGGGGATTCCAGATGGGCCTATTGATTGCCGCCATCGAAGATGAGCAACCCGAACTGCCCTATTTCGACGAACAGGTCGTGGAGTTTCCGGCGGTCTCGCCGGTCAGTCTCGACGACCTGCAGACGATCTACCCCGAGGCTGCCGGTCGAGCACGTGAGGACGCTTCGTTCGCTGACTCCGCCCGGGAGAAAACAGTGGCGCTGCAACAGGGCCACCGCGGTTACCACGCCCTCTGGGAGCAGATGAAAGCGGTGAGCGAATCCTCCCAACGAGAAGACTTCGCCGCGCTCGGCGTCAATTTCGACCTCTGGTACGGAGAGTCCGATGTGAGAGATCGCCTCGCACCCATGGTCGACCGATTTCGGGACTCCGAGTTGTCCGAGGTGTCCGATGGCGCCCTCATCGTTCGAATCGAGGAGGCCGACGACAACCGTGAATTGCCCCCACTGATTCTCGAGTCATCAGCAGGTGGGTTTCTCTACTCGACTTTCGACCTGGCCACCGTAGAGATGCGGGTCCAGGAGCTTGGTGCCGACCTCATCTTGTATGTCGTCGACCGCCGCCAGGCCGACCATTTCACCCAGGTCTTCCGGGTTGCCCGGAAGGCCGGAATCGCCCCGGGCGACGTGGGCTTGGAGCACATCGGCTTCGGCACGATGAACGGGCCTGACGGCAAGCCCTTCAAGACCCGTGAAGGGGGAGTGGTCCGGCTTTCCGACCTGATCCAGATGGTGGTGGATGCAGCGAAGGCCCGGCTCGACGAGGCCCACCTCGCCGAGGAATACCCCGAACCGGAGAGGTTTGAGATCGCAGCGAAAGTGGGTGTCGCGGCATTGAAGTATGGCGATCTCGTCAACAACCGCTCCTCGGATTACGTGTTCGACATCGACCGCTTCAGCTCATTCGAGGGTAAGACCGGCCCCTACCTCCAATACGCAGCGGTCCGTATCAAGTCCATCCTGCGCAAAGCGGCAGACCAGGGACTCGAAACCGGTGAGATCCTGCCGGCGCAGGTAATGGCCGAGCGTCAGTTGATGATCGAGCTCAACCACCTTCCCGAAATCGTGCAACGAAGCATCGACCTTCGAGCACCCAATCATGTCGCTGAGTATGCCCACACGGTCGCCCTCATGTTCAACCGGTTTTACGACGCCTGTCACATCCTGTCCGAGGCCGACCCGGCCCGACAGGCATCACTGCTCGCAGTGGCAGAATGGGCATTGCGTACCCTGGAGACTCTCCTCGAACTCCTCGGGATTTCGGTACCGGAACGTATGTAGCCATGTTCTCGGTTCGTCACGCTCGGGCAGAGGACATCTCCCACATCTCACCCTGGACCCGGGATACCTTTTCGTGGGGTGACTACGTCGCCGATTCGCTTTCGCGGTGGTTGGAGGACCCCAACCTCAAGGTACTCGTCGCGGTGGATTCCTTCGACGTCCCGAGAGGTGTCTGTGTAGTGCAGCTACTGAGCCCGCGGGAGGGCTGGCTTTCGGCGGCCAGAATCCACCCCGATGCCCGGCGGCAGGGTCTGGGAACCCTGCTCAACGAGGCCTCAGTGGACTGGATCCGCGACCACGGTGGCGAGGTTGCCCGTCTCGCAGTCGAGGATTCCAATCCGGCCGCAACGAGTCAGGTGATCAAATTGGGATATCGGCCCGGGTCATCCTGGGCCTATGCCGAGCCACCGGAGGATCCCGCGCCGCGCCTGGCCGAGGGCGACAAACCCACCGTGGCAACTCGCTCAGATGTCGATCCGGCGTGGATGTACTGGTCGACGAGCGAGATCGCCGATGCGGGTCGCATGCTCCTGCCCTCGGTTTGGAAGTGGCGTCGAGCGACCGTGGCCGATATCGAAACCGCCGCCCGGGAACGGAGGTTCGTTTCCAGTGCCGCGGGATGGCTCGTCTATGACCCACGCGAGCCCGATTCGATCGAGGTTGTCTGGGTAGCGGCAAGCCAGAACGACTTCCCGAGGTTGGTGAACGCTGCCCTTCGCTTCTCGGCCGACGCCGGAATCAGGAACGTCTACTTCAAGGTCCCGGAGACGGGTTGGTCGGGAGAGGCCCTGCGTCGCGAGAGATTCGATGTTTCGAACGTCACCGTCTACAGCAAACCGGTGTCCCACCCGAGGTGAGGTGTCAGAGACCGAGCATTGTGGCGACCACCCAGACGAGGAAGATCGCCGGATATTCCAGCTGGCGCGCCCAGGCGCTGCTTTCGGGCGCCGTCCGCAACAGCATCGACGCGGGCACCGCGACCAACGGGACCACAACCATTCCTGCCACGGCCGCCGCATGGAGGCCATCGGCACCGTGTTGGATCGCCGCGGGCAGATCGGTGAGGAACCTGGAGAGAAACCCCTGAAGTAAGAGGAAACCGAATCCCACGAGAAAACTGGCGATGGCGCGGGCGATGCCGATCTCCCAGACAGTGAAGCCAACCAGACGCCGACCACGACCAAGAGGTCCCTCCGCCGCGATCCCGAGCGCGAACAAGCCGACCACGCCGAGGATGAGTGCCGACGATAGGAAGGCCCCGGTGGACAAGTCGACGTCACCGACCAGTCCGAATCCAGCAAGCAGGGTGGCCAATCCCAGACTTGAGAGCAGGGTCCCGACGACGACCAGACCCATATCGAGCATCGTCCCCAGAGCGCCAAACGCCAGGGTCCCATAGTTCTTGACGTTGTCCATCGATGCGTCGCTATGCGACGTCGACTCGGTCAAGGTTTTCTCTCCACCTCTGGCACGTTAGTGGTGACCGGGGCGGCGTGAATGGCTTCGGAGTAGAGCTCGATCGGGTGTGCAATCCGATAGCCCGCTCCCAAAACGCCCCGGAGTTGCATCTCGCATCCCGGGTTGGCCGAGGCAACCAGGGTTCTTTCGGTGGCACGAATCAGATCGGCCTTGCGCTCCCCGAGTTCGGAGGACGCTGTGGGTTGGAGTGCGGTGTACAGACCTGCTGCCCCGCAACAGAGCCCATCATCGTCCAACTCGACCACGGAGTACCCGCCAGCTCTCAATATCGCCCGGGGTTCATCAACTACTCGCTGAGCATGACGGAGATGACAGGGATCCTGGACAACCACCTCGAGTCCCGTCGCCTCCAGGGCGGGCAGACGGCCGTCGGCAATGGCAGAGGCGATGATCACCGTGACATCCAGGGCATTGTCGAAGTTGTCACGAAGATGCGCCGAACAGCCAGCGGCCGTGGCTACGACGAGATCGCAGTCGGCAAAGGCATCACGATTCTTCGAGAGGAGAATTTCGGAGCGGTCGGCATGGCCGTCATGGGCCGCCAGCGCCCCACAACAGGTTTGATCCCCGGGGATGACCACTTGAAAACCCGCCCGGACTAGCAGCTCCGCCGCGGTGGAGTTGACCCCGGGAAACCAATGATCCTGGATGCAACCGTTGAGAAGGCCGACCCTGGGTCCCTGACCTGCGGTGGCCGATCGATTTCGAGGGGGTTGCTTCACCAGCGGCCGGATACCCAGAAGGGTCCTGCGAAACCGTTCCGGGACCAGAAATCCGAGATGGAGGAGCTGAACAAGCCTGATCAAGAGCGTCAGGGAGGAAAGGAACAATTGCGAGCCGACCAGCCGTCCCACGGCCACCCCCCGAAGCCAGCGTTTGAACGAGCGACGTTGCGCGACGATTTCTGCTCGGGCACCCTCCAGAAGCGAGCCGTAGGGGACCATCCCAGGGCACACCGGCTCACAAGCGCGGCAACCCAGACAGAAGTCGAGTATCTCCTCGAATTTCGCATCGACCTCAGCAAGCCCATCGGCCACCGCACTCATGGCCTGGAGACGACCCCGGGGCGATGCCGTCTCACGGCCGGTGAGACGGAACGTGGGGCAGACGGGGAGACAGAGGCCGCATTGGACACAGGCCGACAATCCCGCCGGATCGGGGTGGTGGTCGGTCACCCATCCCATCACAGGCCTCCGGGCAGCCGGTTGGGATTGATAATGCGCGCCGGGTCGAATTCGGCAACCAGTCGGCGCTGAATTGCCAAGGTCATAGGTGGCGTTCCCCAGGGATCCAAAGGAGGATCTGCATCGGGATGATCGACGAGAACGAGTGCTCCGCCCAACGATTCAGCCCAATCTCGTATCTCTGTGGCCCCTTCAACCGAATTCGAGGCCAATCTGATTTCGCCGGCGCCGTGGACTGCGAGATAGTCCCACGGTTGGACCATTTCGATCGCACCGGCCACCGATGCCGGCGGGATTCGGAGAGACCAGCGAAATTCGCCCACCGGATCGGACGGCCAGTGCAAACCACGCGCTGCGGTCCCACCCGATCGCGCAACGGCTGCCTCGACTTCGGAAGACGTCCCCCACACGAACAGGTCGAGTCCTGCCCTGGTTTCGAGCACCGCCAGGGGGCGCTCAGTCGATAATGCCGACCCAGCGTCATCCACCCTGATAGTGGCCGAGTCCGGCGGGACCGGCCAGAGCTTGAGGCAAACGGAGACGATGACCCCCAAGGATCCAAACGCACCGACCATTGCCCGATGCAAGTCGTAGCCGGAGACATTCTTGACCACACGGCCTCCGGAACGAACGACACGGCCATCGCCGGTGACGGCGGTTATTTCGAGGACCCTTTCTCTGGTGCCCAGCATCCGGGCTCTCTTCAACGAGGACCGACCGGTCGCCAGGACACCCCCCAGGGTGCCTGATCCCTGCATTTCGGGTAGGAGAGCGGACTGCTGCCGGGTTGAAAGCAGGTTCTCAATCTCCACAACGCCGGCCCCGGCCCCCGCTACGAGGGTCAGATCGTCCGGTTCCCAGGTCTCAACCTGGTTCAGATGGGCCATCGTCATCACGATGCCCGGCGATGGTTCCACTCCATATCGCTGGTGGGTGCCACCACCCCACACTCTCACTGCTATTTCCTCATCGGTGGCGACCCGGAGGATTCGGGAAACGTCATCAACTGTACGGGGGCCGAGATGCAGGCCTTCCGGGGCTCCCGCGATCTCGGTCTCCAGATCGGCAAGGACGTTCACACCCAGGCGCCTTCCGGTAGTTCACGACGAATCCCCCCGAAGTCGAAACACCGCGAACCGGCAGGGAGGATTTTTGCCGGGTTGAGTCGATGGTCGGGGTCGAAGACATCTTTGACACGTGCCTGGGCGTCGAGGTCGAGTTCGCTGAAGGAGTGGGACATCAGATCTCGCTTCTCCACGCCCACACCATGCTCGCCAGATAGGGCGCCGCCCAGCCCGAGGCAAAGCTCCACGATGTCATCGCCTGCCTGACGGACCTTTGCAGCAACCGCGGCGTCGGAAGAGTCGAAAGCTATGAGCGGATGGAGGTTGCCGTCCCCGGCATGAAAGACGTTGAGCATCGTCAATCCATAACGATCGGCGATTTCATAGACGCCGGTCATCGCCTCCACCAATCTGGTGCGCGGGACCACTGTGTCGTGTAGGTAATAGTCCGGCGCCAATTGGGCTACTGCTCCGAAGGCGGACTTGCGGCCCTTCCACAAGAGATTCCTCTCGGCCTCGTCCGACGCAATCACCACATTGCGGCAGCCATTCCTCAACCCGATCTGGGAAATAGTCTCCGCTTCTGACTCGACCGATGCCGTCGACCCGACCACTTCGGCGAGGAGTATGGCGGCGGCATCAATGGGTAGCCCGGCACCCAACCAGTTCTCAACGGCAATGGTCATCCGCTGGTCCATCATCTCCAACGCGGCTGGGACCATTCCGGCAGCGATTACGTCGGAAACGGTATGAGCGGCCGCTTCAACCGACGAAAAGTCGAGCAGCAACGTTCGTACGTCCCCGGGTAGCGGGAGCAGCCGGACCAGAATCCGGGTGGCAATCCCCAGCGTTCCCTCCGATCCGACGACGAGGGCGCGGAGGTCGAGCCCGGTCGCATCCGGCGCCAGACCTCCGACGTGAAGAATCTCGCCAGCGGCTGATACGAACTCCATGCCGAGCACGTGAGATGTGGTGCTGCCCTCCGCCAGACAATGCGGCCCACCCGAGTTGTTGGCGAGGTTGCCGCCAATGGTGCACGCCGACTGTGACGAAGGGTCCGGGGCGAAGTGAAGTCCGAACTGTTTGGCCTGCCGGGATAGGTCGAGGTTGATCGCACCGGGACCAACCCAAGCCGCTTGATTGGGGATATCGAACTCGATGTCGTTCATCGCTGTCAACGAAACGACCACACCACCCATCACCGGCGACGCCCCGGCGGTCAGCCCGGTCCCGGCGCCGCGGGGGACGACCGGGATCGAGTGCCGGTTGGCGATTTCGACGATCGCCACCACTTCCCCGGTCGACGCCGGGAAAACGATCAGATCCGGGTCGCCCCGCATCAACGAGGCATCCTTGGCGTAGATGTGGCGCTCCAGGGGGTCGTCCAGGACACGATCGGTGCCGAGGAGTCGGCGGAAATCATCTCGGGCGCTCACTTCCTCACGGTACCCGGATGGACACAGGCATCATGCCGGATTCCAGCCACCCCCGCCCGGAGTGAGAACCAACAGCCGGTCGCCAGCCTCCACTTCGATTGTCGTCTTGCCGGGGAGACGTTGCCGGTCGGCACCCCTGATCAGCCAGTCCTCGCCGGACAATCCCGGACTGCCCCCGTTCAGGCCCCACGGTTGATTGCGACGACGTTCCCCCATCAGCGAAAGCGTTGCCCCTTCGAGGAACTCAATCTGGCGCTCGATGCCGTCCCCACCCCGGTTTATCCCGTCGCCACCACTTCCTCTTCGGAGTGTGTATCTCCGAATTCTGAAGGGATAGTGGGCTTCCAGCGCCTCGATAGGCGTGTTCTCCGTGTTGGTCATCCCGGTCTGGATTCCGGATTGTCCAGCCCCAGTGGGACGTCCTCCTTGCCCCCCGGCGACGGTCTCGTAATAGGCAAACCGTTCGTTGCCGATCAGGACGTTGTTCATCGTCCCCTGGCTGGCGGCCCCCACCCGATGCGGTGCTGCGGGGGCGAGGGCGCCAAGGACGACATCGGCTATCCGCTGACTCGTTTCTACATTTCCGGCGGCAACTGCGGCCGGAGCAACGGCATCGACCAACGACCCGGCCCGGGTGCGGAGTTCGATTGGCCGGTAGCAACCTCCATTTGCGGGGATGGTCGGATCGGTGGCCACCCTCACGGCGTAGTAGAGACAGGAGAGTGTGACGGCTCTGACAGCGTTGAAGTTGGCCGCGACCTGGCCATCGGTCCCGGCAAAGTCAGCAACAAGGCTCCCGCCGTCGATGGTCACCGAAACCCGGATCGCCACATCCTTTTCACCGTGCTCCATGTAGTCGACGAATTCAAAAGACCCGGAGGGAAGATCAAGGAGGGCACCTGTCATTCGTCGTTCTCCGTAGTCGAGAAGCGCGTAGCCCATCCGGTTGAACGAGTCCGCACCCTCGGATCCCACCAGTTCAGCGAGTCGGAGGGCTCCGATCGCATTGGCACCGATCTGGGCTGCGAGGTCTCCCCTTCTCTCCACCGGAGTCCGGGTTGCCCCGAGAAATGGAACCGAAAATTCGTCCACCCATCTATTGTCGGCAACCGCCAACATTGGTGCCACGACATGTCCCTCTTGTTCGAGGGTGACGGCATGGGCCGGCATCGAACCCGGCGCCTCCCCACCGACATCGGCATGATGGGCGCGATTGGCTACCCAGCCAACCAGAGCTTTGCCGGCGAAAACCGGCGACACCAGAGTCAGGTCGTTGAGGTGGGTACCACCGTGAAAAGGATCGTTGACCGCGAACTGCTGGCCGGGTGCGGGATCGAATCGATCAATACATGCCTGCACCGAAGCAGGCATCGAGCCCAGGTGAACAGGGATGTGTTCGGCCTGTGCGAGCATCTGACCTGACGCGTCAAAAACCGCGGCGCTGCAATCCGCCCGTTCCTTGATATTCGGCGACAGCGAAGTGAGTCGGAGCACGACACCCATCTCGTCTGCAATCGAGGACAGCTGATAGCGGAAGACTTCCAGGGCTACGGGGTCGGTCATCTGATCAGGTGCTCGATATGTTTTGAGCCCTCGCGAAAGCTGAGTCCCGACAGGTTTTCTCGATGGGTGTTGATGAACCCGGCCACGGCATCTGGGTCGGTTTTTGCGTATTCCCGTAACGCCCAGCCGATCGCCTTGCGGATGAAGAATTCCTTTTCTCCGATACAAGCCTCGCAGAAGCGAAAGAGACGGGCGGGATCAGTGTGTTCCTTGGCCCCGACCTGGCAAAGGATGGCAGTGCGTCGTAGCCACATGTCGTCAACGCGGACCCAGGTGTCGACGATCGGCCAGAC
This sequence comes from Acidimicrobiia bacterium, assembly GCA_041747375.1. Lineage (GTDB taxonomy): Bacteria > Actinomycetota > Acidimicrobiia > Spongiisociales > ZC4RG35 > MA-ANB-1. The sequence continues at coordinate 45,861 of JBGTFH010000012.1, forward strand.
CGCCTCCGAATGGCTGATGACGAGACTACGAATCAGTTGCGTGGCGATTTCATCGACGAAGTCCCACCAGGCTCCCTCGACGATGAGGTCCCGATAGAGGGGAAGACGATCGGGTGTGATGAATGGTTTGAAGTGGCGGGCATATCCGAGGGCAAGGTATTTCTCTTCCCGGTGGGGAAGCCCCCACAAGCCCCGTACCATCGCCGCATAGGCGTCTGCCGTCTCAGGGGGAAACTCCTTGACCAGTTGCCGGAGAATCGGAATCCGGCCCGCCTTCTGGACACCGTAGAACGGCATGTCCGTCTTCATATACGCCTGCATCCGCGGAGCCTTGTTCGGATCGGCAACTTCGAGAAGACGGGTCGCGACCAGACGTCTCGCGGCATCGACGTGTGCAACTACCACGTAATCTCCAACGTCGAGTCTTCCAGGACTTCGAGATGCTCCCCAGCGTTGAGAAGGATCGTGGCTGTGGCGTCGGTGACGACCACAGGCCCTTCGATCCGGAATCCGGGAGCGAGCTGTTCGCGATCGACCACAACTCGATCACCAGGGAAGGGCGCACCGGCCGGGAGGTCGGGTGAATGGCCATCCGGATCCAGGTCAGACCAGGTGAGGTCGGGTGCACCGGTGGCGACTGCGCGCAGGTTGACCATTTCCACGGGAGCTCCTTCCAGGCGAAATCCGAAACGCAGCTCATGCTCCGTCTCAAAGTCTTCGCTCAGCCGACCCTCGCGTAATGCGATCGACAACTCGTGGGATTGCGACTCGTAACGAGCATCGGCATACAGGAATACATCATCGGGATCACGCCCGAATACCTCTCGAAATCGATCGCCGGCCCGGGTACGGATCGACGCCACTTGCCCGGTGTCCTCCGATCCAGCGGATCGGAGTTCTGTCATCAGCACCTCGACGCGGGGACCCGCCATCAACAAACCGAGAGCGGAGAAAACACCGGTGTGGGGCGGAATTATCACCGACCGCATCTGCAGGGCACGCGCAAGTCGGGTGGCATGGAGTCCACCGGCACCTCCGTACGCCACCAGTGACGATTCGGACGGGTCAAAACCTTCCTCAATCGACACTTTGCGAAGGGCTCGCTCCATGTGGGCGTCGACGATCCTGAGGATCCCGGTTGCGGCCTCGTCGGCGGTCAACCCGAGGCGGTCACCCAGCACCCCGAGTGCGGCGGTCGCCGCAGCCCTGTCCAGAATCAGACCACCCGCCATTCCGGTCTCAGGGATATAGCCGAGATGGAGGTTGGCGTCGGTGACGGTCGGTTCGACACCGCCAAGTCCGTAGCCCACCGGTCCGGGGTCGGCGCCCGCCGAGCGGGGACCGACACGGGGGGCACCGCCGGAATCGACCCAGGCGATCGAACCTCCTCCAGCCCCGACGGTGTGAATCGCGATGGAAGGTACCCGGTTGACCCGCCCGCCGATCACCTGTTCGCTCGCCACTTCGATGCCCTGAGACCCGATTCGTGAGACGTCGGTGGAAGTTCCGCCCATATCAAACGTGATTACCGAGTCGAGGCCGTGGCTGCGACGCAGGGCATCGGAGGCCACCACCCCACCGGCGGGACCGGAAAGCGTCAGTTCACCCACCCGTTCGATCGCCGGGACGAACGGGATCAACCCCCCTGAGGAGGTCATTACATGCGAACTCGAGGCACCCGCTGATGACGCCAGTTCGTAAAGATACGTCGCCACCCCTGGAGTGAGGTATGCGTTGACAACGGTGGTCTCGGTCCTCTCGTACTCTCGAAACCCCGGGGAGACGTGCGATCCAACGGAAACTGGAATATCGGGGAAGGCTTCCGAAATCGCGCCGACAAGCGCGATTTCCTCAGACGCGTCGGCAAATGACCCGAGAAGCGACACGGCAATCGACTCGGGAACGAGTTCACGGAGACGGCGAATGGTGCTGGCGGCATCTTCGTGTCCAACACGATTCTCGCCGGAGACCAGTGGAATTGGCCGGTCGACGGAGAGGTCGTACAGCGACACTCTCTTCTGACGTCCGATCTCCACGAGATCCTCGAATCCAACGTCGGTGACCAACGCGGTCCGGACACCGGTCAACTCGAGCAGCGAATTGGTCGCCGCCGTAGTCCCATGAACGAAGATGAAATCGCCACCAGACAGGGCTTCGAGTGCCTCGATGATGGCTCGCGACTGTGGCCGGGACGTTGGCACCTTGAAGCTCGCGATGACACCGCCGTCGAAGATCGCAAAGTCGGTGAAGGTTCCACCAACGTCGACACCGACCAGTCTCACCGGCAGCTACCCTCAAAAGGGATGCCTGTCAATGCCCTCCCCACCCCGAATCCCAACGCCATGAAGTTCTCGGTCGGGGAACCGGTTGGCGGGCCTGCCACCTTCGTCGCCGGCCAGGAGACCGACAACGCTGTTGCCAGGGCCCTGTTGGCGGTTGCCGGCGTCGCCAGCATTTTCATGACCGCAGACTTTGTGACTATCACCAGGACTCCAGGAAGCTCGTGGGAAGAGATCACTTCCGACGCAGTGGCGATCCTAGAGAATCACTTCGGCACCTGACCCGATCAACACCACTCAGGGGACGACCACCATCGATTCGGGCCGTTCGACACCGCCAGGCCCAACAGTCATCAAACTGACTGTCCACGACCCATCCTGATTGGAGATACCGCCCACGACTGTGGAATCGGGACGAAGTTCGGTGACCGCGTCCAAAACCTCAGGCGGCAGCTCCACGAATCCAACGGCACCAGCAGCTGGCAGGTCAACCGGACGGATCCGCGGCGCCCCTACGGCATGTGGGCCACTTTCATCGACGACGACAGTGACGGTGAAAATCTCGGGCTCGAGCCGTTCGTAGGCTTCACCGCCTGGAGCAACCATGTACCGAGCGAGGACTTCGACCTCGAACCGGCCCGGGCCGGCTTCTATGACATCGAGGGCGACAACCCACTCGACGAATGTGAGGGTACCGTCGGGAACCTCAGGTAGAGGGAGGTCGGCCGGGAGCAAGCTTCTCAGTGTGGCCGACCCGTCGGCAGAGCCGTCGGCGGTCAAGTACTCACTCACAAACCATTCAGCAAAGGCGGACGCCTGGCTCCGCAACGCGTCCGGGGGCACTGCGTAGAGATCGGCTTCGGCGACCGCCTGAGGAGGGGTTGTCACCGGCGCGGCAGGAGGGACCGTAGGCACGGCGGCCGGTGGCGGAGGGACCGGGACCGGGGATGCCGTCGCCTGCTCGGCCGCCACCGCGGCCGGTGGAGCGACGGGGCGATTGCTCACAAAGGAGTAGCCAAGCGCACCGGCGACCACGGCTGCTGCAATGCCCATCACCCACCACTGCCGGTCGTTTCCGGATTTCTCCAGTGTTTCCCAGGGAATCCGCTCATAGACTTCGTCGCGTTTCTCATCCATCTCTCGACCGTATGGCCCCGGGAAGCCCCTTTCAAGAGGGTTGTTCCAGGGACGGTCGATCGATCCCGAGATTGGGCGATACCAGGGAACTCAGCTTGGGGAGCTATCGTTTTCCTCGCAATGGCTGTCAACCCTGACCCGAAACCGGGCCGCTGGATCCTTCCCCTCGTCATTTTGGGAATGGTCGCGTTCACCTTTTTCTTCATCAAAGAACTTCCCGAAGCCTCACCCGATTCGACTATTGCTTCGAATACGACCACCACGGCCCCCGAAGGAGCGACGACATCAACGGCCCCGGGCCCGGACACGGGCGGTGATCCGGCGGTTGACGCCTATCTGGCCGAGCTCGACGAGATCAACAACGCCTTGCAGTTGCTGCGTGCCGAGATGGTGACGGTCAATGATGGTTTCGACGCAGACCCACGGGAGATCGAATTCCCAGAGGCTGAGGCCCGGATGATCACAATCGACACCGACACCCGGGCGCTTGCCGACAGGGTTGCCGCTATGACGGTCCCACCCGGATTCGAGACCAATCAACAGGCCCTGACCAGCGCCATCGATAGTGCTGCCGCCGCCGCGTCGGAAGCCCTCGAAGGATTGCAAGGATCCGACCCTGGCGAAATCCGCCGGGCTGCAGTCGTCGCCTACACCACGGCAGCCGACAATTTCGACACCGAGGTCGCAAACACCAAGACTGCTGCAGGGGTACCCTCCGACGGGTGACGAAACCCCAACTTCAACAATTAACCGAAGACCGGTACCTCGATTGGGTCAAGAATCTCGATCTGACCTTTGCCTTCGACTACAACCCTGACGAAGACACTCTCCACGACCTTCTCGAATTGGACCGCACTTTCGGGCACTGGGTGGACGGACGATTTGTCTCCACCGTAAGCGCATTCCCCCTGCATTTGACTGTGCCGGGCGGCGTTGTCCCATGCGGCGGCACCAGCGTGATCACGGTTTCGCCCACCCACCGCCGGCAGGGTCTGCTCAACGAGATGATGCAGCATCACCTGGACGACATCAGAGATCGGGAAGAACCGATCGCCGCACTCTGGGCATCCGAGCCGGAGATCTATGGGCGGTACGGATATGGGTCGGCGTCGATCTCGGCGACCATCAAGGTGTCCCATCCATATCCGCCCCTGGCGCCGGGCATTGCAGCACCGGCGTCGGTGCGATTGATCGACAACGACGAGGCGATGCGCCTGATCCCTCCTTTCCATGATCGTTTTCGTAAAGATCAACCCGGGATGTTCGAACGGTGGCCGGAGTGGTGGAACAAACGAATCTTCAACGACCCACCCGGTCGACGAAACGGCTACACCGCGAACCGTTGGGTGGTCGCCGACGACGGCGATGGCCTCAACGGTTACGCACGCTATAGGGTCAAGGCAGACTGGGGCGACGACGGATACGGCCGCGGCGAGGTCGCCGTCCTCGAACTGTTCGCCGACAGCGCCGGCGGGTGGGTCGGCCTGTGGAGCTACCTGCTCAACCAGGACCTGATGCGGACGTTCGTCGCCAGACTCCGCTCACCCGACGACCCGATACTCGACATTCTCGCCGGGTCGCGGCGGGCGCGGCCCACTACGAGCGACGGGATCTGGGTGCGGATCATGGACGTGATGAAGGCGCTGGAGGCGCGCTCCTATTCGGCAGACTTCAACGGTGTAATCGAGGTCCGCGATCCTTTCGGCACGGCAGGCGGAACCTTCTCGATCGATATCACGACCGAGGGCGCAGAAGTCAAGCCCACCGATGCCCCGGCCGAGATTTCGCTCGATATCCGGGATCTCGGGGCCATTTATCTCGGGCGCCCCGGACTTGCCCGGATGAACCGGGTGGGAAGGGTTGCGGGTGACCTGGACAGGCTGCGCTCCGTCGACGCAGCCTTCGCCTGGGAAACCCAACCCTGGTGCCCCGAAATCTTCT
>JBGTFH010000013.1:0-59724 GCA_041747375.1 Acidimicrobiia bacterium
GGAACGGATCGCCGAGTATCTCGAGTCCACCCCCGACGTGGTCGAACGGAAGATGTTCGGAGGAATCGCGTTCATCATTCAAGGCAACATGGCTGTCGGGGTGAGCGACGACTCGATGATGGTCAGGGTGGGAGCCGACGAGTACGAGGCAGCACTTAGCCAGCCGGGCGTGAGGAGATTCGATATGAAGGGCGGAGAGATGAGGGGGTGGGTACTGGTGGACCCGTCGGCGCTCGTCGATAACAGGGATCTGTCGAGCTGGATCGACCGCGGCCGGGCATTTGCCCTGAATCTCCCTCCGAAGTAGTCACATGGGATACGAACACGTCGAAGTCGAAATATCAGACCACATTGGCACTGTCTGGCTGAACCGACCCGAGAAACTGAACGCTCTTTCCTCCGACATGTGGGACGACATTCCTTCGGCGGTGCAGGCACTGGACGGGGACGACTCGGTCCGGGTGATCGTCCTCGCCGGTCGGGGCGCCGCACTTACTGTCGGCATCGATGTCGGCATGCTCGCCAGCCTCACACCCGAAGGCCCGTCGCCGGCTGTCACCAGCCAGCGGCTTTATGACACCATCAGAAGACTCCAACTTACGGTTTCTGCTTTCGCCGACTCCCCGAAACCAACCATCGCGGCTATCCACGGCTTCTGTCTCGGTGCCGGGATGGATCTGATCACCGCCTGCGACATCAGAGTTGCCGCCGCCGACGCGACGTTCTCAGTTCGAGAAACCAAGATGGGGTTGGTTGCCGATGTGGGCACACTGCAACGACTGCCAGCCATAGTCGGACCCGGCCACGCCGCCGAGCTCTCATTTACAGGAGGGGACATCGGAGCAGAGAGAGCGGCGACAATCGGCCTGGTAAATCACGTCTATCCCGACGTGGGCGTATTAAACGCCCGGTCTCGCCAGATGGCTGCCGAGATCGCCTCCAACAGCCCGTTAGTGGTGTCCGGGGTAAAGAAGGTGCTTGCCGCCAACAAGGGAGGTTCGGTCGAGGAGGGTCTCGAGTTCGTAGCTCATTGGAACTCGGCGCATCTCCTCAGTAACGATCTCTTCGAGGCACTCAGCGCATTCACGGAAAAGCGGTCGCCCCGATTCAAGGGCGAGTAGCCAGCCACCGGGGCCTGTGCCCGGTGTTTTGCCCGATTTGCTATTTGAATTCAACGGCCTTACTTACGAAAAGGGCGTGGTTCGCCCGACTGACGGCGTCTAAAACTGGACAGCGGCCGCGGCCCAGTGGAATCCGGCGCCAAACGCGGTCAAGACGACAAGGTCGCCCTTCTCGATCCGCTCGTTGTTGATTGCCTCAGCCAGAGCAAATGGCACAGTGGCGGAGCCGGTGTTCCCATATCTGTCGACATTCACATACACGAGCTCTTCGGGAATGTCTAACTTTTTGCGCACAGCCTCGATGATTCGAAGGTTGGCCTGGTGGGGGATCACCAGCGAGACATCTGACACCGACTTACCAATGCGATCAAGGACCTGGGTCGTGGCTTCGCTCATTCGCCTGACCGCTTCGATAAAGACCCGCTTGCCATCCATTATCACCTTGTTGTACTCACCGCTCGCCAATGTCAGCTCATTGAAAGGATTCCTCGTGCCGCCACTTGCAAGGGTCAGGATATCGGCATATCGGCCTTCGGTACCACTCACAACGTCGAGGAGTTCGGCCCGGCCCCCATCCGGTCCGAGGACCACGGCGCCAGCCCCATCCCCGAAGAGGACCGCCGTAGATCGATCCTTCCAATCGACCATCCGGGTAATCAACTCGACACCCACGATGAGTATTCGCTTGGGCTCGAACGCGATCCTGCTCCGAGCAACATCCAGGGCCTGCACAAATCCTGCGCACCCACTTCCCCCGAGGTCATAGGTAGGCACATTCCGGCATTCCAAACGATCCTGGAGCAACGCCGCGGTGTCAGGCGTGTACATCTCAGGCGTATCCGTAGCCAGGATGATCTCGTCTACATCGTCTGGAGTGAGCCCGGCGTCGGCGAGGGCGATGACCGATGCATCCGCCGCCAGGGTCAATGTGGACTCCTCGGGGGCGGCGATGCGGCGTTCCTTGATTCCGGTCCGCTGAACGATCCACTCATCGGTGGTATCAACCAGCAGCGCCCAATCGTGGTTGGTCATCACGTGCTCAGGAACGTAGCCGCCAAAACCCAAGAAACTCGCCATGACGCAAGGGTAACCGGCGGATTCGCACGTGGCTGCCGGCATCGCTTTATCATCGGACGAGAGTGCGTTCCTGACACCCCTCCGAGGAGATTCTTTTGATTCAGTCGATCAACCCAACCGACGGTGAGGTCATTGCCTCTTTTGAGGAGACCACTGCTGATGATGTCCGACGCCACATCGAGCGGGCGTCCGACCTGCAAAGGGAGTGGTCCCGGTGGACGATCGGCGAACGTGCGCCACTCATGATGCGGGCCGCAGAATTGCTCGAGGAGTCCCGGGAGAGTCTGGCCCGGCTAATGGCGGAGGAGATGGGAAAGCCCGTCGTCCAGGGGCGGGGTGAGGTCGACAAATGTGCCTGGGCATGTCGTTACTACGCGGAAAAGACATCGGAGATCCTCTCGGACATCCACATCGAGGCAGGTCGAACCAAGAGCTACGTCGCTTATCGTCCGTTGGGAGTCGTCTTGGCCGTGATGCCCTGGAATTTCCCCTTGTGGCAGGTGTTCAGGTTTGCCGCCCCCGCACTCATGGCCGGGAATGCTGGACTTTTGAAACACGCCTCCAATGTCACGGGCTGCGCCCTCGAAATCGACCGTATATTCACCGAGGCTGGTTTTCCCGATGGGTTGTTCCGGACCCTGGTGCTCCCTTCTTCGCGGGTCGATGAGGTGCTCGAACATCCGGCGGTAGTGGCCGCCACTCTCACGGGATCGGATGCCGCTGGGCGAGCCGTGGCCCGCAAGGCCGGAAGCCTGCTCAAGAAGACGGTGCTGGAGCTTGGCGGTTCAGACCCCTACATCGTGCTCGCCGACGCCGATCTCGAACAGGCAGCGGCGACATGTGCGACATCCCGTTTGATCAACGGTGGTCAGTCATGTATCTCAGCAAAGCGCTTCATCGTAGAGAAATCGGTGATCGACGAGTTCACCGAGCTGATGGCCAGCAAACTCTCTTCAGCCGTTGTCGGCGACCCACTCGATGACAACACAACGATGGGCCCGATGGCACGGGTCGATCTCCGAGACGAGCTACATGCCCAGGTTGAATCGAGCGTGGCAGCAGGTGCGCGCCTCGTCATCGGAGGACGGATCCCGGAAGGCAACGGTGCCTTCTACCCACCGACATTGTTGAGTGGCGTTGAAGACGGAGCTGCGGTCTACAGGGAAGAGACATTCGGGCCGGTGGCAGCCGTGATCTCGGCCGACAGCGCCGATGACGCCATTCGGATCGCAAACGACTCCGAATTCGGTCTGGGTGCAGCGATTTTCACGGCCGATACGGCCCGCGGCGAAGAAATAGCTCGAGACCGCCTGGAGGCCGGTGCCTGCTTCGTAAACGCCTTTGTCGCCTCAGACCCGAGACTCCCCTTTGGAGGGATCAAGATGTCGGGATACGGCCGTGAGTTGGCCGACCTGGGGATGAAGGAATTTCTCAACGCCAAGACGGTTGTCGTAGCTTGATGGAGTCCGACAGGGGTAGTGTCGATTACGCCGACGCCTTGATTCTGTTTGGTATTACCGGCGATCTGGCCCGGCGGAAGCTCTTCTCAGCGTTGTACGACCTCACCGACGTCGGGAAGCTCGAAATGCCCGTCATCGGCGTTGCGTCCAGCGAGTGGAGCGATGCGGAGCTGGTCGAGCATGCCCACCGCGCTCTGGAGGAAACCGGGGATGTCATCGATGAAGCGGTATTCCAGAAGCTGGCGAATCGCCTCAGCTATGTTTCGGGCAACTATCGAGACCCGGCAACGTTTACCGAGATTGCCCGGAGGGTTGGTGTACGGAAGTGCTCCGTCTCCTACCTTGCCATCCCGCCGTCGCTCTTTGATGATGTTATTTCCGGTCTTGCATCTGTCGGCCTCCATGAACGGGGCAGGGTGGTGGTCGAGAAGCCGTTTGGCCGTGACACCGCCTCCGCCACAACGCTCAGTGAGATAGTCCATCGTTACTACCCCGAAGATCGGGTCTACAGAATCGATCACTTTCTCGGGAAGGAAGCCGTCCAGAACCTGATGGTCTTCAGGTTTGCAAACACGATTCTGGAGCCAGTCTGGAACCGACAGTATGTACGACGTGTCGAAATCACACTTGCCGAAGACTTCGGGGTAGAGGGGCGTGGATCGTTTTACGAGGAGGTCGGAGCGGTACGCGATGTCATCCAAAACCATCTCCTCCAGGTCCTCTCGGTGCTGGCGATGGAGCCTCCGGTGTCCGAATCCGCTGACGCCCTACGCGACGAGCGTGTCAAGGTGCTGGAAGCGATCAGAGCCATTGCACCCGACAACATCGTCCGGGGGCAGTATGAAGGCTATCGGGGCGAGCCCGGGGTCGCAGCTGATTCAAATGTGGAAACTTACGCGGCGGTCAGGGTCGAGATCGATTCGTGGCGGTGGGCCGGCGTACCCTGGATCATCCGTGCGGGCAAGGGCCTGGCGGCAACGGTCACCGAGGCTGTCGTCGAGTTCGTCAGCCCACCTCGGGCGCTATTCGCCGACGAGAATCTTCGGCCATCACCGAACCGACTCACCTTCAAGACCAACCCGGCAACGGAGATCAACCTGTCACTCCAGGCCAAGACGCCCGGACCGACGATGGTGAGCGGACCGGTTGAACTCCATCTCCAACACAATCGCACCGAAGGAAGGGATCCTTACGATCGCCTAATCGGCGACGCCCTGCGTGGCGACCAAGCGCTGTTTGCTCGAATCGACGGTGTGATGCAGGCCTGGCGTATCGTCGAGCCGGTGCTAGACGAGGCACGCCCGGTGCACGGCTACCCCATGGGGTCCTGGGGTCCCCAGGAGGCCAAACGGCTGATCGTCGGCTCACCTGGTGAGTGGCTCACCAAGTAGAAAATTCCAATGGCGCGGCCAGGTTTCTGAACACTTTTTCGATAGCCTCGGTGGATGAACTGCGCCTGGTGCCAATCCGATCTCGGCTATTTACACGGACATGCTGCTTGCCTGCGCGGCGGATGTCCGATGTTCGGATTGAACCAGGCCGAATGTTGTGGTGGCGAAACCGCCGAGTCGTGTCCCGCGCCAACCTCAACAATTGCAGCTGGGCCCGGGGGCGCGGATGTCTGACTACATCGCTCTGATCGAGAACTTCTACACCGGTTTTCGAGCCGGCGAAGCCAGCGTAATGGCGGCTTCCTACCACCCTGATGCCATTTTTGAAGACCCGGTCTTCAAACTCCGGGGTGACGAAATCGGTGACATGTGGCGGATGTTCTGCACCGGTGACAATGGCGTCGAAATCGAGTACTCCGGTGTAGCTGTGGTCGGAGAAGACGCGACTGCCCACTGGGAGGCACAATACGTGTTCGGACCGAAACGGAGGCCGGTCCACAATCGGATCGATGCGACTTTCAAATTCACCGAAGGCCTGATCATCCATCATCGAGATGACTTCGACCTGGCGGCTTGGTCGCGGCAGGCATTGGGCCTCCCCGGCAAATTGTTCGGTTCTACCGCCTGGCTTCAGACCAGGGTCCGGGATCAGGCCGCCCACCAGTTGAAGCGATTCCGGACCAGGCCGGATTGATCAGAGGGCGCCGACGCATTCGGCGTGACCACATTCACACCCTGAGTCATCGAAGCTGTGGTTTTCCGCAGCATGATCCCGGCAGTAGTCCGAACAATGGGACCCGTCGCCAGAGAGGCAGGTGCAGTGTTCATGTTCGCAAGTCATCGCAATTCCCTTCATCGTCGGTTGGCGCGCAGTTACCCCGACGGCTCATTTCCAAACATGGAGTGGCGAATGTAACTCCCGGTCCTCTTGGGCGGTCAAACACTCTGATCCCGAAGTAAGGTCAGGGTCAACCTGAGATTGAGGAGACAAATTTGGGCGATGTACTGGGAACGATCATTGGAGCGCTTGTCGCCGGAATCATCATCGGGCCGTTGGCGCGGTTGGTGATGCCCGGCAAACAGAATCTATCATTGGGTATAACGATCCTGGTTGGCGCAGTCGGAGCGCTAATAGGAGGCTTCATCTATCAAGCACTCGGTGGCGACGAGACGGGCGGAATCGACTGGATCAAACTGGCGGTCCAGGTGGGCGTCGCAGCTCTGGCGATCGTCCTCTACGCAAACATGGGCAGCAACAAGACTGCTACCTGAGCCTGCCACAGATGACCAAGCGTAAGGCGGCCGCAAAAAGACGCCCGTAATAGCAAGGTGAAGGGTCTCGAGGCTTCCATACTGACAGCCTCATGACCCTTCCTCTTCGTGTTGTTCAGGCCGTCCGGCCCGATGCGTCAGCCGGGGTCCTCGCTGGAGTAGCGGTCGTGGCAGCCGTTTTCGCGGCGACACCGTTTTTGCTCCCGGATGTGGCGACCCGCCTCGGAACACCGCTAGGAGTCACCGGGCTCCTGAGCACGGCCCAGGTCGCCAGTTTTGCAGCCGCGTCATTTCTCGCCGGGCGGTTCCTGAGGCCCCGGAGGAGATTGCACTATGGAAGCCTGATTCTGATCGCGATCGCATGCACGGCATCGGCCGTGGTTCCGAGTTTCCCGCTGATAGTCGCCACACGAGTTCTGGCCGGTATCGGGATGGGAACACTGACGTGGATCGCCTGGGCCGACGCCACCCGCCACTCGACAGGAATCGGCGATGTCGCCGCCATTGCCCCCGTGACGGCCGCCATCGTTTCGCCGATACTTGGCTGGTTGACGACCCAAGGTGGTTACAGGTTGGTCTTCGTCGCCCTCGGAGGTATCGCCCTGATCGCAATCATGTTTCCGGTCGACTTTGGTGACCTTCCCCGGGTCGGTCGAACCGTGAGCGGATCGAGGTCAAACCGCATCCTGCTGGCCGCTCTATTCCTTCTAACTCTGGGTGGTTCAGCGGTGTTCGTGTTCAGTGGGGCGATCGGAACTGAGTTCGTCGGGTTGTCGGCCGTCACCGTGGCATGGGCGCTGAGCCTCAACGCTGTAGCGGGAGTTTTGGGGACCCGGATCACGGCAAGGGCAGGCCGGGCAGGCGTGTGGCTCCTCGGGGCTGCGGGATCAGCCCTGATTATCGGGAATGTGGGTGCGCCGGTCGTCTACGTGGTTGCGATCACGATCTGGGGCTTCTCCTACTGGGTCTACGTACCGGCAGTGATAAAACTGCTCGAAGCGAAATCACTGAGCCCGACGGAGCGGGTCGGTGATGCCCAGGCGTCGATGGCCCTGGGGAGAGTCTTCGGGCCCATAGTTGGCGGCGTGGCCGTCGCCGGGGCGAATTTCGGACGTCTGTCGATTGTCGGCGGCAGCATCATGCTTGCCTCAGCAGTAATCGCCTTCGGGGTGGAGTGGGGACGATCGATAGCTGGTGAAGGCAGACCAAGCGAAGATGATCGGCCCGTATAGCCCGAAGCAGTTATCAGTCGTTGTTCGAAGGGAGTGCCAGGGTGTACTTCTCGGCCCTCGCACGGAGTGGGGCGTAGTCCTCCTCGGGAAGCGAGCGCTCGGCCAGATCCATGAGTATCCCAATCTCAGTTCTCAAGGGATCGGCGCGTCGCTCCTGACCCGGCTCGAGAAGCGAGATGAGATGATCGGAGAGATCGATCATTGCCTTGATGACGTTGGGGTGAATCGCCGCATTGAGTCGGATTTCCTGCAACGCCGAGCGTACGTAATCCTCGCGATCGGGTCGATGCGGACGAAACGCCCGACCGCCGTGATCCCCGATCGTCACACGCTGGGGCATCTCCCGCGTCAGCATCTCGCCAAGCGGTTCGCCGAGATGGCTTACCACGTCCACGGCGGTCGCAGGATCATTGATCCCCGGTGAAAGTGCCTTCAATGCGATGTCGGCCAAGATCCTCAGACCAAACCCTGGATCACCATCGATCCGACGGTTTCGGGCCAGCGTAAGGCCTGCCCGGATCCGTTCACCGGCCTCATTCGGATTCCTAGGGGCCCATAGGGTGGCGATGGTCGAACCCGAGTGGACGAATTGACCCACTTCTAAGTCGATCCGCACCACACCGTCCTCCTCGACGGCTTTGAGCATCTCATAGTCGTCGATATCAACAACCCAACCCGCCTCTGATGATCTGATCGATATCGATGCCGCCTCCGACAGATCCGCAGCCGAGAAGCCATGTCCCGAGACGGGCCCGATTTTCTCCGGCAGGAGTTTGCGAAACTCTTCCGTGGTGTCGCTGGCAATTCGGTGCACGAGGACGTCGACCCGTATTCTCTGCAACACGTGGCTGATGAATCCAATGATCGCCAGCATCGAGATCACAGCCATGATGATGGCAAGGGTTGCCGCCGCGCTCGGCGTCGCCGCCCCCACCCCCTCATCCGGAAGTCTCACCGAACTCAGAACGAGCAGGGAAAACACAAATGTGCCTGTGACCACCCCGATAACGACCTGCTGAAATGTGTCCCGGAACAAGATACCGACGATGCGAAGCGAGTACTGGCTGGATGCGAGTTGGACGGTCAGCGCCGTAATGGAGAAGACGATCGCGGCGACCGTAATCGTTGCCCCGGCAATCGTGGAGAGGATCGCCCTGGCACTGGCCACGGTCGTAGGGAGTAGAGGAATTGCCTCAGGCAGCCCGATGTTGCTGTCTACCCGAACCAGCAGCCACGCCAGGAGCGCAAACCCGACGACGACGACTGCAGGAATCAGAAACAGGCTTTCTCGGACTCGATCGACGAGGTCGCGGAGCCATTTGAGCATCGACCAACGTTACCCATATCGGGATCGGAGGCATGGGAGGTCACTTCGACTTCAGAAAGCGAGGTTCAGCAGCGACAGCATCGGCCGGGTAACAGCGCGCTCGGGAGGACTTGAACCCCCAACCTCCTGATCCGTAGTCAGGCACTCTATCCAATTGAGCTACGAGCGCGGGATGGTCGGGTACTACCGGAGTCTCCGGCGATGACCATCTCTGGCCCGGCCCGACAGGCACATTCTAAATCAAAACCGGCCCACTAACGGAAATAGGCCCGTGCCGCTGTTAGCTCGACACTGACGAGAGGGGCCCGGCCGTATCGGCCGGGCCCCTCAGCTCGTTTACCCCATAGTTACGCCCCGGGCACCAGGACTGCATCGATGATGTGAACGGTGGCATTGGCGGTCTGCACGTTGCCGCAGATCACATTGGCGCCGTTGACGGTGATCAGATCACCTGAGGCCTCAATGGTCAATTCACCACCCTGAATCGTCGTGACGGTCCCGGCATCGAGGAGTTCCTGCATGTCCATCGAGTCGCCCGCCACCACATGGAAGGTGAGGATCGATGACAGCTGTTCTGTGTCCGCGAGGATCGCCGCGAGATCTTCTTCGGGAATCGCCGCAAACGCATCGTTGTACGGAGCGAAGATCGTGAACGGGCCTTCGCCATTCAGAGTGTCAACAAGATTCGCCTCCGTCACAGCAGTCACCAACGTCGACAACACAGGGTTGTTCGAAGCTGCAGTGGCAGCAAAATCGTCGGCCATGCCATCAAACGATCCCTCACCATCAGCCGGAACGGCAGAACATGCCGGACCGACATTCACGGCCATGAGGTCACCCATGGCTTCGGTCGTGGTGGTTTCTGCTGCCTCGGTGGTGGGTGTCGTCGGCGGTGCCGTAGTATCGGCAGGCTCAGTTCCTCCACATGCCGCCGCCACAAGGGCAAACACTGCCAGCAGGGCGAATAGACGGCCTCTTCGTTTCATATTTTTCATCGGGGTTTCCTTTCATTGGTTGAATTTCCCGTTTGGTCTCGGCGCTTTTACGCCGTCTCTGCTTTGCAGAAATCTCATGTGTCGACACCCATCACCACTACTGAGTGCCAGCCGGTGGCGCCGTCGGGCATCGGTCTCGCTCGGTCCTCGGTCTGGAGCTCCCCCGAGCCGTCGACGGCACGGACCGTCAGGTCATGACGTCCAGCTGTCACGTTCCATGCCAACTTCCATTGCCGCCATGTGGTGTTGTTTACCTCGAGGCCCATCTCGGCTTCGCGCCATTCGCCATCGTCAATCCGGACCTCGACCCTGTCGATGCCGCGGGTCTGCGCCCATGCCACTCCGGCGATGACACCGTCGCCGACCGGGACTTGCTCAAAGGACCCGGGCGTGTCGATCCGCGATGAAGTCTTGATCGGCGCCTCCGCCGCCCAACCCCGCGACACCCAATAGTGGTCGAAGGCATCGAATGTGGTGATCTCGATCTCACGGAGCCACTTGGTGGCGGAAACGTAGCCATAGAGACCCGCAACGATCAGACGAAGCGGATAACCATGCTCGAGAGGCAGGGGCTCACCATTCATACCCAGGGCCAGTAGCGCGTCGCGACCGTCCATTGCCACTGCAACCGGGAACCCACAGGTGTAGCCGTCGTAGGAGCGGCCGACGACCTGGTCGGCACGCGGGTCGAGGCCGGCTTCTTTGAGGAGCTCTGCGAGCCGTACCCCTTGCCATCGAGCGTTTCCGACGAGCCGCCCACCGACCTCGTTGGAAACACAGGTCATAGTGATGTCCGATTCGACCTGGGTTCGGCCGAGAAGGTCCTCATAGCTGAGGTTGATCTCGCGGTCCACCATGCCCCGGATCGTCAACATGAAGTCCTCAGGCCTGACCTGAGGAATGCTCAGGGCGGTGTCGATTCGATAGAAGTCTGCATTCGGGGTCACGAACGGTGAAAGACCTGTCACAGACAACCCGGCACCCCCAGGAACGGGGGCCAGAGGGGCACCCACCGGGGGGAGGGACGCCGAAGCCAGAGTCGACGAGATGTCGAATCGACGCCCGAGGAACATCCCGGCCGATCCGAGGACCCCCATCCCCAGAGCGCCCGCGCCGAGACCCCGCAATAGTTGGCGTCTCGACTCCGAGTTGGCAGCCTGAGAGTTCGGATCGCTCTCGTACCAGCACCGGTGAAGCCAGACCAACAGCAGGATCCCCGATAAGGCCCCGACGAGAGACGGCAGAGCGACAACCGGTCCCCCACCGCCCGCAACCGCGGCGCCAATCCCGATCAAGCCGAACAAAGCCATGGCGGCCACGCCTACCCAGAGTCGCACATTCATCGCAAGCCAACCGACCAACCCGGCGAAGAGAAGGATTACCAGCCCGATCCCGACTAGAAGGGCTATTTTGTCGTTGGTGTCGAAGAGGGAGATGGCCAGGTCCTTGAGCCATCCGGGGGTGACTTCGATAAAGCGATCGCCTATATCGAGAACCGGGGAACGAAGGGTCGAGCTGGTCGCGGCCACGAGTGTTGCCACAGCCAGCGCCATTCCGGCGCTAATCACACCGGTAAGGATCGAAAGCCAGAAACCAGGGGAGCTCCTGCGGGTGACGATTGACATACACCCGGGATTCGGACCTAGGTGCCCTGCCGGATTGGTCGTGGTCGGTGTGCCCTGAAGCGGTTTAGAGCTCGGTTGCCAGGATGGGGTCGGAGGTTGGCGATTCCACACCCGTTGAGGGCTCGACCGTGACGGCGAATACCTGACCGGGCGCAACGCCGACAAACAACACTGATTCGCCAGAGTCGAGCGTGCCCGCAGCCCCCGGGCCATTGGAGTCGATCAGCCAGAGCGCGTAGATCTCGTCCTCGCCCAGATCGACGAGCTCGGCACCGCTGAACACACCATGTCCGAGCGATTCCGAATAGACCAACCGGGCCGGGCCGAAAGTACTCGTCAAGTCGACGAGTACGGCGTCGGGAGCTTCGAAGACCGCTGCCACCTCGAGTGCTTGGTCAAGCTGACGGTCCGCCGCACTCCACATCCCGAAAAAGACCGCAGCTATAGCTGCAGCGGCGACGGCGACTGTCCAGGCAAATCCGCTCCGTGTTCGCCCTCGGGAAATTGGCACGACAACGTCATTTACCTCAGTTCTACCAACAGCATCCAGGATCGCGGCCCGCAGATGTTCCGGCGGTGGGGTTGCCACTTCC
Source organism: Acidimicrobiia bacterium (assembly GCA_041747375.1). Lineage (GTDB taxonomy): Bacteria > Actinomycetota > Acidimicrobiia > Spongiisociales > ZC4RG35 > MA-ANB-1. The sequence goes on from JBGTFH010000013.1 coordinate 12,094, forward strand.
TCCGCGAGGTGCACCACGGCCTCCCTGAGTTCGGAGAGCTCGCTTTGACATCGAGCACAATCACGAAGATGGGTCTCGAAGCGGCGGGCCTCGGCATCGTCGAGTGCGTCGAGCGCATAGGGAGCGACGAGGTCGTGCAGTTCGCTCACAGACCTTCCCCCAATGTCGATCGGATTTTGGCAAGACCATCACGCATACGCGTCTTTACAGTTCCCAGTGGTGCTCCCAGGCGGGTGGCAACCTCGGAGTAGGTCAACCCGCCGAAGTAGGCGAGTTCAATTGCCTCACGCTGAAGGTCGGTCAGCCCTTCCAATGCACGTCGGACAGTTGCCTGATCCTCGGCTTCGACGATCTCATCGGCGATGTCTGGGCTCCAGCCCGGCGCCGGGATCGACGCGTCTCGATTGGTGGAAGCTTGAGTGTGACGCACGACGTCTACCGCCCTCCGGTGCGCAATAGTGGCAACCCAGGAACGGACGGAACCTTTGGTCGGGTCGAACCGTGCGGCTTGATTCCATACCTGGATGAATACCTCCTGCGTGACCTCCTCGGCGAGCGCGCGTGATTTGGAAATGCGGAGGGTCAGACCAAAAACCATCGAGGACAATTCGTCATAGAGTATGGCAAAGGCTTCGCTATCCCTTTCGGCAACGCGGGCGAGCAAATTGTTGGGGGTGGCGGATGGCTGGCGATGCACGTAGGACGACCTGACGTAGAGCATAAGCGGATTTGCCGGTCTACGTAACGCGAGCGTCGTCATAACCAACATTCGAACCCATTCCCATCCCGGATTGGCTCGCCATCGGTTCGCGGCTTCGATATGGTCCTCACGGCCTACGTTCACCATGGTTCTCATTCGTCGACAATCCCATTGAACCGACGCCAAGCGATGGCTGATCGTCATCCGAAACGAACCCGCGTCCGGTCGCCAGTCCCCTTCCAGGAATCTGATGGAGGTGTACTTCGCCGCCCGAAAACCGTTGAATTCCGCGCTCGCCTGTCCCCGACAAGCCCTTCATGGGTGTTTTGTCGCGGTGGATTGACCGTCCTCTGACAGACGGGAAATGAATCGAAACCCCTCCTCATAGACCGATATCCCCCCGGCTCCGCCGCGGGTTGAAGAAAAGGAAGAGGAGATATGAAATTACCCAAGAGAAGCCAGCGATGGTGGCTCATGATTGCGGTGTTTGCGTTGGTAGCCAGCGCATGTAGCGGTAGCACCCTCGACACCACAACCACCAGTGCTGCCGCTGGCGAGACCACCACAACAGCCGACTCCGGCGAGACGACAACCACCGTCGAACCGGGAACTCCGGGAGCGATGACGGTCACCGTCGATCTCAACCCGGACGCGGTGTGGAGTGACGGGACACCAGTCACGGCAGAGGACTTCATATGTACCCAGCAGGCATTCCTCAACACGCCGGGGTCGCTTTCGACCATTGGCTATGCGGAAATGCTGTCGGTGGCTGCAGGCGAGTCTGATAAGCAAGTCGTGATCGAATTCGCCGAGGTCTATGCGCCCTACAAGACGGTTTTCAATCAGATCCTGCCCGCACATCTCATCGACAACTGCAGTGACATCTCGTCCGATTTCCTGGACTCGATCCCGGTTTCAGCGAGACCATGGCTCCTGCAGGAGTGGAGCGACCAGCAAGCGATCATGGTCCCCAACGAAGCATATTGGGGCGATGACAAGCCGACCGCGGCACGGATGATTCAGGTTCCCCGCACCGAGGACGGAGGGATCGCCTCACTCGGCGCAGGCGAAGTCGACTTCATCTTCCCGCAGGCGTTCGCCGGTATCACCGACGCCCTGTCAGCCGACAACATCGAGTTCGTACCCGGATATGGGACCAACTACGAGGGCCTCTACTTCCAGCAGGGAGAGGTACGGAATGGCCCGTTCGCTGATCCGATCTTCCGGGCGGCATTCAGCATGTCGGTCGACCGCGACCTGATCCTGGCCAACATCTACGACCCGATCTTCCCCGGCGCACCGCTGTTGCAATGCGGGCTTTGGGTGCCGAATATCGGTGAATGGTGCGACAACACCCAATTCGAGAACAGCTACGACCCTGAAGGCGCGGCGGCGCTCCTGGAGGAGAACGGCTGGACATTGAACGGCAGTGGCCTGTGGGAGAAAGACGGTGTCGTCCCGGAGATCAAATGGATGATCAACACGCCTAATGCACGTCGCGAGGCGGCACAGGCTTTGATGATCCCCGAGTTCCTCAACCAGGGATTCAACGTTGTGGCCGACAATGGCGATGCCGCCACGGTCTTCCAGCAGAGACTCCCAGCCGGTGACTACGACCTCGCGATGTACATCAACACGGCGGCACCAGACCCGAGTGTCACCGGCATCATGGCCTGTAGCGAAGTTCCGAGTGAAGAGAACAACAACCAGGGCCAGAACAGCGTGTTCTGGTGCAACGAAGAGGCCAGCGACCTGATGGTGCAAGCAGACCAGGAACTCGACGTGCCGGCCCGGACCGAGTTGGTTCATCAGATCGGTCAAACCCTGGTGGATGACCATGTGATGCTGCCCCTGTTCCAGTTCCCCAACATCGCTGCATGGCGTACCGACCGGATCGAGGGTGATGCCCCGGCCGCAGACGCGGCCAACTACCGGGCGTACAACAACAGCTCGCAGTTCTGGCAGCCGATCGGCAAAGACGACATAGTCGTCGGAGCCGAGCAGTGGCCGGAGTGCATCAACCCGGTGACGGAGTGCGCCAACTCATCATGGATGGTGTGGACCACATCGTTCGCGGTGTTCCCCGCCATCTGGGATACGACGAGTGAGGGTGACTTCACACTCACCAGCCTCGTGGTCGGCGAACCGACCGTGAGCGTCAATGGCTAACGGCTAATCGATCGAACCGGGGTGTCGCCTGTGGGCACCCCGGTTCTCGCCTCGGAGGACACAGGCAAGACCATGGCTAGATACATTTTTCTGAGAACGATGTGGGCGATCCCGGTTCTCTTGATCGTCACGTTCCTCACATTCTGGGCGGTCAAAGCCGCCACCGACCCGGTTCAGAGCTATTTGCGGAGCAATCCGCGCGCTACGGCCGAACAGGTCGAGGAATACCAAGAAGTGCATGGGTTGGTGGGGTCGACACCCGAACAATATTTCAACTGGCTCGGGAATTTCTTGACTCTCGACTGGGGGAATTCCATCAAGGGGAATACTCCAGTTTGGCCGGACCTCAGGAACGCACTAGCCAATAGCCTGGTTCTCGGGTTGACCGCCAGCGTGGTCGGGATCACGATCGGGCTCGGCATCGGGATCTTCTCGGCGCTACGCCAGTACTCCAAGTTCGACACACTCTCTACGGGCGCGGCCTTCGTTGGTATCTCGATTCCGCCGTTCGTCTCAGCGGTGCTACTCCAGGTGTTCTTCGCCATCCTGCTGACGAATTGGCTTGGCGCCAGTTCACCAATTCTCCCGGTGGCGGGCATCTATCCGCCAGGCCAGACCGAGTTCGATCTCGGTTTGCGAATACAACACATGATTCTGCCGGTGACGGTGGTCGCGATTCAGATCATCGCAACTTACAGCCGCTACATGAGGGCCTCGCTGCTCGACGTAAAAGAGTCCGAATACATGAGAACCGCCAGGTCGAAGGGGATTCCCGAACGCCGCGTGGTGGTCAATCACGCCCTCCGGAATGCGATGATCCCGATCATCACGGTGGCCGCCATCGACTTCGGCGCGATCGTCGGAGGTCTGATCATCACGGAACGGATCTTCGAGTACAAAGGGACAGGCGACTACCTCCTTACCGCCCTGGCCAACGGAGATTTCCCTCAGGTGATGCCGCTGATGTTCATCATCGTGGCCTCGGTCATCATCTTCAACCTCCTCGCCGACGTGTCGTACGCCTGGATGGACCCGAGGATTCGTCTTGGTTGACCTGCACCAACTGCCCGACCAGGTTCCGGAGGTAGCTACAGACGAGGTAGCAGCCACCTCCACCAGACCGGCATCACCCGGCCGGCTCGCCGCCCGACGGTATCTGCATCATCGAGCCGCGATGATCGCCACGGTTGTGTTGTTAATCATCGCTCTTGCATGCTTCCTGGCTAATTTCATCGCACCCTACGGCGAGAACGAGACCATAAGTGTCTCCGAGGACTCCCTCCAACGCGCCATCCACGTACCTCCGAACGCCCAATTCTGGTTCGGGACCGACTCGATCGGGCGCGATCTTTACTCGAGGATTCTCTACGGCGGCAGAGTTTCTCTTCTGGTGGGCATCGCCAGCGCGATATCTGCGGGACTCATGGGGACCGCGGTCGGAGCCTTCGCCGGTTTCCGTGGCGGGCAAATCGACAACATGTTGATGCGCGGGACAGATCTGTTCATCGGGCTTCCCCTCCTCGTTGTCCTGATCATCATGCGCCTCCTACCGGAGAAACAGCCATGGGCGGCCACTGTTCTCGGTGAACCCGGTTCGAAACGGCTGATGATCACTCTCATCACGCTGGTCGCCTGGATGACCACTGCCCGCCTGGTCCGCGGGGTTGTTCTCAGCCTCAAAGAAAAGGAGTTCATCGAAGCTGCGCGAGCGGTGGGTGCCCGTGACCGCCGCATAATCGTCCGGCATCTAGTCCCCAACACCATTGGCCCGATCGTGGTGGCTATGACATTCATCGTTGCGGCAGCAATCGGTTTGGAATCCACCCTGTCGTTCTTCGGGTTCGGGCTCGATCCCACCCAGGCATCGTGGGGGAATCTCCTCGCCGACGCCGGGACCAACATCATCACCAAGAAGTGGTGGCTTGTCCTCTTTCCCGGGCTCGTGCTGTTGATCACCATTCTCTGCATCAATTTCATGGGCGACGGACTGCGGGACGCGCTCGACCCGAAGCAGGACAAAGGCGTCTCCGGATGAGCGACCCGGTTCTATCGGTTCGAGACCTCAGGGTCTCATTTCCAACTGAAGACGGGGTCGTTCAGGCCGTCCGCGGGGTCAGTTTCGACATCGCCCAACATGAGTTGATGGGCATCGTCGGCGAGTCAGGTTCGGGTAAATCGGTCACATTCCTCGCAGTAATGGGTTTGCTCCCCAAACGCGCCGAAGTAAGCGGATCGATCAAGGTCGATGGAGTGGAGCTCGTCGGAGTGCCCGACAAGACGGTCCGGAAGGTACGCGGCAAGAAGGTTGCGATGATTTTCCAGGATCCGTTGACCGCTCTGAACCCGGTGCATCGTGTCGGCCGACAGATCGTCGAGATGATCCAGGCCCACCAGGACCTCAACAAGGACGCTGCCATGGTCAGGGCAATCGACCTCCTCGAAATGGTAGGGATTCCCCAACCTGCCACCAGGGCCCGACAGTACCCGCACGAGTTTTCCGGTGGAATGCGACAACGGGCGATGATCGCAATGGCGATCGCCAACGAACCCGACATCCTTATCGCCGACGAGCCCACAACTGCACTCGACACCACCGTCCAGGCCCAGATCCTGGATGTGATCCAGTCGATCCAACACGAACTGGGAGCTGCCGTTGCTTTCATTACCCATGACCTTGGCGTCGTGGCCCGGATCGCCGACCGGGTCCAGGTGATGTATGCGGGCAGGGTTGCCGAACGGGGCGAAGCTCACGACATCTTCATCCGGCCATCTCACCCTTATACCGTGGGCCTGCTCCGCTCCCTCCCTGACGCGGTTGGTTCACGCCTTGTCCCGATACCGGGCGCTCCACCCAATATGCTCCGCCCCCCGTCCGGTTGCGCCTTTCGGATCCGGTGCTCCCACGCCGCCGACGTTTGCAGCGAGGCGCTTCCCGATCTGGTGCCGTACGGGGCGGTCGAAACCGCCTGTGTCAGAGTCGACGAGATAATCGCTGAGATGTCGGTATGACCGAACCCCTGCTGGAGGTCACCGACCTCTTCAAGCTGTTCAACGTCCGGCAGGTCGTGGGCCGGCGTGTGATCAAACACACCGTCCACGCAGTGAGCGGTGTCAGCTTCCACATCGACGAGGGCGAAACCCTGGGATTGGTCGGCGAATCAGGTTCTGGAAAGTCGACGGTGGGGCGATGCCTGCTCCGTCTCCTCGAACCAACCAGCGGGTCGGTTCGATTCCGGGGCCAGGAGTTGACCACGCTCCAGCGTGAGGAGATGAGGGAACTGCGTTCTCAGATCCAGATTGTATTCCAGGATCCCTATGCCTCGCTCGACCCGAGGATGACGATCGGCGCGACCATAGCCGAACCTCTCGAAATCCATGATGTGAAGAGCGATCACAAAGCGATCGTCGCCGAGCTCTTGGAGAGAGTTGGGCTGTCACCCGATCACGCCAAGAGGTTTCCCCACGAGTTCTCCGGCGGGCAACGACAGCGGATCGGGATCGCCAGAGCGCTCTCGTTACAGCCGTCGCTGATCGTCCTCGACGAGCCGGTTTCGGCACTCGATGTGTCGATCCAGGCCGGTGTGCTCAACCTGCTCGACGACCTGCAGAAGGAGATGGGACTCTCTTATCTCTTCATTGCCCACGATCTCTCTGTGGTGCGGCACATCAGTGATCGGATCGCTGTGATGTACCTCGGCCGGATCATGGAGGTCGGCAACAACAACGAGATCTATGAGCGTTCGATCAATCCGTATACGCAATCACTTTTGTCGGCAGTCCCGCTGCCCGACCCGGTACTCGAGCGGCAAAGACAGCGAATCGTGCTCGAGGGGGACCTCCCCAGCCCGGTCAATCCTCCTTCAGGTTGCCGGTTCCGGACCCGTTGTCCCATCGCATTCGACAGATGCGCTGAGGAGACTCCCGATCTGAGGGAAATCGAGACCGAACACTGGGCAGCCTGTCACGCTCCGCTGCTACCCGGCCAGAATCTCGCCGACCTTGTCGGGTCCGGTTGAGCGCCCCACCGGACGCCAATACGGATCACACGACAGGCCGCTGGCTAGTTGTTGTTGGTTTCGGGGTACTCGAAGACCTCATCCAGCGACACACCAAACACCCGAGCGATCTTGAACGCCGACTCGAGTGTCGGCGAATACCGGCCTTGCTCAATAGCGATGACCGTTTGACGGGTGACTCCGATCCGATCGGCAAGCTCTGCCTGGGTAATTCCCCCCGCGGCTTCGCGCAGGTCTCTCATGCGATTCGTAATCCTCGTGGGTTTGCCCATCAGCCCATCCGTCGGTAGCTGGTGAGTTTGACAATCCCGGTCGCAATTTCAGAGAGAACCAAGGCGAGCAGCATTGTGTTTGCGATCCAGAAGTAGGCGACCTCGACCATGGCGAGGAACAGCACTACTACAGCACCGGTCCCCAGGACATATCCGCCAAAATACTCACCACGGATATTGATGGCCCTGTCTCTCTCGTCCGTCCCGTCACCGTCATATGAGGGAAGGACCGCGATGACTATGTGTCCAATCACGGCGAGTACCACCAGCGCGATGACCGTGACCAGCAGGGGGCCCTGATATCCCTGATACGGGAAACCCTCCACACCGCTTCCGTCCAATTCGCTCAGCACCAGAAAGAAGTACCAGCCATATACGACTGCCATGATCACGGTCATCAAGGCAGTGCTCTTCTCTTGAAATGTCATGTCAATCCTCACCTTTGATTGATGTAAAAGATTTTTGACTAAGGAAAACTTAAACGGGTAGGCAAAGTATGTCAAATATCTTTGACATGGATACCGGTGGTGCTGGGTCATGGGCGACAGCCGCTCCTGGGCCGGGCGTTCGAAGGGTACGGTGAAGCCAGAAAGGAAATCTCATGTCTGTAGAGACCCTGTCGGATCGATTCTGGAATTTGTCTTGTGAATACTCCCCTACTGGAGCGACCGTGCGGGGGATGCACGAATTCGACGATCGGCTGAGGACTTTCGACGGCGACTACCTCTCCGACCTGGCCAGCCGGTTCCGGGAAGTCGGGATTGAAGCCGGATCGACGAGCCCCGACGGCACTTCAGACCTGATCACCCTCGGTTTGTTGGTCCATGAGTCGGACGTCTGGGCCACAGAGATAGAGCAACGATTCCTGGTTGCAGCCATCGACCCCTACCTCGGGCCACACACCCGACTCCTGTCCGATACCCAGCAAAACACCGTGCAGAATCAGGATCAGGCAGACGCCCTTCTCGATCGATACCGGGCTATACCCGCGTATCTGGAAGCCGCCCTCCGACTGCAACTGGAGAACGCCGAAAGCGGGATGACGCCTTCCTCTGCGTCGCTGCAGCGGGTTTTGAGCCAGTTGGACGGATATCTTGCATCTGATCTCGGGGACGACCCGTTCCTCAAGCTGAAGGTCCCCGAGAACGGGCAGACAGCGTGGGATGAAGTCGCAAATGATCTCGTGCGATCACATATCCGCCCCGCCATCGAGGCCTACCGGGATGGGCTCATAACAGAGGTCGGCCCCACCGCCCGTCCGGACGACAGGGCCGGATTGACCTGGATCACCAACGGTGAGGAGATCTACGCCTCGTTGATCCACAAGTACACCCAACTCGACAAGACTGACCGTGAAATCCACGAAATCGGAACAGACTGGGCCACCCGCATACTCGTAGCCGAGTGGGTCGAGACCGGCAAGAAAGCTTTCGGCCTCGATTCGCTAGCGGAGATCTTCGATCGTCTCCACAACGACCCGGCGATGCGGTTCGACTCCGAAGAAGAGATGCTCGACCATGCAAGAAAGACTGTCGACCGCGCCTGGGGGGCAGTGGACGATTGGTTCAATGTGCGTCCTGATACTCCGTGCACGATTGTCGAGGTGCCTGCCGCATTTGCCTCGGCGATGCCTCCTGCCTACTACATGCAACCCCCCACTGACGGGTCGCGACCGGGAACATACTTCCTCAACACCCACAAACCCGCCGAGCGTGATCGGTTCGAGTATGAGTCGACCCACTTCCACGAGGCCGTTCCCGGCCACCATTTCGACCGTTCCATTGCCGCCAGTTTGCAAGGAATACCCGATTTCAGACGCTTCTCGCAGGTCTATGCGCACACCGAGGGCTGGGGCCTCTATTCCGAGCGTCTCGCCGACGAAATGGGTCTCTTCTCCTCAGAGGTCGATCGTCTCGGGTTGCTCAGTGCCGACGCCTGGAGAGCGGGAAGACTCGTCGTCGACACCGGACTGCACGCCTTTGGTTGGTCCCGCCAACAGGCGATCGACTGGTTGCGGGAATGGACTCCGATCGGTCTGCTCACCATCGAACAAGAAGTCGACCGCTACATCGGAATGCCGGGCCAAGCACTCAGCTACAAAATGGGCCAAATCGAAATCATGTCGCTACGCCGACAAGTCGAAGAGGCCCTGGGTGAGGGATTCGACATCAAGACGTTCCACGATGCCTTGCTCACCCAGGGGGCGATGACGTTGCCGATGCTGCGGGATCATATCGAGCGAGAGCTACTCGACGTCTAGCCATCGCAGCGGGCACATCCTTCAGGAAGCGCTCTCGATCGAGCGGTCTTCCGGCACATCAGGAACTCGCTCATAATCGGTGGCTTTCCCTGCTTCGCGCTGGGCGATACCAACGCCGAGATCGGTAGCCTCGTCCTGGAGCTCGCTGAGCCTGGCCTCGAGGGTGTGCTCCTCATCGAGGAGTTCGCTCCTGCGGGCGAAATCGTCTGCGGGGGTGTCCTGACGCTCCCGGGCGATTTCGGCTAAGCCATTCCGAATTCGCTGAATCTTCTCAGCAAGGGTTTCAGTGACCATTTTGGGCCTCCTTTCGGCCGTCTTGAGTGTCATTCTCCGGCCGTTGCGAGTGGATACCCCCGAATTTCAACCTCTAAACCCACCTTAGGAACCCACCTTGAGGAAAGGTGACCGGACCGTCAGGGGTTTTGCGGTCCGGTCACCGTTCCGAGGACAGCTATCTACCCCTTTGAAAGCGAAATCAAACGGGTCGGCTCACTCCCCATCAAAGCCGACAAGGGGAAGATAGAACCAGGACCATGCCGCCAGTACAACTGCCAAGGCGGTGGCGACCGCGGCAAACAATTCACCACCCAGAAGCGCTGAAACGAGGTACACGACCGAGGCGATAGTCACCATGAACAGGCAGGTTCCGATGATTCCGAGCCGGGTCGCCACCATGACATGGGAGATTGAGTGGCGCCGGATGCCGCTGATCGGCGCCCGGACACGCTGGTGAACGCTGGGTGCGATGAGAAGGATCGACGAAGAAGCGGCCGAACCGAATGCGAGATAGAAGACGATCGAGTTGACCGTCGAAAGCTCTACGAACTGGCTCTGGAAGGGAACCACCAATAGGAATGAGAACATGACCATCACTCCGGGGATTGTCGTTCTCAAACCCTCCAGGAGTGCCCGAAACTGATCGTCTACGTCGCTAGAGCTCCCGTCGCGCTCGGGAGCTGGATCGTCTTTGTTTTCCATATCACTGAGTTGCCCGATCCGCCCCCGTTTCAATCGTATGAAGCGCCTGTCGACGCAGATTTTTCCGGCGCGAAGTGTTTTCGACGTCGCACTCAGGCTGCCGTAGGATGGCGCGCTATGGCATCGATAGTTCTTCCAGTCGAACCTGGTTCGGCGCTGGCGGCACGCCGATTCGTCCGTGCGAACTCGAGACTCGACTCGATCCGCCACACTGAAGCAGACTTGCTCGTGACCGAGTTGGTCGCCAACGTGGTCCGCCACTCTCCCGGTTCTCCCGAACTTCATGTCGAGGTTGTTTCCTCCGAGGTGAGCGGTATGAAGGTGTCTGTTGCTCACTCGTTTTCAGGGAAACTCGGCACCGACGTGGGGGTCGGGCACACCCTCGTTGAACACATCGCCCGCACCTGGGGAGTCGACCACGACGGCGAAGCCCTCAAGGTTTGGTTCACAGTACGTACCCCCGGCACCACCAGCGTCGCGGACGACATCGATGACGCCGAATTGTTTGGAGCGATGGCGGAGAATCCCGACCTCTCAGCCGAACTCCTGAGACGTCACAGCGACCTTGCCAGCTCGATTGCGCGACGGTATCGGGGCAAGGGAATCGAGGATGAGGATCTGGAACAGGTAGCTCAAATGGCGCTGCTCAAAGCAATTCAGCGCTTTGACGAGACCGCCGGCACCCTCCGTCCTTTCGCCGCCGTCACCATCTCGGGCGAGATGAAGAAGTTGTTGAGAGACAAGGGATGGTCTGTTCGGGTGCCGAGGTCTTTGCAAGAGCGCGTCCTCGAGGTCAACTACGTTCGCTCCGAACTCACTCAGCGTCTGGGACGGGCACCCGAGCCCGCGGAAATAGCGGAACGCATCGACCTCAGCCTGGAGGACGTGAACACAGCGCTCGAAGCCGGGAAGGCGTATACATCTGGATCGATCGACCAGCCTTCGCCCGAAACCGGGCTCACCCTCCTCGAACGGATCGAAGATCCGAGTGACGCCATTTGGAGCATCGAAGATCGGTTAGCGATGGGAGACGCAATTGCCCGCCTTCCCAAACGGCAGCAGCAGATCGTCCACCTCAGATTCAACGAAGACATGACCCAATCGGAGATCGCCGAGATCCTTGGAATTTCCCAAATGCACGTGTCCCGTTTGCTGCTGACTGCAACCGAGGAGCTTCGTTCACTTCTCGACCCTTCCGATACCTGACCACCCACAAATGCGGGGCGCGATGTCGACGTCTGTTTAGGCTGGTCAGTGAGCGGGTACTCGACTCCTATCCAAACGAATCGAACTCACATGGCAGAAGCGACCTACAGGGTCAAAGCCAATAGTCAAGCTCCTCGCAACTCGCGATTGTTTCTGGAGGGCATGAGAGCCGAACTGGGGTCACGATTCGACGACGTCGCCATAGTTGTATCCGAACTGGTGTCGAACAGCGTTCGGCACAGCAGAGTTGTATCCGAAATGGTGTCGAACAGCGTTCGGCACAGCAGCGACGATCTGACTCTCGCGGTGATCACGGGTGAAGATTCCCTCCGCATCGAGGTCACGGACTGGGGTCCCGGTTTCAGTCGCGACGCTCCCCGGGGCGACGGCATGGGTTTGAACCTCGTCGAGAAGGTGGCCTCAGATTGGGGAGTAACCCTCGACGGCATTTGTACCGTCTGGGTCGAGATATCGAAAGACCTCTGAGGCCGAGTCTCTGCTGCTTCTAGGCCGTGGTGGTTGGGTCTCCGACCAGGTCTCCAATATCGCCAACGATCTTTATCGTCGACTCGACCCCACTCAACTCGATCAGACGGGCGATCGGTCCTGGTTTGATGGCCAGCGCAAACAAACGCCCCGATTCGGTGAATTCGCGATTGGCGATAACCAGTGTCTTCAGCCCGGTCGAGTCCATGAACTCTGTCGTGGTCAGGTCGACGATCAGGTTTGAACCGTCAGATGCTTGCACCCGGGCAATGGCGGCGCTGAGGTCGTCGACCGTTGCCAGGTCGACCTCGCCCTCGACCTTCAATGAGGTCCAGTCACCGTCGAGTTGCTGCTCGGCTATTTCTAGGCCACTCATCGGGTGAAGAGTAACAAGGGTTGAGGGAAGTGCGATCCGAACTCTCGGCTACGGGACTCTCAAACAGCAGGCTCAGTGGCGTCGGAATACCACGACGACAGTCTGATCATCGCTCGGATTGGCGTCTCCGAACCCGATCGTCAAATCGGCAGACCGTTGCGGAACTCCACCTTCGGCAAGGAGCATGTCAGCCAGCGCCTGGGGCTCCGGCAGGCCATCGCGGGATCTCTGGACGTCAGCCACGCCGTCGCTAAAAATGATGAGGGTGTCTCCGGGTGCCATTTCGATCGATGCCACCTGATACTTGCTTTCTGGATCCAGGTACAGAAGTGGCCCGGTGGGGGCTACGAGTTCAGCCTTCTGGGCCCTGATGTGGATGACCGGCGGATGGCCGGCGGAGGAAAATGAGACGATACCGGTGGCCGGGTCGATTCTCATCACCACCGAAGACGCCAATAGGTCGTCGTTGCTCGCCCACCCCAGGAAACCGAGCGAATCCGCAGGATCATGCCCGTGAGCAAGGGAGTGGAGAAGCAAATCACGGATCCGTATGGCGCGCAGTGCGGGCTCGGCGCCATGACCGGTAACGTCGACCATTACCACGCCTATCGTCCCATCCGGCAGAGTCCGGACCGCGCTCGTATCACCCGCAACTACGCCTGATCCGGGTCGAAATCTGGTGACCACTTTCCAACCGTCGGTTTCCGATACGTCGACGAGATGCAGTGCATCGGAAATGCGCGAGGCGATCGGTGCCTCCTGCTCGAGGCCCTTTCTTGCTCTCTCAGCGCGAGCCCCGGCCGCCGATGCCTCCACGCTCGCGATATCTATGACGCGGACCAAAGTGCCGAGGAGAATCAGAAGCAAGAGCCCAAAGCTAACCGACAAAAAGGCAGTGGCGTCGATTCGCTCCGTCGCGGGAAGTGTCTCGGTGATCAGCAAGAGAATGGCGGGTGCGAATAGAACGATAGGACCGAACCGCCGCAGCGTCCGCCCACCGATTCCCGGGCTCGAAGCCGTTGACAGGAGACCACTCGCCGGTCGGATCAAGACGACACCAATCGATATCAGCAATGCAGTAAATGCCGCCTGCAACGAGATTTCGGGTGTTTGGAACAAGCGACCGAGGGAGGGATCACCAAAGGCATAACCGAGGAAGATCACGGCTGTCATCGAGAAAACCAGCAAAGCCGACACCTGGCCGGCGATGATCCGGCCCTCCCGGCGGCTCACCATGAGAAGGACAGCCAGGCTCAATGCCACATTTACCAAGCCCACGATGAATGCCGGAACGCTGCCAAGGCGAGTATCCCATGTCGGGTCCTGGCCGGTCAGATGGAGCAGCATGATTCCCAAACCGAATACCCCGGCAAAACCGCATAGAGCCAACCCGAGGCGCCGCCAGCCGAGGGAGGTGGTAACTGCCTTCCGGGTGTCACCGGCCAGGAGTGCTCCGACAGCCATGATCGCGAGGGTCACCGCGCTCGCCGGACTTATAGAACGAACAAAGACCGGCCCTTCGGGCAAGATCCTTTGAAGCGGTTCGATTAGAACACTGAGCAGCACCACCAGGGCAGTCACCGCCGCTATCCAACGTATTGCCCTGCCAACGGTCGCCATCCGGATCTCGATGCGTGGATCTACCGTCGTGTCAGGACCGAGTTCAGCCACCTGTGCCGTGGTCATTCGTTCGCCACGCTATCCGATCGCGGGTCTTGCTCCAAGTAGACATTCCAAGGCCATCTGTTTACGCGGGGTTGAACTGGGGGTAACCCTTCGACAACTCGTGAGGCCGACGTAACCGTTACTACGAAAGCACGCCGTGCTGGGACAAGTCCATTCGGTTAGCGGCCACTATTTGGACAGGGAGGCGATGATGCCGGGCCACAGGAAAGAAGACAAAGAGGGCCCCTATCACCAGTGGGGTAACACCGGAAAGAAGTACCGGTACCAAACCGGCGAGAAGAAATCCCGAGAAACAGCCAGGGCAAAGGCGACCAAACAGGGGCTGGCGGCGCATGCAGCAGGCTACGAAGGTTGACTGTTTAGCCATCCGTGGATCCGGGTAGAAACCTGACCGCTAGCCAAAGGAGCAGCAGATGGAATCAAATTTTGCCCCGGCCGGGATGTCAATCTCGGACGCGGAAACTTCTAATCAAATTCTTCAGGAGAGACTGTCGGACCTCATTGACCTGTCCCTCACTCTGAAGCATGTCCACTGGAATGTGAGTGGGCCCGGGTTCATCGCCGTTCACGAATTGATGGACGCCCAGACAGCTCTAGTTCGCGATTTGGTCGATGAGGTTGCCGAGAGAATCACGACCATGGGTGGCGTCGCCGCCGGTCTGGCGGGTGAGGTGACCAGGATGCGGTCGCAAAGTGAGGATTACGCACTGGGCCGGGCTCCGGTAGTTGCCCATCTCGGAGCGCTTGACCAGACGTATTCACGCGTCTGTTCAAAACACCGTGAAGCGGCCGCCGAAATCGGTGAGGCTGACCTGGTCTCCCAAGATCTCCTGGTCGGCCAAACGGCCAAACTCGACCTCAACCATTGGTTTGTCCGGGCCCACCTCGAAGACACATCGGGCCATCTAATCACCGGTGATGCGACCAATGAGATGGATGCCGCCGTCGAGGCCGCTCACGCCCAGGATGGCACCGAGATCCTCGAATCGGAGTTCGCAAACGAACCGGTGCCGATCACCTGACAACGATTTTCTGTAGAGGGGCATACCCTCTCCGCATACACCCAGCCCCTCTACAGAATCCGCAGGAGTACGTGCAGAGCCGACGAATCGACGAGGGAGAACCGGGCGTTGGTGGGCCGCTCTAGACCAGGAGCCGCCAGAACCGCAGGCAACTCCAATGTGTTGGATTCATCCCGCTGCCGGCTGATCTCATCGGCCTCAAGAGTTTCCGCAGGAAACTCAAAGCTTGCCTGGAGATGCGGAGCATTCTCCCAAGCAACCGAGCTCTGCTCGGTTGCCGCGGATTGCATCCGTACAGAGTTTCCGCAGGAAACTCGAAGGTGTTGGATTTCATCCAACACCCGCGGAGAGGGAGGGATTTGAACCCTCGAAGAGATTTATAACCCCTTACTCGCTTAGCAGGCGAGCGCCTTCGACCACTCGGCCACCTCTCCGAACAACAGTATCGCTGTATAACTACAAGTTACCGCCCCCGCGGGAAATAGCCCGAACCCAAGCGTCACAGAGCTGAGCGAATCTTCGCTCCCACGATCTCCAACTCTGACCGACTGCGATTCGTCCCCTATTTGCCTGGATCCTGTATTTGCCTGGATCCTGAAACCATCACCCTCAAACCGCGGAATCAATGCAAATGTGAATGAAAGACCTCTTGGAATCGTAAAAGAGATTCACGCCGTCGCAACGGAGGTCGCTTGCCCTGAGGGGCCTTTGCCGGGTCTCGGCCTCTATCAAACATGCGTGATGCCGTAGTTCTCGGGAGATCAGACAACTCTGGAGCGTGGCTTCGCGATATGACGAGGAGGTGACCGGGGGTAAACAGGATTGATGTTGAGAAACGCGAGCACTTCTTCGCTGCGATGAAGGATCGTGACCGGGCCGGCTCCGAAAACTATCTCACAAAACACACAGGGGAGGTGTTCCAGCGATGCGCAACCATACGCCATTCGAGAATTCAGTTCCGTTCCTTAGACGTTTGCGAACCGCGCCGATTGGGTACATCCCTAACAGACCGCACTGAGAGAAAGGATCGCTCATGCAAGACGGAACACAGACCAAATGGGAAGGTCGTTGGGACCAACTCAAGGGCAAGGCAAAGCAGACGTGGGGCAACCTCACCGATGATGACCTTGACATTGCCGAAGGCAACTACGACGAGATGATCGGGAAGCTCAAAGAGAAGACCGGTGAAACCCAGGAAGAGATCGAGAAGCGTCTCAACGCTTAAGACGACCCTCAAACCCTGAAGAAAGACCCCGCAAGGCGGGGTCTTTCTTTCATGTGGCTGATTGCATCAGTCCAAGAAGTTTCCGCAGGAAACTCCAAGGTGTTGGATTTAATCCAACAGCCGCGGAGGGGGTGGGATTCGAACCCACGAGACCCCTAAGAGGGCCCAACGGTTTTCAAGACCGTCTCCTTCGACCGCTCGGACACCCCTCCGGGATTCGCCGGGCCAGGACAGGTTATCGACTCGACACGTTGGAACTCATCCAACCCCAGGCTGATTACATCAGCCCAAGAGAGTTTCCGCAGGAAACTCCAAGCTGTTGGATTTCATCCAACAGCCGCGAGTTTCCGCAGGAAACTCCAAGCTGTTGGATTTCATCCAACAGCCGCGGAGGGGGTGGGATTCGAACCCACGAAGAGGTGTAACCCCTTACAGCATTTCGAGTGCTGCGCACTAGACCGGCCTATGCGACCCCTCCAAGATATTCAGTTGGCCGATTCAATCAGCCCAAGAGAATGCGCGGAGCATTCTGCCGCGGAGGGAGGGGGATTTGAACCCCCGAGGGGGCGTAAACCCCCAACGGCATTTCCAGTGCCGCGCACTAGACCGGACTATGCGATCCCTCCATGATTAAATTGTCACCCGGTCCTGAAGGAAACGCCGCCAACGGCAGCTCTGCCCAATGGCCGCGCAACCAAGGCCGGACTATGCGATCCCTCCATGTTTTTCGTTTTGTGAACGCTATTTGCGTCCACGGCACGAAATCCGTTCACAGAACGAATGGAATTCGGATTCGGCCCTGGTTAGACCCGGGCCGAGGAAAACAGGATAATGCTGTCACGTGACTGAGCCCATTTCACCTTCGGCGTTTGAATCCGCGATGGAGGCCGCCCTCGAGCAGGCATCCCTCGCTGCGGCATCCGGTGACGTGCCAGTCGGGGCAGTTTTGTTGGATGGAGACGGAGCAATCGTCGCCGCCGACCGCAACCGCAGAGAACAACTCCAAGATCCCACGGCGCATGCCGAGATGCTGATCCTCTCGAACCGCGCCCGTGAGATCGGTAGCTGGCGTCTGACCGGCCACACGCTGGTCGTGACCCTGGAGCCGTGTGCGATGTGCGCGGGTGCCTCGGTTCTCGCCCGTATCAACCGGATCGTTTACGGCGCTTCGGACCCCAAAGCCGGAGCAGCCTGGTCTCTCTACAACATTCCCCAGGACCGACGGCTCAACCACAGAATCGACCTTGTCGACGGTGTTCTAGAGGAACGGTGTTCGACCATCCTCGGCGATTATTTCGCCGGCAAGCGAAGCTAGGCAACCAGAGCTTCGGCGGCAACCATGCGGTGGTCCCAGACCGCGTACACCGCCCCGCCGAACACCAGGAACACGCCGACCACGGTGAAGGCCACCCTGTAGGAGAACTGGTCGACGAGCGATCCGAAGAGCGGTGCGCTCAGCAGGAGCGCGACGTCGAAAATGGAGGTGAAAATCGACATCGCCGATCCCCGCTCCGACAACCGGGCCCGGTGAACGACCGAACTGGACAATACCGGGAACACGGCACCGTGGGAGCTCCCGGCAACGGCAGCAGCCACCACGAACGGAACGAGGCTATCGGCCCGACCAAGGACCAGCAAGGCCAGGCCATACGCCGCAATGGCCACAACGACGATGGAGCGTGCCGGGATACGGTCATAAGTCTTGCCGCCGACGATCCGGGTCGCAGCCGCACTGAGCCCGTACACGGCAAAGAAGATACCCGTCGAGCCCACCCCCCGATCACTCACAAAGGTGCGGGTGAACGTGAACACGGTCTCCATCCCCACCGTGAAGCTCAGCGTGATCCACCAGATCGGCAGAAGGTTGCGTTGCATCAAGGCGTGGAAGAAGCCGCGGCGGGGGCTTCGGACCATTAAGGCAAGGGTGGGAAGGCGACGGACCAACAGGAAAGAGCCCAACATCGCCAGGGACGACACGATGAACAACCCATCGAATCCGGCCACGGATATGACGGCATCGCCGAGAACTCCCGCCAGAGCAAGCGGGAAAAGCCCCGACAACCCGTAGATCGCAAGACCCTGGGTACGTTTTTCATCGGGAATTGCGTCGGCGGCGTAGGTCAAGATTGCCGTGAAGAGCCCGATCTGGACCACACGATGTGCGAGGAAAACCGCCCACAGTGACGGCCCCCAGATGTTGGTCAGGGTCAACGACATCACGAGCAAGGCGTTGATCGCCCCGCCATAGAGGAGAATCGTGCGTCGATGGGTCAGATCGAGGAGTTTTCCGAAGGCGGGCCGGAGGGCCAGTGCAATGATCGCTGACGCGGCGTAGAGAACCCCGAAGGTGGCCTCACTGATCCCCAACCGTTCGAGATACCCGGGAAAATGGACCATCAATGCGAAGGACAGCTCCTGCAGCACCGCCGCAGCGAACAACCTGGGGAAAATGGGACCGAACGACGAAAACATCAGCGACCGAGCTTACCTGATAAGAGGCAAAACTGGAAACGCCCGTTACCGAAAATTTCGAAAACGGAGGCGACCCACGTTGGGGTGACCGTGCACCCCGTCCTCGAAGGTCGCTGTCACCGTCGATACCGGGTGCCAACTCAGATCGGGTGACCCTGCGGCACCCGGAACAATCCACTTATGGCTGCTTCCTTCCGGACCTGACCAGATTCGTGGGATTCCGCCGCGCAGGACCCGTTCGTCAACATCGCTTTCCCGGCATCAGGGCAAAAGCCCCGGTGCAACTCGCTCCTCAGACGGGGGACTCGGCTCCGCATGAAGAGGGTTTCGGATAAAGGGCACCCCTAGCACCCCGCCTAGCACGATCACCACAATCGTACCCGAGCGGCCGGTCCTACATGGTTGCGATCAACTCCCGGCAGAAGGGATGAGGGGTCGAGGACCCAAAGGAAACACGTTGACAAAGACGTCTGTGCTGACACTGATCCCATCGAAGTCCCATTCGTCAACGGAGTTCATTGCCTGGTCGAAAAACGACGCGATGAACCCCCTGGCAACCTCGACCACGGACGATGCGGTTGAGTCAAATGGGTTGATGGCCGAAGCAAATATCCCGCCATCGGCAAAGTCGCCATGGTTGGCGGCGGGTACTACCACACGACTCGTTCCGATGCCTCCCGCTTCAAACCGAGATGCTATTTCCGGATGGATCACCGACTCTTTGGTGAGATACATGAACGGTTGATCGAAGGCCCGGTCCTCGACATCGGCGCCGAAGGGACCGCCGTTCCCCTGGCCATCGATGTTCAGGCAGGCCACTATGCGGTCATCAGACCTGCAAGCTTCGGCGGCACTGAGCCCACCCAATGAGTGGCCGAGGACACCCACCCGCGAAGTATCGACGGGCGCCGAAAGGGCCACCGCCGGATTAGCGAGGATCTCGTCTAACACCATTTCGATGTCCGCTACCCTCTCGTCGAGCTTTGCTTCCACTCCACCGGCGAGCACGGAGTCCATAGAAGCGTCGTATGTTGCAATAGTCCCATTGGGCAATCGAACCGCCGCGACCTGGTACGGATGATCGACGCCGACGACGAGATAACCCCGTGACGCCAGATCTTCCGCAATCGCAGCATAGAAGGAGACGTTCGTCTGGTTTCCCGGGGAAAAAACCAACAGCGGGAGACCATCAGACTCGATCGGGGTCGCTCCAACGCGCGTGCTGGTGCGGACCAACCCGAGAGACCACACCACGAGAGGATTCAATTCGCCGGCCGCGGTGAGGTCAGCCGAGATTGCGTCCAGGTCAGAAATGTACCCGGCAGGTGAACCCGTCCCGTGTTGGGCCGGATACCAGACTTCCAGCGGGACTACTCGGTTGGAGCCAACCCCCGGGCTGTGTGCCTCTCTTCGATCCGTGTCGACCAGCGACGTCGAATACCGGCCTACTGCGTACGGCCCGGTGGGTCGGGAAGCTCAAGCCCCCGGAATACGAGCCCCAGGAGTCCCACGAGAAGCAGCGCCAGAGAGACAAGCACGACCTTGCGACTTGGGAGTCGCAACCGAAATGATCGAACATTCCCGGCGAATCGGGTATCAGCGTGCTCCGCCATCCCCGTCTATGTTGCAAGGAGTGACGTCGTGTCGAGTCCTCGACCTTCAGTGATCGAGGTTCTTCACACCCTCGAGACCGGCCACTTTGCGCTCGCCCACGACGGCGACGTCATCAGGTTCGTCGGCGATGAAGTTGATGTCATCGATCCGACCGGTGATCCGGTCGCGAAGACCGGAGAAGTAGTTGCGGATGCGAAGTCTGCGCTCTTTGCCCGTGCTCGGGTTGAAGAGGTACCAACCACCTGCAGCGACGGCTGCCACGGCCACTCCTCCCGCGACCTGCTTCGACTTTGACTTCTTCGGTGGTTCGACCAGGTTCATCTCGACCGCCAGATCACCAAGCCAGCTCCCGAGTTCTTCGACTCGATCGCGGGCGATTTCCACGGTCTGACGCGACTTTTGCGCGGCAAAGTCTTTCACGTCATCAAAATCCGGGGCATCCTCGATCTGCCGGCTCAACCAGCGAGAGAACCCTCGCACACTCTTCTTGCCCACTTTGACGAATTCTTCAGTCATGGTCATAACAACTTTCCTTTGGTCTGACGTTTGATTCTTACCCATCGAGATCGCAACTAAAACCCGCTAGTTCGGTTTGCGGAGACGAACTCCATACACGAAGCCGAACAGCCCCATGCGCCACACCTCTTCCACCACCATACCGGTTCCTCCGAAGAGCTTCTCCGGTGGAGGCAACGAATCCAGCGACTTGTGCAGGTACCAATACTCGCGTGGGGAGCCTGCGAAGAGGAGACCGACCAGGGGAAGGGTGATGGCAGTTCCGAGACGGTGGAATCCCCTGAGAAACATGTTCTTCGGCCGTGTCAGATCCACTACCACCGCAGCGTTGCCCGGTTTCAGGACGCGACCTACTTCGTCGAGTGTCGATGAGACGGATGACAGATTGCGGAACACAAAACCGCTGAAGACCCCGTCCACACAGGAATCGGCCAGGGGCAGGCGCTCCCCCACCGCCACCACCCGCGCTGACACGGGGCTCAACGCGAGCATCTCGATTACCGGGTCGAGCCCGATGACTTGCCGGCCGCCGAACTCGGTGTCGCCTGTGCCTGCGCCGAGGTCGAGCACCACCCCGTCTGCAAGCATGTTCACACCCCGGGAGCGCCACTTCTTCTCCTGCCCGAATGAGAGGATCCGGTTTATCAAGTCGTAGCGGGCAGCGATCCGGGCGAAGATCGGATCGGATACCTCGCTCACGGTCCAATCGAGTCGAAGCCGGTATAGCGCCGGAGCGCTTCAGGGATCATCACCGACCCGTCTGGCTGTTGGTGGTTCTCCAGAATCGCCAGGATCGTCCGGCCCACGGCGCAAGCGGTTCCATTCAGGGTGTGAAGGATCTCGTTGCCGGAATCGCTGCGCGTCCGGATCTTGAGACGTCTCGCCTGGTAATCGGTGGTGTTTGAACAAGAGGTGATCTCGCGGTAAGCCTGTTCACCCGGAAACCAGGCCTCGATGTCGAATTTCTTGACAGCTGATGCTCCGAGGTCTCCCGCCGCCACATTGACGACCCGGTAGGGCAACTCGAGCTCGGTAACGAGTCTCTCCTCGACGGCGAGCAGGCGATCGTGTTCGTCCGCCGATTCAGCCGGATCGGTGAAGACAAACATCTCAACTTTGTCGAACTGATGGACTCGGAAAATCCCGGCGGTGTCCTTGCCGTAGGTACCGGCTTCGCGGCGAAAGCAGGTGGAGAAACCGGCGTATCGGATGGGCAGCTCGTCCGAATCAAAAATCTCATCTCCGTGGTAGGCAGCAAGAGGAACCTCGGCCGTGCCAACCAGGAACAACTCGTCCTTGGGAATCTCGTAGACCTGCTCCCGGGCTTCCGGGAAGAACCCGGTGCCTTCGAGAGCGTGCTCTCTGACCAGGACCGGAGGCACCATGGGAGTGAAACCGGCCTCAACGAGGTTGTCCATTGCCCAGCGCACCAGACTGAACTCGAGAAGTGCGCCTTTGCCTTTCAAATAGCCGAAACGACTGCCAGAAACCTTGGCGCCGCGTTCGGTATCGATGATTCCAAGTGCCTCGCCGAGTCGCGCGTGATCCGTCCCCTCCGTGGCGGCGTCACCGACCCGTTTCACTTCCAAATTGTCGGCGTCGGAGAAGCCATCTGCGGCGTCGATGGCGACCAGATTGGGAATGGCGAGAAGAAGCTGATCGAGTCGGGCCGACAACTCGTCGACTTCCGTCGCCTTTGCCTTGACCAGAGCTGCGAGGTCGGCGACAGCGTCGATCGCCCGCTGTTTCTCATCTCCGGCGAGGGTGGCGATCTCCTTTCCCGCCCCCTTCTGATCCGCACGCAGCGACTCTGCCTCCTGACGGCGGATCCGAAGGTCTCGATCCAAAGCGATCATCTCATCGAGGTCGATCGAAGAACCGCGTCGCCGAAGAGACTCCCGAATCTGATCGGGATCTTCGCGCAGTAGTTTCGGGTCGATCATCGAAATGCGATGGTAACGATCACAGTGTCATTCACTGTTGACCCGGAACATCACCTGTAGGAAGTTGTCCTCGAAGTCCATGTCCACTCCGACGACCTTGAGCTCGGCAGTCACCTCGTAGATCTCGTCGGGTGTCACCGGAAGAGCTTCGAAGATGATCGTTGTCTGTGCGCCCGGTTCCAGGGGAGGAATCGTCGAAGACAGCTCAGCGGGATCGCCGGGGCCGATCAGAGTAAGAGTGATCGGCTCTTCCTCAGAGATCAGATTGCCGACGTTGGTAACGACGACCGAGAAGACGACAGACTCGGTTGCAGGCATCACCACCTGGTTTTCCGGGTTGAGCTGCCACTCAGGATCGGCAACGATCATCGATGCTGCCAAGCCAGGACGCAGAGCAATGCCGTTGGTAGGGCTCCGTGCCGCCTCGGTGTAGGCCAACGACAGGGCAATCGCCTCGCCTGACGCCGGAGAGAGCACAACGACGCGCAGCGGGTTGATCGGATCGGGGACATCGGGACGATCGATCTCCGAGCGAACCTGTACAAACAGTTCATCGCCGGACCGGAGCGCCACGATCGAGTTGGCAATTGTGTCAGTCGGCGTTGTCGATCCGGGCTCGTCGGCGGCGGCGAGTATCCCCTCTCCGAAACCGGAAACACCTACATCCCACTGCTCCAATGCCACCCGATACAAGGCCCGGACGGCGAGCAGGTCGTCTGATGGCGGTTCCTCTTCGACAAACTCGAGTCCGCGAACAATATCCTCTTCCAGGTTTTCGATGACCGTCTCCAGCTCCGGTCGCTCGATTCGAGAAAGGCGGGAGACGACATCGCGCAAGGCATCGCCCCCTATCGCCAGATCAGTCGTCTGAGCCGACAGCTCATTGAGGTAGTCGATCTCCTCGCGGGCGTCGCTACCCGCACCCTGGGCCGCAAGTCCGACCAGAGCGGCAACTACGAGGGCCACCGGGAGGAGCCATCGGAGTAAACGCCTTTTCTGGCGGGGAGGATCGAACACCATGTCGGAATGAGGGTAAACCTGACCGATTCCCACGGGTAACCCACGTGAGAGGCCTTTCCCGTCTAAGCCGCCGTGACACTTGGGAACTTTCAGAATATTCTGAACATTCATGAAACTCGACAGAGAGCAATCGGTTGTGGAGAGGGTCGGGCGGTTCTGGGAACCCATTTCGGGAACCAGGACTGCCGGACGGATTTTGGGCCTTTGATGATCTGCGAGCCTGACCATCAATCCTCGAATGAAATAGTCGAGGCGCTCGATGTCAGCACCGGCTCGGTGTCAATCCAGGTCAGGCAACTCGAACAAGTCGGTGTAGAGGAGCGAGTGACGTTCGCTGGTGACCGGGCAAGCTATTACCGGCTCCCCAAACATGTCTGGTCTCGAGTACTCACCGGGGACTGGAACGGATAGTCGAGATGCGCAAGCTCTCGGAGGCGGCGGCGGGATTCCTACCCGGTGTCCGACCTGAACGAGTAACCAAACTTGGATCGGTGGCCGGATTCGTTGCAAACGAGTGGGGGGCGCTCATGGCGCGCCTGTCAGAACATCTGGAGAAAGAAGAAATCAATTGAGTGATCTAGCGATTAGGACCGAGGGCCTCACCAAGAACTACGGAGAAGTCGAGGCTCTCACCGACCTGAACCTCGAAGTGAAGATGGGCGAAGTATTTGGCTTCCTCGGCCCGAACGGCGCCGGAAAGACCACAGCTATTCGCACGATGTTGGACCTGATCCGGCCCACTGCCGGACGTGCGACCATTGCAGGCCTCGACTCTCATGCCGATTCCGTCGAGATCCGCCGACACATCGGATACCTGCCGTCTGACGTCTCCATGTACACCAACTTGACCGGACGGGACATGATCACCTATTTCTCCAACCTCCGGGGTGGGGTGGACGCTGGTTTGGTGGATGAACTGTCCGAGCGGCTGCAGGCCGACCTGTCCAAGAAGATCGGCGACTATTCCTCGGGAAACAGGCAAAAGATCGGCCTGATTTTGGCATTCATGAGCAAGCCGGCCGTAATCATCATGGACGAGCCCAGCTCAGGTCTCGACCCCCTTGTGCAACGAGAATTCCAAACGATGATGCGGGAGGTAGCGGCGGAGGGTCGTTGCGTCTTCCTTTCCAGCCACACATTGTCCGAGGTGCAGAGAGCCGCTGATCGAGTTGGGATCATCCGAAATGGCCATCTCGTCGATGTCGAGTTCGTTGACGACCTCCGGTCCAAAGCAGTGCGGAGGGTGGAACTCCAATTCACCGGTCCGGTCGACGCCGCGGCTTTCGCCGCCGTGCCCGGAGTCCGCGATGTCGATGTGGCGAGCCACCACGCAGTCATGTCCTTCGACGGGAACATGGATGCGCTGCTCGGCGTGGCCACCGACCGCTACACCCTTGTCGACATCAACACCCAGGAAGCCGATCTCGAAGAAATCTTCCTGCAGTACTACCGGACCGACGAAAAGTCCACAGCCTGATGATGCTCGCCAATGTATTTACCAAAACCACCCGGGACCGACTTCCAGCCGGGGTGGTTGGCGCGGTCACCGTTGCGGCACTTCTCTTTTTCTCGATGTGGGTTTATGAAGGAATTGACACTTCGTTCTATTACGACCTGCCGGCCGGCGTACTCGAACTAGTCGGGATAAATCCGGAAGGCAGTGGTGCGGGCGGAATTGCGTTCGGAGCGATCTACAACCTTATCGGGGCGCTTGTGCTGGGCGGCCTCGCCATCAGCTTCGGTGCCTCCGCTATCGCCGGCGAGGAACAGGATGGGACCTTTGGCTTGCTACTGGGGAACCCGGTGGGTCGCAGGCAGGTTCTCATCTCCAAGGCTTGCTCCGTAATCCTCGTTGTCGGGGTGATGACACTCTTGATGTGGGGTGCGGGTGTCGGATCTGCCGCCGTCCTCGATGTCCCGACCGACGACCTGTTCATTGGATCGATGACCTTCGCACTATTCCTGAACAGCCTGTTCTACGGGTTTCTAGCTTTGGCCATCGGTTCCTCCACTGGAAATCGGGGCGCCGCCTCAGGAGCCTCAGCAGGCTTGATGGTCGTCGGTTACCTTGCCGCCACGTTGCTGCCCCTGGCCGACCTCGAGTGGTTGGCGAAGTTCTTTCCCTGGTACTACTACAACTCGAGCGCGCCGATCAACAACGGTCTGGACTGGAGTCATGTCGCAGTTCTCGGCGGACTTTCGATAGTGGCCTTTACGGTCGCCTTCGTGGGTATTGCAAGGCGGGACCTCAAGGACAAGGGCACCAATGTGACCATCCTCGACCGTCTGCGGGCAAACCCGCTCACCAGCAAAGTGATGGAAAGAGTCGCAGGGTCAGCCCGTGTATCGAGAATCTCCGTCAAGACCTTCTCCGACTATCAGGGCCTCTTCACGATCACTGCCGCGATCATGTTTTATATGGGGGTGCTGATTCCGCCCCTGTACAACTTCATACCCGAGGATTTCATCAACATCTTCGCCACGTTCCCCGACGCTCTCGTGGCGATGATCGGTGGCGTCGACATGGGAACACCAACTGGATTCCTCACCGGCGAGGTGTTCTCCCTGGTCGGGCCGATCGCCATCATCGTCCTCGCGGCGACGATGGGATCGAGGTCGTTGGCCGGCGAGGAGGAGAATCGCACCATGGATCTCCTCATGTCGAACCCGATCAGTCGATCGAAGCTGGTCGTGGAGAAAGTACAGGCAATGATCGCCTGGGCATTCCTGTTCGGTGTGGCGACCTTTTCAGCGACCTGGATAGGGGTGCGTATTGGCGGACTCGAAGAGGTGGGCGTGCAAGGAATCGCCTCCATCTCGCTCCTCTTGACCCTATTCGGCTTGGTGTACGGGGGGATCGCCCTGATAGCCAGCGCTGCCACCGGGAAGCGGGGAGTGGCGACGATGGTGGCAACCGGCGTCGCTCTGGCCACATGGTTCATGTTCTCATTCTTCCCACTGTCGGAGACACTCGAGCCGATCGCAAGGCTCTCACCTTTCCACTGGTATCTAGGCAGCGATCCGCTACTCAACGGCTTCGACTGGAGGGGTGCGGCCCTATTGGCCGGGACCTTTGTGATCCTGGTGATTGCATCGATCCCCCTGTTTCAGAGAAGAGACCTCCGACTCGGCAAATCCTGACCGGTACACGAGGGATAGAATCGAAGGCCGAAGATGGAGGCCGAAGCCAAAAACAAAGCGGAAGGCAAAACTCGAACGGTAGGAGCGACTATGACCGTCGATGAATATTTGGATTCATCCCCCGAACCCCAACAGACAACACTCAGAGCCGTGAGAGCGATGTTGCTCGAGATTCTGCCTGAAGGCGAGGAGGGCATTGCCTATGGGGTTCCGGCCATCCTGGTCGGGGGAAAGGCCGTAGCTGGATATTCTCATTCCAAGAGCCACTGCAGCTACTTACCCCACTCCGGATCGGTCCTGAGCGAGATGGATCGAGAAAAACTGGATGGCTACGAATGGTCCAAAGGTGCCTTGCGTTTCCCCGTCGACTATCCGTTGGATGAGGCCCTGGTACGTGAACTGGTGACGGCGCGCCTCGCTCAACTCGGCTGAGTTGCTTTCCCTCGAGACCGGTCCGAAATGCTCCTGACCAGATTTGGGCTAAGTTGCCTTTATGGCCTGGACCAAGGACCCCAGGGTGGACGATTACATCGACGCCCTCCCGGAGTGGCAACAGACGATCTGCCACGACGTCCGCCAGCTGGTGCACGGTGTTGATCCCGACGTCGAGGAGACGATCAAGAGGACCATCCAGCCCTATTTCGTTCTCGAAGGAAACATTTGCGCCCTCCTCGCCGCCAAGGACCACGTGAACGTGTTCCTTTACGATGGAGCCATCGTCCCCGACCCTGAGGGAATCATCACCGGAGGCCACCAGAACACCACGGCGAGAACCGTGGCGATCAAGGAAGGAGAGACGATCAATCGTCCGGCGCTGGCGGAGATGTTCCGCCAGATCATCGAGAACAACCGCGCGGGTGGCTGGCGGAAGCTCAAGAAGGTTTGAGTCGTCGATGCATGCGGCTGGTGGGCGAAGGGGGACTTGAACCCCCACGATCTTGCGATCACAGGAACCTGAATCCTGCGCGTCTGCCAATTCCGCCACTCGCCCGTGGTTGAGAACTGAAGATTACCGCCGGCAAACACGTTGCGGTAGTTGACGTTGTTGGCGCGAAGAGCCGTAACCTGACAGGGATGAACGTGGCCCGCGGGCTGGAGCGAAAACTGGAGCGCCTCCTCGAAGGTGTCTTCGGCCGTGTCTTCTCGGGGAGACTTCATCCGTCCGAAATCGCCACCAGGGTGGCGCGCGAAGCCGACCTCGCCCGTTTTGAGCATGCCTCCGGGCCGGCGACGGCCAACTACATCACCCTCACCTTCCACCCAAAAGACATCAGCGGCGAGACACCCGAACTGGAGACATCATTGACCGACGGCTTCGCTGACTATGTCGTCGAGGCCGGACTGCGCCTCGTAGGGCCTCCACATGTCACCATCAAGATCGACGAGTCGGTGGTTCCCGGCCAATTCCTCTGTCATCTGGAGATCGTTCCCGGCGAGCAGCGGCCGTGGGCCAGACTCACCGGTTCTGACGGCACCTACCAGATCCGGCCAAATCGGGCGATTATTGGACGGACGACGGAGGCGGACGTCGCCATCCTGTTCGACGACGTCAGCCGGAGTCACGCACTGATATGGCGATCCTCTGGCTCGACCTGGGTCCAGGACCTGCGCTCCTCCAACGGCACCGCTGTCGACGGCACACCACTGGGAAAAGAACCGCTTGCAATTGACTCGGGTAGCAATATCCAGGTAAGCGACCACCAATTTCGCTTTGTGGAGATAGTCGATGCCTGACATCATCCTCGCTCTACTCCGGATCATCTTTCTCGGGCTGGTCTATCTGTTCGTTTGGCAAGTTGCTCGTGCCATCGGCAGCCACCTCGGGATTTCCTTGAAAAGGGAAAGAAAGCAAGGGTCGAGCCTGTTGATGGTGAGGTCCGAGACCCAGCAGGGCATGGAGGTCGATGTCAACGACTCGGTCGTCATGGGGCGGTCAAAGGAGGCGGACGTATTGCTCGACGACCCCTACGCTTCAGAATTCCATATGCGCTTAGTTGCCCAAGACACCGGCCTTGTGCTCCATGACCTGGGGAGCACCAACGGCACATACATAAACGGAAGGAGAGTTACGGCTCCCACCACACTTCGCCGCGGCGACTCGGTTCAGGTGGGCAAGTCCGTGATGGAAGTTCGATGAAATTCATCTGGGCAACCGCCACCCACAAGGGCATGGTGCGCGACATCAACGAAGATTCGCTCTTCCCCACCGATGACGGCCAAACATCCGACACCGTCACATTGATGGTGGCCGACGGAATGGGCGGCCACGTCGCCGGCGAAGTTGCCTCACGGCTGGCCGTCAATGCTGCTGCAAGCTCAGAACTCGACCCGGCAGACCGGGTAGCTGCCGGCAATAGGGCCATCCGGGAAGAAGTCGGGCGACAACCGGACCTGGAAGGCATGGGCACCACGATGACCATGGTCCAACTGGAAGGTAGCCACGGGATAGCCCATTTCGCTCATGTCGGCGACAGCAGGGGAT
Source organism: Acidimicrobiia bacterium (assembly GCA_041747375.1). Lineage (GTDB taxonomy): Bacteria > Actinomycetota > Acidimicrobiia > Spongiisociales > ZC4RG35 > MA-ANB-1. Next base: position 41,678 of record JBGTFH010000013.1, read on the forward strand.
ACCTGCTCCGTGGCGGCGAATTGAGCCAGGTGACTCAGGATCACACCGTGATGGCGGAGTACGTGGCTTCAGGAAAATTGTCAGTTGAAGAGGCGATGAATCATCCTCAGCGACACATGATCACTCGTTGTCTGGGTCTTACCCGCTTCGTCAATGTCGACGAGATGATCATCGACCTCGAGCCGGGAGATCGAATACTGCTCTGTTCTGACGGGCTCAACTCCATGGTGGACGACGGCAAAATCGCGGAAGGCCTCGGGGTAGGGACCGCCGGCGATGCCGCCTGGAAGTTGGTCGAGATTGCAAATGAGGCCGGCGGCCAGGACAACATCACCGTGATTGTCGCCGATGCCCTCGACGGGTAGGCCATGACCCGACAGACCGAGGGAGCGACGATTATCGCTGCCTCGGTACTTGCTGCATTTGGAGTCACCCTGGTCAACCTGGCCACCGGAGGGACTCTGGATGCCCAGAGCGGGCTGACGTTCCTCATCTTCGTCATCGCATTCGGCGGGATCTACCTGGCGGCACGTACCTGGGCTCCTCGTTCGAGTTCATTGCTCATCGCACCGGTCGCCGCTCTCGCCGCCATCGGATTTCTCGAGATCTACCGGCTCGACCCCGCCCGGGCGGCTCTGCAGCGTTGGTGGTTACTGATCGGTGCCGCGGCTGCAGCCATCGTGCTCTGGTTGCTGAGCAAGGGGACCACAGAGGTTCTCCGGCGCTATCGCTACATAATTCTGCTGGTTTCGATGATCTTCCTGCTACTCCCCAACCTTCCCCAGGACTGGGCGTTTCCCCTCCGCGGACTGGAAGTAAACGGGTCGCGGCTCTGGATCGTCCTCGATGTCGAGATCACCTCGCTTCAGTTCCAGCCGGCTGAGTTGGCCAAGCTCGGGTTGGTGATCTTCGTGGCTGCCTACCTGGCCGACCACCAGCATGCCCTACGCCAGGCCCATCGAAAAGTCGGTCCATTCCAGTTCCCCGAACCGCGACAGCTGGTACCCCTCTTGTTTGCCTGGGGACTCAGCGTCGTAATACTGATCTCGCAACGCGATCTCGGCGCCTCCCTTCTGCTTTTTGCCAGCTTCGTTCTGTTGCTGTATGCGACGACGGGTGCCACCGGATACCTGGTCACCGGGGGGTTCTTGACCGTGCTGGCAGGAGTTGCCGGCTACTACGCCTTTGACCATGTCCAGCGGAGAGTTGCAGGTTGGTTGCAGCCGTTTGAGCACTTCGAAGACGCCGGCTATCAAATTTCTCAAGGCCTCTTTGCCCTCGGGAGCGGGTCGTTGACGGGTGCAGGACCCGGTCTGGGACGTCCCGACCTGATCCCCAATGCGGAAACCGACTTCATCTTCGCTGCAGTTGGTGAAGAGTTGGGGTTCGCCGGGACCATTGCCGTGCTCGCTCTCTACGCCCTCGTCATCGCAGTCGGCCTTGGAATCGCATTCAGGAGCAGGGACACGTTCCGCAAGCTGTTAGCTGCGGGCCTCAGCTTTGTCCTCGGAGTGCAGACATTCCTGATTATCGGAGGAGTTCTCCGCCTGGTCCCTCTGACCGGTATCACTTTGCCCTTTATGTCCTACGGCGGGTCGGCGCTGGTGGGAAACCTCGTATTAATCGCCCTCCTGCTTCGCATCAGCCATGAGGAAGCGAAATGAACGGCCCTATTCGTCGTCTGGCGCTCGGGATGTTCACCGCGATTTTCGCTCTGCTCGGTGCCGTCACCTGGTATCAGATGGTCAGGGCCGACGACCTCAAGAACGACCCGAGGAACGCCAGGCCCGCCCTCAGCGAACGCGGTAAGGAACGGGGTCTGATAGTCACCGCCGAGGGTGACATCCTCGCCGAGTCGGTTTCCGACCCCGACGATCCCCGCAACTTCATCCGCACTTATCCGGGAGGGCCGCTATTCGCCCACACAGTCGGGTACTCCTCGTTCATATTGGGAAATACCAACCTGGAAGCGGCCTACAGCAACGAACTGCGCTCCCGACGCGACCTCACAATCAGCGATCTCGTTGCCGTCATCTTGGGACGCGACCTCAGGCCGCGGAGCATTGAAGTCACTCTCGACGCCGACCTCCAGGCCGCCGCTTATGCGGCCCTGGGTGGCCGACGCGGGGCGGTCGTGGCACTCGACCCGCGGACAGGAGCGATTCTCACCTCGATCTCGTCACCTTCGTACAACCCTGAGCCATTGACCGGGGACGACGCTGATGCCGTGTGGAACGCACTACTCGTCGACCCGCTGTCGCCATTGAGCGACCGGGCGACTCGGGAACTCTATGCCCCGGGCTCGACCTTCAAAACGGTGGTCTCCGCCACGGCGATAGACACCGGGACCGCAGGCCCCGAAACGGAATTTCCCGACCCCGTCGAGTTCCAGCTTCCAGGATCGACGGCAACGATTTCCAACTTCGGTGGTGGGGATTGCAACGACGGGGTCTCGATCACTTTGCTGCGGGCCCTCGTGGTTTCCTGCAACACCACCTTCGCCGATCTTGCGATACGAGTTGGGGCCGCCGACCTCGGGATTACCGCCGACGCATTGGGATTCAACACGGATCTCGATTTCGATTGGACAATCCCACAGGCGATTTTCCCAACAAACGCACTGGAAAACGATCCGGCGGCCCTGGGCCAGAGCGGCATCGGGGAACGAGACGTACGGGCTACGCCGTTACATATGGCGATGGTCGCAGCAGCAGTCGCCAATGGCGGCGAGGTGTTCTCCCCCTATTTGGTGACCCGTATCTTCGATGCCGATGGGATCACGATCGAGTCGTTCCAGCCTCTGTCGCTGGGGGGTGCCATGACGACCACTACTGCTTCGATTGTAGGGCAGATGATGGAGAGGGTGGTCACCGAGGGCACTGGTCGCAGCGCCGCTGTTCCCGGGATTCGCGTCGCCGGGAAAACCGGTACCTCTCAAGGTTCCGGCGAATTCCCCAATCCGTGGTTCATCGGTTTTGCACCAATCGAGAACCCGACGATTGCCCTAGCGGTGTTCCTCGAAGGAGGCCCGGAATTGGGTGAATCAGCCACCGGAGGGGCTCTGGCAGCGCCGATCGCCGCCGATCTATTCCAACTCTGGCTGCAGGGTGAACAATGAATTGGAACCGATCCTTCCTAGACTTCGCACTTCGCCTATGGACACCCCCAAAGCACTAACCGAGAGATACCACGTCATTTCCCACCTCGCCAGGGGGGGGATGGCCGACGTCTATGAGGGCCAGGACACCCTCCTCAACCGCCGCGTCGCGATCAAAGTGCTCCATTCACAATTCTCCGCGGATGAAGCTTTTGTCAAGCGGTTCCGACGTGAAGCGCAGGCCGCCGCCAACTTGAGCCATCCCAACATCGTCGGCATCTACGACTGGGGCCAGGCCGAAGGCACCTACTTCATCGTGATGGAACTGGTCGATGGACGCTCACTGCGTGATGTCCTGAAGTCGGAAGGTGCGCTGCTTCCGCGTCGGGCCAACGAGATAGCCGCGGAGACGGCAGCAGCGCTATCCGTCGCCCACCAGGCAGGCCTGGTCCACCGCGATGTCAAGCCGGGAAACATCCTCCTCGCCAAGGACGGCACGGTGAAGGTGACCGACTTTGGAATTGCGCGGGCGTGGGATGACAGCCAGGAACTCACCCGTACGGGCGCCGTTATCGGAACGGCGACCTATTTCAGCCCGGAGCAGGCCCAGGGCCACCCCGCTGACGCCCGTTCCGACATCTACTCACTGGGCGTCGTGCTCTACGAAATGCTTACCGGGCGCCCCCCTTTCACCGGGGATTCCCCGATGTCGGTGGCGTTCCAACACGTATCCACTGAAGCGCCGCTCCCGGTTTCGCTCAACGCGGATATCGGCGAATCCCTCAGCAACGTGGTCACCACCGCGATGCGCAAAGACCCGGCGGCCCGTTATCAGACCGCCGACGAGATGCGAGCAGACCTGCTCGCCGTACTACGCGGAGAGGCCGTCGGCGCCGTCCTGGTCCCGGTCGCAGCAGGCGCTGCCGTCGTCTCTGGGAGCGACGCTACGAGAGTGATGACAGCCACCCCACCGGCAACAGTTCCCCCGGATGAGGTTTATCGCCAGATCGAGGAGGAACCACGATCGCAGCTCCCGTTCATTCTTACCGCGTTCTTCCTCCTGATCACCCTGGTCGTTCTCTTCTTCATTCTCTTCCAGAGTGCCAATGGCAACAACGGTGAAGGTGAATTCATCGAGATCCCCAATCTGATCGGCCAGACCCAGCAAGAGGCTGTCGATCGTCTCCTGCTCGATGGATTCAGGGTCAACGTTATCCCTGAGCCATCGGCTGAGGTCGCTGTTGGTCTGGTAATACGCACCAATCCGCTTCCCGGATTCGAAGCCGAAGAGGGTTCGGAAGTCGATGTGATCGTCTCGACCGGCGTCGAAGAAGTTCAGGTGCCTCCTCTGGTGGGTCAGACCCTGGAGAACGCCGAGATTTTGATCGCGGCCGCAGGTTTGGAAGTGGGTGTAATCACAGAACAACCCGATGCCGAACGCGCCGCAGGCGTCGTCATCGAGCAAAACCCGGGCCAGGGTGTCGCGGTGGGCTCGGGCACACCAATCAATCTGGTCGTCTCCACAGGTCCTGAGATCGTTGTGATCCCCAATGTCGTCGACATGTCCGAGCGGGACGCGACTGCCTTATTGCGCGACCTGGGGCTCCTGGTGACCGTAAATGATGAGTTCTCGAGCGAAGTCCCAAACGGCTTCGTGATCAGTAGCGACCCGGTCGCCGGCACCGAGGCCGAGACCGGGGAGACGGTTCTGATCGTGGTCTCTCAAGGCCCGCGGCCGGTCACGGTGCCCAATCTCACCGGATTTACCCCGGCCCAGGCGCAAGCGGCGTTGGAGGACCTGGGACTGGTCATGGCGACATCGAGTGCGACCCAACCCGTTGTCGACCCCGCTCAGGACGGCAAGGTCGTCTCCCAATTCCCGACCTCGGGAACCACCTTGTTCCCCGGTGATGTGGTCACGGTGACTCTGGGCAAGTTCGAACCACCACCGACGACTGCACCGCCTCCCACCACAACGACCACTCTGGCGCCACCGTAGGCGGACGTTCTTTCCCTGTTTTGTGCCACTATTGGCCGATCGTTCCGTCGGAACGTGAATTAGCGGTAGTTGGTGGTCATCAGGAAGCCGGCGGCTATCGCGCCGAGGCCGACCAACAACAACACCTGGTCTTGCTCGAATACAAACCTGATCAGAACCAGGGCCACCCCGACGACCATCAGGCCGGTCATCGTGGCGACATACCAGGTTGGGCTGGGTTCCTTCGCCTTGGCTGCTTCAACTGCTGCTTGCGATTTGGGCGGGTTCTTCGGTTTACGACGTTTCGACTCAGGCATTCGTGGTGGGATCGTAGTCGGCGAAAGTGAGGCGCGACCCGGTCAACTGGTGAATTGAGCCTCTTTGCTCGAGAACCTGAACCACATCACCGAGATCGTTCCCCAAATAATGGGAATGGTGGCGAGTTTCATCAGGATTCCGGCAATCTGCTGGTCTTCGACTGCCGTCATCGAACCGATCCGGGGAGCAAGCTCGTAGGTTGCATAGAGGGGTCCGGTGCCAAAAGTGAGGAAACTCGCAGGGATCACCGCGACGACAGCGGTGACGAGGAACAGGTAGATCATCTTCGCCCACACCGACTCGACCCGGCCTTCCGGTAGCGGTGAAAGGAGGGGAAGCCACAACAACAATCCAGCAAGCACCCACAGGATGTCCATGGCGAACGATCCAAACTGATTTACCCGCAGTGTGTCGACCGTTGCCGGAGCGTGCGTGGAGAGAAGTATCACGTTGTAGAGAATTCCACACGTCACCGCCGACATACCCAGCCACACCGTCGCTCGATAGATCCTGAGCTTGCCGGCAATCCTGCGGGCCATCCACTCGGGTGTCCCGAGGAGAAGCAGCGGTGCGGAGACCAGGGTATACAACAGGAATTGGAGCATGTGAGCAGAGGCGAGATACCCGGCCCCGAGGGTTCCCAGAGGCCAGTCCGATGCCAACCAGAAAACGATCATCCCCGCGATGAACTGGACGGTCCGTTTGCGATCGATCTCACCCGGATGTCGGCGGATCGCTCGGACATAGAAGACGGTGGGCAGGATCGCCGCCAGCCAAATCCCCGGGTAGGGAATCCACTGCCACTCCCAGGGTTCAAAAAGGGCGGTGCACCACCAAACGATCAACCGTCGCTGCCCATCTCGCCCATGGTTTCGGACGGTTCGACCACTTCTGCCTCGATTGTCTGTGCGCCTGCCTTCTCCCAGGTAAGCATCAGCTTCACCGTTGAGCCCACCTCCAGCGGGTCGACATCGATCAACATCACGTGAAATCCTCCTGGTTCGAGAACCAGATCACCGGAAGCCGGTAACGGGATGGCGGTAAGGGATTGCATCGACATCGTTCCCCCATCCTCCGTCACGGTTTCGTGCAACTCCGTGCTCGGCGCAACATGGGTTTCCACTGAGACGAGTTCATCGTCCACCCCGTAGCCTGTCGCCGTGAAGTAGAGCGCGCCGTTTGGACCGGTCGGTTGGCCGATCCGGGCGTCCGATATCGCCGGCATCGTCCCATCGGATCCGCATGCCGCTAAGAGCAGCACAAGAAAAGCGAGACCGACCGTGAGACGGGGCTTCATGATTGAATCTCCTCGAAGTTCAACAGCGCTTGCAGGTCGTTGGTCCATTCCGTTTGGCGGGTGCCGAAGGGATAGATGGTGTGGTTGAGGCCATCGGGGGCGTAAACAATGACCCATCCGGCATGGTCTATGACGTAGTCCTCGCCATCGCCCGTGATCCGCGCCGGAGGCACTCCAACGGCTTCCTGGGCAGCCACCAGCTCATCCGGACTACCGGTGAGACCGACGAAGTCAGAATCGAAATTGTCCAGAAAATCCCTGATCACTTCGGGAGTATCCCTGGTGGGGTCGACCGAGACAAATACCACCTCAGACTCTCTTGCCACCTCTGGGTGCTGGCTGAACACCTCGGCGATCTGGGCGAGATGGACGGGGCAGATATCCGGGCAGTTGACATATCCGAAGTACAAGAGTGTCAGCTTTCCCTCCGTCTCCCGGGCAAAGTCAAAGGGTTGCCCCTCTGTGTCCGTCAACACAAACTGTCCCTTTGGAGAAGGATTCTCGATTACAACGCCCTGAAGCTGATCAGAGGCAACATCGGTGCCACAAGCTGTCAACACCAGAGCGACGGAGAGACCAGCCAGCGTGAGGAATCGGCGATTCATGACACTCAATTGTGGGACGGCAATTCAGCTATGCGACATCATGCCGGACGCCACACCGCAACCATGTCTTCCCGACAGTGTCTGGGAGCGGCGTCGTCCTGGATATTGATTGCCTTCATCGTCAACTCGGCCCCGCAGACGGTGCACTTGTAGTCCTGGTCAACGGTCTCGATGTCTTCGGGGTCGATTTCTGGCGGCGGGGTCGACATCATTCTTATCATCGCGATCGATACCTTCCAGATCACCAGGCCGATCGCAACGGCCAGCAGGATGTCAACAAAGGTGTTGCCGGTCATTCTTCAATCCGTAAATGTCGCGGCGTTGCGTCGTGTTCTATCGACGGTGACTCCGATGACGTCGGGTCGGAAATAATGCCCGGCCGGATCGAAGCTCTCTCGCTCACCACGGACCACGCTCACATCGATCTCGGCCGTTACCAGTGCCTCTTGGTCGTAAACGGGTTCGACCAACCACGCCCCGTCCGGACCGGCAATGGCTGAGCCACCCGGATAGATGAAACCGGACCTGGTGCCCAGCGCGGCCTCCCTCAATGGTGTGTCGTCGGGCACCGATTCTTGTGAAAGCAAATGCCCCGCAGAGAGAACATAACAACGCCCCTCCAATGCGATGAAGCGGGTGATGTCATCGGTGAGCCCCCGCGACCCGGGCCATCCCGCAACATGGAGCTGGGTTCCCTGGGCGTATAAGGCGTGGCGGATCCCCGGTACCCAATTCTCCCAGCAGTTGAGGCCCGACACCTTGAAATCGCCCACCTGATGGACACGGAGACCGTGCCCGTCGCCGGAACCCCAGACCAACCGTTCGTCATAGGTGGGGGTCAGTTTCCGGTGGGAACTGACAATTCCCCGGGCAGGATCGATTCCGACGAAGGTCGCATATACGGTGCCCTCGCTGTCGCCCCGCTCGGTAATTCCGAGATAGACGAAAACGCCGGCCCGGGCCACCGCCTCGACAATCGTGGCGATTTCGGGGCCGTCGATCCGGACAGCGGCGCCCAGATAGTGAGCAAACGCAGCCTTCTGGTCGGCATCATTCCACCTGGTCGCCGGGGTCATTCCGAGCCAGAAGGGATATCCCGATAAGAAAGTCTCTCCAAAAGCGAGGAGGTCGACTCCTTCGTCTGCTGCGCGCCCGATCCAATCGACCACCACCTTCGTCGTAGCGGACGGGTTTCCCCAGACATTGGCGGTCTGTGCAGCGGCAATCCTCATGCGATGAATTTAGCCTTCGGCCCGGATCAGTTGTAGTGACGAATATCTTCCCAGTGGTCGGCAAGTTGTCCGCCGGGCTCCAAACAGAGATACAGGGGGAGGCCTAGTTCTTCGTTTTCGACATTGTTCTCGTTGCCGATTGTTCCCACCTGGAGATATCCGGGACAGACCAGGTCGAGTGCCTCATCGACTCTTCCCACACCAATGATCGGCCCGTGCTCTACGGGCGGGCCCCACAGGTAATAGCTGTTGTGCCCGCTGAAAACGCCTGTCAGGCCCGCATCGGGGCCGAGAACGTCGATCGCTCCAGCCTCGCCATACGAACCGGTCAAGATGACGGCCGATGTACGGAGGTCGGGAGGAATCGACTGGAACACGGCCTCGACATCAGCTACTAGCTCGTTCCACCCCACTGTCTCACCCAGTTCACCGGTGGCATCGACTGTGGACACGGCAGATTCGGGCACCAGAGGAAGGGCGATGACTATGCCGATCGCAAGTCCGATCGCCGTTGCAGCCGCCATCCCTCGAGCTGCCTGCTTGCCCAGGTTCGCAAACCACAGAGATCCGGCGGCGAGAAGCACCGAGTACATCGGCGCTACGTAATAGGCCTTGCCACCGGTAAACATGAACCCCACAAATAGAACGGCGTATGCGATTGCCAGGGACCGCCAGGGTTCCAATGCTTCCGATCTGGCCAGACGCCACCACCCGATCGCCGCCGGGAGGGCAAGGACAATCGAGAGGAGGAAAGGTTGGAACAACACAAAGGAAAGCGCTCCGTCACTTCGGTCCCGCAGCGCCTCCGCCATCTCCAACTGCGGAAACCCATTGTTCCATTGCCAGATGAAGTTGGGCAATGCGATCATCAACGCCACAGCCACGCCGGCCCATGGCCAGGGTGACGCAAGAAGTCGTCTCTGACGGGTTGCCAGAAGTCCTAAGAGCACCGCCAGCGCCAGAAAACCAATGGTGTGTTTGTTCTGAAGGCCGACTCCTACCAACAAGCCGACCAGCAACCACAGCCGTGGCGATGCGCCATCGACTATGTGAACCAGAACCAGTAGCACCGCGGTCCAGAACATGAAGTCGAAGATAGCGGTGCTCAATAGATGCCCCTCACCGAGGACGACACCAGCCAGTCCGGCGCAAATGGCGGAGTAGGTCTGCGCCCGCGCACTCCCGCCGAACCGTTTGGCGATCAGCGAGGACATCAGCGCGATCGCACCTACGGCGAAAGCGGGCAGCACCCGGAGGGTAAACGGTGCTGTGCCTCCAACCAGTTCCGAGATCCTGGCTATGAAGGGGGTGAATGGAGGCTGGTCGACGTAGCCCCAGTCGAGGTTCCTCCCACCGACTATGAAATAGAGCTCGTCACGATGAAACCCGTAGCGAGGGGCCACGGCCAGAAGCAGCGAGGTCGCGCCGACAGCCGTCCAGATCGCACCCCGCGCCGGTCGTAGGCTCTGAGTTTCCATCGCCCCGCATTGTGCCACCCAACCTCGCAGGTTGGCCGGGGAGAACTGTTCGCCTGACGCCCTGCCTCATAGAGCGCTGCCAGCGAAACTCTTCGCGGACACACCAGCCCACGGCTCCAGATCGACGATCGCCTGACATTCTTCCTTCACGCAGCTACTGATTCCCCTCATGAGATCGGACGCCCGAACCGGGTCCCATTGGTAATCGGCCAACTCGGAGGTCAGCCGCAGCATCGAGACCGACAATCGATCCCTGGTCTCCTGGTAACCGCGTAGAGCATCAGCTGCCTCAACGGGGTCGGCCAGCGCCCGGTCCACGGCCCGTGCGCACAACTCCGAGTCACGGAGTGCGGCACTGAGCCCGTGGGCAGACACAGGGTCCTTGCAATAGCCGGAGTCGCCGACAAGGGCCCAACCTTGACCCCACGACTGACGTAGAAACCCGGGCAGGCCGGGGGTTCCCCGAAATGGGCTCCTCCTCGATGCATTACCCATCGACGCCGCAATTTGTGGATGCGAACGATCCAGGTGAAATCGAAAGTCTCTTTCGCCCTTGATGTCTTTCATCACACTTGCAGGCAAGCCGAGATAGACACATACCAGGTTGTCGTCTGTCGGAATCAGTCCCGACGTCACCCCGGGTGTGAACTGGAAATGAACTCCTTCGGTTTCGATCCCGGCGTAGTAGGCGTACCGAATCCCGTTGCTGGCGGCGAGATCGTGTCCTTTCGTCGCTCCCACGATGTGGGCGACTTTCGACCAGACGCCATCGGCGCCGATCACGAATCCGGATTTGATCGGGACCGGGCCGCCCCCGGAGTCGACGACTACTCCGATCGTTCGTCCAGCCTCATCCGCAACGACTTCGATCAACCTGGTGCGATCCATGTATTCGACTCCGGCACCTTCAGCAGCGCTTTGCAGGAATGGATCGAGCACGGTGCGACGGGGCGCGTAGAGAGCTTCCACTCCGAATTCGGAACTCAAATCGATCGGAACGAGGTCGGGACCGAATCCGAGGGTCACCCTGGCCACGGCAGGAGTACCCCCGGCAACGAGCGCGTCCAGCAAACCCCACCGCCCCAGCTGAAGCACCCCCGTTCTGAGCAACGTATGAGTAGACGTGGTGTCTGAACCCCGTGAGGACCGGTCGACCATGAGAACGCGGTACCCGCATCTCGCCAAAAGCATCGAAGTGGACGCACCTGCCGCACGGGCTCCAACTACCACGACGTCGTAGGAGGTGTGTCGGGGTCGCCGCGCAGCGACCCCGACATTGATTGATGTCATCCTTCGGCCAGTTCGAGTTTGATCGGTACTCCGTTGCGAACCATGTCGAAGACGGCAGACCGCGCCGATGCCCGTTCGAGAAGAGCCTGGAGCTCCTCCTTGTCGCCCTCACCCTTCACAGTGAAGGTGATGGAGATGTCCTCGAATCCATTGCGGTGGCTGTCATCGAGCCCGAGTGCACCTCGGACATCCATGTTGCCCTCGAGCCGCGAGGTCACTTCGGTTAATTTCACTCCCCTAGCGGCAGCGACGTACACCAACGATGTTGTCAGACACCCGGCTAGGGCGTGGAGCATCGCTTCACCAGGATTAGGCCCGGTGTCGCTTCCGAGCAGAATCTGAGGTTCTCCGGCATCGAGCACGAATTCGGCGGTACGTGTTGCGTCCTCGCCTCCAGCTCCGTAGAAGCTCTTGATGGTGCTCCGGTTGTGGGCTCCGTCGATCCACTTGTTCTCGACCCGGAACTGGAATCGGGCGAGGCCGGGATTCTCCTTGATGGCATCGAGGGTGCCGAACATAGTTGCCCGATCAACACCGTTGAGTGTGGTTTCAATTGTTGTAGTCATCCTTTTGTTTCCTTTCCGTTGTGATTGTCTTGTTCGGTCGTCCGACCGATATGCGGGACCTGAATATTTTGCGTCTATCACTCCTTTCGGTTTCCTTAGATCAGCTCGGCGATCTTTGCCGCAGCCCGTTGTGCCCCATCGGTCTCGACCGGTGCGTAGTCGACCGGCTTACCGGCCTCGGCGACGATTGCCTCAGAAATGTGGTCGGGGTCAGTCTTTGCGTACTCCATGTACCTTCCCGCTCCGTACCGGTCGAGACGATGACGAACATGAAAGTTCTGTTCGAAGTGGTCCTGCAACGGGAAGTAGAGAAAGGGCCGGCGCGCCGCGGTCAATTCCATCGTCGTCGTGAGACCGCTTTGCACCACGGCTAGGTCACAAACTGATAGCTGGCGATAGAGCTGCGGTACATATCCAACGACGTCCAAGCCCGGATACTTCGGGAGTGAATCGGGATCGATCCTTGGGCCGGCTACGACCATCATCCGAAGCTCGGGCATACGCTTCCTGGCCATCGGGTAGGCGGCAATAATCTTCTCCAGGAGGGCACGGCCGACTCCGGATCCTCCAACCGTGACGACTACGACCTTCTCGCCATCACCAAACCCGAGCTCTTCCCGCAGTCCCGGCCGGTCGGCTTCATCGGGCGGTGTGAAACCTGTGATATACCCTGGAAATTCGAAGTGCTCCTCGGTCCAGTCTCTGATCTTGGGGAGGTCCATACCGAATGTCTCGGGGACAATGTCATCGGGCGTGCCCACGAACAGAGCCTGATCTCGGACGCGGGGGAAGCGAGCAATGTGCTCGATCATTTCTGCGTTGTAGTCGGCGGCGACAAAAGCCTCCCGCTCTCCTCCTGATGGCATCGGCAGGTAGCCAACGAAATCGGTGAACCAGACATGCGATCCCCTCTTCAGCTCGGGGTTCTCATGCCAGAAGTGGTCGATCTCCCACGCCTCATCTCCGATGATGAGGTCGTAGAGACCCTCCTCAACGACATCCTGGAAAACCATGAAATTGTTCACGAGGATCTCGTCCATTTCCCGCAATGCCTGAAATGCGTGGAGGTTGTGCTCACTCGTTTTCTCGACGAAATGGGCCGACTCGTTGGCGAGCCACTGGCTGGCTGGATGAACCGTTTCACCTTCAGTTTCGAGCACCCGCGTCACCGGGTCCTGGGCAAGCCAGTCGATCTGGAGATCGGGGTGGAGCTTCTTCAATTCTTTGGCGACCGCCACGTCGCGTCGGGCGTGGCCCAAACCAATGGGCGACGAAATGTACAGGGCCTTCTTGGGGCGATTGAGGGCCCTAGTCCAGGTTCGGGTACGCATAGTTTCTCCCTTGTTCTTGCTGACGAATTTTGAGATCGCCCGGTTCACCTGGATCGGCTCACGAGCCATGGTGAGATGTCCCGCACCATCGATGAGAACCAGTTCGGCCCCGGTGACTTCCGCAAAAGCCCTGCCCTTGTCGACGGCCGGACAGACATCCTCGGTACCGTGAATCACCAACACCGGTATGTCAAGGTCTCGACACATCGCTTCGACCACTTCTTTCGATGGCATTCCGATGTCCTGGCCCTCTTCGCCGGCAACCAGCACATCGCCGGTCGACTCGAGGGCCCACCCGACCGCATCCTCGAACTGCTTCGTCGAATGCGGTTCGACAAGCTGGGACCCGAAGAAGAATTCGACCCAGCGACGATGCTCGTTGGTTATCACATGGCGGTTGAACAATTGCCACCCTTTTGGGTTGTCGAGCTCGTCGTCAAAGGTCGCCGAGACGTCACGCCAGTGCTGGTGACCGATTCCGATATGAGGGATCCAGGGATCGATCGCCACCAGAGCGTCAACACGATCCGGATGCTCTCCTGCGAAAGAGACCGACCACCAATTGGCATGGCAATGAGCGATCAGGGTGGCGCTTTCGGTCCCGGTGGCATCGAGGACTGCCAGCAGGTCGGCACGATTCTCGGCAGCAGAATGCTTGTCCGCAGTGTTCGGGCGCCCCGATCGACCATTTCCCCGAGCGTCAAATGTCACCACCCGGTTGGTACGGGCCAGATGCGGAATCTGCGCCTTGTAGATCCTGGAGTGGGTAATCGGTGCCGGCGGTATCAGCACCAACGTGTCTTCACCGTCGCCAAAGACCTCGAAGTAGATATCGACTCCATCGCGATCGATTACTCCCATTGAATCGGGCACTACAGGTCTCACACCGGTACACCTTCGATGAAGTCCCTCAGGGCAAAATTGAAAACGACCGGATCCCGCACATTGGGGAGATGTCCCGACCCGCCAAGAGACAACAGCGAACCGCCGCCGAGTCTTGCCGCTTCCGATCCGGTGTGGTGGGGATGAATTTGGTCGTCGGTCCCGTGGACGACCAGAAGCGGGCACCGGAGCCCGGCAAGCATTTTCTCGGCCATCCCCTGGCTCCACGGGCGACTTCGCCCTTCCGCATCGAGGACTTCGGGGCCGGTCTCCGTCGCCCAACCCACCGAGTCGTCGATGGCCTTGGTGGAATGAGGTTCGTTGAAGCACTCCGCGAAAAAGAACTCGGCGAAATCCTGAAAGTGGTCATACCAATAGGCCACGTTGTACTTTCCCCAGCCCTCGACATCTTCCGGATAGGGCTCCAAGTATGCCTCAGCAATCGCCATCCGTTCCGGCGATGGAGGGGTCAAGGGAAGGGCAGGCCCGACGAAAACCAGCCCGGCGACCAGTTCTGGGTGGAGCGTGGCCAGCCTCAATCCATAAGGTGCACCAAGGGAGAGACCGACCACTACCACCCGTTCCACGCCGCACTCCTCGAGTACCGCGGCGGCATCAGCGGCGTAAGCGTCGGCCGTGTATCTATCGGGATCTGTGGAACGGTCAGAACGGCCGTTCCCCGGTCCGTCGTATGTGATTACCCGGTAATACCTGGACAGATATGGGACCTGGAACTTCCAGAACCGGGAGTGGATGATCGTCCACGTGGGCATGAGCAAGATGGTCGGGTCGCCGTCGCCGAACACCTCGTATCCGATACGCAACCCGTCGCGGGTCACGAAACCGGCGATGTCGGGGCTACGCGCTCGCATCTCCCGCCGCCTCTTCCATCAGTTTGATCACAAGCCCTAATTTCCGCAGTGCAGTTCTTGCCGGCATCTCCTTCTCGGAAACACCGAGCAGGAGGTAGGCCTCCGCACCGATAAACGGGATCGTGGCCAGAGCTGCGATCTCCTTCGGGGTGAACGGACCGAGGCCCCCAAATCGGGATTTGGCACGATGGGCAACAGATTCCAACAGGTCGTGCCATCCGCGCAGCTGGCTCCAAACCACATCAGCAATGACCGGGTCGGACCAGCCAGCCGCGATCATCTCATGCAGCACCCTGACATACCCCGAGTCGAGATCAGCTTCGAGAAAATCGCAAGCCATTTCCCATTGCTGCCACACCGGAAGTTCCGACTCGAACATCTCGGCCTGGCGGTCTAGGAGCCTCTGATTCTCCCGCTCGAGGACGGCGAGAACGAGATTCTGCTTTGAACCGAAGTGGTAGTGGATCTGGCTGAGCGGGACTCCCGCTTCCTCGGCAATTCCCCGCGTCGAGAGGCCGGCGTAACCCTGAGCAACCAGGGCCGCCTTGCCTGCGTTCAAGATTGCCTTTGCGGTCTCGTGCTGCGTTTCGGAGGTTGTCACAATTTGGTCTTCGCCTCTTGGTTCAAAGTCTCGGTCGTTCGACCGAACGAATATACGTCGGATGAGAACTCCTGTCAACCCAATCGTCGGAAAATGCCGCCCGCGCGTAGGATGTCTGTTCAACGCGAGACCTGGGACCCCAACTTGACGAATGCAATGCAACAACCTACGTGGCGCCTCCTATTGGCCGGGAGCGGAGCCTGACTATGGCCGAGGCGATCGCTCCCATTTTTCGAGTGTCCAACGCAATCGAGTCGGCCGACTGGTATAAACGACTCGGGTTCGAAGTTGTCGGAGAGCACCGATTCGCCCCCGACCTCCCACTGTTTCTATTCCTGAAACGAGGTGACGTTGACCTGTACCTCTCCGAGCACAAGGGTGACGCACCGAAACGTTCTCTGGCCTACCTCTGGGTCAATGAAGTCGAACAGGTGGCGGCCGAGTTCGGCGCAGAAATCCATCAGGAACCATGGGGCACCGAAATCACGCTCATCGACCCCGACGGGAACAGGGTGAGGGTGGCCACACCTATCGACCCAGCGGTCTGATAGACCGCCTTCGATGGGCCATCGTCACGATGGTTGCGAATCAGGGGCGATCGAGGATATATACGTGTGTTTCTGTCCCGGAATCGAGATCTGAGGGAAGGACTCCCGTCCAGGAGCGACGGAACCCGGCCTTTTCGAGGGAGCGCCACGAGCGACGGTTGCCGGCGTCGACCGCAGCCAGGATTACCGGGGCCTCGGGAAACCGATCCCAGACGGTCCCAACGAAGTCGCCAATCATCCTCGGGCCCAAACCTCTGCCGATTGAATCCGGTTCACCGATAAGGTAATCGATCCCGATAGTTCTTGGATCGGGTTCAATGTCCCGGAGGTCGGCCAGCCACTCCGGATTGTCACCAAGAACGTAGTCCTGGATCATGCCGGTCGGCTGCTCATCATCAATGAAGAGCCAGAGATTGGTTTGGTCGTTGCCATGTATCGATATCCCGAAGTCGGCATCCACGTCTCTCGGGCGGTGGGTGCCCCACTCGGTTTCTCGTACGTGGGGACGGCTCAGCCACTCAGCGAGTAGTGGGAGATCTTCGGTTGTGAACAGTCGAAACTCCATGACAATCCGGATTCAAACACGTTCGATGATGGTCCCGTTGGCCATTCCACCACCCTCGCACATGGTCTGGAGACCGTACCGACCGCCGATGCGTTCCAATTCCCAAACCAGCGTTGTTAGCAGTCGGGCACCCGAACCACCAAGTGGATGGCCAAGAGCGATCGCGCCGCCGTTGACGTTGCTTCGTGCCCAGAGCGCCATCGGATCGGAGCCACCATGCTCCATCCGCCAGGCAACAGTTACCGAGGCAAAAGCCTCATTGACCTCGAATAGATCGATGTCGTCGATTCCGAGGCCGGCGCGTTGGAGGACTTTCTCGGTTGCGGGGATTGGTCCGGTGAGCATCGTCACCGGATCGACTCCCACCATCGAGAAGTTGACGAACCGCGCTTTCGGAGTGAGTCCCAACTCTGCAGCCTTGGCTTCGGACATCACGAGGACGGCCGCAGCACCGTCAGAGATCTGCGATGAGTTGCCGGCAGTTACTACGCCATCGGCTTTGAACGCCGGCTGGAGACTGGCGAGCTTCTCCAATGAGGTGTCTGCCCGAATCCCTTCATCGCGGGTGACGATCTCGACGTCGCCATTGTCTCTAACGATTTCGACGGGAACGATCTGGCCCTCGAATCGACCTTCGACCGAAGCCTGATCGGCGCGGCGATGCGACTCCAGACTGAGCTCGTCTAGTTCCTGACGGCTGATTCCCCACTTGTCGGCGATCATCTCGGCAGAAATCCCCTGAGGGACCAAACCCTGTGCGTAACGCTCCAACATCAGAGGTCCGAAGGGGAATCCAGGGCCTTGTTCGGCGGTGATCCCCATGGGTACCCGGGTCATGTGCTCCACACCGGCGGCGATGACAATGTCCTGTGCCCCGGACATGATCGCCTGTGCCGCAAAGTGGGCCGATTGTTGTGATGATCCGCATTGCCGGTCGATGGTGACCCCGGGCACTTCCTCGGGAAACCCGGCTGCCAGCGCGGCATTTCGACCGATGTTGTATGCCTGCTCTCCGGTCTGGGAGACATTGCCCATGATCACATCGTCGATCAACATGGGGTCGAGATCGTTCCGCTCGACCAGTGCACGAAGCGGTATAGCGGCCAGGTCTACCGCGTGGATGTTCTTGTAGACGCCGTTACGCCGCCCGGTCGGGGTCCTAACTGCGTCAACGATCACTGCATTCGGCATGGCCACTCCTTCGCTCTATCGCACCAACGCTGTGCCGATGATGATTCTTCCCGCAGTGGAGACGATGGGATTTGAACCCACGACCCCCGGCTTGCAAAGCCGGTGCTCTATCGCCGTTTACCAGGGATAACACCACAGGTGGTGATACTTGGTGCGCATCCGGTGCGCGAAGGAATTCTCCTGAGCGAGTGTAGAG
>JBGTFH010000014.1:0-29547 GCA_041747375.1 Acidimicrobiia bacterium
GGTGCGAATGGAACACACCTGCGATTTCCCAGCCCATACGCTCGGCGTGGAGAAAGGCGTGATACGACTCGGTCGGATCAATGGTGAAGGAGTCTTCCGACTTGTCGACGTTGGTAAGCGGATAGGCAAAGCGAACTCGGCCCTCGTCATCGAGTGCAATCAGCCCGCAACACTCCTCAGGTTGACAATTGGAGGCGTGGTTGAGGATGGCCTCTCTGATGTCATCGGGGATGATCAAACCGGAACGCACGCCTCGTCGTAATCAACCAGGGTCGGGGGACTGCCCGGATCACCGCAGGCGGGACAATCGGGCCGACGGGCAAACGACAAACGGGTGAAGTCCTGTTCCAAAGCGTCGTAAAGCAGCAGTGCCCCACTCAATGGCTCTCCGATACCCAGAACCAGTTTCAATGCCTCCGTCGCCTGCAATGTGCCGATCACACCGGGTAAAACTCCCAGGACCCCACCGATTTCGCACGAAGGGGCCAATTCGGGTGGGGGAGGCAGCTCGTAAAGACAGCGATAACACGGGCCGACATAAGGGTCGAAGATCGCCACCTGGCCTTCGACGCGGTAGATCGAACCGTGAACGACCGGGATACGGAGATGGAGGGAGGCATCGTTGATCAAGTATCGGGTCGGGAAGTTGTCGGTGGCATCGACGATTACGTCGTATCCGTGAAGAATGGAGAGGATATTGCTCGAATCCAGCTTGAGGTCATACGTTTCCACCTTGACGTCAGGGTTCAACCCGAGAATCCTCTGCCGGGCTGACTCGGTCTTCGAAGTGCCCACCGAATCGAGGCTGTGAAGAATTTGCCGCTGAAGATTGGAGTCATCGACATTGTCGTGATCGACTATCCCGATCGTCCCAACACCGGCTGCGGCGAGGTAGAGCGCAACTGGGGAGCCGAGTCCACCGGCTCCGACTATGAGAACCCTGCTTTCCAGCAACCTCAGCTGGCCGGCCACCCCGACATCAGGGAGATTGAGGTGTCGGTTGTACCGTTCCGCTTGCTCAGGTGTCAATCCGGTAGGGGCCACCCACGCCAGATTCTCGGCTTTCCATCGTTCGAAGCCACCGACCATATTGGACACGTTTGGAAAACCCGCGCCCGCCAGAAAGACCGCACCGATCCCCGATCGGGCGCCGGTGGCGCAGTACAGAACGATTTCGGTTGTGGGGTCGTCGATCACAGTCCCGATTCTTTCGGTCAGGGCACCGAGGGGAATGTGAATAGCGGACTCGATGTGGCCCGCCCTGTACTCGTCATTCTCGCGGACATCGATAAGGATGAAAGTGCTCGATCGGTCAGCTACTCCTCCGGGGGTGATGTCGGCCATCTAGCTAATGGGTGTGGGCGGGATCAGGACGGTCAGGGTCGATTCCATACCGGTCGAGCGCCTCTTTGACCAGGCCGGGTTTGACGACACCGTCGCTGGCTAGTCCCGAGAGGACGGCAACCACGATGTTGCCTTTGTCGATCTCGAAAAACTCGCGCAACGCCTTGCGGGAGTCGGAGCGGCCGAACCCATCGGTACCCAGCGTGAGGTAGGTGCGGGGGACCCAGCGGGAGATTTGATCAGGCACCACCATCATGAAATCTGACACTGCAACGATCGGGCCCCGTGACGTTTCGAGCAACTGGGTTACGCGGGGTTTTCTTGACTTCTCGTGGGGATGGAAGCGATTCCAGCGCTCGACACTCAAGGCCTCTTCCCGGAGACGTTTGTAGGAAGTCGCCGACCAGAGTTCAGCCGAAACGTTGTAGTGCTCGGCTAGATCGTCTGCTGCGGCGCGGGCCGCGAGATTCGCCGAACCAGAGAAGAGGATCGTGGCCTTGTGCTTACCTTCGGCGCCATTTTCCCACCGATAGAGCCCTTCGATGATGCCATCTCTCGTACCTTCGGGCCTTGCCGGTTGCGGGTAGTTCTCGTTGTAGACAGTTATGTAATAGAAGATGTCTTCGGGCTCGGGCCCGTACATTCGGTTGATCCCATCCTCGACGATGGTGCCTACCTCATATGCGAAAGCCGGGTCGTACGCCTCACACACCGGGACGGTGGAAGCGAGGATCAGCGAATGGCCATCCTGATGTTGTAAGCCCTCACCCGCCAAAGTGGTGCGCCCGGCGGTGGCGCCGAGAAGGAATCCGCGTGCCCTTGCGTCCGCCGCCGACCAGATGAGGTCGCCGACACGCTGAAAGCCAAACATCGAGTAGAAGATGAAGAAGGGGACCATGGGGACGCCCCTCGTGCTGTACGAGGTTGCCGCCGCGATCCAGGAAGCCAGGGACCCTGCCTCAGTAATGCCCTCTTCGAGAATCTGCCCATCCTGGCTTTCGGAATAGGAAAGCAGCATCGAGGCGTCGACCGGTTCGTAGAGTTGGCCTTTCGAGGCATAGATCTTGAGCTCCCGGAACAAGGAATCCATTCCGAAGGTCCGGGCCTCATCGGGGACAATCGGGACCACCCGATCGCCAAATCCCTCGGCACGTCCCAGGTTCCGCAACAAGCGCGTGAAGGCGGTGGTAGTCGAGGCTTCCACCTTTCCCGAACCGGCATAGATCTCACTGAAGGTTGCTTCGGTGGGGAGGGTCAGCGGCTGTTCGATCGTGGTGAGTCGCCGGGGAAGGTAGCCACCGAGCCGTTCTCGGGTTTTGATCAGATAGGAATGTTCCGGAGTGCCTGGTTCTGGCCGGAAGTACTGGGGAATGGCGTCACCCTCGAGGGACTCGAGCGGAATGTCATCTTCGAGGTGAAGTGTCGTGCGGAGCTCTCGCAACTGCTGATTGGTCAGCTCTTTGATCTGATGGGTGGCATTGCGACCTTCCACGTCAGGCCCCAGTGTCCAGCCCTTGATTGTCTTGGCGAGGATCACCGTCGGCCGGCCATTGTTGAGTTCGGTTGCCACTTTGTAGGCGGAGTAGATCTTCCGGTAGTCGAGGCCACCGCGGCGCAACGCCCAGATCTCCTCATCGGTCATATCGGCGACCAGTTCTTTGGTGCGGGGGTCTTTTCCGAAGAAGTGGTCGCGGACAAAAGCGCCATCTTCAGCTTTGTAACGCTGATACTCGCCATCGACAGTGCTACCCATCACGTTGACCAGCGCTCCGTCGGTGTCCTTGGCGAGAAGGGCATCCCAGCCGGCGCCCCAGATGACCTTGATGACATTCCATCCCGCTCCGCGGAACACCGCTTCGAGCTCAGTGATGATCTGTCCATTGCCCCGCACCGGGCCATCGAGACGTTGCAGATTGCAATTGATCACCCAGGTGAGGTTGTCGAGCCCTTCGCGGGTGGCTAGCGAAATCGCTCCTAGGGTCTCTGGTTCGTCGGTTTCGCCGTCGCCGATGAAACACCAGACCCGTGAATTCGAGGTGTCGTCGAGACCGCGATTGTGGAGGTACTTGTTGAATCGAGCGTGGTAGATCGAATTGATTGGCCCGATTCCCATCGACACAGTGGGGAACTCCCAGTAGTCGGGCATCAAACGTGGGTGCGGGTATGAAGAAAGACCATCCTCCCCGATTTCAAATCGGAAATTGTCGAGATGTTTCTCATCGAGTCGGCCTTCGAGGAAGGAGCGGGCATATATGCCCGGGGCCGCATGACCCTGAAAGTAGACGTAATCCCCGCGGCCTTCGGCGTCGTGCCCCCGGAAGAAATGGTTGAAACCCACCTCATAGAGAGTGGCCGAAGAGGCAAACGTGGAGAGATGGCCGCCAATCCCTTTCTCCCGGTGATTTGCCTTAATCACCATGACGGCTGCGTTCCATCTGATAAAACGACGGATGCGACGCTCGATGTCTTCGTCGCCGGGGAACTCTGGTTCTTCCTCAGGTGGGATGGTGTTGATGTAAGGAGTGCGTACCGCTCCCGGAACTCCGGTCACCGTTTCGTGTGCCCGTTCGAGCAGCTTTGCTATGAGGAAGCGCGCGCGCACCGGCCCATACTCGGCAACCACCGCGTCGAGCGACTCGATCCACTCGTTGGTCTCGGCTGGATCAGAATCGAGTAGCTGGTTGACGAATTCGTCGTCGAGCGTCCGGCCTAGATCTGCTGACATTGCCCTGAGGATAGTGACGTCATTATGTAGCCGGTCCCTGGTCAGCCGTTGTACCGATTTCTGCCAGCCAAGCTTCGAGCACTCCACAGAATCGGACTGGCGCATCGAGTTGTGGAGTATGTCCGGTGTCTTCCATTTCGACATGGTCCCAGTCGGAGCGCAGAGATACCAACCATCTGACCCCGTTGGGAGACACGATCTGGTCGGACTCGCCCTGGACGACCAGCGTCGGAGCCTCGATCTCCCTGACCATCTGGACGAAGTCGCGGGGTCGCCGGTAGTGCCAGGCTATCGAAGACGCCGATCGGTTCAACGCCACTCCTGCCCACGGAAGGTGATAACGCTCGCGTGCCGTGTCGGTGAGACTCTCCACAACCTCGGGTGGGATACGACTGGGGTCGTGCGTGATCATCCTCAGGCTCAGCGCGACTATCTCGTCGGGCGTCATTCGTCGACCCACGGCGCGAAGTATCGCCGAGCCTAGGTAAGGAGTAGCTTCCAGCCCGAGGCGGAGACCGGTTAGCCAGTGGAACTCAGGATCGGGGAGATGGATGGGAGTGGCGGGGGCTACCAGTATGAGTCGGGAAACCAGGTCGGGCCTTTCGGCTGCTACCAATTCGGAAACGAGTCCCCCCATCGAATTGCCGACCAGGGTCACCGGTGGCCCCACGGATTCTATAAAGCGGACTACAGCGTCGGCATGAGTCTCCAACCGATAGTTGGCCTGTGGCGGTGACATGCCAAATCCGGGGAGATCGATGGCGAGGACCCTCCGGTCTTTAGCCAACCGGGGACCGACAGCGTCCCAGTTGGCGAGAGACCCTCCGAGTCCGTGGACCAACAGCATGATTTCGCCGTCTCCTCCGTAGTCACGCCAGTAGAGGTCGGCGATGGCTCGTTCGACGCGTTCTGTCATCGAGCCGAGGTTACTGAGACGTCCTCTTTACAATTGCGATCGATGCGAATCTTGCTGGTGTCGACATATGAGCTCGGTCATCAACCGATCCACCTCGCCTCGCCGGCCGCCGCCCTATCGGACGATGGGCACGAGGTCTTGTGTATCGATCTCTCTATCGAGGAGGCAGATTTCACCATTCTCGATGACGTCGACGTAATTGCGTTTTCGGTCCCGATGCACACCGCGATGCGTCTTGCAATCACCACCGCCTCTCGAATCAAGGAAGTGCGTCCCAACATCCCAATCGCCTTCTACGGGCTTTACGCCGATGTCGGCCGGGAGCGAACTCTGGGAACCATCGCGGATGCCATCTTCTGCGGAGAGTACGAGCCCTCCTTGCGGTCATGGGTTTCGTCGCTTTCCGGGGCACTGCCTTCGCCTTCTGTTGCCATCCACCTGGGAAAGTCGGATTTTGCACTCCCCAGGCGAGACCTCTTGCCCGGTCTCACCGAATATGCCCGACTCGAGCACGAGGGGGAGGCACTGCTAGTCGGTGCTGTCGAGGCATCACACGGCTGTCGTCATCGGTGCCGACATTGTCCGATCCCCGCGGTTTACGACGGTCGTCTCCGTGTCCTCGGCGAAGACCTGGTTCTCGCCGACATCGCGCAGTTGGTGGCCGCCGGAGCCGAACACATCACATTTGCCGACGCCGACTTTCTCAACGCTCCGGCTTACTCGATGTCCCTACTCCGCCGGTCGCACGAGCAGTTCCCCGAACTCACCTATGACATCACCGTCAAGGTCGAGCACATCGTCAACCATCGAGATCTCTGGGAGGAAA
This sequence comes from Acidimicrobiia bacterium, assembly GCA_041747375.1. GTDB lineage: Bacteria > Actinomycetota > Acidimicrobiia > Spongiisociales > ZC4RG35 > MA-ANB-1. The sequence continues at coordinate 5,812 of JBGTFH010000014.1, forward strand.
TGGCTTCGTTGAATGTGCTCTTTGTGATCAGTGCGTTTGAAAGCGTCGACGATTGGACGCTTGAGATCCTCGACAAGGGCCACACTGTCTCGGACATGATCGAGGCAGCAAAAGTCTTGCGGGGTGTCGGGATCTATCTCCGACCCACCTGGCTGCCTTTTCTACCATGGACCACGCCGACCGAGATCGCTGAGTTGTTCCACTTCCTCGACGAGTCCGATCTCGCCGGGGCCATCGACCCGGTGCAGCTCTCAATACGGGTATTGATCCCGGAGGGCTCGTTGCTGGTGGATCATCCAGCGATAAAACCGTATTTGAGCCATTTCGATGCAGAGGCTCTTACCTGGGTGTGGGAGTTCGAAGATGCGGATTCGGCGCGATTGCAAAAGGAACTCGATCGAATTGCCTCGGAAGCGTCCGATTGCAAAGAGGATGCCGCCGACACTCTCGCCGCGATGCGATCCGTCGTTTCGGAAGTCTCGGGTGTCGACCTCGGCCCACAACCACCAATTGGTACAGTTCCACGATTGAGTGAGAGTTGGTTCTGTTGTGCTGAACCGACTGTCGGACAGGCAACCGCGGTCGGCGGAATTTCGTTTGGAAGGACACCCTGATGGCGGAACGAAAGGTAGAGGTGAACGCTGCAGGCTGTTTAGGCAGGGTGTTTACGTTGCTGGGGATTTTTCTTTTTGGATCGGCTCTTGTCAGGCAGGTTCTGAACTTTTCCGGAGATGGAGTCGGTTTCGAGCTGTCCGGGGTCCTGATTCCCGGATTGGTTCTTCTCGCCATGGGTAGTTCATTGCGCCGGAGAGCCAACGCGTCCAAACCTAGTCAGGGACAGGTCCAGATCCCGATCAAGACTCCGCCGCGGCCTTCTCCGCCCCAGCAAGTGCCGGCGACAGCCCCGAAGACGCCGCCAAAGGCTGCACCTCCCGTGATGAAGATCCCTGAACTTCCTGCTGTCGAGGAGATACATAGCCCGGGCGAGCTTCCTGCCGTCGAGGACCTGAGCCTCGAGGATTTCGAGCCCGTTGACAAACCGATGAGCTCCGAGGAGCGACTTCGGATCGCCAAAGAGAATTACCGGAAGAAGTCCTAGCCGACGTTTTGCCAGGCCCGGGCGAAGGATCTGGCCTGTCTGATTTCGTCAGCGAACTCTTCGCGTAACGCGGTTCGATCGGGACCGTCGAGGAGTCCGCGGTTGTCGGCTAACGAAAGAGCAGATTTGAACAAGATCTGACTGGCGCTCTCGCCGGCGATAGTTTCGTCCTCTATCCGGTACATGCGAGCGCGGTCGAGCGCAGATTTGAGGAACTTCTTCTCCGTGTAAGTGCCGGTGGTCGCGACCAGTTCGTCTGCGACGATCTGATATGCGTCGAGAAAGGGAACCAGCGCCCATCGGCTCATCGGCTGTCCCATCTTTTCAATGACCGTCTCTGGCCCGCTGGAGACCAACATGTCTCTCCACCCCGGGATATCGGTTTCCAACTCTGCCGCCACGTCCTCAAGGAATTCGCCCTTCTCGGGAAAGAAGAATTCGAACTTGAGAAGATCGCGTATCTCGAGAGCCGCGTCGTCGAAGGCATCGACCGAAATCGTCGCCGAATCCTTGAGCCTGGAAAGCGCGATCTCGGCGATCGAGCGGTTTAGGAAATGGTGGACCACGACGTTTCTGTAGTAGGAGATGAGCAGCATTTGCTCATCGTTGAGCCAATAGACCCGGCGCCCCAGAGCGTCGTGCGTAGAAACATTCTCGTTCTGTTCCAACCAATCGAGAACCACCGAAACCTGCGATGGGTCGTCCATCCTGTCCTCGGAGATCGGGATGGCCCGATCCTCGATATACCGCACCAGAGACCGGCACTGCTCCGTGATCTGGTCGGCGGTCCTCGCTTTGCCCTGTGCGGCCAACAGTGCAATCGACACCAATGCGGTCGGAGTAACCGGAGTCACCTTGCCGATCCGATGCATCACTTCGAAGGCCATCTTGGGGACGGCAATTGACCTGTCCTCCTCGGATGGGTCTTCCGTGAAGCCCCGCACTGACACCGGGTCCCCAAACCGGATGTGAATGTCGCCGTAACGCTGCCGAACCGACCTGACTGCCTTGAATAGCCACCCGATCGACTCCTTCTCTTTGTCGCCCCCTTGGGCCTCCCGGGCATAGTCACGGACGTCCTGGATCTGGTCGTAGGCGATGCTGACAGGTATCAAGAGCACGTCGTCGGCCTTGCCCCGACGTTGGGCGTCTACTACGTAGTTGAGCATTCCCAACTTGGGAGGGAGCAGACGGCCTGATCGCGATCGACCGCCCTCGAGGTACCACTCCAGGTTGAATCTCTTTTCGATGAGGTAGTCGAGGTAGTTCTGAAGCACCGCCTTGTACAAAGCATTGTCACGGAACGATCTGCGGATGAAGAAGACCCCGGTACGACGAACCAGCGGCCCGACCGGGAAGAAATTGAGGTTGATTCCACCTGCGGTGTGGTTGGGAGGGAGGTCGTTTTCCCAGAGCATGAACTGGAGGCTGAGGCGGTCCATGTTGGAGCGGTGGGAGGGTAGAAACACCACCGGATGGCTTTGTCCGTATTGGGCGAGACGTTTGACCTGCTCCGGGTGGTATTTGATCTCGCCGTATCCCTGTCGGTACAGACTGTGAATTGCGTTGGCCACCAAATCGATGACCAGAGGGCTATGTGTCGCCGCGATCTCCTTGAGATATTTCGCTGCCTTCTTGTCTGCTGTGTCGGCAGTAATGCCGGTTTCGGCAGCGATCCGGTGGACGTCTTCTTGGAATGAGCGGCGCGAGAAAATGGCCTCGGGGACAAACCGGGGTGTCTTATAGCGGTTTCCCCGGATCTCTCGCTCTTTGGCATCAAGGGCTCGCCACGCCCTTCTGGTCACATACGAACCCAGACTGTCGAGAGTCCCACTGTCCGAATGGGCTGATGCCATTTCGGAAACGGGCGCGCCCGCCCCCACTATGTGGGCTACCCGATCTTTGCGAAAGTTGCGGATCAGATGGGGTCTGATCCCTCGGGGATCGCGAGGATCCCCGAACTTGAGGATCAAGTCGGACCAACGGACAGTGCGCTTTCCTTTCCTCTCCGGAGGGACCCACAGGATGCGAACCGGCATCATGAACGCGTCGGGTTCATCATTTAGGACGACGTCCAAACTCTCAGTGTCGCCACCCTTTCCCCTTCGCGATGATCTGATGCGGATGGTCCGCGGCGTCTGTCCCAGCGAGCGGGTTAGCCAATCGCGGAGAATCGCCTCCTCGTAATCACTCGCTACGTCGAGCAGGTAGACCGTGTCGGCATCGGCCGGACCCGTAATGTCCTGCTCGACCGGGATTGGTTTCTTCGCCACATCTCACACTCTATTGGATGGCACAATGCTCGGCGTGAAGGTGGTACTGCAAAGGGTGAGTCGCGCCTCAGTCTCGGTAGCCGGGAGTGAGGTTGGCTCGATCGGCCCCGGTCTCTGTCTGTTAGTGGGGATCGGCCACGACGACACCCGCTCCGAAGTCGAGGCCGCTGTTGACAAAATCACCGGATTGAGAGTGTTCGCCGACGAGTTGGGGCTCATGAACAAGTCGGTTGTCGACATCGGGGGTGGAATCCTCCTCATCAGCCAGTTCACATTGCTCGGCGAGGTGTCCCGGGGCCGGCGCCCCTCGTTCTCGAATGCAGGCGATCCCGAACTAGCCAGAGGCCTGATTGACCTGGCCACCGAGTGGTTCCGATCGCGGGGGATCCATGTCGAGACGGGCGAGTTCGGCGCAAAGATGGAGGTCGAATTGGTCAACGACGGACCGGTGACGCTGACGATAGAACTCAGGGATGGGAAGGTTCTCTGAGGCGTTGGACGTCGAGGAGATGTTTCGGAGCGAGGATCAACCCGGCCGCTAGTGCGAAGTAGGGGAGGAGGGAAACATCGCCGATTCCCCATCCATTGCGCAGAAGTTGGTTCGCCCAGAGAATCCCGATGACGATCATCACGACGATGGCGATAAGCGCGGCCATGCCTGTGGACTTCGTCAGTGCGGCGCTGAGGGCAATAGTTGCCACGAGCACAACGAAAGCCGGCGGCCAAAGCGCGAGGAGGACGCCTCCAGTGATTGCGATTCCTTTGCCACCAGCAAATCGGTACCAGACGTTGAACACATTCCCGGCGATCCCGGCAACACCGGCAATCACCGCCCCCACATCGCCGGCAATCAGCCCGCCGACGACAACGCAGGCCACCCCCTTGAGGAATTCGACAAGGAGCACGGGCACAGCCAGACCCATACCGCCGAGCTTGCGAGCGTTGTTGGTCCCGGGATTTCCCGAACCGGCCTGACGGAGGTCGATATGACGCAGCCTGGCAATGGCATTGGCCGTGGGAAGCGACCCGATCAAGTAGCCCACAAGTCCTGATAGAAGAATCGTCACTGGCTCACAAACGCTTGGCCGGCGCTGCAGAATTGGAGAAAGTCGCAGCCTCGACACTGTGCTGACGGCGTCGGGGAGAAATCTTGGTCCACGATTCCAGCTCCCAATTGCTCCAGATGGGTCCGGGCGGAGGTGAGCCACGCCGGGTCGGCCAGAGATGACTCCTCGGTGAGGCCATCACCCAAATAGGCGAAGGTCATGGTCATCGACTTGGCAGGGGTGAGCCCGAAGTCGATTTCTGAACACGCCACGCCGTAGGCCTCGAGTTGGACTGTGCGTGCGGGGTTTTTGCCTGGCCGACCGCTCTTGAAGTCAACGATTTCCCAATGGCCGTCGTCGTCGTAAATGGCGTCGATGCGCCCTCGAACTTTCAGCCGCTCGTTTATCGCGAGGGTAAAGGGTGCCTCAACCCGGGCCGCCGGGTTGGCGGCGAAGCGCGATTCCTCGAATGTACGGAATGCACCGGGCCGGTAGTCGCCATCGGGAACGTCGTATATCTCACGGGAGAGCTCTTCGAATGGAATTGCCCCCTTCTGATGGAGTTCGATCCGTCGATGGACTTCGGTACCAGCCACTGCCGCCTGATTCCGCCTCCTAGGGAGCCGGTCGACTTCAGACCAAAAGTACTGTTTAGGGCACCCTGCATAGGTCACCAGGCCGGTTACCGAAACCGTCGTCGGATCTTGGCTGTCATCAACCTCGAGCGCTTCCGGCAGATCGAACAACCGGTCGGTCCATTCGGTTTCAGTGAGGGCTACATCGGATTCGAGGTCAAGGGCGTGGGCCAGGGACACAACGTGGTCGGGATCGTTGATGGCAGACCGGAGCGCAGCTCGCCAGCCATCCGGGAAAAGCGGATCGGGTTCGCCATCGGGTTGCTGCCGACGCAATAGTTCAGGCCGGTCCGGTTCGGGGTCCTTTCCGGCGTCGACACGATGGGGACTGGAATCGATGAGTTCGAAGAGCATCGACGGCTCTTTGGCGTTGACCGTCGTTTCCGGGTGGCCGTACCAGTACCCACCCGATACCAGGAGGTGCGATTTGGCGCGGGTAGCGGCAACATAGGCAACCCGCCATTCCTGGTTCAGATTGAGCTCTTGAAAGAATGATGTGCGTTCCTTTTCGTCGGCGGGCATTGCATCGAACATCGAGTCGACACGGTATTCGATTGGAAGAACGCTGGGCTTCTTGGGGTCGGGATGGGCACGGGACCCGGCGGGGAAGTTACCGTGGGTAAGAGCAGGGATCGCCACGACCTCCCATTCCAGGCCTTTGGCGCGATGCACAGTGACCAGCGTTACCGCGTCTTCACCGCTGAGACGAGCGGCATCGAGTTCCTCGGCAGGTTCGTCCTCCATGGCATCGAGATAGTCGAGAAATACCGCTAGCGACGATCTCCCCCGTAGGGGGCTCCAATCCTCTGCCAGGTCGAGGAAGCGATAGATGTTGAGCCGGGCGGTGAGCCGCGCGACGTCGGGTAAGGCTTCGATGTCCGGCCATGCCCTGGTGCGGTCGAGGATCAAGCGGGCAACCTCGACGAGTGAAGCACCCTGAGTTTCCCGGACGAGGTCCAGATAGGTATCAATGAAGTGGCGATATCCGAGCCGTGCTTCGTCGCGAAGCCCCTCAACATGGTCGAGCGCCTCGATTCCTTCCATAAACGTGATCGGTGGGAGGACATCGGCGGGAGCGCTTGAATTGGCGGCAATCCATCGGGAGATCGGGGCGAGATCGGCCAGGCCCAGCTGGTATCGACTGCCGGTGAGAACCTGGAGGGCCGACGCCGCATCCCCGGGCCGTGCCAGGAGGGTCATCCACGATCTGATTTCTGCAATCTCCGGTATTGACAGAAGTCCGCCGAGGTTGGCGACCTCGATCGGAATGTCGTGGTCGGCAAAAGCCTCCACCACCATGGCAAAATCTTTGTTCTTACGGAACAGGACCGCCATGTCGGACCATGGTGTCCCGCTTTCATGAATCTCCTCAAAGCGGCGGGCAATCCATTCCGCCTCGATCATGGCGTTTCCTGCCCACCGCGTCTCGATGACGCCGTCATCGCGATCGGGACTGTGAAGCTCGGCTGCATCGGGGTTGGCCTGGTGCCGGATCTGATTTGCTACATCCAGGATCCGTTGCCCTGATCGGTAGTTGTCGGTGAGGTCGGTGACGTGCGGCCGGGAACCGTCGGGCCGGGAAAAGTGCTCGGGGAACAGGTTGAAGTTCTCGGCCGACGCTCCCCGCCACTCATAAATGGTTTGATCCACATCGCCAACGGCAATGACCGGAAACCGGTCGCCAAACAGTGTGGCGAGCAAGACTCGTTGTGCGGGATTGGTGTCCTGATACTCGTCGAGCACGACCACCTGATAGCGATCGCGTATGGTGTCGGCGATGCTTGCGCTCGAGGCGACCAGTCGTGTCGCCAATGTGATCAGGTCCGCATAGTCAACGACACTCAGCGCTCTCTTGTCTTCTTGGTAGCGCTGCAGGGTTTCCAGCATCTCAACCCGCTCTGGCCAGGGCTCCACGTCGGGGTGCGAGCTGTTGAGAATGTCAGACGGCGCGAGCAAGTGGTCACCGAGACGGTCGCCGAGCTGTTTGATCTGGTCAAGACGCCCCGACCAGGTGATATCGATAACGTCGTAATCGGTGTTGAGGTAGGTCTCGCTCAGCAGCTGGCGAGAAAATGTGGGGGTGATCACCTCGGGTCGCTGTTCCAACCCGGCAAGGAGTCCGAACTCGCTGAGGATCTGGGCGGCGAACCCGTGATAGGTATGGACTTCGACCTCCCTGCCAGGGTCGACTCCAACACCGAGGAAACCGCGGACCCGGTCGGCCAATTCGGAGGCCGCCTTGTTGGTGAAAGTCATCCCCAGGACGTGTTCCGGTTCGACATCGTGGTTTGCTATCAAATTTGAGATTGCCATGGCAACAGTTGTCGTCTTCCCGGTTCCGGCGCCGGCGGATACTCGAATCGTGTCGAGACCGAGGTCCAGGATTGCCTGTTGCTCTGGTGTTGGGGTGAGTCCGTTCATGCTACAAACGCTCCTTTTCCCTCAGGCCAGGCCGGGCACGACGATTTGAACGAGCAGCGGTTGCAGAGGACCGAGACTCGTGGTTCCCAGACTTCGGAGCTAATGGCGGTGGTGACCTCCCGCATCTTCTCCTCGACATTGGAGAGATTGGCCAAATCGAAGGTTCTAGTAGTTAGTTTTACCGAGTCGGCGGCTGGATACCAGAGTTCGGCAGCGACCACCGCGGCTCCGTCGTTCAATGCGTTGACCGCGAGGGCGTAGAAGCCCAACTGCATTGACTCCTTGCCATCTCCGACTTTGATCGGAGTTTTTCCCGTTTTGTAGTCAACGATTCGATAGCCCTCGTCGGTCTGCTCGAGTCGGTCGATCACTCCCTGCCACAAAACGCCGTCCATATCCAATGTGACCTTCTTCTCGAGCTCGACAGGGGCTCCGCTGCTCGATGGCCACTTCGCATAGAGGTTGGACACTTTGCGTTCCGCACTGGCGAGCCAGGCGCGGTTCAGGGCCTCGGTCCCGAAGTCCACCGACCTCCACTCCTGCTCGAGATAGCCGAGGGCGACTTCGACATCATTGTGAATGCGGCCGGTGCCGATGATTTCCTTTTCGGCCTGTTCCAGGGCCCCGTGGATCAGGGTCCCCGAAGTGGCATACACCGAAGTCGGATCGCCGATGCGGAGCCGACGTTCGATTGCATATACCCGGGGACATCGGGCATAGCTGTCGGCCTGGCTGGGAGACATCGAAGGCGTCCTGTCGAGAATTGGACGATCGGGTCCTTTCTCAGCCAACCCGGCGAAGCGGGCAGCATCCCAGCCCGAGACGGGCGAACTGGCCAATACCGAAACGGCCGCAAGCCGGGCGGCGGGTGGTAGAGAGGGGTCGGCCGCATCTCGTCGCAAACGCGTCTCTGCCTCCCCAACCGTGATGGGTGTTTGCTCGGTCGAATCCGGTCTACCGATGTCGGCCAACGACCCTCGGCCCGATGCGGCGATAAGAAAGCGCGAGGGGCGTTGCTCGCCTTGATCGATCCCGGCGTCAGTTGCAGTCCAGACCACACGACGCGAGGCGCGGGTCATAGCGGTGTAGGCCAGTCTCATCTCTTCCTGGACCTGGAACTGAGAAACGGCGGATGGGTTGGTGGTTCGCTCCGGGGAAAGAAGCTCCGGGCGTAGCATCCGTCGACTCCGTCTCAGGTCAGGAAACACTCCCTCCACCGCATTCGCGATGAAGACCTCTTCGAATTCGAGTCCCTTTGCTTGATGCAGGGTGGTGAGCACCACCGATGACTCGCGGCTTCGATGGCTGAGTAGCGGGGTCGCTTCGAAAGCCTCATCCTCGGCAAGAAAGAAGAACCGTTTCAGGGTCACCGTCGGGTCGCGGTCAGCCTGTCGATCGAGGACCTGGGCAAAAGAGGCAAACGCCGACCTCCACTGTTGTCGCTCCGGAATGTCTACGAACCGGCTGAATCGATTCGATTCGGTCCACAACCTCCAAAATCCGTCAGATGCCGTCGCGACACTGGCCCAGTCTTGGTCAGCGAGGATCGGAGCGAGATCGTTGGTCAGATCGGACTGTTCCATCGCCCGGAGCCAACTGCCTTCCCGATTTCGGATCCCGGTGATGGTACGCAGTTGGCCGAGCGACATCCCGACCAATGGGCCGAGGAGAAGCCGGCGAGCCGCCGAATCGGTCTCACTGTCGGCCGCGTTGTTACCGCCGTGGGAAGATGTGGCCAGCGTGACCAGATCAGAAATCAGTTTGACCGCGGGATGATCGACGAGGCGGCGGTCCGGTCGGTTATGAGGGATCTGGCGGCGGTCCAGTGACCGGCTGATTTCATTGAGCATCTCACGTTTCGAGCGGACCAGGATGGCGAGGGCTCCGGGATCGCTTCCGTCGACGTGTATTGCTCGCTCGATCTGGGAGGCGATCCATTCGGCTTCAGCCGTCTCCTGGTCGAATATGTAGGTTTCGACTCGCCCGGGATGGGAGGCCGGTCTCACCAAACCTGCGCCTCCGGGAAGATCTCCTTCGCTCACCACCCGCAAAGCCGAATTCATGATCTCTGCCGGTACCCGGAAGCTCTGGTTGAGAACGATCCGTCGTACCTTGGCGTGGCGGTTTTGGAAGTCGTCGATATTCCTCAGCTCGGCCCCGCGAAACGAATAGATCGATTGGTAGGGGTCGCCAGTCACGGTCAGATTGCCGCTCCTTGCGGAGAGGAGGTCGGCCATTTCGGCCTGGGCTGGTGAGGTGTCCTGGTATTCATCGACCAGGACGTATCGAAAGTCGGGAACGATGGAGAGCGAGTCGTCATCGCGAAGAATCTCAACAGCGCTCACCAGAAGAGCGCCGTAATCGATGCGGTCGATCTCAGCGAGATGATCGAGATAACGCCGGTAGAAGGTGGGGATTCCTTGCCAGTCGGCCCGGTCGGCCGCCTGGGCTTCCAATTCGGCCGGTCCCATCAGCCGCTCAGCACAGCGCATCAGGAAATCGGCCACCTCTTCGGCGAATCCGGTAGTTCCTAGGATTCCCCGGTAGGTAATCGGCCAATTGGCCGGGTCATCTGACTTGAGAAGCTCTTTGACCACGCCGACCTGCTCCGGTGTGGTCAAAGGCTGTGGGCTGGCTCCCGACCGTGAGGTCTCCACGATGCGTAATGCCAGAGAATGGAATGTGGTCGCTTCGATGGGAACCGTAGACCCCCCCAACGATGACTCAATCCGGTTGCCGATTTCACGTGCCGCCCGACGGGAGAATGTGAGTACCAGGATCTGGTCTCGGCTGGCGCGCCCCGAAGCGACGGTTGCGGTGACCCGGCGCACGAGGAATTCGGTTTTGCCTGTCCCTGGACCTGAAACGACGAGTTGGTAACCGTCCGGTTTGCTGAGCTCCTCATCCCACTCGTCCGGTTCAAGCCGCCGTTCCTCAATCATCAAATATGATCGTAGAGATCAGGCTGCGGCGGGTAGGGGAGTTTCGGCCTCGACCAACTCGGCAGCAATTCCCAAGCCGGCCAGATATCCGACCGGGTCGGCAAATACGTTTTTGGTTGCTATTTCACTCATACCGAAACCATAAGATATGGGTGTGACAGAAAATTCCGTCGGGCGTAGAGATGAGTTAGATTCTCATGTAGCGCCGCGATTTTCCCCAAGGGGAGCGAGGCTAAGAAATATCTATGGAGGCCCGGGCAATGCCCAGCACGCACGAATTTGACTCTCCGATGTATCACGAGGCGGTCAATCAGTTCAGCAATGTCGCCACCCTCATGGGGTTGGATGAGAACATCGCCGACCGGCTCAAGGTCCCCCAGAAATCGACAATCGTTGCATTTCCATTCCGGCATGACACTTACACCGATGTGGAGACCATTTTCGGATACCGGGTGCAACATCTGACGACGATGGGCCCGACCAAGGGAGGCATTCGGTACGCGCCGGACGTCGACCTCGGTGAAGTTGCCGCGCTGGCGATGTGGATGACCTGGAAATGCTCCATCGTTGGAGTTCCGTTCGGCGGGGCAAAGGGCGGGGTTCGGATCAACCCGATGGAGTTGTCTCGAGCTGAGCTGCAGCGGGTAACCCGTCGTTTCACCATGGAGATCATCAATGTCATCGGGCCCGAGACCGACATCCCAGCGCCAGACCTGGGCACCAATGAGCAGGTGATGGCATGGGTCATGGACACCTACTCCCAACACGTCGGGCATTCTGTTCCGGCTGTTGTCACCGGAAAGCCACCGGCGCTCGGGGGGAGCATCGCCCGTCGCGAAGCGACCGGCCGGGGCCTGATGTTCCTCCTCCCGCAGGCCGCAGCAGTACGCGGCATCGATCCGAATGGCGTGTCGATTGCAATCCATGGGTTCGGAAATGTGGGCCGCTATGCCGCGGTTGCTGCGGATCAAATGGGCGCCAAAGTAGTTGCGATCTCCGACATCTCCGGGGGGATTTACAACCCGGATGGCATCAATGTGGCCGCGGCTGAAAAGTGGGTCGACGAAAATCGATTCCTGGAAGGATTCCCCGACGCCGATTTCATCGAGGACGCCGAGGTATTCGAGCTACCCGTGGACGTCCTGGTACCGGCCGCCATCCAGGGTGTGCTCACCGGGAAGAATGCGGGCAACGTTCAAGCCCAGATAGTCATCGAAGGCGCGAACAACCCGACGACGTTGGAAGCAGACGCCATTCTTCGCGAGAATGGCGTGTTCATCGTGCCCGACATTCTGGCGAACGCCGGCGGTGTCACTGTGTCGTACTTCGAATGGGTCCAGGATGTACAGAAATACTTTTGGACCGAGAACGAAACCGTCGGTCGTCTCCGGGAGATCATGGTGAGGGCATTCGATGAAGTCCATACCATCGCCACTGCGGAGTCGGTTGATATGAGAACGGCGGCACTGATCAAAGGAATCCGTCGGGTGGCTGACGCCAAACTGGTCCGCGGGGTGTTTCCCTAGGCCGATTCGGCCAGAGGCACAGCCGCGTCGGCGAATGCCGGACAGATGCCCTGGAACGCGCACCAATCGCAGAGTCGCCCCGGCCGCGGCGGATAATTGTCCGAAGACATAGCACGCTCTATGGCCGCCCATAGAGCCCGGAGCTGGCGATCGATGCCGTCGAGTTGGTTGTCATCGACGGGTAGTCGATACAGCGTGGGGCCATTGAGGTAGAGGAGCCTCAATTCTTTGGGAGTTTCGCCGGTCCGATTGCGGATCAGCAGCGCGTAGATCTTGAGAGCGAAGAAGGCGGGCAGGGCATAACGCTCCGGCGGTGCTTTGCCCGTCTTGTAGTCGGTGATCACCAACTTGCCATCGCCGTCACGATCTATGCGATCGAGGATCCCACGGATGACGATCCCATCGAGATCTTCGGTCATGTCCATCTCGCGGTCGAACGGTTCAACCTGTCGGGGATCTTCAATCGAGAAGTAGTTGGCCAGGAGTTTCATCGACTCGACTCCCCAATCCGACTCTGCCTGTGAGGTCTCGAAGAGCTCTTGGTATTCCTCTTCGTTGCGGATTTCGGTCCAGGCCTTGCGGAAGAGGTCAAAGAGAGTTTCGGGATCGCGTTGGGCGGGGGGAAGGTCATAAAATCGTTCGAGGGCAAGATGAGCGGTGGTACCTCGAGCTTGATAAATCGTGGTTGGTTCGGGCAGCCTGTCGATGGCGCGGAATTTGAACAGCTGAGGGCAGGTTTTGAAATCTCCGGCACGGCTCGGTGACAGGGTTGCTAGCCCGGTAGCGGGTTGGCTTACTTCGCTCGTCGTTTTGATTTTTATCGTGTCCACTTCTCCGATATTACGGACGGGGTGGGACAGATTTGCGGAGTGCGACCAAAATCTGCAGGTCGCGAAAACTAATCACGGTTCTGTGTTGACGGAAGGTGTCGCTTCATTTACCTTCCCGTTACCGAATTGGGGGAGACCCCAAATCGGGGAAAGAAGAACTTCGGTTGTTCTGGATAGGAGAGGCTTCGGTCTCTTCGAAACCATCCCATCCAGGGGCCCGCTTTCCTGGTGAGATGGTTAGAGAACCCCGAGAGGGCCGCGACTTCGGTCGTAGCTCCTTCGGGGTTTCTCGCGTTCCGGCCCTCCCCGCAACTGTGCTCAGAGATGTAATAGGGGTCGCGAAAAGCAATTAGGGGCTCGCGAAAATCAATCAGTCTCTCGATTTGCCTGGGCTCCGAACACGGTCTACTTTTCCGGTCACGCCGATGGGGAAACCCGGAGGCACCGGACCAGCGAGGACCGGAAAGGCGAAAGCCGGACCGACGAATCGCAGGGACGGTTACCCGGAGCTGAAGGGAAACCAGACGCTCAGGGCCGGGACCAGTTACCCGGGCGGGGATCCTTCGGGATCGTCGAACGGAACTGAGACCAAGGTGAGTCTTCGGATTCGCCGGAAGATCTTCGGATCTTCCAACAGATGAACCTTCGGGTTTATCGACTCCTCGGTCTTCGGATCGGGAGTGTGGCCCTCGGGTCACACAGAGTGTGGTCTTCGGATCACACGGGCTGCCGACTTCGGTCGACAGTTACCGATCGGATCCAGGTCCCCGGCCTGGCACCGAACGGACGAGAGTCCCGAGAGGGTAGAGACTTCGGTCGAAGCTCCCTCGGGGCCTTCTCGCGTCTGGACCCTTTTTTCAAACCGTTCTGTGAAGGAATATTGCGTCGTTGCGCAGAACGGCCTAGATCTCCCAGATCGCGGTCTGCCTACCGTCGAGGAACTCCACCTTGCCGTTCTCGAACCAGGCATCCTCCTCCAACATGATGCCGATTTCCTGGTTGTCCCACTCCGGAATGGTCGTTCGGTTCATGAGTTCGATTGACCATGCCGAGGGTTCAAACAGATGGATATCCCCAGACCCTGGCACGCCGTCCTGTTGGTCCCAGAGTCCGATCGTCGCACCAGCCCCGTGTCCGTGATATCCGATGGGATGTGTATAGATAGTGGGGTTTAGCCCGGAGCGAACCGCATTCTCCCTGGCGGCCTCGAGCACTTCGTTGCCGCTCGCTCCCGACTGGAAGCTTCCGGTGAGGATGTCCTGGAGCTGGTTGCCCTTCTTCATTGCCTCTTTGAGTCCATCCGGGGCGTCCGTCTCGCCAGGCAATAAGACGTAACCGTGTTGTTGCTGGTCGGTACAAAGATGATCCCAAACGATCCCGAAGTCGATATGGACCAGGTCTCCATGGTCGATGACAACATCACTGGTTGCCGAGGCGAAAGATCCCCTGAGATCGGCACCGCGTCGTTGAATCGATGCCGAGGGGTGGAACCAGACCGGACATCCCAATGCTTGCACCTGGTCCCGGAGCCACCACTCCAGGTCTTTGGTCGTGGTCTCCCCGGCTTTGACCGCCTCAGGTGACAGTGCCCGGCGCAGGATCTCGTGGGCCTGTTTGCCTGCCTCCTCCATGACCTCCCGCTCTTCTGGGATGCGGGTCTGCAGCCAACCAACCGATAGAGCCTCACCGGAAACGACCCGACTCTCCAACTCCGGCCCGAGAGCATCGATAAGCCGGCGGTATTCGGTTTGAGTCAACCCGTCGGCATGGGCGAAGGACTCCGAGGTGCTGATCGCGATCGTCGCCGGGTCGGCCGCTGCCACCCGTTCCCGCAATACGGCCCACTGGTCGCCCTCGACTTCGGGATTCCATCCTGCGGGAAAAAGGCCGTCCACCTCGTAACGGGTGATCGCCTGCCTTTTTCCGGCCAGAAACAACAGGATCGTTCGTCGCCGCGATGACATCCACGTCGCCGGGAGCATCGACTGTGCCACCGGGTCTTCTGCGTACTCGCGCGATACCAGGACCCAGCAATCGATCCCCGCATCCTCCATGAGCCGGGGGACAACACGATCGAGGCGGAGTCTGGTAAGCGTGTCGCGACGATTTGCCGAACTTCGGAGATCTAGAGATGTCATGAGTGTTCTTTCGGTAAGGAGGAGAAATGGTAGGTACTCTTGGATCTATGGCATATCCACAGAAACTGCTCAGCGCCGATGAGGTGATCGTCTCAGAATTCAGACCGCATTGGTCAGGGATTCTCCGGGAAGGGGCCTTGCTGATACTCGTCCTGGTGCTGATCGG
Source organism: Acidimicrobiia bacterium (assembly GCA_041747375.1). Taxonomy (GTDB): domain Bacteria; phylum Actinomycetota; class Acidimicrobiia; order Spongiisociales; family ZC4RG35; genus MA-ANB-1. Next base: position 20,888 of record JBGTFH010000014.1, read on the forward strand.
CCTCGTGCTCGCCAACGGGTGGAACGGTTTGATCGCGTTGGGTTTGGCGGTCGCCGCACTCTTGTTGACCATCCGGGGATTGACCCGCTGGTTCACGACCAATCATGTGATAACCAACGAACGTGTGATCTATCGCGCCGGTCTGATCTCGAAGCACGGCAAAGAAATCCCACATGAAGTGATCAATGACGTGTCGTTCAAGCAGAGTTTCTTCGAGCGGATCTTCGGCACCGGTGACCTATTGATCGAGTCGGCAGGGACCCACGGACAAAGCCATTACAAGGACATCCCCAAGCCCGAAGAGGTGCAGTCCTTGATCTATGCGGAGCGGGAGAAAAGGATGACGATGCAGAATGTCGCCGGAATGTCCGGTATCGGGCCAACGAAGTCGGTGTCCGAGCAACTGGACACACTTTCCCGGCTTCACGACGAGGGAAAGCTCAGCGACGAGGAATTCGCCGCTCAGAAAGCCAAATTGCTCGAAGGTGCCTGATGCCACACATGCAAGACTTCCCCCTCCTCCTTTCCACCCTCTACGATCGGGCGGTCTGGCTCTTTCCTGACCAGGAGATAGTTTCCGTCGAGCATGACCTCTCCGTCGTCAGGTCGACGTATGGCGAAACCGACGGTCGACTCCGTCGCCTGGCCTCAGCCCTGGATCGCCTCGGCGTCGGAGTCGGCGAGCCGGTGGGGACCTTTGCCTGGAACAACCGGCGCCACCACGAGCTCTACTGGGCGACCGCCAACTCCGGACGGGTTTGCCACACACTGAACATCCGACTCCACCCTGAACAACTCGTGTACATCATCAACCATGCCGGGGACCGGGCCATATTCGTGGATCCCGATCTGGTGGGTTTGTTGGCGCCCATTGTCGACCAGTTGGAGACCGTGGAACACTTTGTGGTGATGGGAGACACTGCCGACGACCGCCTCCCATTATCGATCGCTTACGAAGACCTGATCGCAGACGAGGTCGAGCATGGTGCCTGGCCGATGCTCGACGAGAGATCTCCGATGATGTTTTGCTACACATCGGGCACGACGGGCAATCCCAAAGGTGTCGCCTACACACAACGATCGACCTATCTCCACACCATCTCCAATCTGGCCAATTTCGCCATTCTCGCCACGGACAACGTGCTCCCAGTTGTCCCGATGTTCCACGCTGCCGCATGGGGTTATCCGTACATGGCGGTAACGAAAGGCGCCAAACTCACCTACCCGGGACCAGGAATGGCACCCGATCTGTTGGTACCGCTGCTGGCGAATGAGAAGGTCACTTTCTCGGCCGGCGTGCCCACTGTATGGCTGGGCATCAAGCTGTACCTGCAGGCGTATCCGGAGACCGATCTCTCCTCGATCCGGGCGTTTCTCTGCGGTGGTTCCGCCGTGCCCCGGTCGATGATCGAATGGTTCCATCGGGAAGCCGGAATTACGGTCATTCAGGGTTGGGGGATGACCGAGACCAACCCGGTCGCTTCCGCTGCATTCATGAAGCCAGCCATGGAAGAATGGGAACTCGAACGCCAACTCGATTTCATGGAGACTGCAGGCATCACGATCCCAGGTCTCCAGGTCAAGATCGTCGACGAGATCGGTGACGAACTGCCCCACGACGGCGTGGCCTTTGGTGAGCTCCTCATCCGGGGCCCGTGGATCGCTGCTGAGTACTACAAAGACCCGGAGGCGTCGTTGAAGCAGTTCGACGATGGCTGGCTTCGGACCGGGGATGTCTGCAAGATCACCCCGGAGGGGTATATCCGTATCACCGACCGGGCCAAGGACGTGATCAAATCGGGTGGGGAGTGGATCTCTTCGATCGATCTGGAGAATGAGATCATGGCCCACCCCGAGGTCACCGAGGCGGCGGTGGTCGGACTGCAACATGAGAAGTGGCAGGAGAGACCGGTCGCGTTTGTGGTCAGGGCACCGTCGGCGGAAGTCACCGAATCCGACCTCGAAGCCTTCCTATCCGGGCGGGTTGCGAAGTGGTGGTTACCCGACCGCTATGTCTTCATCGACGAGCTACCCAAGACCGGCACCGGAAAGTTCGATAAAAAGGTACTCCGCAAGGAAAACGCCGACCTACTGCTCTAGCTGGAGAACCTCTGGTCGCGCCATGCGATGGCTGCCTTGAGTCCGTGTTCGACGGCGATGCGTTCGAACTCCTCACGTTCGGGGGCACGGTCCGACTCGATCACCGCTCCCAGTTCGACCCCTGCCCGTAACGCCGCACGAAACCCCGCCTTTTCCCAACTGGCGTTGATCGCTCGCTTGGTCAATGCCATCACCGCTGGATCGACCGCGGCGAGATCACGGGCCAATTTCATGGTTTCCGCCTCCAAATCTTCCACCGCTACGACCCGATTGACCAGACCCAACTGCAACGCCCTCGTCGCGGTGATTTTGTCGTCGCCGGTGAGGATGAATTCCTTGGCCGCGCGCGCACCGACCAGCCAGGGGAGGACATGTGCGACGACCGCGGAGCCAAACCGAATCTCCGGTTGGCCAAAGACTGCGTTGTCGGCGGCGACGGTGAGATCGCACATCATCATCAGATCGCATCCACCGGCGACACAATGCCCGCGAACGCTGGCGATAACTGGCTTCGGATGGTCGAAGACCTCGAGCAGGCGGTCGAGACTGTGATTGAGCGAATCGAGGCTCGCGTCGTAGCTATCGCTCACCGCTTCTTCGTCGAGGTCATACCCGGCGCAGAACGATCGACCCGCCCCGGTGAGGACCACCACCCGGACCCCCTCATCTACCGCCGCCTCCGCCAATCTGACGGAGAGTTCCCCGGTCATGACCGACGACATGGCGTTGAGCTTCTCGGGACGATTGAGGGTCAGGGTGCGAACAGGGCCGTCATCGCTTACCAGTACGAGATCGGTCATCAGCGCCTCTCTATCAGCGCATCGACGGCTACCACCGAAGATTGTCCGACAATGAGTGGGTTGACATCGATCGAGGCGATTTCGCGGTGGTGGTCGACCACCAGTTCCGAAAACCGGGCAACCGCTTCTGCCAGACGGTCGACGTCGGATGCGGCTTTGCCCCGGGTGCCGTCGAGGAGCGGACGGATCCGGAGTCGATCGATGGCTTCCCTTGCGCGCGTCTTGTCGACGGGAGGAATCATCGCCACATGGTCGTCGAAGTATTCGACGAGAACGCCACCCGCCCCGAGCAGGATTACTGGCCCGAACTGCAGGTCGGTGTACATGCCCAGCGAGACTTCAACTCCCGAGGCTATCTGTCGGGCAATGGTTACCCGGTTGCCGAGTCGACTTTGAAAGTCGGCCACCACTGCACGAAGACCCGACTCGTCGACGACATTGAGCGTGACACCGTCCACATCAGACTTGTGGGTGACGCCAGCGGTCTTGATCACAACCGGATATCCGATGGCCCCGGCCGCCCCCACAGCCTCATCAACTGAACTCGCGATCGTCGAGACGGCCGCCTCGATCCCGTATCCGGAGAGGAAATGGAGGCCGGACATCTCTGTCAACGCATGGGACGGAAGCGGCTGGGGGTCGGAGAGTCGCTCGCTTTCTGACGGGCGTTTCCGGTAGAGCCAGTCGTCGAAGAGATGTGACAGTGCTCGCAGTGCCGTTTCGGTGCCTTCGAGTACCGGAATCCCGGCGGAACGAAGCTGGCGCGCCTGGATTGGGTCGACCGCGGAAGCGAGGTTGGCAATAACGACCACCGGTTTGTCGGTCAATGAAAGCGTCTGTATGGCTGCGCTGCTGTAGGCGTCGTCGGGCCGTTCCTCGGCGGTGAGGTCAACACAGAATGCAACAGCACCGACCGAATCGTCATCGGCGAGGACACCCAGAGAGTTCGCAAAGACTCCTTCGGCGTTTCGCCCCGTGCCCCAAGCGTCTACCGGGTTTGCCGCCTCCAGACCGGGGTCGAGAAATCCCTCGAGGCGGGAAGTAGTGGTGGGGGAGAGGTCGGGAAGGGTCACCCCGACCCGGTGGGCGATGTCAATCAGCATTGCACGCTCCCCACCGGAGTCGTGGACTGCGCCCAGGCCATAGGCCGTGGCCCGACGGGGCGAGTTGAAAATCTCGATCGTGTCCAACAGTTCATCCGGCGAATTCACCATGTGGACCCCGAACTGGTCGAAGACGGCCTGAAAAGTGGTCTCCTCGCCGGCTAAGGCTTCGCTGTGGGTGGTCACCGCCGCCTTTCCCCGGAAACTCTCCCCAACCTTGAGGACGACGACCGGAATCCCCATGTCACTTGCCCGGGACAGGGCGGAGGAAAACCCGTCCGGATTGCGCACTGTTTCCAGGAAGAGTGCGATCACCCTGGTACTTTCCCGGTCCAGGGCCCATTTGATGTACCGGTCCATCGTGGTGTTGAGCTCCAGGCCGCTGGAGACGACGAGATTGAAACCCAGATGGCGGCGGTTGTGGAGCATGGCCGAGAACAGCGACCCGGAATGGCTGATGAAGGCGACACCTCCGGGATCGAGTTCTGGCTGGAAAAACCCGCATATCCTCACGCGGTCCTCGATATTGAGGAACCCCATTCCGTTGCCACCACAGATCGGAACACCGGCGTCGTTGGCCAGATCGCGGAGTCGGTCCTTGAGCGGGCCGCCGTCTGAAGCGGTTCCGTGACAGCTCGCAAAGATGACAGCAGCTTTGGTACCGGCTTCGATCGATTTGGCCAACTGCTCCTCGAGCTTGTCGTTGGCGACGGCGAGGACGGTGAGGTCAGGGGCCTCGGGTAGCTCGCCGATCGACGGGTAAGCGGTTGCCCCGTGGATCGACGCATAGCCAGGATTGACCGGATGGACCTTGCCACCGAATCCGCCATCAACCAGCTGCCGGTAGACGAGATCTCCGACTGAACCGGCCCGTTCCGAAGCGCCTACGATGGCGACCGAGGATGGATTAAGGAGAAATTGTAAATCTGGGCTGGGAGTCACTCGCGACTCTCTTCCGTGCTTTGTGGTTCTTGACAATGGACAATAATCATCGGTATCTGAATGACGGTTCAGGGTACCTATTCGGCCGGGGAGACGCAGGTATGCCATCATCAGCGCGTGAGTCCAAGACCGAAACTGACCGAGAGTCGTAGACGTGACATTCTCGAGGCAACCATCTCCGCCATCGCCGAACGTGGCCTCTGCGATACCCGGATTGCTGACATCGCAGAGATCATCGGAGCCAGCCCGGCACTTGTCCTCTACTACTTCCCATCCAAGGCCGCCCTGCTCACCGACGCACTGATATATCAGGATCAATTGTTCTATGACAAGGTCGGCGACGAATTGCGTACCGTGACTTCCGCCGAAGACAAGCTGATCATTCTGATCGAGGCCACCTGCCCCACCCCCACCAGCGCCGATGGCGCAATCGACAGTTGGCAGATCTGGCCGGCGACTTGGGAGATGGCCCGACACGACCCGACTCTCGCCGCGGCACGGGCTCGTCTCGACGAGGCCTGGAGGTCCCAGATTGCCTCGATCGTGGACGAGGGAATCGAGTCCGGTGAATTCCGGCATGTCGAGTCTGCTGACTTTGCCATCCAACTGTCTGCGATGCTCGATGGGATGGCCATCGAGGTGATGCTCGGCGATCCCACGATCAGTTCGGCCCGGATGAGTGAATTGGCCCGTGGATTCTCCAGGGCCTTCCTCAAATAGCCCGCTACATCCGACATCGTGACTGAATGGCGGTTTAGGATTCAATTTGAGTCGCGAGGAGTACGCAGCCATGGTTTACCACCCGAGACAGAACTGGAATCCTGACCCGCGGAAGCGGATCTACACGAGGAGGGACTTCATCTCCCGTGCCGGTGCGCTCGGAATCGCCATACCCCTCATGCCCTCGCTTCTGGCAGCCTGTGCCGATCGGGAACAGGACGCCGCCGCCGACCTCGCCATCGGCACCCCGGCGGCCCCCGTGCAACAACCGCTCTTTGAGGACAACCAGGCCATTGCGTCGGGCCTCGAACCCGAAGCCGGGCCGCTCCGTGTCTACAACTGGGCCGATTACATCAATCCCGAGATCATCCCGGTCGCCGAAGAAGCGCTCGGCGTCGACATCGAAGTGACCACCTTCTTCAACGAGGAAGAGGCCATCTCCAAGATGTCGTCCGGCGAGGTGAGCTTCGACGTCTGGTTCCCCACCTCACAGCGAATCCCGGTGGCAGTGACGGGAAGCCTGATTCAACCGCTCAACCTCGATTACATCCCCAACCTGGCGACCTACGTTTGGCCGTCACTGGCAGATCCGTACTACGACCTCGGTTCCCGGTACTCGGTGCCCTATGTGGTCTACAGCACAGGTATCGGGTGGCGGACCGACATGGTGGACAGTGCCGACATCGAGGGCCAGGCCAACCCCTACGACGTGTTCTGGAACGAGAAGTACAAGGGAACGATGGGCCTTCTCGACTCCTTCACCGACACCATCCCCATGGCCCTGTTCAGGAATGGTGTCAAGGACCCCTCCAGGGCGACTGAGGAGGAATTGCAAGCCGCCGGCGACGCTTTGATCGAATTGATCGATCTGATGGGGGTCCGGTACACAATCGACGGTGCCTACGTGGGCATCCCGGAGGGGCGCTTTGGACTGCACATGGCGTGGTCGGGCGATCTCATCAACTCCCAGTATTACTGGCCTGAAGGCTCGGACATCTCGGTTACCCGCTACAACTGGCCCGGGAACAGCCCCGGCTCCACGGTCAACGGGATGATCTCCAACGACACCATGACCGTCCCCAAGAATGCCGAGCGACCGGTGCTGGCCCACAACTTCATCAACTTCATGCTCGATGAGGCGAATTCTTTGGAGAACTTCGGGTGGCTTGGCTATCAGCCACCCCAGGTCGGCCTCGATACCGACACGCTGGTCGCCGATGAGTGGGTGCCCGACTTCCTTGCCCCGGCCATCGTCGGTCCTGACGACTTCGCCGGGGATTCGGTTTGGGTTCAGGGCCCGCTCGACCCCGCAACGGAAAAAGCCTGGTCGGACCAATGGAATCGCGCTACCTCCGGCGGGTAGCCACAGAGTGCTCTCGATCTGAGGGTTAGCCGTGCCCACCAATCTCCAGGGTGGTGAATACGACGTAGTCGGGCAAAAGCGCTTCGTCTGGCCATCCTTTGCCCTCCCCGGAGTCCTCTGGTTGGTGGCGTTGTTCCTGGTTCCGTTTTACGCGATATTCGCCGTGGCCATGGGCCAGCCCGACCCCGTTTTCAACCGTCCCCAGCCCGAATGGAACCCCTTTTACTGGGACACGGCCGTTTTTGCCGAGGTAGTGGGCGATCTATTTGGTGGCCAATTGGGGGTAATTGCCTTACGCACCGTCGGATATGTGTTTATCGCCTCGCTACTTTGCGTCCTGATTGGATATCCGGTCGCCTACTTCGTCTCCCGGAAGACGGGGCGGTGGCGGTGGCTGTGGCTGCTATTGATCCTCGCCCCGTTCTGGATCAATTATCTGATGCGGATGATGTCGTGGGTCAACTTGCTCAGTCCGGACGGTCAGGTCAACCAATTCCTCGCAGCGGTCGGCGTCGCCAACCTTCCCGATTGGCTTTCCGGCTACCACTTCGTGGTTATCCTCGGCCTCGTCTACGGATACATCCCCTTCTTCATCCTGCCCCTCTTCGCAGCCCTTGACCGTATCGACGAGGCGACTCTGGAGGCTTCCCGCGACCTCGGTGCCGGGAGCTTTTCCACTTTCTGGAGGGTGACACTGCCACTTTCCAAGAACGGTGTCCTCGGAGGCCTGGTGATCATCATGCTCCCGATGTTCGGTGATTACTACACCCCAACATTGCTGTCGGGCTCACCACGCACCCGGATGTTGGGCAACACCATCGACCAGTTCATCAACCAGACCACGAGCCAGGGGGCAGTCGGGGCGGCGCTCACCATCGTGTTGATGGTGTTCGTCGCGGGTCTGATGCTCTACTACCTGAGAACGATCAACCAGGCCACCCGGGAGGCGAGGGAATGAAGTCTCCCGTTTCTAATCACTGGAACAAGCCGAGGATGCTTCCGCTGGTCACTGCGATGTACGTTCTCTGGTCGATCATCCCGGTGATGATCGCAATCAGGTTTTCGTTCAACGCAGGACGGTCGAGGAGCACATGGCAGGGCTTCTCCACCAGATGGTATGTCGGCACTCCCGAGGCAGCAGAGTCCGTTCTCTATGACCCTTCCCTCCGCTTTGCCCTCAACCAGAGTCTCAAGCTGGCCTTCCTGACGATGCTGGTTGCGACACCCATCGGCATCGCTCTGGCAATCGGCCTGGCTCGTTGGAGGGGGCGTCTCGCCAAGCCTTCCAACTTCCTGATGCTCTTCCCCCTGGTCACTCCCGAGATCGTGATGGGCGTCGCCCTGTTCCTGGTCTTCGACAACCTCTACGACTTCGTCCCCTTCGGGACCATGGCCCAGTTCCTCGGGCACGTGACATTCTCGATTTCATTTGTGGTGATCATCGTGCGGGGCCGCCTATTTGCGATTGGACGGGACTACGAGGAAGCGGCCATGGACCTCGGCGCCTCGCCTTCGCAGGCAATGCGACGTGTTCTCCTGCCGCTGTTGATGCCGGCGATCTTTGCGTCGCTCGCCATCGTCTTCGCCATATCGATCGACGACTTCGTCATCAGCCAGTTCCTGGTCGGCGGT
>JBGTFH010000015.1:0-13021 GCA_041747375.1 Acidimicrobiia bacterium
CCAGATGATCATGCCTGGCGATAACACGGAGATGACCGTGGAACTGATCGCTCCGATCGCTATGGACGAAGGTCTCCGTTTCGCTATCCGCGAGGGTGGCAGGACCGTAGGCGCCGGACGAGTCATCAAAATTCTCAAGTAAGAAAGCAAAACTATGGCCAGCGACAAAAGGCCGCCTTTGACACTGGCATGTACCGAGTGCAAGAGACGGAACTACGTCACAACTAAATCAAAGTCGAACACCCAGGAACGGTTGGAACTCAAGAAGTACTGCCGATGGTGTCGATCTCATACCGCACATCGCGAGACGCGATAGCGATCGATAGCATGATCAAAGGGGTCCATATCGGGCCCTTTTGACGTAGTCTGAAGGTGTCATGACCTGGTTCTTCCTTGGCTGTGGGATTCTCGTCGCGGGTTTCTGCTCGCACCTCGCTCTCGTCTTTGCCGAGGATCGTGGCTGGATTTTCTATCGTCACAGGCCTCGAATTCAATTCCTCGGCTTTTTCGAAGAGCTGGTCGAACCACGTGTCGAATATGTTGTCGAGGAGCAATTGTTTCAACGCGTCAAGGCCGATCATGCCGAATCCGGCCAGGGCGAAGACCTCCATTCCTCAGACGCGAGTCTCCAGTGACTGAAACGACACACAGAGATATTTCGTCGTTTGAGGGTCAGACCTTCGGCCCGTACCCGATGCGGGTCTGCCGCGAGAAGGTCGAGGAGTTCCTGGATGCAACGGGAGGCGAGAGAGGACAGTGGACATCTGCGGCCCCACCGGGGTACCTGGCTTCGGCGCTGTTTGTCGTCGCCCCCGAACTCCTCGGCAAACTACACGGCTTTTCAGTGATCCATGGTGAGCAGACATTCACCTGGACCGCTTCGCTTCAAATCGAGAGGGATCTCCTGATCTCTGGAACAGTCGCGCGGGTTCGTGAGCGCGCTGGCACTTACTTCGTGAGTTTCGAAATGACCGTGACGGATGCAGGATCGGAGATTGCGTCAGGCTCTTCTCTCTTCCTCGTCGCCGAATCGGAATCCGAAGCCACCGAATCGGTGAGCACCAGGTTGATCGGTGTCGACGAGCGTGGGGACCCCGATACGAACCAGGTGGCCGCATCTCGCTCCGATCTGGTGAAGTACGCGGCGGCAACCCGCGATTGGAATCCAATTCACTGGGATCATGGCACCGCCGTTTCTGCGGGTTTGCAGGGCGTGGTGGTCCACGGTCTCCTTCAAGCTGCATGGGCCCTCGATTTCGCCGCCGCGGAAACCAGCGACGGCCGACCTTTCGATTCGGCCAAGATCCGGTTTCGAAACCCGTTGTACCCGGGATCGCCGGCCACGCTCGGCTCGACTGCGGCCGAGGGGCGAATCTCAGTCGTGCTCTCTGAAGGGGACACGGAGTATCTCACAGCCCAAATCGTTCCCGCGGGACGGTAACCCCATGGAGCCGAGACCGGTCGAACGAACTAGAGAGCAAGACTTGATAGCCAGAGCGCAGAGTGGCGATCGTGCCGCGTTTGCGTCCCTGGTTAGGGAGCACGGTGACATGGTTTATACCCTGGCGAGACGATTGGTCGGAGACCCTCATCTGGCGGGAGACGTCGCGCAAGAAACGTTGATTCGGGCGTGGAAATCGTTGCCCAATTTTCGCGGAGACGCTCAGTTGTCCACGTGGCTGCACCGGATCACGGTCAATACGGCATGGACCCACAAGAGGCGGGCGAAGCGCCACCTCGGGACTCCACTCGAGGAGATTGGCGAGTTGCCGGCACCCGTCGACGTGAGTGACCCTGAGTTTGCAGGAGAGATAGCCGAGCTCCGGGACCGGTTGCGGTGGGCACTCGACAGCCTGCCCGAATCGCAGAGACAGATCGTCGTTATGAAGGATGTTTACGGCTGGTCCCATGCGGAGATCGCCGAGTCGGCCGGGATAACGGTCACGGCAGCCAAAGTTCGTTTGCACCGGGCCCGAGCCCGTCTGGCGCGGATGTTGGAGGAATGAATTGTCAGTTATCTGTGAAGTAGCCGCCCCATTCGTTGCCAACAGCGCGGTCGAGGAATCGGCAGTCGTTTGGCCACTGAGAAGTCATACCGATTCGTGTCTCCGCTGTCAGGCGCGGCTGGCCGCGATGACCCGTACCGGTCGCCATCTCAAGGCGATGGCTGATGAGACCAACACCGCCCCGAGAGAACTCGAGTGGAAAGTGATGTCTTCTCTGGAGGGCGACCTCGCCGTTGACCGCAGCTGGGCCAAGCCGGTGACACTGATGGCGGCCGCCCTTTCTATGGTGGTGGCCATTGTCATCTGGCGGCTCCGGCCGCGCGCATCGACCTGAGGCTCCCTCCCCCAATGCGTCCGGTTCCAATCGTCTGGTTTTGTGGTGTAATGGGTGTGCCAAAGGGGATGGCAACGCAAGGGGGTTGAGCATTGAGAATTCTGGTCACCGGCCACGACGGTTATATCGGCGCTGTTCTGGCGCCCATGCTCATCGATGCGGGCCACGACGTCGTCGGTCTGGACACCGGTCTCTTTGCCGAATGCTCCTTTGCGGGCGGACCCGGGATGGTCGAGTCGTTGCAGATGGATATTCGCGATGTGGGTGCTGAGCACCTGGTCGGTTTCGATGCCGTCATCCACCTCGCTGCCCTATCAAATGACCCGGTCGGTGACCTCAATCCAGACGCCACGTTCGGGATCAACCATCGGGCGACGATCACGTTGGCGAGAGCCGCCAAGGCTGCAGGAGTGGAGCGGTTCCTGTTCTCGTCCTCGTGCAGCCTCTATGGAGCCCAGGGCGACGGGTTCATCGACGAGGCGGCCGCATTCAACCCTCTGACACCGTATGGAGAGTCGAAGATCCTCAGTGAACAGGAGCTGTTCCCCCTTGCGGACGACGGGTTCAGCCCGGTCTCGTTGCGGAACGCAACGGCATACGGCGTGTCCCCACGGCTACGCGGTGATGTCGTGGTGAACAACCTGACGGGATTCGCCTTCGCAACCTCCCACGTTTTTCTGAAGAGTGACGGGTCTTCCTGGCGACCGTTGGTGCACGTCGAGGACATCTCCCGCGCATTCATCGCGATAGCTGAGGCGGAACGTTCGCTTGTCCATGCCGAGGCCTTCAATATCGGAGCGACCGAGGAGAATTATCGAATCAGTGACGTCGCCCGGATGGTTGCAGAAGTCGTCCCCGGGTCTGACGTAACGATGTCCGATGAGGCGGTAAACGACCCCCGCAGCTACAGGGTCACTTGTGCCAAGTTCGAGTCGGCGTTCCCCGATGCAGCGCCGAGATGGACGGTTCGGAAGGGGATCGAGGAGTTGTACGAGGCCTTCCAACAGCATGGACTGACGATCGACGATCTGGAAGGTGACCGTTTCATGCGGATCAAGCACATCAAACAGCTTGCCGCGGACGGGCGGATCGACGCTGACCTGCGTTGGATTTGAGAGAGACCACTTGTCAGGCGTGTGGGTCGAGCCGACTCAGCATTTTCCATCGCCAAAGTGAGGTCCCTGCGAACAGCTGTCTGCTGGTGCCGACCCTGGAGGAGGCCGAGAGCTTTCCCCGGGGAAGGATCGAACTCGGCTTTTGTTCGGATTGCGGTTTCATCGGCAACACAACTTTCCAACCCTCGTTGACCCGTTACTCAGCAGATTATGAGGAAACCCAGGCATTCTCTGCGAGGTTCGTCGACTTTGCCGGAAAATTGGCCCGTGATTGGGTCACCGGACACGGGCTCGCGGGCAAACATGTGGTTGAGATCGGTTGTGGCAAAGGCGAGTTCCTCGTGATGATGGCCGAAGCAGGGATCGGGTCCGGCCTCGGGATTGACCCGGGTGTGGACCCAGGGCGAATCGGATCCTCCGGATCAGACCGATTGCGATGGGAAAATGCGCTCTTCGATTCGTCGTATGGCCCCCTTGTCGCGGACGCGATTGTTTGTCGACACACTCTCGAGCACGTCCCGAATGTCAGGGAGTTTCTCACCGATATCCGTTCAGCGATCGGGGACAAAATGGACACCGTTCTCCTTTTCGAGATCCCAGACACCATCCGCGTGCTCGAGGAAGCAGCTTTTTGGGATGTCTATTACGAGCATTGCTCATACTTTTCGGAGGGGTCTCTGGCGCGGTTATTCGAGAGCTGTGGTTTCGAGGTGCTCGACGTTTCGCTTGCCTACGACGATCAATACATTCTCCTCGAAGCGCGGCCTTCCGCCTCGCCCGCCAGTCGCTGGCAGGCTGACGATATAGCTCGTTTGGAGCAAGGGATTACCCACTTTGCTTCCGGCTATGAATCCATCGTCGCCGAATGGCGGGACCGTCTGACCCGGATCCAAACCCGCGGAGGCAAGTCAGTGATCTGGGGAGCGAGCTCGAAGGGTGTCTCATTCCTGGGAGTGGTCGGAGATTTGGTCGAAGCGGCCGTAGACGTGAATCCGAACAAGCATGGCACCTATGTGGCTGGAAGCGGCCACCGCATTGTTGCCCCTCGACAGCTCGTTTCGATTGCTCCCGAACTGGTTGTGGTCATGAATCCCATCTATTTAGATGAGATCGGGGCCGAGATGGGCCGACTCGGGGTCAGTGCCGAGATCGTGTCGGTGTAACACCTAGGCTCGCCGGTCCCAGGGTAGTTCGACTTCGACGAGCTCAGCGAGCCGGCGATTCTCGTCACGAAAGTACTCCTGAAGCTGGCTCCTGGTCGCTCTGTCCATTTCCGGATACGTTTCCTCCTGCTTGGTGTTGAGGCGGCCGATCACGTTCCGGGCTCGACCGGGCAGATGACGCGACCAGTTTCGTGCGGCGAGCGAACGAAACTCGATGTACTTGTTCACAGGGTCGCCCAACACGTCCGGGATAAAGGTGTCGTCGACCCCGATGAATCGACAGACCGTCGCGTAGACGGTTTTGGGATCATTTGCCATTTCCTCGAATATCTGGATGAGGACCGAGTCGCTCGAGAATCTCCTCGAGATCTCTTCGATCTGCGGCCGGTAGATACCTCTTGCCAGGTAGGCGTCTGGTGAACCTTCGCCGTTGATTTCGCTTTGTACCACTTCGTCGAACTCTGCCGACACCTTGTTGCGAACCCTGTCATGCCAGTAATGCGAATATGCCCGGTCGATCGGGTTTCTCAACATCACCACCAGCTTTGCCTCGGGCAGTGTTTGTTGGATACGGTCGAGCGCCGGGGGCGAAAACATATAGTTGGGCGTCGCCTCGCCCACAGCCAGGAACTTCCCCTCCTCAGGAAAGAGATCCCGGTACCAATCCAACCCGTTGTCAAAGTTGTGATCGAAGAAGTGTGTCTCCTTGTTGGATGAGACACCGACTTCCGGGTGCTGTCGCAGGTAGCTGTTGAGTGCCGTTGTGCCGCTGCGCATCGCCCCGGCGATTATGTATGTGGGGAGCGCCCTCATGGTATTTACCCGGCAAGTGTATCCGGGTCGAGTGATGTTCCAACCATTGTTGCCAGGCGAGTCAATTCTCCGCTGCAGCAGACAATTCGGGCAAGTCCTGGTTGAACCGGTTGAATAGGGGCCCGGTCATGGCGGTCGTGATGAGGGCGATGAGAACGGCACCCAGTTGCATCACGGGTGTGATTACGCCCGCTTGGACACCCGCAAGGGCCACGACGAGCACCAATAATCCGCGACAGTTCATCAGGATGCCGACGACATTCCCATCCCGCCACGACATCCCGCTGACCCGCGCCATCACTGCTCCTGATGCCCACTTGCTCGCAATCGCGGCGAACAGGAGGATCGCCAGACCCGGTAGAGCTGCGGCGGATAGTTCCCGGAAGTTCGTGTTGAGCCCGGAAACTGCGAGAAAAATCGGAAGCAGGATCGTCGCGGTGAAATCACCAAGCGACGAACTGACTTCCTTGAAGAGCGGTTTCCGACGGGGAAAGACCAGACCGGCCATAAAACCACCGACGATGACGGTCAATCCCAGCCTGTGAGCGAGCAGGCCAGCGACGAAGATAAATATGAACATCATTGCCAGGACGCTCGAATCGATTCTCCCCCTCAGTCGGAACGGCAGGGTTAGCCGTCGGGCCAGCGGTCTCCCGATCAGGGCCATGCCGACCAGGAATACCGCGATCAGGGCCATCTTGACTGCGATTTGGGAAGCACTCTCACTGCGCGACACCGAAATCGCCAGGGACGATGTGACGAACATCGCCACCGTGCACACAGAAGCTGCGGCGATACTCACCGCACCGAGCCTGGAAAGGGTGAGCTGCTTTTCCTGCAGGATCCGGACCATCACCGGTAATGCGCTAACGGCCAGTATGGCTCCGACGAAGAGCAGGAATCCGGTCTGTGAAGTCCCTTCGACACGGAAGGTGTCATTTGCGAGCCAGGGCGCCAACCCGAACCCGACTATTACAGGTACCGCAACAACGCCGGTGCCTATCAGACTTACAGGAACCAGGCTGCGACGAAGAGGAATCATTTCCAGCTCGAGCCCGATGAGAAACGAGAAGAGGAGCAACCCCAGCTGGCCGATGCCGTTGAGGATCGAAACGCTTTGCGCCGGGAAGATTTCGGCCGACGTGGCACCCAGAAGCGTCGGGCCGAGGAGCACCCCCGCCACGATTTCACCGACCACGCGCGGCTGGTTCATCTTTACGAAGACCCAGCCGACCAATCGTGCGGCGGTGAGAATCAGCGCGATATCCAATAAGAGGTAAGTAATCACCTCGCCGGTTGTGAGAATCTCTATGTGCAACCTTTCTGAGGCGCGTACATTAGAGAGAGAAAATTCTTCTTTTGCGGCACACCCGTTTGCTCTATACTCGTGTCCGGGAGTGGGCAATCGCAACTCCCAGTGATGGATGGGATCACCTTTCTTAGGGAGCAAAAATGGGGTCAGAAAAACGAGATGTGCTGATTATCGGAGGCGGGCCTGCCGGCGCCACGTCGGCGTTACGTCTTCTGGAGCGTGGGGTCACGCCACTTATCGTCGAGCGGGAGAGCTTCCCCCGATACCACATCGGTGAGGCGATGACCGGTGAGGGCGGTGCCATCGTCCGCGAGCTCGGAATTGCCGACAAACTGCCTTCCGGGGCTCACATGATCAAAAATGGGGTCAACGTCTTCGGGAGTCGTGGAAACTCCGACTGGTTTGTTCCGGTGATGCAACGCACCGCCGATCTCGAGCTTCACGAAGTCACGACTTTTCATGTGAAGCGCAGCGTTTTCGACCAACTGCTCCTCGACGAGGCCCGGAGCAGGGGCGCCGAGTACATCGACGGAAAGGCCACACAACCCCTACTGGACGACAACGGCGCTGTTCTCGGGGCGACCGTTGACATCGGGGGTGGCAAGGAAGTCAACTTCCACGCCGACATGACCCTCGACTGTTCTGGTCAGGCAACGTTCCTCGCCAATCGGAAAGCGACCGGCCCAAAGTACAAGGGCTCGTACGACAAGCAGATCGCCATTTTTTCCCAGGTGGCCAACTACCAACGCAATGATGGCAGCGACCGTGAGCACGGTGTGGGCAACACCCATATCTTCTACAAGGAGAAGTACCACTGGGCATGGGCCATTCCCCTCGACGAGGACATCACCAGCATCGGGATCGTGATCCCGGCCAAGTACTTCCGTGACAGCGGTCTCGATCAGGCCGACTTCATCAAGCAGGAGTTGCGCACACTGAACAAAGGCCTGTCAGACCGCATCCCGGAGGCTGAGCTGGTCGAGACTCCCCACGTCGTACCGAATTACTCATTCCAGGTCCGCAAGTTCGCTGGCCCCGGTTACATGTGTGTTGGCGATTCG
Organism: Acidimicrobiia bacterium; assembly: GCA_041747375.1. GTDB lineage: Bacteria > Actinomycetota > Acidimicrobiia > Spongiisociales > ZC4RG35 > MA-ANB-1. Next base: position 7,805 of record JBGTFH010000015.1, read on the forward strand.
CATCGTTTCGTCGACCCGATCTTCTCGTTCGGGCTCTACGTCGCCATGAAGGAAGCCGGACTCGTTACCGACCAGGTGATGGGCTGGTTGGACGGTAAAGGACGTGACTCCGACAATCCCTTCCAGGACTACATGCTCCACACCGAGCGTGCCATCGACATGTTGGAAGACATGATCGACACCTTCTGGGAAAACCCGTTGGCGTTCGCGCACATGGCACACCGCAAGTTCCGCCCGCAAGTACTCGACATGTTTGCCGGCCGGATCTATGACGGCCAACCGGTCGCCGACCGCGACGAGGCCCTGGCGGCATTCTCGAAGCTGTTGGGGAGGAATCGAACGTACGACGATTCCGGCGAGTTCTCAATTCCAATTGGATCGCGGTTCCATCCCGAACGTGCGCCTCTCTGGAACTCTACGCTTGTGGACATCGAGAGCACCGAGCGCTGGTTGGCAGACATCCACTGATCATCGACGCGGGAAAACGACGCCACGCCCGGGCGTCGCCGCCGAAGGACTACCGGACCGGTACGACCCCGGCGGTGATGATCGACAGGTTGTCGAGCACCGTCGTGGTCCTCCCGGTCGTCATATCATGAATGACGATTCCTACCTGGGCTGACGACAGCACGAATCGTGAATCAGAAGACCACGCAATCCACGACGACGATTTTTCGCTGACAACGATGCGCTCATCAGAGGCGCGGTTCAGCACGACAATTCCCTTCGATCCTGCGATTGCGATCAGGTCGCCATCGGGAGCGAAACTGGCGTCAAAGACGATGCCCACGTCCGGGCCTACGCTGAGCCGCTTTACGCCACCACCACTGGAGACGAGTTTTGCGGTCGGGCCTTCCATCGCGAAGACCCAGCCCGACTCGTGCGAATCGAACACACTTCCCACCTCGGTGTCTTTGAAGTCTCCATTCGGGGCGAGGAGAACAATCTGGTCAGGGGTGGACTGGACCGCCCATCCCCACGCGCCCCAACCGACAACCCGGGCTCCCACTGGCCCGGTCCATCCGACGTCGTCCTTGAGACCGCGGGAGTTGACTGTGGCAATGCGGACACCGGATCCGTCCTCGACGGAATAGGCAAGTGATCCGCTCATGGTGTCATGCCAGACGTAGCTCGTAACCCCGGTGCCGACGGCCCTGATCAGATTGAACCTCCCCATGGAGAGAAGCAGGCCGTCGAGCCCCGGTATCGAGGAGGACAGGGCGATGAATTCAGCCTCGGAATCGAGGGCAACATCGTCTCCGTCGGCCATTGCCCTCGTTGTCGGCACGGCGCCGGTTTGCCAGAGAACCCGATCGAGGGCGCTGTTTTCCGTAGCCGCTATGGCCACCAACGAGTCGGGAAAGCCCGGCACAGCCACTGCGAGACCGATTTCGGGGCCGTCGCCAGCGATTGTCGGCGCCAGCGTCTCGGAACGGTCTGCCTGGACGGCTTGCTGATCGGACCCGAGCGTGATGACTCCGATACCCAGGCCGGCAGCGAAGCTCAGGGCGATCGGCAGCCACTTCCAACCACGAGGACGTGTGGGTTCGGTGTCTTCTCTACCATCTTCGACGAGGTCGAGTACGGCGGTCATCCCTTGAACCGTACGCCTTTCACACAGTGACAAGTGACGATTAGCTTTTCCGGATGCAGCGACGTATCCGGCTGGGTGGAATTCTGTTGGCCCTGGTGATCATGGCATCCGCCTGCTCCGATCCCCTTCCTACGACCAGCCCTCCCGACTCGGAGCTCCGTCTCCAGATTCATGCGGCCACCGGCCACGAGCCGCCTGAGTGCACCGACTTTGGAGCGTCCGCGGCTGAAATCGAAATCACGACGGATGGCTTCGAGCCCGACTGCCTGTCCGTTGCTCTCACCGGGATGTTGACCATCTCCAACAACACCGAATCCGAGCAACGGTTCATAGTGGGCGACCCGGCCAATAGCGAGGTCGGTCGCCATCTCAGGGTCGATGAGATAATCGCAGCGGGGGAGTCGTACATCCTGGACCCTATCGACGCCCTTCTAGATGAGGAGATTTACCCGTTCTGGCTCCAGGGATTGCAGGAGCAGGGATTTGCCGGATCCCTGGTCGTAACCCCGTAGAGAGCCGCAATTCCCGCCCGGGATCGGCAAGTTCGCTGGATTTGCTCTATGATGGCGCCACAGCTGGCCCTTTAGGGTCGGTTTAACTTAATTGGAGGAAATGAATGAAAAATCGCAATGGTCTGAGATACCTGGCATTGCTGGGTGTCCTGACTCTAGTGATCGCAGCTTGTGGAGACGGCGGCGGCGGAAGCGCTCCTGAGGAGTGCGAGGCCGATGAATTCGGCTGCGTCGAAGTGGCAGCGGGCGAAGCTATCAAGCTTGGCTCATTGCTCGTCACCACCGGACCCAACTCCTCGCTCGGACTCGACAGCCAGTATGGCGTCGAACTGGCGTTGGATGCTTGGGGCACTGAAGGCGAGTTCGACGGAACTAACGGTCAGATCAAAGGTCACGACGTGACCCTGACCTCCGAAGACGACGGATGTTCCGCTGACGGTGGAACTGCCGGTGCCAACAAGCTCGCCGCCGACAGCCAGATCGTGGCTGTGATCGGTACAAGCTGTTCGAGCGCGGCCCTTGGAGTAGCGGACAAGATCTTCTCTGACAAGGGAATCTCGATTGTCTCGCCTTCGAATACAGGCCCCGCGTTGACAGCGGAAGGGACGCATCAGCCGTTCTATCTCCGTACCGCCCACAACGACTCGATCCAGGGTGCCGCAGTGGCGAACTTCGCTTACACCGAACTCGGTCTGCGCACAGCAGCCACCATCCATGACGGAAGCCCGTATGCGGATGGTCTGCAGCAGGTCTTCGCTGACACCTTCACCTCACTTGGTGGAACCGTCACGAAGCAGGAAGCGATCCAAGTTGGTGACACGGACTTCAACCCCGTGTTGACCGACATCGCAACCGACGCACCTGAGTTCCTGTACTTCCCGATATTCGTGGCTGAGGGTGGTCTGATCACCCAGCAGGCACGTGCGATCGAAGGATTGGCAGACTCAGTGCTCGCCGGTTCCGACGGAATGTTCACCCAAGACTGGATCGACGCCGCTGGCGCCGAAAACGCCGATGGCGTTTACATCTCGGGACCGGACCTCGCGTCGTTCTCCGGCGATGTTGACTTCTACAACGATGTCTTCATCCCGGCGTACACCGAGAAGTACGGTGCACCGCAGTCGGTGTTCCACGCTCACGCATGGGATGCCACCAACCTGGTGCTGACTGCCATCGACTCAGTGGCCATCGAGGATGGAGACACTCTCTACATCCCGAGAACCGCTCTGAAGGATGCGCTCTATGCGACATCAGGTTTCGTCGGTATCACCGGAAGCCTGACCTGTGCCACCACTGGTGACTGTCAGCCATCGGCAACGATTGCCGTTGTCACGGTTGAGGGTGGAGCGTTCACCGAGGCTGTTTACAGCGAACTCGGAACACTCGACAGCTAAACCGCTACTGCATATGAGAACGGGGCGAAACCTCCGGGTTCGCCCCGTTCTACCACTTCAAATACAGGGGATCGATTGACGACTAACTCGACCAGTTCACGGAACTATCGCGTCTTGCTCGAACGGTTCCCGGTCCGTCGTACCATTCTCATCGTTCTCTCCGTGCTCATCGCGTACGGGGTTATCGCAGGTACTGTCGCAACACTTCAGACCGGACGTTTCACGACCGCCGACTGGGTCAGCCTCTTCACCGCCGGGGTAGCCCGGGGCAGCGTCTACGCCATCATCGCACTCGGCTACACGCTGGTCTACGGGATTCTTTTCATCATCAACTTCGCCCATGGTGAAGTCTTCATGGCCGGGACCTTCACCGCCTTCTTCATTGCACAGGCACTCGCCGGCCAGGGGATCCTCAATGAATACCCGATCCCTTCTCTCATACTCTTGTTCGTAGTCTCATCGGTGGTTTCCATGGCGGTGGCGGTCATTCTCGAACGGGTGGCCTACCGTCCGCTCCGGGGAGCGCCACGTCTGGTCCCTCTGATCACCGCCATCGGCGCCTCCCTCTTCCTGGAGTACACGTTCCGCGGTTTCTACGGCGCCCAGGTGCGTGCCTACCCCAACATCGACATCCTGCAGGGGAACATCATCATCGCCGGGTTCAGCGTCCAGAAGGCTCAGGTACTGGTGACAATCGGTGCCGTGATCCTGTGGTTTTCCCTCTTCATGGTGATCGAACGCACCAAGTTGGGCCGAGCCATGCGTGCGGTTGGTGAAGATCGGGAGATCGCAGCCCTTATGGGGATCAACGTCGATCGAACCATCGTTTCGACATTTGCGATCGGCGGCGTTCTGGCCGGGGCAGCCGGGATCCTGTTTGTCCAGCTGTTCAACTCGGTCTTCTTCTTCATGGGTTTCTTCCCCGGGATCAAAGCTTTCACGGCGGCTGTCCTCGGCGGGATCGGATCGATCACCGGAGCTGCTGTCGGCGGGCTGGTCCTGGGCATTCTCGAAGCTGTCGGGCCGATCCTGTTTCTCACCGGCTTCGGTATTCCTTCCCCCAACCAGCTGCAACCCATAATCTCGTTTGGAATTCTCGTGCTGGTGCTCATTTTCCGTCCCGGCGGGCTCTTCGGGGCTCCGGATGAGGAACGAGCATAATGAAGCGTCTCCCCCGTCCGGTGAACGTCGGTCTCCTCGGCGGATTCGTAATCATCTATTTGACCGCCGTGGGAATGATCGAGGCTTTCTACGACCGGCCGATCATCACCGGTTACCTCCAGTTCTCAGTGGCGTTGATGCTCCTCAACTATCTCTTCACCGGATATATGGCAGCCAAGCCTCCCAGGGATGGGGTGATGCCAAAACCAATCAGTGCCGGTTTGATCGCTGGTGTGACGGCCGGCGCCCTAGTCGGATTCTTCGTCCTGGCGATGGCAGTCCTCACCGAACTGGGATACAACCCGAGGGACATGTTCGTTTCGATCAATCCTGCCTCGCTTGACATCCTCTCTTTCGGACAGACAGCGGCTATGGCCGTACCTATCCAGGCGATCCTCGGGGCCGTGATGGGACTCGCCGGGGGTTGCCTCTTCCAGATGGCCAAGGCCTCACGCTCCTATGTTCTGGTCGGCATCGCATCGGTGATGGTCGCCGCTCTGGGAGCGCCATTGTTTGCGGTAATGATGGATGGTCTCAATATCCCCAGCCGATGGCT
>JBGTFH010000016.1:0-2331 GCA_041747375.1 Acidimicrobiia bacterium
AGCTCGTCCTTGCTCAGGTCGGCCAGAGCCACCTCTTCCGGGTTGTAGCCAACTGCGGCGACAATTGCTTCGGGCTCCACTTCATTGACGATTGCGGTCAGCCCGAACGCGGCATTGGTGATGGTGTAGAGAAGAGTGGCAAGGGCCCCGATTGTGACCAGAAGAACCAGTACGAATATGAGTCGGGCAAACCCCTCCCGCCGCTTCCGCCCACCTAACTGCCGTTGCAGGTCGGTTCCGTCGGGGAACAACTCCGAGTAGTCCTTCTCCTGAAGTTCAAGGGGAGCGGAGGTCATACTCATTCGTAAGCCTCCCGGAATCGCTCAACGACTTTACGGCTGATGACGTTGAGGATCAGGGTGATAACGAAGAGCGTCAACCCGATGGCAAAGATGGATGTGTAGTCGATCGAGTTGTAACTGAGGTCGCCGCCCGAGATCCGAACGATATGGCCTGTCATGGTTTCCCCGGCGAGGAACGGATTGAGAATGAACCCGAACAACGGGTCTTCTCCCCAAGTGAAGTTCTTCGGAGTCGCCCCCGCGGCAAGGGCGACGACCATCGTCTCGCCAATGGCACGTGAGGCCGCGATAACGATGGCAGCGGTGATACCCGACAGCGCGGCCGGCACCACGATTCGTGTCGAGACCTCGAATCGGGTCGCCCCTAGGCCATAGGCGGCTTCCTTAAACGATCGAGGGACGGCGTGGAGTGCATCCTCGGATAAAGAACTGATGAGAGGGATAATCAGAATCCCGATCACGATTCCAGCCGATGCAGTGTTAAAGATCTCCACCGTGGAGGTGCCGAGAATCGAGCGGAGCAGGGGGGTCATGAAAGTCAGGGCGAAGTAGCCGTAGACCACAGTCGGGATGCCGGCCAGTACCTCGAGGATGGGCTTGATCGTCGCCCGTACGTTGGGGTGGGCATACTCGCTGAGATAAATGGCCGAGGCGAGGCCCAGCGGGATTGCGACGAGTAGCGCAATGCCAGTTGTGATGAGGGTCGCCAAGACGAGGGGGAAGATTCCGAACTGGCCAATCGTCGGCTGCCAGTTTGTTCCGGTAAGGAACTCGACCAGCGACACCTGCTCATCGAAGAAAAAGAGGAGAGCCTCTCGGGCCAGCACCACGATGATCCCGAGAGTGGTGACGATCGAGAGAACACCCGAAAGGAACAGAAACGCCTTGATCGCAGCCTCGCCGGGGCGCCTGCGCTTCTTATACCAATCAGACTGATCGGTCTTGACGGTGTCCGTTGTCATCTTTTCGATATCTCTTTAGCGGATGCGGGGCGGCCATGGAGGCCACCCCGCATCTTCTTTTCAGAACGACTCAACCGCCAAGAAGGGGAAGAAGGGCCGCTGCCCCCTCCTGGATCGCCTCCGGGGTAGCGGGGAAGTAGCCCACCTCGGTGATGACGTCGTTGACGTTGTTGAGATAGAACGCGATGTATTGGCCGACCTGGGGCTTCTCTTCGATGATGCTGGCCGCGCTGTATATGAACAGCGGACGCGCCAGGGGATAGTCGCCGGCATCTACTGCTTCGGCAATGGGATTCACCCCTTCGATGGCAATGGCATTCAGGACGTCGTCGTTCTCGTTGAAATAGGCATAGCCGAAGTACCCGATGGCACAGGTCGTCGCAAGATCGCCTTCGGTACAGCCGTCGCCCGCGATTCCCTGGACGAGAATGTTGTCATCCTCGGACAGTTGGGGGTCGGCACCAAGCAGCGGCTCCGGATCTTCATCGAAGACTTCTTCGACGAAGTAGTCGAAGGTACCCGAGTCGGTTCCCGGACTGAATAGGGCAATCGGGTGTGCCGGGAACGACGGGTCAACGTCCGCCCACGTCTCGGCAGTCGAGAAGGCGATGGCGAGTTGTTCCAGGGTCAGGTCCTTGACAAAGTAGTTGCCCGTGCTCACCGAAATAGCAAGGGCGTCGGTGCCTACCCGGAATTCGATCGGTGTGCGGCCGTTCTCCTCACACAGCGCTATTTCTTCGTCGTCGATGGGACGGCTGGCATTGGAGACGTCGCTCTCGGCGGCATCACAGAATCTTTCGAAACCGGCTCCAGTGCCGATCGAGTCGATGGTGATCTGGCCGGCGTAACCTTCATCTTCGAAGAGGGACGTCACTGCCTCAGAGAGAGGGAAAACAGTGGAACTTCCCGCCGTGACGATATCGCCCGTGACATCAAATGGGTCGATCACCGGCAAACCGGTGTTCGGGTCCATATCTTCGCTCATCACCTCGGTGGTGGTGGTGTCGACCATCGCTTCGGATGTTGTGCTGTCACTTCCACCGTCGGCCGTTGTGGTGGTCTCGGAG
>JBGTFH010000017.1:0-147135 GCA_041747375.1 Acidimicrobiia bacterium
AGGCCATCAGGGGTGTCGACGGCGATCCCGATGTCACGGGCGGTGTGATAGATGAGTTCCTCACCCGAGATCGTGGCGTTGAATTCCGGGAACTCATCCAGGGCAGGTAACACCGCCTTCACGACCAGAGCTTCCAGAGGGAGCTTGATCTCGTGGCGATGAGAGAGGGCGGCCCGTGTTTCCAGTAGTCGGGTGGCGTCGACATCATCGAATGTGGTGACGTGTGGAATCTCCGCCCAACTCTTTGACATGTTGTCAGCAATGGTGCGGCGGAGACGTGACATCTTCTGTGGCTCGTCAACCGGGGCCGCAGGAGAGCTGGTGTCTTCATACGGAGCCGATGGCGCCGGAGCATCAACGGGAGCCGATTCCGCGGGCCGGGTTTCTTCGATCTGAGAGTCGAGGATCTTCTGGACGTCGTCCCGGGTGATCCTGCCGTCGGGCCCGGAGCCGGCCAACCCCTCGAGGTCGACGCCGTGGTCTCGTGCCAGCTTGCGAACCACCGGCAAGGCCTTGACACCGGAACCTGACGGGGACTCAGCCCCGGCACGGGGCCGAAGCATCTCGGCCTCTTCGCTGAGCGAACCGACGATGGGCGCCGCAGAAGAGGATCTCGCGGTATCCGGAGCGAGAGGCTCAACGGCCACCTGCTGGGTCTCGCCGGCATCGCCGATCACAACGAGTATGTTGCCGACCTCGATCACGTCTCCCTCGTCCCCACCGAGTTCCAACACCGAACCGGCGAATGGTGTCGGGATCTCGACAACCGCCTTATCGGTCTCCACCTCGACGATGGGCTGGTCTGCCTTGACTACATCTCCCACAGCAACCAGCCATCTCACGATCTCGGCCTCAGCGAGACCTTCGCCGATATCGGGTAACCGGAACTCTTTGGCCACTTAGTCCTCCAGGGTCTTGCGGGCTGCCGCTGTGATTTTTTCCACAGACGGAAGGTAGTGCGATTCGGAGCGTTTCAAAGGAAAGATGGTGTCGGGCCCCGTCACCCGTTGCACCGGTGCGAGGAGTGAATACAACGCACGTTCCTGGATCACAGCTGCGAGCTCGCCACCAAATCCGCCGGTGCGGGGAGCCTCGTGGACAACAACCGCACGGCCGGTCTTCTCCACCGACCGCACAATCCCACCACTGTCGAGGGGCGAAAGTGTGTGCAGGTCGATGACCTCAACGGAGATTCCATCGTCCTCGAGACCGGTCGCAGCGGCCCGGGTCTCCTTCATCATCGCCCCCCAGCTGATCAGCGTGACATCGGTGCCATCGCGCTCGATCCGCACCGGTCCGATGTCGACGGTGAAATAGATCTCCGGCACGTCCTCTTTTACCGCACGGTATGACCGGATCGGCTCGAGGAACACAACAGGATCGGGATCTTCGATGGCAGAGAGGAGCAGGCCCTTGGCGTCGTAAGGACTGGACGGCACCACCACCTTGACCCCCGGGATATGGGCGTAGATCGCCTCCAACGACTCGGAATGATGCTCCGCAGCGCCGATGCCGCCGCCAAAGGGGATCCGGATCACCATCGGTGCCGTGAATCTCCCGTTCGAGCGATTGCGGATACGGGCGACGTGATTGATCACCTGGTCATACGCCGGGTATGAGAATCCCATGAATTGCATCTCGACTACCGGCCTCATGCCGGCGATCGCCATACCGAAGGCGGCTCCGACGATGCCCGATTCTGCGACCGGGGTGTCGTAGACGCGATCCGGGCCATACTTTTCCAGCAGGCCATCGGTAATGCGGAAGACACCTCCCGTCCGGCCGATGTCCTCCCCGAGGAGGACGACCCTGTCATCGGATCCGAGAGCTGCGTCCAGCCCGTCGTTGAGCGCCTGGGCAAGGTTCATCTCAGCCATCGCTGCCCTCTCCCAATTGGTTCAGCAGCGGGTCGGTGATCTCGGCGTACATCCGATGGAACATCTCCGACCTGGTCGGCTGGGGCAGCGCCTCAGCCTCCGTTACCGCCTCCTCGATTCTCTCGACCGAACGCCTTTCAATCTCTTCACTCCATTCCGGTGACCACTCCCCGGCTGACTCGAAGAGGTTCTGCACCCGGAGCAACGGGTCACGTCGGCGCCACTCTTCGGTCTTGTCCTCGGTGCGATAACGGCCGGGATCGTCGGAGGTGGTGTGTGGCCCGATCCGATAGGTAACTGCTTCGATGAGGGTGGGCCCTCCCCCAGCGCGTGCCCGGTCGACAGCCTCAGTGACAGTGACAAAGACCGCGGCGACATCGTTGCCGTCCACTTCAACTCCGGGCATTCCATAGGCGGCGGCCTTGCCGGCGATGGTCTCGGATCGGGTTTGCTCAGAGCGTGGATAGGAAATGGCAAAACCGTTGTTCTGACAGAGAAATACAGTCGGGGTCTGGAAGACGGCGGCAATGTTCATCGCCTCGTGGAAGTCGCCCTCGGAGGTGGCGCCGTCGCCAAACGACGTCAGAGCAATTCGTCCAGTGCGGTTCAGCATCTCCGCCCAGGAGAGCCCCACTGCGTGGATCATGTGCCCACCGACGGTGATCGAGGGGGGAAGGACGTTGACGCCTTCGGGTGGGTGACCGCCTCTTTCGTCACCGGTACGGCCGGCGACGAGATTTCGCCATGAGTAGCCCGCCCTCCACATCAGAGCAGCATCCCGATACGTTCCTGCAACCCAATCATCCGGATTGAGCGCCGCGGCGGCACCGATCTGCGCGGCCTCCTGGCCTTCGAAGGGCGCATATGTGGCAAGGCGGCCCTGTTTCTGCATGGCGATCGACTTACGGTCGTAGGCGCGGGCTTCGACCATATCGGCGTAGAGATCCTTCATCTGGCCCAGCGTCAGCGGAAGCCGGTCGTTAACTGTCCCGTCAGGGGAAATCAGAGTTCTCATGCGTTGATGAGCTTATCTGGATGCCGTTACCGGGCAACCTCAGACGGGCGTCGACTCGGCGACCAGCATGTCTTCGAGCTCGTCGACGGTGATCAGCACCTCGCGGGCTTTGCTGCCCTCAGATGGGCCGACGACGCCACGAATTTCGAGAATGTCCATGACCCTTCCGGCGCGGGCAAATCCGATCCGGAGCTTGCGTTGCAACATCGAAGTGGAGCCCAACTGGGAACGAACAACCAACTCCATGGCCTGCCTGACCAACACCGCGTCCTCGTCGTCCTCTTCCCCGGCCCGTACGGCTGCGGCTGCAGCGGCCGCCTCGAGAACTTCTTTGTCCTTATATTCCGCTTCGCGTTGGGATTTGACCCAGTCGACCACGGCATGGACCTCAGATTCCCTCACCCATGAGCCCTGGATGCGTTGGGCACGCGGCTCCTTGGCGGTAACCACCAGCATGTCTCCCATGCCGACCAGTTTCTCCGCACCGCTTCCATCGATGATCACCCGCGAGTCGGTTTGAGAAGCAACACTGAAGGCGAGACGGCTGGGGACGTTGGCCTTGATTACACCCGTGATGACGTTGACCGAAGGCCGTTGGGTGGCGATGACAAGGTGAATGCCGACAGCGCGGGCCATCTGCGCGATGCGAACAATCGAGTCTTCGACCTCTCTACCCGCCACCATCATCAGGTCGTTCAACTCGTCGATAATGATCACGATGTAAGGGAATCGGTCGAACCCTTCGGGGTCGAGACCGTTGGCATCGAGCTTTTCCCGGTAGCCCTCGATGTCCCTAACCTTGGCGTCCGCGAGCAGGTCGTAGCGGCGGTCCATTTCGGCAACAGCCCACTTGAGGGCTTCGTTGGCCTTCTTCGGGTTGGTGATGACCCTGGTCAGAAGGTGCGGCACCCCGTTGTACTGGCCGAGTTCGACCCGCTTGGGGTCGACCATGATCAGACGGACATCGTCGGGGTGGGTCCGCATGAGAAGGGAAGTGACGATCGAGTTGATACACGACGACTTCCCGGCGCCGGTGGCGCCGGCGATCAAAACGTGGGGCAGTTCGGAGAGGTTGAGCAGCTTGGAGTCGCCCGAGATATCCATACCCAACCCCACCGTCAGCGGATGGGTCTTGGAGGCATCGGGCGCCGCCCGCAAGATGTCGCCGAGCGAGACGAGACGACGGTTGCGGTTGGGAACCTCGACTCCGATTGCGGACTTGCCCGGGATGGGAACGAGAAGTCGGACGTCCGGGGTTGCCAGCGCATAGGCGATGTCGTGAGACAGGTTCGAAACCCGATTGACCTTGACCCCTGGTGCCAACTCGATTTCGTAACGGGTAACAGTGGGCCCCGGGACGATCTTGGTGAGGGTGGCGTCGACACCATGCTGGATGAGGGTTTCTTCGAGCTGACGGGCCATGTCTTCGAGTGACCGCTTGTTGAGCTCGCCGCCGCCGCCACCACCGAGAAGACTCAGCGGGGGCAACTGGTATTTGCCCCCGGTTAGATCGACGGCTTGCACCGGAGGGTTTCCCGGCTTGGCGTCGACAGGTTTCGACTTCTTTTGCGCAGGCGGACGCGCTTCCTTTGGCCTCTGGTGTTTTCCCCGTGGCAGTGACGGCACTGTGACCACGGGAGTGATGGTCCGGGCCGGCCCGCTGGCGGTGAATACTCCCCTGACGAAGTGGGAACCAGCCTTCCACATCTGCCCGATCCCCAGGAACAATTCACGAACACTGGTGCGGGTCAGCACGAGCACGCCCATTCCCATCACGGCCGCGATCACGACGAAAGCACCCCAATAGCCGAGGACTCGTTGGAGGGGGAAGGCGATTAGAGCCCCGACCGCTCCCCCGCGCTCTTTCACCAACTCGATATTCGGGACCAGGGCAACGGCGCCGGTGAGGAGATGGAACATCGAGAGGGAAGCGATGAAGGCCGCCAATCCACCGATCACCAGTTTGAGAGCCCCTTCGCGGGGTTTGCCGATGATGAGGGCGATGCCGATCCCGGCGAGTGCAGCCGGCAACACAAAACGCCAGACACCGAAGAGGAAGAGAGAGCCGGATTCGAGGCCTGTGCCCACCGGGCCTGCCTTGTCGAAGAAGGACAGCACGATGATGGTGGCGATGACCAAAAGCAGAGACCCCCAGACATCGTCGGTCTGACGTCCTAGAGCCCCTCGCACCGAACCCTTGAAAGCCACCAGCTTTTGGCTTATCGAGGCCGATTGTGCGGTCTTCTTCTTGGTCTTGTTAGCTGTCGCTTTGCTTGGAGACACCCGCCTCCGCCCGGAGGCACCCTTCCGGGTGGATGTCTTTTTGGCCATGTGGATTCAGACAATACACCACAGCGCGCGCTCCGTGGTGGTATTGGTGATGGGCCGGACAGACCAGCCGACGTCGTCGCGATCGTTTTGTGAAGGGTTGATGCGCCCACAACGCCAAAACGGTTCACAGAACGGTGTTTGGGAGGCGGGTGGTAGCTTCCATGCCATGCCAGCGCCAATGATCCCGCTCCGATTCGAGCGACTTAGTCCTGAAGAACAACACGATCGGGCAGACTCTTTCTTCGAGGAGATGAACCGGCGACGGAGTGTTCGATTCTTCTCTGACGAACCGGTGCCCGGACACCTGATCGAACAGGCAATCCGCACTGCCTCGACAGCACCATCTGGTGCCCACCGGCAACCGTGGACATTCGTCCTGGTCGGCGACCCGGAGGTGAAGCGGCAGATCAGGGTGGCTGCCGAGGAGGAGGAGAGGATCAACTACGAGGGTGGTCGTCTTCCCGAGCATTGGAAAGAAGCTCTCGAGCCGTTGGGGACCGACTGGCACAAGGAGTTCCTCGAAACTGTCCCCTGGATCGTCGTGATGTTCGAGCAACGGTTTGGGCGCGGCGTGGATGGCGAGCAAGTTCACCACTTTTATGTCAAAGAGTCTTGCGGAATCGCTGCTGGATTATTCATCGCCGCACTTCATCACATGGGCCTGGCCACTCTCACCCACACCCCGAGTCCGATGAAATTCTTGACCAACCTGCTCGGCCGACCCGAGAATGAGCGGCCCTTCTGCATGTTCCCCATCGGCTATCCAGCAGACGACTGCGTGGTGCCGGACCTGGGGCGCAAACCTCTCGACGAGGTCATGGTCGACGTGGTTGCGGAGGTGTGAACTTTCTGACGCTCGGCTCCGTCTTAATGCTGTAGCGGTCCAATCCCAAAGAGGTTGATGAGATGAGACGACAACTGTGCATGATTTCTGCTCTGGCGATCTTGATGACTGCTTGCGCCACCCCGGGACCCATCGGCTCCGAAACCACGACCACCGGGCTGGCACCCGATGCAGAATCGACGACCACGGTTCCCGTGACCCCGCCCGCTCCCGACACCACCACCACTATGCCCGACACGACCACGACGGCTCCGGCGTCGCCCGACACCACGGCCTCCCCGGTCGAACTGAACCTGGCTCCGTGGTTTTTCATCGACGAGCCCGGGCACCCCCTCCGAACCGGCCCGTTCCTGCTCCCCGTGCAACGCACGGTCCCGCACACCGTGGCCGTCGCACGCGAATCTCTGGAGCAACTATTCGCCGGGCCGACCGCGTCGGAGATATCGGGCACACCAGCAATCTCAACCACCATCCCGGAGGGTGTGGAGGTACTAGGTCTCACTCTGGGCGAGGGGATCGCCGTGGTCGACCTCTCATCTGAGTTCGGTGGGGCCGACACCAGCCCGGTGGTCGCACAACGCATGGCCCAGGTCGTCTTCACTCTCACTTCCATCCCCTTTGTCAATGAAGTTCTCTTCCGCCAGGATGGACAAGCAATCAAGGCACAGACGTCCGACGGCCAATTGGTCGACCGTCCGGTCCTCAAAGCCGACTACCTCGACTTTGCTGCCGCACTCACCGTGGAGCAGCCCGTCTACCGCGGTGGAGGGGCCAATCCACTCCATGTCACCGGTTTCGGTGCTGTCTTCGAGGCAGCCTTCAACTGGGTGCTCACCGACGACGATGGCTTGATCATCGCCGAGGGCCAGGAGATGACGACCAATGGGACCGGCTGGAGTGGCTTCGACTTCTTCATCGAGTACGAAATCGACAGCGAGCAGGTCGGTGCGCTGATCGTCTACGCCAACTCCGCAAAGGACGGCTCCCGGATCGATATCAGGGAATACCCGGTCACGTTGGTTCCCTGAAGACTGGCGAAGGGCGGAGTTGGTCTCCGCCTACAACTCCATCACTACCGGGACGATGACGGGCTTACGCGAGGTCTCCTCCCGGAATACCCGACCTACGGCCTGACGGACGGTTTTCTGGAGCTCGCCGAGGTCGGCACGCCCGCTGGCATGCTCCTGGAGGCTCTTGGTGACCGCCTCGGCGGCCTTCTTGAGGACGAGATACGGGTCGTCCATGACACCGTGACTGTCGAGATCGGGCCCATAGAGGATCTTGCCGGTGTCGTGGTCGATGCCGACCGTCACCACCACCACGCCTTCGTCAGCCAGATGGGACCGGTCGCGAATCACTGCATTCTTCACATCGCCGACCGACGACCCGTCGAGATAGACATAGCCGGCTGGAACTACCCTCGACTCTTTGATTGTTTTCTTCCCGTCGATGGTGACACGGTCGCCGTCCTCGAGCACCTCGACCCACTTCACACCCATTCTCTTGGCCAGTTCGGCATGGGCATGAAGGTGGCGGTACTCGCCGTGCACCGGGACAAAAGCATTGGGGCGCAGCAGGTTGAGGAAGGTGAGCAGTTCCTCCCGTGCCGCGTGCCCCGAAACATGCACATGGGCATTGCGACCGTGTATGACGGTTGCACCACGACGGATCAGGTTGGAGATGACCTTGGAGACTGCGGTCTCGTTCCCGGGAATCGGCTTCGCGGAAATGAGCACGGTGTCTCCGTCGCCCAGCTCGACGAACTTGTGGCGGCCCTGCGACATCAGGGAAAGAGCGGCAAACGGCTCGCCCTGGCTCCCGGTCGTGATCATCAGCTGCTTTTCGGGTGGCAGTTTCCCCAGGTCTTTGATATCGACCACCGATCCTGCAGGCACGTCGAGAATGCCGAGGTCGTCGGCGATCGTCGTATTGCGATGCATCGATCGGCCGAAGAAGGCGATCTTCCGCCCGGCAGCGACACCGGCATCAGCGATCTGCTGGACCCGATGGACATGCGAGGAGAAGCAGGCTGCGATGACCCGGCCCTGGGCGTCACGAATCACATCGCGAATCGGTGGCCCGACCGAACTCTCCGATGGCTCGAATCCGGGCTTCTCGGCGTTGGTCGAATCGGAGAGAAGCAACCGGACACCGCGCCGGCCGAGTGAGGCAAATGCCGGGAGGTCGGTGGGTCGCCCATCGATGGGGGTCGGGTCGAGTTTGAAGTCACCGGAATGGACGACCATCCCCTCCGGCGTGTCGAGTGCCACAGCCGAGGCATCGGGCACCGAGTGACTGACCGGGATAAGCATGAACTTGAACGGTCCGTGCGATGTCCACTTCTTGTAGTTGATCGGACGGAGATCGCCCTTGACGCCGAGTTCATCGATCCGCCCGCTGGCTAATTCGGTGGCGAGACGGGTCCCGTAGACAGGCACATTTATGTCACGGAGGAAGTACCCGAGGGCACCCATGTGATCTTCGTGTCCGTGGGTGAGGATGACGCATTCAACATCTTTGCGACGCTCGATCAGCCATGACCAATCCGGGAAAACCAGGTCGACCCCGAGCATGTCTTCTTCGGGGAACATCAACCCGACATCGATCAGGGCGATCTTGCCCTCGATTTCCACTGCAGCACAATTTCGGCCGATCTCGCCGAGACCGCCAAGGAAGGTTATGGAAACGCTCACTTGGTGGAGCCGATACCGGATAGGGCTTTCTCGATGGCTCGCAACGTGGCAGTCGATGCTTCATTCAATGGAAGTCGCACCGGGCCGACATCCTCCCAGGCCCTGCTCATCGCACCTTTTACCGGCGCCGGGTTCGATTCCAGGAAGCAGGCATGGCAAAGGGGAAGGAGCAGATGGTGAATGCGGCGAGCCTCCTCGATGTCCCCGGCGTGGAAGGCCTTGACCATCGCGGCTACGTTGGGCCCGGCGAGGTGGGCGATCACCGAGACCACACCCACCGCACCGACTGACAGCATGGGAAGGGTGAGCGAGTCCTGTCCCGAGTAGACGGGGAAAGCGGGGACCTGGTGAACCGTTCGGGATGTGAAATCGAGATTTTCTACGGCATCCTTCACAGCCACGATGTTTTGGTGCTCGGACAGGGTGGCAAGGGTGTCTACCTCGATCAGTCGCCCGGTCCGGCCCGGGATGTTGTAGAGCATCACAGGCACTCCCACATCGGCGATTGCGATGAAGTGACCGATGAGACCCTGCTGCTCGGGTTTGCTGTAATAGGGAGTGACGGCGAGCACTCCATCGACGCCGAGTTCAGCGGCTCGCTCGGTGAGCTCGACCGAGTGCCTTGTGTCGTAGGTCCCGGTCCCGGCCACCACTTTGGTCTTCTTATCGGCAACAGCATCGACGACGGTCTTGAACAATGCCACTTTTTCCAGATCACTCAGAGTCGGTGATTCTCCGGTCGTACCGGCGACCACAAGGGTCTCGGTGCCGGTTTTGGCGAGATGTTGGGCGAGGTCCCAGGCCTTTTGATGGTCGACTCCGCCTTCGGGTGTGAAAGGGGTGACCATTGCCGTGGCGACCCAACCGAAGGGTGCAGATGGTGTTGATGTCACCCCCACAGGTTACTTCCCTCGCACGGGAGACATGACTTCGACTAAAACCCTGGTGTGGAAACGCGTCTTCCCTCACCGTGCGTCGTAGTCCTGATCGGGCCAAGCTCGTCGGGAAAGAGCAGTTGGGCGTCGGCCAATTTTGCACCAAACGAGATCGTCTCCTCCGACGAGCTCCGTTCGCGGGTGGGAGTCGACGAAGCCGATCTTCAGGCGAGCGGCGTTGCGTTTCAGCTATTGGAAACGATTGTCACCGAGCGGGTAAACCGGAACCTCACGACGGTGATCGACACTCTCGGTTTCGACCGGGAAAGACGGGCCTCGTGGATCGCCCAGGCTCACTCGAACGACATCCCGATCTACGCGGTGACCTTTTCAACCCCGGCGGAGATTTGCCTGGAACGAAACTCTGAAAAGCCTCGTCCGCTCACTCAGGCGATATTGAGGAAACAGGTGAAGCGACTTGGCGAGGTGGAGGGTGAGCTCATCGACGAGGGCTTCGACTCGATTCTCGAGCAACAGCCGGTTCGAACCGTTGCGCCACAACTTGTCGCCGCGCAGCCGACAAACAGCGAACGGACCCCGGCGAGGGGACACACGTTCGGGCTGCTCGTCTCCCGGTTCGCCTGGGGCGATCGCGTACCCGGCCCGACGATCGCCGACATCGCTCAAAGAGCCGAGGCAGCCGGGTTCCGTGACCTCTGGCTGATGGACCATTTCCGACAGATCCCCTCTGTCGGACGGGCTTGGGAGGATATTCCCGAGGCTTACACCACATTGTCGTACGTGGCCGGTGTCACTTCAACGATCCGTCTCGGGACTCTGGTCACCGGTATCACCCATCGAAACCCGGCCGTTCTCGGAAAGATGATTGCGACGCTCGACGTCATCTCGGGTGGTCGGGCGAATGCGGGATTGGGAATCGGCTGGGACAAAGAAGAGCACGCCGGCTACGGGATCGAGTTCCCGAGTACCTCTGAGCGGTATCAGCTGCTTGCAGAATCGATCGAAGTGCTACGTCTGCTCTGGGGGAAAGGCGCTCCGGCTTATCGAGGCGAGTTGCTCTCTGCAGACAGCCTGGCGTGCTATCCCCGACCTATCCAGGAACGGATCCCGATAATGATCGGCGGTTCGGGCGAAAGAATAACCCTCCGCATGGTTGCCGGGTTGGCCGATGCTGCCAACGTGTTCGGCAACCCCGAGCGCGTCGCGCACAAGGTTACGGTGCTTCATCGACATTGCGCCGACGTCGGGCGTGAACCGAGCGAAATCGAGGTAAGCCATCTCGTCAATGCCATGCCCGCCGTTTCCAATCGGGAACAAAGTGCCCGAATCGAATCGCTGCGCCCCTCGAACCTCACAAAAGAAGAGTTCGCCCGGAGGAATAACGCGGGGCTTTCAGACGACCTGATCGGGCTGTTCGGGGAGTATGGAGCGGCAGGGGCCAACCATTCCATTGTTTCGATACCCGATCCCTATATCGACGGAAGTATCGAGGCTTTCGCGCCGATTATCGATAGGTTGGGGTGAGTTGAATCAAATCCTCTCTCCAATCCCATCCAATAACGTCACCAAATCTGCGGGCCTTACGTCGAGCCTGGTAGATCGGGAGGCATGTACGACTCGTCCGTCCCTGTTGACGAGGATGATCGCCGGCATGGCGATTGGCTGCTTCTTGGCACCAAAGATGACTCTGTCGTACCAGGGTGCGCCGCGCACATCCTTGACTCCGATCTGGTCGAGTAGGGACTCTGACACCCCGCACAGGATGGTGAGTTTTTCACCCACTCGCTCTTGAATCGGGCCACTTTCATCAGGTCCATCTACCGACGCGGCATACGTTGATATGTCTCTCTCGGCGAGTCGGTCAAAAGCGGCGACCATCTCATCGAGTTGCGGTTTTTGGGATGGACACCACCATCCCCGGTACAAGACGAGTAGGGCGGGGGCATCGGCGACGATATCGTCAGTCGTGACCACGCGATGGCTTGTCGTCAACAACTCAAAAGCAGGGAGACGGTCGCCCGGTCGCAGCTTGAGGCGGTCAGATCCGCTAATGGCCAACTCCCTACGAGTTAACAACAACCATCCGATTCCCACCACCGCGGCCATGATCGCCAACCAACCACTACCTCCAAGGAGCCACCCGACAAAGGCACTGGCGACTCCAATCCCGATCACGGCATCGAACAGCCACGTCCGATAGGTGAAATCGTGAACGACGAACAAGAGGATCAAATAGGCCACAACCGCGGAAATGGATAGAACGAGGCCTGCCCCAGTTAGCCAGCTCACACCGTTCTCCTAATCGCTATTGGAGTAGGTCACACTACTCCGGGTTCACGTGACGATCTGGCCCCCGGTTCGGCGTCGTCGGAATTGAATTTGGCTATAGGGACGGTGCCCCTAACCTCGAACCCAACCGACGAAGGACAGAATTTTGCCCAAGCAATACGACTCTCAGCCCGAGCTCACCGTCGATCTGGCGAAGAAATACTCGGCGACAATCAAGACCAATCATGGCGACATCGACGTCGATCTCCTCGTCGAGCGGTCACCGCAAACCGTCAACAACTTCGTCTTTCTGGCCCGTGAGGGATTTTACGACGGTGTCATCTTCCATCGGGTCATCGAAGGGTTCATGATCCAGGGAGGCGACCCCACCGGCACCGGATCGGGTGGGCCTGGCTACAAATTCCGTGACGAAGTCGAAGGCCCCGGAACCTATGCGAGGGGAACAATGGCGATGGCCAATTCCGGCCCCCACACCAACGGATCCCAATTTTTCATCATGCACAAAGATGGGGGACTCCCCCACAGCTACACGATCTTTGGCCAGGTTAAGGACGGCCTCGATGTTGTCGATTCGATTGCAACCTCAAAAACGGATGGAAGCGATAGGCCTCATGATGAGGTGAAGATCTCGACAGTCGAAATCACGGAGTCCTAAACCCCGACCTCCACTGTCGGACAACCTCGCCCATCCTCTCCACCCCGGCGACATCAATCGGGTCGAGCACCATCTGGACGTGGTCGATACCGGCCCCGGCGAACCCGGCCAGTGCTTCCACGAGATCGTCGTCGCTGCCTGTGATGGGTACCGAAGGCGAGCGATCGTAACTCGACCGCCTCCCCATCCCTCCGTCGAGTTGGAACAACGCTGCTACGGTCCGTCCGATCTCGGATGGATCACGGCCCACCGTTTTCGCAGCCGTGTCCACCTGAGCCATCAGCGGCTCGAGACCTTCAGGGCGGTTGCCATACCACACGTGCCACGAGTTCCACATGTCGATGTGCGGCGCGACGATTTCGAGCATTCTCGGGCCGTTGGAGCCAATCATCAGCTGTATCTCGGGTCGAGCCTTGGGAGCTAGCTCCATTTCGCGGAGGGTATAGAAGCGGCCTTCAAAGTCGATCTTCCCGTCACGGATGAGAGTGCGGATGATCGTAAATGCCTCCTCGAACCGTGCCACGCGATTTTCGTAGGGGAATCCGAAGGCGTCGTACTCAGTCTTGTTCCAGCCAGCACCGAGACCGAGGATGAGACGGCCACCGGAAATCTCGTCCACCGACGCCGCCTTCTTAGCCAGCATCGCTGGATTGTGAAACGAGGTCGCCGCCACCAGCGGGCCAACCTGGACTCGATTGGTGGCCTCTGCGAGTGCAGCCAAAAGCGACCAGGCATCCATCGGGCCACGTACGCCAAGTTCATCACGGTACAAGAGGTGATCGCCAACCCAGATCGAGTCGAGCCCGACTTCCTCTGCAGTGAGTGCGATATCGCGCATTTCCGCCCAACCAACCGGACGTTCGACTTCGGGTAGCTGAACCCCGACCTGCAACGGTCAGCCCTCCAACTCGGCATCGGTCGGCAGAGACGACCGCGAATAATTGCTTTCGATGTTCCACAACATCCAACCGACGCCACGGTCTTCGGCAGCTTGTATCGACCGTCGGATCTGTTCTGACGTCCACCAGAATGATTGCAGCCACGGTCGCAACTCCGTCCCGGGTTCCATTCTCCGCATCGAGTCGTCGATGGCATCTGCAGTGACGTCGTACGGATGCTCATTGGGGTCGTCGTAACCGAGCCAGCCGTTCGAATAGTGGCTGGGATAAATCATTGGCGACAGTGCGTCCAGGTGTGCCGATAACTCCTCCGGCCGTTGACCGATGCCCTGGTCGTTCGTCGCTGAGACCACAATTGCGAATATGTCCGCGCTCAATGAGCAGCCCAGTGGATGCAGGAGCGACCTCGCCTCGGCGACATAGGCGGCGACGGCGCCAACCCGCTCGTCCTGTGACATGTCGAGCTGGCCGCTAATTTTGACAGCGTCACCGGAAGGGAAGCGAACATAGTCGAGCTGAATCTCGTCGAAGCCGAGTTCGCATGCTTCGACAGCTAGATCGAGGTTGTAGGTCCACGCATCACGGATACGTGGATCGATCCAGCGGCCAGCAATTGCATGCGAGGGGTATTTGTCTCCTTTGATCGCATCATCGAACGAAACGATGCGGGTGATGGTGTAGAGACCGTGCTCTTTTGCCATGGCGATCAGTTCGACCGGATCGTACGTGTCCCGGACCGCCCCCATCTCGTGGGCTAGCGCAACACCGGTGTCATAGAGCACGGTTCCGCCCTCGGTCTTGGTATCGAAAACGAGAGCGTTGACGGCGGTTTCATCGGCCAGATCGAGGAGTTGCTGGAATTGCGCCGGGTCACCCGCCGCGTTCGCGGCGACACGAAGTGCTCGAACCGTTATCGGCTTCAACCTGATTTCGACCGGGGTTGTGCCCCCGTCCCAGGGAGCCTCAGACGAAACCCAACCCGGCTTTTCCGCGGTGACCAACCCCGAAGCAGGGGCATCGAGGTTATAGAACCCGTCAGGCCCGGTCAACGCCGTAGCCCCGGAGACCGAGACAACAGCTCCCGAGAGCGGCAAGCCCGCTGTGTTCAACACCCGACCGATCAACGGAATCTGCGGCGCCGTTGTCGGCGTCTCCACAGGGTCACCGTTCTCATCGACAACGGCGGGGGAGGCTCCTGACGACGGGTTGGGATCTCCGGCAGATGCCGGAGATTCATCGGAGCACCCTCCCAGGACTACAAGGAGAAAGAGGAGGGGAAGGATGGATTTACGCACGGCTCTGGTGATTATCGCCTAGACCCCGAGTTTTGCGACCATCGCGAAAATGGTGAAGAGGACGACGAAAGTGTCGAGGACACCGAATCCCCCCGTGCTTGAGCGCAGGCGATCAGCCAGAGTGATGTCACCGGCATCGAGTGCGTCGGCGATAGCCCTCGACTTTGGCCCGAAGACGACTGAACCAAGTACGGCGCCAAGAATGACCGCTAGAAATCCGATCGTGACGAACAACGTCCCGAATCCATAGATCTCTGAATTCAGTACCAGAAGGATTCCCGTCACGAGGACGGTGACACCCGCCGGGATATACAACGCCTTGGACATCTTCTCGGTGACACGAAACCATGCCGAAGCGGCGGCCGATTCCGGTCCGAGGAGGCCGGGCACGACCGCCTGAACGATATTGGCGCCGAACCAGGCGCCCACAGCTGCAATGTGGATGACCAGCAAAATATTTCGATACAACATGAGTAGACCTCGTCGATAAGTGTGACCCCCCGATTGTACGGGCAGTTCGGTTGCCTTAGCGGTAACCCGGCACCGCCCGTACGATCTGGCAGTGCCCCAATCGGAAGCTCCCGGATGTCGTGACGCCGCGCTCGCCACGTTGCTCCTGCTCGGCGTCGGCATTGCCTTTTTTGCCTCCGGTCTGGGACTGATCAACCAGGAGACCTGCAGTGGCTCTTGCGAATTCCTCGGTCTCGCCCTCCTTTACACAGGTGGCCCGATATCAGCGCTCATCGGAGTCGTCACAGGGTCGGTGATTGTGGCGTGGCCCCTCGATGTGATGTTGTGGGTCGTGCTCGGGTTCTGGTGCGCTCGTATCGGTGCGAGGAGGAACCGATCGTCGTTGGTGTACGCCATTTCGATCCTCGGGATCGCTGTTGTCTACGGACTAGTCCTTTCGCAGTTTGTCGAATTAGCCGTATGAATCGGAAGGCTCGCCACATAACGTAGTCGCCGAGTGCAGAGAGTAGTTCCCAACCTTCGTTTGATTGGCCTGCTGGTCGCGGGGTTCTTCCTCATGGCCGCAAGCTTTTCGACCACGGCCCGATTCGCCGCCGATCATCCTGGCGAAAACCTGGAGCCGATCGGAACGGCCGGGAATCTCATTTCGCTGGTCCAGGGTGGCCACAGCATTCTTTGGGTTTCATCGACAGGCCCGGTGAGTCAAATCACCGTCGTGGGGTGGCCTGTTGATGATGGGGAGGTCGAGCTGGGTGGTGGGCTTACCATCACCCGGCCCGACGGGGGCGACGGCGGCGTTTTGAATTTCGCTGAGAAACCGGCGACCGTCGCTTTCGAGATAACGCCCTAGTTCAGGTAACCCTCGAGGTCCGATTCCTCGAACGGTCCTACCGCACCTATCAAACGGTCGCCCTGATACATCTCCTGGGCCACCTTCTGGACTTCCTCCTTGGTGACCCCGTCCAGTTTCTCCAGACGCTCGTCGGTCGAGAGATGGGGCATTCCGGCAAGCTCATCCCTTCCGAGTCGGACCATCCTGCTGTTGGAGTCTTCGAGAGATAGGGCGAGGCCGCCACGCATCGAGCCTTTGGCCCTGTCCATTTCGGCGTCGGTGATCCCCTCTTCCATCACCTTGGCCAGCTCGTCGTTGATCACGGTCAATGCTGTGTCGGTCTGGCTCGGGGTCGTCCCGACATAGACTCCCCAGGCACCGGCATCGGCGTAGGCAAGCCTGAATGCGTACACCGAGTAGGCAAGGCCCCTTTCTTCGCGAACTTCGCGGAACAATCTCGACGACATCCCTGAACCCATGACGTGGTTGAGGACTTGATAGGCCCATCGACGCTCGTCGTCGCGTTGCAAACCCTTCCCTCCGATGAGGATGTGGGCCTGCTCGGTGTCGCGACGGGTCAGCAGCACCTTGGAGGGCGGGGTCACCTCGGAGTATTCATGGGATATCGCATCGCCGGACCAATCGCCGAACCGCTCCGCAACCTGGTCGACGATTTCCTGGTGATCGAGGTTGCCGACTGCAGCGACCACTACAGAGCCGGCGCCGTAACGACGATTCCAGTAGCCGATGATGTCATCGCGGGTCATTCCCCGAATCGAGTCGCGGGTTCCGAGAACGGGCTGTTCTAATGGGTGGTCGGCAAATGCCGCAATCGAAAAGTTCTCGAAGGCGACATCGCCGGGGTCGTCGTCATTCATGTTTATCTCTTCGATGACGACCTGGCGCTCCGAGTCGATTTCGTTGGCCCGGAAAGCAGGGCGTTGGATGATCTCAGAAAGAATGTCGAAGCCTTCATCGACATCGGTGTCGAGGAGTCTCGTCCAGTAACAGGTCGCTTCCTTGGAGGTGAACGCGTTGGACTCTGCTCCCATCGCGTCGAATTGTTCGCTGACATCACGAGCGGAAAGAGTCTCGCTCCCTTTGAAGAGGAGATGTTCGAGGAAGTGGGATGCGCCGTGCTCCTGCGGTGTCTCGTCCCTCGTACCAGTATCGGCCCAGCAACCGATGGATACCGATCGCACAGAAGGCATTGTCTCGGTTATGACTCGTAATCCATTGGGAAGCTTGGTGAGGTCGTAGTGCACGGTGGCAGTGTAAGAGTGCACACGGCTTAGCTTGCTCCTCCCTAGGAGGCGGGCAGGTTCTACTCCTCCCCAGGAGGCGGGCAGGTTCTACTCCTCCCCAGGAGGCGGGCAGGTTCTACTCCTCCCCAGGAGGCGGGCAGGTTCTACTCCTCCCCAGGAGGCGGAGCCGAACGGGGGAGGTGGCTCGATCGCTTTGGATCGAGACGGAGGGGGGCGGAGAAGATCGCGCGCATAGCTCGAATTGGTGCTTTGCCACCCCCATCCGTCTCCGCCGCAAGCGGCGGAGCCACCTTCCCCGCAAGCGGGTAAGGAATAAATTTGACACACGTGAGACAATTGGCGGCTAATGCGCGATCGCCAAAAGACATTCCTGGCCGACTTGATCGGACCTGAAGACCAGGCCATCGAGGCCGTCGTCAATCGGTATCAGAGGGTGGCGCCCGCCGTGACCAGGTTCGCCCGGAGCCTGGCCAAAAACCCCGAACTCCGGGTGCGGCTCGGGTCCGAGGCAGCGGCGTCTGACAACGAAGTGGTCTGTGACCCCCGGATTTTCCAGGCTGCATACCACCGAAACGCACCGGTTACCCCAGACGAGGTGGCCCTCGCCTCGGCGCTCCACGAAGTGATGCATCTGGTGTCGACGCGCCTCGATGAACCACGCACCGTCCCGAGCGACTGGCCAATAGACCGAAAATCTGAAGAAGACGTCGAATTAGACCTTCTCACCGCCCTCGGAGAGACCGACAAACCGGTGGCCGAGGTCTTGTTCTTCAGTCTCGAGGATGCCCGGCAGGAGATACAGGGGCTCTCCATCTATCCCGGGGCGCGATCCGTGCTTCAGGACCTCTATCTCTCCTCGCTCAGCCAGGCGATCGAGCGGAGCGGTGCCCTGAGCCAGTTCGTCCTCGGGTGCTTTCTGCTCACCGGAGGCTACGTCGAGCGCGACGTCCTCGAGCGGAGATTCGACGCCCGCGCCGCAGTTGCCCTCGACGACGGTTCTGCCCAGTGCGAAATGGCCGCCGAAGCCGATGACCCCTGGATCGTCGCAGGCCTGGCACTAGAACTCGAGGCAATTGCTCGGGCCAACGGGCTGGTCACCGAAGTGCAGGAGAACTCCCACCACGCCAAGAGGCAGACTGCCGCCGATGCCGATGCGGAGAGAGCCCGGGAGGGGGTAGACGCAGTTCGGATGACATCACCGATCGTCTCGGACGCCGAGTCCTACCAGGACACGAGACGGGCCGCAGAAGCCCGTTCCGGCGCCTCTGACCGAAAAGGCGCCTCCGAGATCGCCGATGACGACTCCACCGACCAGTTGCTCAGGATCTCACAGTCGCCCGATGTCTATCTTCCGAATGGCCAGGGAGGAAAGCTGCTGGTTGCCCCGATACCTGCCGCCTTCTCCAGACTGGCCGGCCCCGGTCTCGAGGCACTCGCCCACGGGGCGAAGAAATGGGAGGTCGACCAAAGGAGGGTGAGCGGAGAGCTCTTCCCGTTATTCGCGGCCAACCAGCGAAGGGGCCTGCGGTCCGGATTCGACCAGGGCGATGTGTCACCACACTCGGCCCTGTTCATCGGGGCCGGGCTCTACGAGCGTCTCTACGAACGCCGGGCGGCGCGGACCCGACGAACATACGCTGTATCGCTACTGGTCGACGCCTCGGCTTCGATGCTCAGCCCCGGACGGGTCAGAGGGAGAGAGACCTCATGGGCCATGCCCGCCGCCCTCCTCGGCGCCTGGACTATGGCCCACCTTTGCGACGAATTGCAGATCGACTTCGAAGTTGCCCTGTTCAACCGGGGTTTCGCGGCCAGGCCCGACGACACCGAGTCGACATTCCGCCGCAGTCGGGCCAACGCCATCTCCGGTCTGAAACGCACCCAGGGAACGGCCGCCGACCGCCTCACCTCCACCGTCAATCACTATCTGGTCAAACCGTTCGACCGGCGGTGGCGGGATGCAGAACAGTCCCTGGCGGGTCTCTTCTTCACCGCCGACCAACCGAGACAGGCAGCTGCCTTTGCCCGGCGTGAGCCGGACAGGTCCCCGCCGATCTCGCTCTTCGAGAAGGCAGCAAATGTCGACGAGTTCAACATCATTCACGCCGCCGAGCGGATGGGCCGTCTCGGCGCCCAGGTGCGGGTGCTCATGGTCCTCGCCGATGGCATGACCCGTGGCTCAGTCGAAAACCTGACGCGGTCAGTCGCGGAGGTCGAAAAGTCGGGCACGACCGTCATAGGCATCGGTATAGGCGATCACACCGTCGACGAGGCCTACCAGCGCCACCAGGTGGTAAACGAGCCGCAACAGCTGGCGCAGGCCATGGTCGCCGGAACCAGGAGCGCGCTGCGAAAAAGCCTTTCCAACCAGGGAATGGACACCTGGTGGGTCAGATCATCGAACACGAAACAACAGGAGAAAGCCCTTGCCTGAAAAGATCACATTCTCAGACCCCAGCGGGGAGGGGCCGGACATCAGCCTCGACCGTTTTGTCCTCCCCAAGAACATCCCCGACTACGCGGTGCGGGCCCGCAAGATCCCGGAAGCCGACCCCCACTACGTGGATCTCGGGATGCTCTATCGGTTCGCCCAACTGGAGTCGGCCCGGCAAGAGACAAACGAGAGCTTCGTTCCGCTGCACGTGGCGGTGCGAGGACACATGGGAACAGGCAAGGACCACGATATCGAGCAGTTCGCCGCGGCAGTCGGTCTCCCCTATTACCGGATACCGCTCACGGGCGAAGTCAGGGACGTCACACTGATCGGGTCAACCCGTCTCCAGGGAGACGGAAAGGGTGGCACCGAGTCGCGATGGGAGGACGGTGACATCACCCGGACTTTGCGCGGGCCCGCCCTGCTCAATCTCTCCGAGCTCAACGCGGCCGGCGCCGAAACTCTCTTCGCACTTCACGGACTCCTCGACCGGTATGCCGCACTCGACCTTCCCAACGGTGACCACGTGCCTTTACGTGAGGACGTGCGAATTTTCGGGACCATGAACCCCACCGACCTTCGCGACTATGCCGGAACCCAAACCCTGAACAAGGCCTTCGCCGACCGGTGGGTCATCTGGGAGAAATCGTTTCCCGGATCGGAGCAGATCGAATCGATGCTGAATCGTCGTTATCCCAAACTTCGCAAAGAGTATGTCGAAGCGATTGCGCGTCTCGCCACCGAGGTCAATGCGTCTTTCGAGGCGTCTGACTCTTCGGTCAGGGTGGAGACACCGGTGTCGCTGCGATCGATCCTGGACCGGCTTCCCATCGGTCTGACCATCTACTCGGACCGCAACGACCCCCTCCGCAACGCCTGGGAGGAGTTTGTCCTCCCCCATGTCGATCAGTTCGACCGCGACCACTACGAGACCGTATGGAATGCCGTGGTGCGCAACGGCCCTACCGTGAAGCCATTCGGCAAGTGAAACGCTCGAGTTAGTACCGTCCTGTCATGCCATACGACATGGGCAACCCCGAATTGGATAAGGCCGTGGCCGACCTGGTGGCCGCAACCGCCGACAACCAGGGCCACGACCTGGTCGTTGAAATGGTCACGACGGTTCTCAAGCTGTACCGCGACAACGGGAACCGGGGCGACCTCAAGCTGATCAACACAGCTCTCAAGGAGATGCGCTATTCCAACCTGGTGTTCTCCCGGCACGACGAGCCCAAGGTCACTATCTACGGGTCGGCGCGACTCGGCGAGGACGATCCCTCATACCAGCTGACCGCCGAATTCGGCCGGATCATGGCGTCGCGGGGTTGGGGGGTGATTACCGGCGCCGGGCCGGGGATCATGGAAGCCGGCAACAAGGGTGCCGGCGAGGACAATTCCTACGGGGTGAACATCAGGCTTCCCTTCGAGGCGAATTCCAACAAGTACATCAAGGCCGAACGCAACGTCAACTTCAAATACTTCTTCACCAGGAAGCTGGGATTTGTCAAGGAATCACACGCTTTTGCGATACTGCCGGGCGGATTCGGCACCCTGGACGAGGGGTTCGAGTTGCTTACGCTGGTCCAGACAGGAAAAAGCGACGTCCACCCGATCGTCCTGATGGAGGCCGATGGCGCTGGATATTGGGCTCCGATTCTGGAGTTCATCGACAATGTCCAGGTCGCGAAACGACTCGTTTCGGAATCGGACCGGGCCCTCTACTTCTACACGACCGACGCGCAAGCGGCGGCCGACCACATCGAACATTTCTATTCGAACTACCACTCCCAGCGATATCACTCCGGGAAGCTGATCCTTCGAGTCCATCACGCACCGGATGAGGCGATGCTCGAGCAATTGAATCAAGACTTCGCAGACATCGTGGTCGACGGGATGATCGTCAGGGCCGAGCCGACAACATCTGAAGTCGCCGAAGAAGACGCCCTCGATTGCGAACGCATCACTTTCCTTTTCGACCGGCGCCACTTCGGACGCTTGCGCCAGATGATCGACAGGTTGAATGACCTGGCCGTGGATGCAGAACACATCAAACCCGGGCGGGTCATGACCGAGGAGCACGCCGAACGACCCTGGTAGCCCGAATCCACCTTGGTATTAATCCCGGGGCACCTACTAGAATTGGACCGTGCGCGATATCCTCTCCGACCTCGTAGCCGAGCAGCAGTTCCTCGACCAGTCGCTGCAGCGGATCCCGATAAAGATCTGGGATATGGTCACCCCTTCAAAACCATGGACAGTTCGCGACACGATCTCCCACCTCGCCGACTTCGAGGAACTCGGTGCAGACACCATCGCCGGCGGGGACAAAATCAAGCACTGGCAGAACGCGACCAACCTCGAGTCGCTGCGAAAAGAGGCGATCAAGAAGGGGCGTGCAATGCGACCCCAGGACGTCATCGAATGGTGGCGGGGCGGTCGGGCAAAAGTAGTCGAACCCCTTTCCCACATGAACGGTGAGAGCCGGATCGAGTGGATCGACGGAGACATGTCGGCACGCACCTTTGCCACTTTCCGTCTGATGGAGACGTGGGCCCACGGACTCGACATCTACAAGACTCTCGACCTCGAAGTCGAGGACACCCCCCGGATCCGCCATATCTGTTGGCTCGGTTGGAAGACGCTCCCTTATGCGTTCAAAGATGCCGGCCTCGATTACGAGCCAATCCGCATCGAGTTGATCGGGCCGGGATATTCGAGGTGGATCTACGGGCCCGAGGAAGCCACCAACCGAATCAAGGGGAACGCCTCCGATTGGGCGCGCATCGCCGTGCGCCGCATCGAGCCAAAAGAAACGCGGCTCAAAGTCACCGGCGACCAGGCCGAAATGGCGATGAAGGTCGCCAAGGCCTATCTGTGAGCAGTATCCCCCACCTGGTGGGGATGATCCATCTCAAGGCTCTCCCCGGGGCACCCGGCTTCGAGGGATCCATCGACTCGGTCATGAGGACTGCCCTCGACGAGGCGTCCCTACTCGTCGAAGCGGGCTTTCCGGCGCTCATTGTGGAGAACTTCCACGATGTGCCCTTCTTCGCCGATTCCGTGCCGGCGGAAACGGTGGCGAGCATGACCCGTGTCACCGACGCATTGGTGCGGGAGACCGGAGTGCCCATAGGTGTGAACGTCTTGCGCAACGACGCCCTGGCAGCTCTCGCAATTGCGGCAGCTACCGGGGCACCGTTTATCAGGGTCAACATCCTCGCCGGTGTCATGTACACCGATCAGGGCCCGATCGTCGGCCGGGCAGCGGAGGTAATGCGAAAGCGCACAGAACTAGGGAGTCATGTGGAGGTGTGGGCCGATGTGCTGGTCAAACATGCGACACCGCCACCCGGCATGGACGCCAGACAGGCCACCGAAGACACTCTGGAACGCGGCCTCGCCGATGCACTGATCGTTTCAGGTTCGGGAACGGGCCACGCTCCTGACATGGAGCGGTTGAAGATGGTGCGGGCGGCGGCCGGGCCGGACACCCGCATCGCCGTGGGCTCCGGGGCAGAACCCGCCAACTTCGAAGATCTCGCCGCCTACGCCGACACAGTCATCGTCGGGTCTTTCACCAAGGTCGATGGCGACGCCTCAAATCCGATCGACCCGGGCCGCGTCGCCTCGGTAGTCGAGGCGGCCGCTGCTGCCGGCCTCTCATAACCGGCATCTGGAAGCTATTGCCGACTTGGGACGGCCGACCTATGGTTCCCGCCCCTGCGAGTAGGCATACTTCACCGGTGGTGACGTACAAATGAGAGAAATTCCACACGACATCTTGATCGAAGTCATGGAAGATGTGATCGAGGATCTCCACGGTCATGTCCACCGGGTCTCTGATCTTGCAGTAAACCTCGGAACCGGCCTGGGGCTCGTAGACGAGGACCTCGACTGTCTTGCCCTCGCAGGAGTGCTTCACGATGTTGGAAAAATCCACCTCGATCCCGTGATCCTGGGCAAGCCGGGGCCACTCGATGATGGCGAGAAAGACCTGATGCAGCGTCATCCCGAACTCGGTTTTGCCATGACCCGCAACCGCCTAGACGCCCGGGTGTCAGAAGCCATCCTCTATCATCACGAACGATTCGACGGCCAGGGCTACCCCTTTGGCCTGGCCGGGAACGCCATACCCATCCTTTCCAGAATCGTTCTCGTCGCCGACGCATTCGACGCCATGACATCGACCAGGGCCTACCAGCCGGCATTACCTGTCGACTTTGCCGTCGGAGAGATCAGCCGCAACGCCGGAACCCAATTCGACCCGGCAGTGGTGGAGATCTTCCTCGGACTCGCCGAGGTGAATCGGCTCCCCCTCGCCTCAACTGCCTGACGATTTTAGGCCACCACGGCCCGGCCACCCCTTCCGTCTCCCCACTTCGCGGGGATCCACCTTCCCCAAATGGGGAAGGAAGCTGATACCTTCAGGATGTGGACCCGCTGAACAGTTTTTCCCCCGCCACCCGAGCTTGGTTTGCGGCTTCGTTTCCCGCCCCGACCGAGGCGCAGCTATTGGGCTGGCCCGCCATCGCCTCGGGTGAGAACACCTTGATTCACGCACCAACCGGGAGTGGCAAGACGCTGGCAGCGTTTCTCTGGACACTCGACCAGATTCTCACCGCAGAGACTCCTGAAAAGTCAAAACGGTGCCGTGTCCTCTACGTTTCACCGCTCAAGGCCCTGGCCCACGATGTCGATCGCAATCTCCGGGCACCACTCACCGGTATTCGCCATGCGGCCGAACGACTCGGCGGAGATCCGCTACCCGAAGTCACCACCTTTCTCCGCACCGGTGACACACCGCAGGCAGAACGACAAAGGATGCAACGCAACCCACCCGACATCCTGATCACCACGCCAGAGTCGCTGTATCTGATGCTGACTTCGGCAGTCCGGGAGACGCTCAGATCGGTCAAGTGGTTGATCGTCGATGAGGTTCATGCTGTGGCCGGTTCGAAAAGGGGCGCCCATCTCGCGCTCTCCCTGGAACGACTCGAGGAGATAGCCGAGACATCGCCACAACGGATCGGGCTTTCGGCCACCCAACGTCCCCTCGAGACCACAGCCCGTTTTCTGGGTGGTGGCACAGTCGATGGCGAGGTCTGGAAACCGCGCCCGGTGACCATCGTGGATGTGCCGAGCAGTCGCACCATGGACCTCGAGATAGTGGTCCCGGTCGAAGACATGAATGAACCGGCCCAAGCCGACCCCCTCGATCCCGACGCAGCCCCGGTTCGGTCGATCTGGCCGGCGATATATCCGGCCTTGCTCGCTCAGATCCAGGAGCACAACTCGACGATCGTTTTCGCCAATTCGCGCCGCCTCGCCGAGCGGGTTTGCTCCGAGCTCAATCGGCTCGCAGGCGAAGAGATCGCTCGGGCCCATCACGGCTCGGTGGCGAGGGAACAGCGTCTCGAGATCGAGTCCGCACTCAAAAAGGGTGAACTCAAAGCGGTCGTGGCCACCTCGTCGCTCGAGCTCGGCATCGACATGGGTGCAGTCGACCTGGTGCTCCAGATCGAGGCGCCGCACTCTGTAGCCTCCGGCCTGCAGCGGGTGGGAAGATCGCGGCATCAAGTGGGCAAGGTCTCGAAGGCCAAGATCTTCCCCAAGTATCGGGGTGACCTCCTGGTCGCAACGGTGGTGGCCTCCGAAATGTTGAAAGGGAGAGTGGAGTCGACCCGGATACCGCAGAATCCACTCGACGTGCTCTGCCAACAGATCGTGGCCACGACGGTCATCGACGAGACAGACGCAGACTCGATATTTGCGATGGTGCGACGGGCAACTCCCTTCCGCGACCTGCCTCGCAACCTCTTCGACGAAACATTGGACATGCTCGCCGGGCGCTACCCATCCGATCTCTTCGCCGAACTCCGACCGAGGATCACCTGGGACCGCAGCTCGGGGGCACTCTCCCCCAGGCCTGGTGCCCGGCAACTGGCGGTCTCGAACGCGGGCACCATCCCCGATCGCGGCCTGTTCCGGGTCGCCCTACCGGACGGGAGCCGGGTTGGAGAACTCGACGAAGAAATGGTCTACGAATCCAGGGAGGGCGACACGTTCCTGTTGGGCTCAACAGCATGGCGGATCACCGGGATCGACCACGACCGGGTCACGGTCGTTCCCGCGCCAACTTCGGCCTCTCCGAAAATGCCCTTCTGGCACGGTGACAGTCTGGGCCGTGCCCTGGAGACAGGTAAGGCGATCGGCTCCTTCGTGCGCGAGGTTTCCGCACTCGAGGAGGAACAAGCCCTGTCCCTGCTCACAGACGAATACCACCTCGACTCTCTAGCAGCATCCAATCTCTGGAGTTATCTCGAGGAGGAACGGGAGTTCACTGGTGTCGTTCCCACCGATCGGGTTCTAGTAGTTGAACGGTTCCAGGACGAGATTGGCGACTGGCGACTGGTGCTGTTGTCACCCCTGGGGTCACGAATTCATGCCCCCTGGGCAATGGCGTTGCGACAGAAGTTCCGCCACCGGCTCGGTACCGACGTCGACATGATCTGGTCAGATGATGGGATCGCTTTCCGGTTTCCCGACAGTGACGAGATCCCCGATGCCGCCGACCTCCTGATAGAGCCCGAAGAAATCGAGTCGATGCTGGTGGAACATATCGGAGACACCGCTCTTTTCGGTGCCCGATTCCGGGAAGCGGCCGGGAGGTCTCTACTTCTCCCCCGCCGTCGCCCCGGGGAACGAACACCCCTCTGGCTGCAAAGACGAAAGGCTTCAGACCTCCTCGGAGTGACCCGCCAATTCGGCTCCTTCCCGATCATGTTGGAGACCTATCGTGAGATCCTCAAAGACGACTTCGACCTCCCCGCCCTCCAGGAAGTCCTCGGCAGCCTGCGAAACCGGAGGATTCAGCTGGCCGAGGTCGACCTCTCCGGGCCTTCCCCGTTCGCCGTGTCGCTCCTCTTCTCCTTCGTTGCCGCGTACCTCTACGAATCAGACGCCCCGGTGGCGGAACGCCGGGCCGCAGCACTGACGCTCGATCGGGATCTCCTGCGCGAATTGTTGGGCGACGGCGAACTCCGTGAGCTGATCAGCCCCGAGGTCATGGCGGCAGTCGAACTCGAGCTCCAATATCTGACCGATCAGCGCCGGGCCAACGGCCCTGACTCGATCCACGACATGCTCCGGAATCTGGGGCCGCTGGGCCGCGACGACGTGATGGTGCGCGCCGGTGACGACGCAGCCACTCATCTCGATCAACTCCTGACCGAGAAGCGGATCTTCGAAGTCGTCCACAAGGGAGAGCCACACTTCGCCGCCGTTGAAGACGTCGCACGACTGCGCGACGCACTGGGCGTCCAACCGCCCGATGGGATACCGTCGGTATTTCTCGAACCGGTGCCCGACCCGCTCGGCGATGTCGTCGGCCGCTACGCCCGCACCCATACACCCTTCACTGCCGCCCAGGCCGCCACCAGCCTCAATCTCCCCGTCGCCGTGGTGGATACGGTGCTGATGGCGTTGGAACTGTCCGGGCGTGTCATCCGTGGGGCGTTTCTCGCAGGAGGCGTCGACCAGGAGTGGGTCGATTCCAATGTCCTGAAAAGACTGAAACGGAGGTCTCTGGCGAGCCTGCGGCAGGAGATCGAACCGGTCGATCAGCACCAGTACGCCAACTTCAACGTTGTATGGCAGGGCGCTGCCGATGAGGCGAAGCGGGGGGTCAATGCCTTCGAGACCGCTGTCGAGCGACTCCAGGGGGCGGCCATCCCCGCCTCGGTGATAGAGCGTGACATTCTCAACCCGAGGGTCATCAATTCGGCCGAGCTATTGGACAAAAGCCTCAGCTCCGGAGACCTGGTCTGGGTCGGGCGAGAACCGATCGGAAATCGCGATGGAAGGATTTCGCTCTTCTATCCCGGGTCGCTCAACACTTTGTGGCCAGGGCCGAGCGCGGATCATGAGTTGAGTGCGAAGGCAATCTCCATCCTGAAATATCTGACGAGTCATGGGGCGAGCTTTTTCCGCGATATCTACGCCGACGCCGGCGGTGGCGACATCGGAGAAATAGCGGATGCCCTCTGGGAATTGGTCTGGTCAGGGTATCTGACCAACGACACGCTCGCCCCACTCCGATCTTATCTTGGCCGACGTACGACCAGGACCCCGGGGAGGAGGGCAGCTGCGCGATTTCCCGATTTCGTCGCCGGTCGATGGTCCCTGCTCTCGTCAATAGCGGGGAGCGCGGGTAGCACCACCGAGAAACACACCGCCTGGGCACAGCTCCTCCTCGACCGCTATGGCGTCGTCACCCGAAGCACGGCCCTGGCCGAGAGCTATCCGGGCGGTTTCACCGGTCTCTACCCGGTGTTCAGCCATCTCGAAGAGACCGGTCGCCTCCGTCGGGGATACTTCGTCGAAGGATTGGGAGGTTCCCAGTTCGCACTGTCCGGTGCCGTTGAGCTGCTGCGTGCGAACCCGGCGAAAGCCACTGTCGCAATTGCAGCCACCGACCCGGCGAACGCTTATGGAAGCCTCATCAGCTGGCCGGAATCCGAAACCAGGCTCGCCCGTGACGCAGGTGCCTACGTTCTACTCCATGCCGGCGTCCTGGTGGGCTATCTCGACAAGGGTCGTCGCCACCTGACTCTCATGACCGGGGATACCAGTCTCTATCCCGAAATCGGGCGGGAACTCGCGGCGATAGCTGCGCGGCACCGCCGGATGACTTTGCAAAAGGTCGATGAAGAGACCGCACCGGCCTCTCCCCTGGCCCCCGTCCTGCGGGAATGGGGTTTCGCTCCGGCTCCCAAAGGTCTGGCTTACCGCAAGTAGCCCACCCGGGTCAATCCAGCCGTGGCCATGCCCGGAGGGCTTCGTTCACCACCGAGCTGAACTTCAACCCCATCAACACAACACCTGCCGCTCCTGAGTCCCGGGCGCGTTGCTCCATCTCGCCGACCAACTGCCAACCGAGTTTCCGTCCGACATCGGGCTCGAGGTCGCCGATCCGCGACTTGAGGGCAGTGGACGCAGGCACGGCACCGATCGCCTCCATCTGCTCGACCCAACCAATATTGAAAGGCGGAATCACCATCAGATATACGGGCGGGTCGTCAGCGCTAAGTTTCAACTGAGACATCTGGGGCTCGATCGACTCGGGATCGATCACGGGTCCCGCCACGAAGAACTGGGCCCCGAGGTCAACCCGGCGACGGAACTGCCACTCTTTGAATCGGGTCGGCATTCCCACTTCGAAATCCGGCAGGTCCTCCTGGAGGCGGCGCAGGTGCTCGACTATCTCGTAGTGATGGGCAAGGTGATCGATATGGGGCACCGTGTCCCCGATCACCACGAGGAAAGAGTCGACGCCATTTCCGAGAGCACCCCGGACCTCCGACTCGATGGCGAGAATGTTGCGATCCCGGGTTGAAACCACGACCGTGGGGTCGACGTGTGGTGTGTCATGAGTAATCCGGGCGGAGAATGCATACGGGGAAACCCGGATCCGGCCGAAGACGTTGTCGGTGACGATCACGTTGGTCCACCCGGAGAGATCGCGGTGGCTCTGGTCGGGCAATTCGGGTGGGTTGACCTCCGGAATCCGGAGCCAACCTGACTTCTTAGTTAGCAACTCGGGCCTCCCTCGCACTCCGGGCGACGAAGTATTTTGCCTCCGGGTGATGACAGATGATCGCCGACGTCGTCTGCTCCGGGTGGTACTGGTAGGCGGTTTCAGCCCCCACTTCTATGCCGATCCGGCCCGCCCCGAGTAGCCCGGCAACGCGCTCGTTGTCTTCGAGGTCGGGACATGCCGGGTAACCCCACGAGTAGCGGCCACCGCGATACTTCTGACGGAACAGTCCGGTAAGCGTCGGCCCATCCTCGTGGACAAAACCCCACTCGGACCGGATCCGATGGTGCCAGAACTCGGCAAGCGCTTCGGCCATTTCCACTCCGAGACCGTGGAGGTGGAGATACTCGCTGTACTTGTTGTCGGCAAAGAGCTCCGCTGTCCGTTTCGAAATCTGATCTCCCATCGTGACGATGTGAAAGGCGGCGTAGTCGACTTCGCCGCCCACCGGGCGGAAGAAGTCGGGGATCGAGAAGAAGGGGTCTTCTTGTTGCCGTGGAAATGAGAATCGGGTTCGTTCCGATGTCCGGTCTTCATCTTCCCAGATGACGAGGTCGTCTCCGTCGCCGTTCGCCGGGAAGTACCCGTACACAACCTGTGGATTGAGCAGACCATCGGTCCTGGCCGAAGCCACCTGCTCCCGTAGGTTCGGAGCAAGTCGTTTCTTGAAATCGGCGTCCGTTTCCCCCGATTCCGGGCGGTAGCCCCATTGATTCCTGTACAGAGCAGTGAGATTGAGATAGGGAACGATTTCGTCGATGGGAACGCTCCTGACCACCCGCGCCCCGAGAAAAGGCGGCTCGAAGATCGGATTGTCCATTGCCACTGAAGGCGCCCTCGCAGGGATGTCAGTGGACGGCGCAGCCGATTCGGGACGCTCCCGTTTGGCCAGCGGTGCCGGAGCCGGCTCCTTGTTGACGATCTTCTCCATTGCGGCAAGGCCGGCG
This sequence comes from Acidimicrobiia bacterium, assembly GCA_041747375.1. GTDB lineage: Bacteria > Actinomycetota > Acidimicrobiia > Spongiisociales > ZC4RG35 > MA-ANB-1. The sequence continues at coordinate 30,339 of JBGTFH010000017.1, forward strand.
AAAGCATTCTTGCCGTAGTACAACGGGCCGGAATATCTGGCCCGGAGATCGGACTCGACATAGCTTCTGGTTAGTGCCGCTCCGCCGAGGAGCACGGGGACATGCCCCAGGCCGCGCCGGTCGAGCTCATCGAGATTGTCCTTCATTATCAACGTCGACTTGACCAGGAGGCCGCTCATCCCGATTGCGTCTGCGCCGGTTTCTTCAAAGGCCCTGACCATATCGGCGATGCCCACCTTGATCCCAAGGTTTTCCACCTCATAGCCATTGTTGCTCAGGATGATGTCGACCAGGTTCTTCCCGATGTCGTGAACGTCGCCCGATACCGTCGCCAGGACTATTTTCCCCTTGCTGGCCACGTCAGCCTTTTCCATGAGCGGCTCGAGGTGGGATACAGCCCGCTTCATGGTTTGGGCTGCCTTGAGGACAAACGGCAGTTGCATTTCACCACTGGCAAATTGGTCGCCAACGACCTTCATCCCGGCCAGGAGGTGCTCGTTGATGATGTCGAGTGGTTTCATCCCGGCCCCGGTCGCCTTCTCGAGATCGAGGATGACGCCGTTCTGGTCGCCGTCGATTATCCGCTGGGCCAGACGCTCGCCGACGGGTAGGTGGTCGTAATTTACAACGACGCGTTGTGTTGCCGTGACGTCCCGGAACAGCTCGAGAATCTTTTCAAGAGGGTCGTAGCCCTCACCCCGGCGGTCGTAGACGAGATCGAGTGCGGCATCTCGCTGGGCGGTATCGATCGCCGAGAGAGGCATGATCTTGCCCGCGTCGACGATGGCGGCGTCCAGTCCGGCTTCGACGGCCTCATGGAGGAACACCGAGTTGATGACTCTTCGCGCGGCAGGGTTGAGCCCGAACGACACGTTGGAAACACCGAGAATGGTCCGGACACCCGGCAACTCCACTTTGATCCGTGTGATCGCCTCCAGCGTTGCGATGCCATCACGACGCAAGTCGTCGCCACCCGTGCTCAATGGAAAAGTCAGGGGATCGAAGATGAGGTCGGAGGCCTGCAGCCCGTATTCATTCACCGCAAGATCATGGATACGGTGGGCCACCCGTATCTTCCACTCCAGATCCCGCGCTTGACCCTCTTCGTCGATCAGAAGACAGATCACACCGGCGCCATGTGCCCTGGCCAGCCGGAAAACCCGATCGATGCGGGATCCTTCACCGAATCCATCTTCGAGGTTGGCGCTGTTGAGCAGACACCGGCCCCCCAGTCGCTCCAACCCGGCTTGCATCACCTCGGTTTGTGTCGAGTCGAGGACAACCGGTGCGGCCACGTCGGTGGCAAAGGCGGCGGCGAGGAGGTCCATGTCGACCACGCCGTCACGACCGACATAGTCGACACACAAATCGACGAGATGGGCCCCCTCTTTGATCTGGGACTGTCCGATGGAGACACAGGTCTCGATGTCACCGGCGAGCATGGCATCGCGGAAGGCACGCGATCCATTGGCATTGGTCCGCTCACCGATGATGAGAAACGAGGTGTCCTGGTCCAGGTTCACCTGGCTGTATATCGACGCCACCGCCGGCATGACCTCGGGTTCCCGTGTGGCAAGCGTTTGAGGTCTCACCGCCTTTACGACTGCATCGAGATGGGCCGGGGAGGTCCCACAGCACCCGCCGACAACATTCACGCCGAGCTCGGATACGAACAAACCAAGGTGTTTTGCCAGTTCTTCCGGCCCGAGGTCGTAAACCATCTCGCCATCCTCCACGTGCGGCAGCCCGGCATTGGGAATGGAGGAAATGGGCACGGGAGAGTAACGGCTGAGATGACGGAGAGGCTCGTACATCTCCTCAGGACCGGTAGCGCAGTTGAGCCCGATTACATCGACACCCAGGTTCTGCAGCACCGTTAGGGCGGCACCGATCTCGGTTCCGGGCAACATCCGGCCGGTGAGTTCGATGGTGACCTGAACTTGCAAGGGCAATTCCACACCGACGCGTGCCATCGCCAGTCGCGATCCCTCGATGGCAGCCCGCGCTCCGAGCAGATCGAACTGCGTCTCGATGATGAGGAGATCGACGCCACCATCGATGAGGGCCGACGCCTCCACCTCGTAGGCGTCTACAAGTTGGCGGAACGAGACCTGTCCCAGTGTTGCGAATTTGGTGCCAGGCCCGATCGATCCGGCCACAAATCGTCGCCGACCATCTCGAGCGATGTACCGATCAACTTCTTCCCTGGCCAGAGCGGCACCGGCAACGGCTATCTCGTAGGTCCGGTCGGCAATGTCGTACTCGCCAAGCGGGACCGAGAACGCTCCGAAGGTGTTGGTCTCCACCACGTCGACACCGACATCGAGAAACGAACGGTGGAGATCCCGAACGACATCGGGACGGGTGATGTTGAGGAGCTCGTTGCAACCTTCGAGTTTCGGACCGCCAAAGTCGTCGGCCGTCAATCCAACGGTCTGGAGTTGGGTGCCGGTGGCGCCATCGAAAATCACGACTCCCCGGGAAATGGCGTCGAGATACGTCATCAGAATGCCCGCCTGTTCGTACGAAGAAAATCCTCTAATTGAATCAATCGGCACCTCACTTGTTCCTTTTGAAACGCTGGTGAGCGCCATAGACCAAGCAGGTCCCAGGTCAACTCATCGACTCCAGGCATTGGCACCGTACGCAGTATTTCTACTTCGCCGGTTGCCGCGGTATCAAAGGGCCTGTTCCCTCCACCGCTCTAGATGAGCGCTTCGTTGCTTCCATTATACAACCGCCCTGAGCACAGTCCATCCATCGATGAAAGAGTCATCCCTATCGCCGGTCGGATACCGGGTAACTAGACTAAGTCGTTGGTTTAGTCTATCCTGGCGATGTGAGCGATGTAGGCGTCCATTACGCCAAAACCAACTTCTCCAAACTCCTCCGTCGGGTTGCCGCCGGGGAAGAAATCATCATTACGAGCAGCGGTCGTCCCGTCGCCAAACTCGGCCCGTTGAGCAGCAACAATCAACGTCGCTTCGGCGTCGACGAGGGGACCTACCTCGTCCCAGAAAATTTCAATGATCCGTTGCCCGAATCTGTGCTCGACGCATTCGAAAAGTGAATCTCCTGCTCGACACGCAGATCTTTCTCTGGATGAACTTCGAATTGGTGCGGCTCAGCGCGATCCGGGCGATGCTCGAGGACAATTCCAACAAGTTGCTCCTCTCTGCGGCCAGTTCGTGGGAAATCGCAATCAAGTACGGACTCGGAAAGCTGTGGCTGCCCGAGCCACCATCGAGCTACGTCCCTTCCCGGATGGCCCTGGGTGGAGTGACCGGATTGGCGATCGAACACAGTCACACCCTGGCGGTGGCAGACCTGCCCGAGCACCATCGCGACCCTTTTGATCGTCTATTGGTCGCCCAGGCGAAGGTCGCAAATTTGCGGATTGTGTCCTCTGACGATGTCTTTGCGAATTATCTCGATGACGTGATCACGCCGTGAGGAGGGTCAAGCGTCTGCTTGCTCCCTGAGACTGGCTGATCGAACTCCGAGAGCCTCACGACCCCGGGTAGCGGCGCGGCTCATCACCACGATCGTCCCCAGTAGCACGGCGATTCCAATCCACTGTGTCGTCGTCGGAACGGTGTCGAATACAGCCCATCCAATCAGGATCGCCGTCAGGGGAAAAGCCAATTCGGCGAGCGTGGCGCTGGATGCCGGCGTGGTCGACAGCCCCTTGTAATAGATCGTCAGGGCGGCCAATCCCGGGATGAGGGAGAGGAGAATCAGTGAGCCGAACTCACCCGTGGTGATATCGAAGGCCGTCGCCGTTTCGTTGCGGAGCAGGAGAATGAAATAGGCGGTCGGAAGGCCGATTGCGAAGCGGAGGGCGGTCACCTCATTTGTCGGAATCTTCCCGGTGAGGTGACGTCCCATGACCGTACCCATCCCCCATAGACCTGCGGCCCCCAATGCCAGTAGGGCCGGCGCCATTCGACTGACACCGACGGTGGTCGGGTCCGGGAACGAAATCAAATAGGCACCACCCACCGCGAACAGGAAGTACCAGCCATATTTCGGCAATAGTCGCTCCCCGAGAAACACGTAGGCGCCAAAAACCGCGAAGAGAGGCTGTGTCTTCTGCATCAACAGCGGAGTGGTCGGGTCTCCGTAGGTGAATGCCTGAGTAAAGAGGATCGTTGCCACGGCGGACGCACCGGCGCCGACGAACACCAGGGCCGCGATGTCCTTCGACGTCAGCGGAGGCCGGTTGCGAAGAAACCGGATCAAAAACGGAAGGGTCACGGCGACCAGGATCAAGTGCTCCCAGAAGACGACTTTCGTCGCCGGCATCTCGAAGGCAAGAGTGCGTCGGAACAGCCCGTCGGTGCCCCAGAGGGCGGCGCCCAGTGCCACCAGCAAGAATCCGGTGTTTGCTCGTTTCATTACAAGCGTTCTTTCACGAAATGCCCGACGAACTGGCTCCGATTACCCCACCGTCAACAGGAACAATGGCCCCTGTCATCCAAGAACTTGCATCAGAACCGAGAAAGACGATCAACCTGGCGACATCATCGGGCTCACCGATTCGTCCGAGAGGATGCATTCGTGCCGTCGCCTCCTCATCCTGGATCAGCATTCCGGCCAGGCGGGTGCGGACAACCGCCGGCGCCACAGCGTTCACGCGAATCTCCGGTGCCAGTTCAAAAGCGAGCTGTCGGGTCATGTGGACCAGCCCGGCCTTCGAGATGTTGTAGGCGCCGGTGATCGGCCCGGGACGCAGGCCGGCGACCGATGCAACGTTGACGATCGCACCACCGTGCTCGCCCATCCATCCCTTATAGACGGCCCGGGACCAGAGGAGAGGGCCGAGGAGATTGACGTCCCAGGTCTTCTGCACCGCCCCGAGATCAACGTCCATCAGAGATCCTGCGGATGGATTGGTCCCTGCGTTATTGACCAGGATGTCGGCGCTCCCGAACCGCTCGACTGTCTGAGCCACCGCCATAGCAGCGTCTTCCTCCGAGTCGGCCCGGGCAGCAATAGACAGGAGATTGGCTTCAGGAACACCTTGCTCAATCAGTTCCTGCTGGGCCACATCGAGGTTCTCCTGCTTTCTCGATGTGATCGTGACTCCGGCCGCGCCGCTCCGGGCGAACTCCAACGCAGACGCCTGCCCGATACCCCGACTGGCACCGGTGACGACAACGACCTTGCCTTCAACTGAAACTTCCATGATCTCCTAGTTCGATGGCGCGATGGTAAATCAGCAAGTCAATGACCGCCGCGCTTGACCCCACCGTATTTCATTCTGGTATCCGAAATGGCGGCCGCCCGTTGCTCCGCGTCGTTGACATCTGCGGCGACGATCTCACCGATGAATAGAGTGTGGGTCCCGAGATCCACGGACTGGCGGACGGAGCAATCCATCCATGCAATTGCTTCCTTGAAAACCGGCGCACCGGTTGTGGCTGCGAAGACTTCACGCCCGTTCAGCCTGTCGCCTTCTCGTTGCGCCGGCTTGGAGAATTTGACGAAGGGCCGGGTATCTTCCGCCGACCAGAGATTGACCGTGAATGACCTGCCTTCGCTGATGAGACGATGGGTCACCGATTTGTTGTCGACACCGACACCGATGAGCACCGGTTCCATCGACAGCTGGGTCACCCACGAAGTCGTCATGGCGTTCCACTCGCCGCCAGAAGCCGAGCCCACCAGGACGAGAGCGTTGGGGATCAACCACGTCACCTTGTTGATGAGTTCATTGTCGATGGTCATTCGGCTCCCACAGGCATCGTCAAGACCCTAATCTCCCGTTGTGCGAATCTTGATCGCCACGACCGGCGTGCTTCCTGCGGTTCCTGTCTCCGAACTCGTCACCAGGCTTCATGACGGCTCCAGCGACGTCACCGTGATGACTGTTATCCGGATTCCCCGCACCTTCCTCGATTCCCTCGACGACGACGTACGGCGGTCTTTCCTCGACGACTCTTCCGACGACTCGGCGACGCCCGAGGAGAAGGCCGGACGCTATCTCGAGGAGCGCGGGCAAAAGGTGGTCCAACCGATCGTCGCCGCCCTTAAAGCTGATGGAATCGAGGCCATTATCCGTTTTGTCGACGGTGATGACCCCGCTTCTGCGATCATCGAAACCGCCGAAGCCGTCGATGCCCAGATCGTGCTGATGGGGGCAACACGACGCCTCTTCACAGAGGAGGCCTGGCGAAGCGTGTCCGCTCGGGTCATCGACACCTCCCACCTCCCGGTGCTCCTGGTCCCGGGAAGCCGCATTGAGGACACGGCAGAAATGCCGATCCTGGAGTTGTAGACCAGAGGTTCATTCCTCCCCTGGCCGAGGGTGACGGAGTAAAACGCGCAAACATCAACGTCGGTGCTTAAGCGTCCACCCATCCCCTCGCTGACGCTCGGGTACTCCCTCCGCAAGCAGGGAGAGCAACCATGGCTCAAATCCGGCCGGGACCAATCACCAATCCAAGCGCTGCCGAAACGGCCTCCAGCTGGCGGGGGTGCAGGGGGTCGCCCCCCGCACAGAAAATTCTGTCACAGCCCGTCTGTAGCTTTTCGGCTATGGAACTCAATCGACTCAATGGGTGTGACAAACACCAATTTGCCGTGGTCGGCGATATCCGGGTGGCGGCATGCGGGTCATGTCGGATGGTGGAGTGGGCGGATAGCACCGGGGAGATCGACCCTTCGGAAGGAATGGCGGCGCTGTTTGGATCTTTCCAGCTCATCGGGCCGCTCGACGCTCTGGGCTCACCGGCGCCGGAAGTACTCGTCTATCAGACGTCGTCTTCCAAGAAGAGGAAGAGTCTCCAAGCATTTCCGGCTCATGTATGGGTCAAGGCGGCGCCCGACCTGTGGCTCACCCACGATGGGGAGCTTCTCCTCCTCGCCACCAATCATCGTCTGCTATTCGAGAATCTCACCCGCAGGGCGTGAACTAGCCGGCTGCGGTTGCAAACTGAGTCTCGTACAACTGGCTGTACAGCCCTCCGAGGGCGACGAGCGATTCGTGATCACCCCGTTCCACGATTTGACCTTCATCGACCACCAGAATCTGGTCGGCAGCTCGAACCGTCGACAGGCGGTGGGCAATCGCAAGAGTGGTGCGCCCCATCATGAGCTTTTCGAGAGCTTCCTGGATCAACGCCTCCGAACGTGAATCGAGATGCGATGTCGCCTCGTCGAGTATGAGGACTCTCGGATCTTTCAGGATGACGCGAGCAATTGCCAGACGCTGCTTCTCGCCGCCCGAAAGCCGGTAGCCCCGCTCCCCGACCATTGTCTCGTATCCCGCAGGCAGCAAGGAAATCATGTCGTGGATATTGGCGGCCTGTGCCGCTGCGATAAGTTCCTCCTCGGTAGCCTCAGGACGGGCATACCGCAGGTTGGCCCCGATGGTGTCGTGGAAGAGATAGGACTCCTGGGTGACAACTCCGACGGTCGCCGCCAGGTCGTCAAAGCCGATTTCCCGGACATCGACACCGTCGAGCTTCACCGCACCCGAGTTGACGTCGTACAACCGAGGGACGAGATAGGAAATGGTCGTTTTGCCGGCGCCGGACGGACCAACCAGGGCAACCAGATCGCCGGGAGACGCAACAAAGGAGACACCGTTCAGGGCCCAATCTCGGGTCGAACCCTGTTGAACGGCTTTGGGCTCCACCGGTCGACGGAATCGCTGCACGGCCTCGAGACCCTCGAACTCTGCTGACTGATAGCGGAACTGGACGTTGTCGAAGCGCACCTCTCCGCGAGCGGGAGCGATCGACACCGGGCTCGTCGGTGCCGGGATGTCGATCTCGAGGTCGAGCACCTCGAAAACCCTCTCGAAGGAAACCAGTGAGGTGGCAAATTCCACTCTCGAGTTGGACAATCCGGACAATGGCCCATACAACTGGACCACCAGGGAAGAGAACATCACAACTGTTCCCAGGCTCATCGACCCCTGGATCACCAGATAGCCACCCACCCAAAAGACCGTCGCAGTACCGACGGCAGATACCAGTCCAAGGGCGGCAAAGAAGCGACTCCCCACCATGGCCCGGCGCACTCCGTAATGGCGCACCTGCGACGCCTCATCTGCGAATCGCTTCGACTCCTGATCCCAACGCCCGAAGAGTCGAACCAGAAGGGCGCCACTGACGTTGAACGTCTCCTGGAGGATCCCGGACATCTTCGCGTTGTGCTCCATCTGAATCTGGGTGACTCCGCGCAGGACGCGGGCAACCCGCCGAGCCGGAATGACAAACAACGGGAGGGCCGCGATAGCCAGGAGGGACAATTGCCAGCTTGCCCCCAACATCACAATCAGGATCGCAACAACCGAGACGACGTTCGACACAATGCTGACAAGGGTGCCGGTGATGGCTTGTTGGGCACCGGTCACATCGCTGTTGAGACGGCTCATCAGCTCCCCGGTCTTCGTTGCGGTGAAGAACCGGAGCGACATCCTCTGGAGGTGGTCGAATAGCTCGCGTCTGAGGTCGAAAATGATCCCCTCCCCCACCCGGGACGACCACCAGCGTTGGGCGATCCCCACCAATGCGCTGATGAGCGGAACCAGGATCATTCCCAGGCCGAGCCAGGTCAGCTGGGCGATGTCCTTATTGGGGATCGCCTCATCGATGAGGGAGCGAGACAGAATTGGAGGCACGACCCCCAGTCCGGAGATGATGAAAATCGTGATCAGTACGGCTACCAGGCCCCACTTGTAGGGGCGCCCGTATTTCCACACCCGGCGCAGCAGATCGCCGTCGATCTTGGGAGTTTCCTGTTCCTCATCGTAGGAGAGGTAACTCCACCAACCGCCATGATGCATCATCCGGTCAATTCAACTCCCAATGGCGCCATACTTGCAACCGTCTGACGTAGGGCCTCTACCGGGGCGAAGGGTCGCCCGAACAACTCGTACCGGTAGCTCTCGTCGAAGAAAATAAGCGTCGTGCCGCTCGCGTTGCGGAGGATCCAGGTTGTTCGACCCCCGATCTCTTCGACATCACAGGTGTCGCTGGTGCCGTCCGAGAACCTCGAACAGGAGAGGTCGGCGTCGGGTAAGAGGATCTCAGATGCGGTCTGGCTATCCCGGGATACCCGTAGCACGATCATCTGGCCCACGGAACGGGAGCGGGTGTATGGCTCTGCGGTCCAGATGCCAAATGCGGCGGAGGGATCATCAGCTATCTCACCGCTATTTTCGATCACGAGCTGCGATGTGACGTACCCGGCGAGGGGTGGGAATCGGGAAGGAAAGCCGATTCCGGGCAGCGCCGTCGCAATCTCGGCACGGCTGGCCTGAATAAATCGATCACCTTCCCGCCGGGCGAACACCAGGGCAACAACGGACTCTGGATCGGGCGACGCCGTCCCGATCTCGTCATTGAACCAGATCAAGTTGTCAGCTGGCGCAACCAACGGAACAGTGACGGGGATAGTCGTAGTGGTGACGATCGTCGGTTCGTTGACCCATTCTGAGGATCGTTTACCCAGGGTCTGCAACGGTTCATTGCCACAACCAGCGAGCGCGAGCGCCAACGCAAGCAAAAGTGCCCCGCTCTTCAAGATGCGCATCGTTCTCCAGTCTGGGTCCGGGATAGAAGGAATCTGAATAAAGACGAGTCATACCCGCCAAAAGTTCCGCTCTTCCCGTAGATGACACGACGGTACCATCGCTCCAACTTATGCTTCGGGATGTGGAGCAGCTCAATTTCATCGACAGGTCGTTTACGGATTCACCGGCTACGAACGTCGGTATCAGCCACGCCCTTCTCGAGGCGGTCGCCAGTGGCGATGCCACCGGGCCGATATTTCGCCTCCACGTTCCCGAATCGGTGATGGCGTTCGGGATGATCGATCGAACCCAACCTGGCTACGGTGCGGCGACGAGAATCGCAATGGCCCATGGATTCGCTCCGGTGGAACGTCTGGCAGGTGGTCGTGCGGCGGTATTCCATCAGCAAACGCTCGCTTTCAGTTGGGTTGCACACGACCCCAATCCAAAGTCGGGCATCAACGAGAGGTTCGTGATGATTGCGAGTTTGATCAACCGCGTCCTGCGCGATCTCGGACTCGACTCCAGGATCGGACAGGTGGCCGGTGAATATTGTCCCGGGGAGTTCTCGATCAATATCGGCGGGTTGGTAAAAGTCATGGGCGCCGGCCAGCGACTCGTCAAGAATGCGGCTCACGTCGGTGGAGTCATTGTCGTCGATGGGGCGCCATCGATTCGTGACGTTTTGATCCCGGTCTACCGGGCGCTTCAAATCGACTGGGATCCCCGAACCACAGGCGCACTTGCCGACCGGGCCCCGGGCCTCGACACCGGGCGGGTCGCCGCGGCAGTCAAGACCGAATTGTCGAGACGCTTCGAGTTGGTCGACATGGCGATTCCGGACCACATCATCGATCGGGGGGCGGAGTTGGCCCTGGGACATGTCCCCGCTGTTGCCTGATGAAGATCGCTGTTATCCATGGGCCGAATCTGAACCTGCTCGGCACCCGGCAACCGGAGATATACGGTACCGAGTCCCTGGACGAACTGGAGGGTCGGATCGAAACCTGGGGACAAAACCTCCAGACAGAGACGAGTTTCAGCCAGAGCAACGACGAGTCTGAACTCGTCGAGATGATCCAACATGCTCGAGGTGACCACGATGCCATCCTGCTCAACGTCGGCGGTTTTACCCATACCTCGGTGGCAATCGCCGACGCGGTGGCATCGGTGGGTATTCCGACCGTCGAGGTTCATCTTTCCGACATCAACCGTCGGGAGCCCTGGCGCAGAAAGTCGTTGATACGCCCGGTGGCTGTCCGCCAGATCTCTGGAAGGGGCGGCGTCGGATACCGCGACGCGATCCGTTATCTGGTCAATCGCTCGGCGATGCCGGTCGTGGAAAACAGCTATGGCCCCGGCGAAGACAACATCATCGATGTTCGGGGGTCCGGCCCCCGGGTCCTGTTGGTCCATGGGGGATTCTGGCTCAACCCGTGGGAGCGTGATTCGATGGAATCGCTTGCCGTGGCCCTCAGTAGCACCGGGTTCACCACGGGGAACGTCGAGTACCGTCGAACCCCATCGTGGCCAGAGTCGGCCCAGGATGTCGAAACGGCAATCAGATGGTTCGTCCCCGACGGCGGCCCCTATGCAATCGTGGGCCATTCGGCGGGTGGCTATCTGGGGTTCTGGGCGGGCAAACGACGCTCCGCCTCGCTCGTCGTCGGCCTGGCACCGGTAACCGATCTGGTCCGTGCACAGACCGAGACGGATTCGGCGGCTTCCCTCTTGGAAACCGGAGCGCCGCCGTTGGCGCCAATCCCGGATACCCATCTGTTGATCCATGGCACGGCGGATGAACTGGTCGACCCCGACCATTCCACTCGCGTCGGCGACGACGGCGAGGTGAAATTGATGCCCGGGGCCGGACACTTCGACCTCCTACGAGCCTCGGGTGCGCACTGGGAAACGCTGCTCGAATCGTTGAATAGGGCACTTCAGTAGCAAATCCGAGTTGCCGCCCGTTTCCGGTGGCAAGTAAGGTTATAGCTTCCTTTCTACCCCGATCTTCGGGTGGAGTCATTTACAAAATGCGTTCGAGACGATTCTCGTTCCTGGCGGGCTGGACCGCCGTGATCTTGCTGGCGCTGGCAGGATTCGCGGCCTTTGCTTCGCCGGACGGGACCACTAACAACATCGAGTATGAAGCGGCATCGGCATCGCTTGGCCACACCACCGGTGCATATGCTGCATTGACCTTCTCATTGGTCAGCACGGATGCAACCTTGCTGACTGCGGCCTCGGACGCCACCGGGTCGGCATCGTCGCCGGCCACCGAAGATGCCAGCGCCGAAGAAGCCGACGCCGACCCGGCATCGAACGGAACGATCGCGTCCACAACCTCCGGATGGCTCTCAGAAGTCCAGGTCAGGGCACTGGCGACCGACTACTTCAAACCGGAGGACGTCAATACCGCGGTGCGAATCGCCTGGTGTCAGTCTCGATTCGATCCCAAATCGGTCAACTTGAAATCGGGAGCGGTGGGGTTGTTCCAACACCTTCCCCAGTACTGGGCGACGAGAGCCGAAAACGCCGGCTTCCCCGGAGCGGACGCGACCGACCCCGTTGCTTCCACGGCGGCAGCGGCGTGGGCGGTATACAACGAAGGTGGCTGGGACATCTTCGCCTGTCGTCCGTAGACTTCGAGGTCAGATTGAGCAATGTCCTAGGCGGGCCCCTGGAGGCATGCGGAGTTGATCCGATCACCGGCTTCTTTCGCGACGGAAGCTGCCGCACGGCACCAGCCGACATCGGGCTCCACACCATCTGCGCCGTCATGACGCGGGAGTTCCTCGACCATCAAAGGGAAATCGGAAACGATCTGGCCACACCGATGCCTGAGTACATGTTCCCTGGCCTCAGCCCCGGTGACCCCTGGTGCGTGACAGCTCGGAACTGGCTGGCTGCCCATCGGGATGGCGCGGCGGCCCCGGTCGTACTGGCGGCGACCGACGCGGCAACTCTGGAAGTCGTTCCGTTGTCGCTCCTCCAGATGTACGCCGTTGACGTTCCTCGAGATCTCAGCGGGTTGGGAGACTGAAGGGCCCTATTGGAAATCGCGTGACTTGACTGTTGCCACACCCAATGGGTTGAAACCACGGGCAACGATGTTGGTCACACCGTCATTGAACTCGAGGCGCCCATCGATGACCAGCGCCGGGCTCTTCCGCACCACATCTCGATGTTTCGACCAAACATCGGGTAAAACCACGATATTCAACAAGCCGGTTTCGTCCTCGAGGTTGAGGAAATGAACACCTTTTGCTGTTCCCGGTCGTTGCCGATGAGTGATCACTCCGGCAACCCTGACTCTCAGCCCGTGCCTTTGGGTCGCCAGAGCCTCCGCTGCGGTCAGGCACCCGTCCAACTGACCCCGGATAAAGCTCATCGGGTGTCGCGACGAAACCCCGGTCGACCAGAGATCGGCGCGATGTTCCTCTTCGGAGCTCATCCCGGGCAGTTCCGGTGACTCGATACCAGGGGATAACGCCAGGCGCTCGGGGTCGATCTCGGCCAACGCACCTGCAGCCCATAGCCCCTCCCGTCTCCCCAACCCGACTGACTCCAGGGCACCGGATGCCGCCAGGCCCTCCAGGGAGTCGACCTTGAGGCCGGTTCGGAATGCAAGATCCTCCGGCGACTCGAACCTCCCGCCAAAGATTCGTGCGGCCTCGATACGGGTTACCTCCTTCTCACCGAGATTTCTCACGTAGCGGAGCCCCATCCGCACCGCCACCGCAGGTCTTATCGGATCGTCCACAGCTCCTCTTCCCCTGAGCCACGATTCACCGAGATACGACACGACATCGTCGGGATCGGCCTCGATGGCTTCGATGGTGCAGTCGTGCCAGGAGACATTGACGTCGGGTGGATGAACCACGACACCGTGGCGCTGGGCATCCTGGACCAGTGAGTTGGGACTGTAAAACCCCATGGGTTGTGCGTTGAGCAACCCTGCGAGGAACTCGGCCGGATAATGAAAACGAAGCCATACCGACATATAGACGATGTAGGCAAAGCTCACCGAATGGCTTTCGGGGAAACCGAAACTGGCAAAGCCCTGGAGCTTCTCCCAGATCTCCTCAGCAGCAGCACCGACCACACCGTTCGCCTCCATCCCCGCAAACACCTCATCCTTGAGACGCCCCATTGCAGTCTCCGACCGCTTGTGGGTCATCGCCTGCCGGAGCCTGTCGGCCTGTCCCCCGTCAAAGCCGGCACAGACCCGGGCGAGTTCCATCAACTGCTCCTGGAAGATGGGGACACCGAGAGTCTTCTTCAGAATCGGTTCCGACAACGGATGGGGATAGCGCACGGCTTCTTCGCCATTGCGTCTCCGCAAATAAGGATGGACCGACTGACCTTGAATCGGCCCGGGGCGAATCAATGCCACCTCGACGGCGAGATCGTAGAAAGTCTTCGGCTTCATCTTGGGAAGGGTTGCCATCTGGGCTCGTGACTCGATCTGGAAGACACCGACCGTGTCGGAACGGGTCATTGAGCGATACAGGGCCGGCTCTTGTGGAATTCTCGCCAGATCGATATCGACTCCGTGATGGTCCTCGATGAGATCATGTGCGAGATGTAACGCGTTGAGCATCCCCAGACCGAGCAGATCGAACTTGACTATTCCTACCGCCGCCGAGTCGTCCTTGTCCCATTGAATGACAGTCCGTCCCTCCATCCGCCCCCACTCGAGTGGCACCACCTGCCACAGGGGACGGTCTGCAATCACCATTCCACCGGAGTGAATACCCAGGTGCCGTGGGTAGCCATCGAGTCGCCAGCAGATGTCATAGATCATCTCGCCGGTCATCCCCTCCGGCAGCGGGGCATCCATCGCCCGGAGTTGGCCCGGGTCGCGGGTGTCGACGTATTTGGACAAACCGTCTACCTGCGCCTGAGTGAACCCGAAAGTCTTGGCGACATCGCGTAAAACCGATCGGGCCCTGTAGGTGATGACGTTGGCCACCATCGCTGCACGTTCCCGCCCGTACTTGCGATAGCAGTACTGGATCACCTCCTCCCTTCGATCGGCTTCGAAGTCGACATCGATGTCGGGCGGTTTCCCCCGCTCTTCGGAGAGAAACCGCTCGAATGGAAGATGGAGTCGGATCGGGTCGACCCTGGTGAGCCCGATACAGCGGCAGACGGCCGAATCTGCGCCCGAGCCCCTGATCTGACAGTAGATATCTTGCTCCCTGGCAAAATCCATGAGATCTTTGACCACCAGGAAGTATCCGGCGAACCCGAGCCGGCTGATGATGTCGAGTTCGTGGCGGAGGCGTTTTCTCCCCTCAGGGCTTATCCCGTCGTCGCTACCCGGGTAGACATCACGTGCCCCTTCCCAGGTGAGAGTTTCCAGGTAGTCCATCTCATCTCGAAAATGCCCCGGCATGGGAAAGTCGGGTAAACGGGGTGCCATCAGACCTAGATCAAATGCCAATCGCCTCCCGAGACGGGCGCTCCGCGCCACCACCCCCGGGTAACGCTCGAATCGCCGCTCCATCTCACCCGGGGCCTTCAAATACCTTTCGTCTGACGCCGGCCGAAAACCGTCGGCCGCGGCGAGTGTGCGCCGGCCCCCAATCGCGGCCAGCACTTCCGACAGGTAGGCGTCAGAACGCTGGTGATAGTGGGCCTGATTGGTGGCAACCGATGAGATGGAGAGCTTCTCCGCCACCTCCCAGAGCAGGTCGTTGCGACCGTCGTCTTCCGGCATGGCGTGATGCCACATCTCGATATGGAGCCTGGAGCCAAACAGATCGTTCAGTTTTGACGCCTCTCGAATGGTCGCAGCCAGGTCTCCGCGATTAGCAGCACGGGGCACAGCACCGGAATGACAACCGGTTAGGGCGTGAATATCTTCGTTGACGGCTACCTCGGCTAGATCCTCCCATGCATAAATGGGATGATCCTTCTCGCCCCTGAGCTGCGCTCGGGTGATAAGACGGGAGAGATCGCGATATCCGGCAGGGGAACCCGCCAGAAGCACCAGATGATCTGAGTCGGGAAGGTCAGTGGGTTTGACCCCATGGGCACGGACACTCCGCCCACGTCGCAGCCGCCCTTGCCCCCCTTTTGATCTGGTGTACCGGATCTGGTCCCATTCCTCAGCCTTGCGTAGTGGGTCGGCCCCACCCGCAGTCCCGGATTCCAGCCCGATCTCGACGCCGTAGATGGCAGACAGGCCCCGCTCTTTTGCTGCCTGCCAGAATCGAGAAACCCCGTAAAAACCATCATGATCGGTGACGGCGAGTGCTTCGTAGCCCAACTCCACAGCCCGGTCCACCAGATCTTCGGGATGGGATGCGCCATCCAGGAACGAAAAATTGGTGTGACAGTGAAGTTCTGCGTATTCGCTCACCCGTCCACTATATATCGAACATATGTTCGAGGAACATCAGCCCACGGTTTGCAGGTGTTTAACTACGGAGTTCATCGAGGCTCACCGAATGGTGGGCAATGAAACCCTCGCCGGATTGACAGGTCATACCCTTTGATGAACCCATTGCAAAAGACGCTCGACAGTGCCGAAAGGCTGGCAGCAAATACTCCCGAGGAGCGCAACCGATATGTCGACCTGCTCAGGGCTCTGTCGATTCTCGTGGTGGTGTTCGGCCACTGGCTGATGGCGGCACCTGAGGTGGTCAACGGAGAGATCCGAATTGGACACGTTCTCACCGACATCCCATGGACTCGGGGTCTGACGTGGGTGCTCCAGGTGATGCCGGTGTTCTTCTTCGTCGGAGGCTTTTCCAACGCACTCGGACTGAGAGGCGCCCGACGCAAAGGGGTGACGTACGGCAAGTGGCTCAACGACCGCTTGCGACGACTCATCGTTCCCGTCCTTCCAGTCCTTGCCCTCTGGGCCCCGGCGGCCTGGCTGGCGGTGAACTCAGGCGTAGACAGCGAACTGGTGAGGATCGGCTCCCAGGCTGCCCTGGTGCCGGTTTGGTTCCTGGCGACCTACGTCCTCGTTGTGGCGATGGCACCCTGGACACTTGCCTTGTGGGAGAGATGGGGATGGGGCGCATTCCTGGCGTTTGCCATGGCAGCTGCCGCTGTCGACGTCGCCTATATCGGTTTCGAAATCGACCCGGTTCGCTGGCTGAACTATGTCTTCGTCTGGAATGCTGTGCACATCCTCGGATATGCATGGGCCGATGGTCGCATCGGCGGGATCGGCCAACGCGTGATGATCGCTGTCGGTGGATTCGTCAGCCTCATGAGCCTGATCATTCTGGGTCCGTATCCGGTCTCGATGGTCGGGTTCGCCGGCGAGACCATCACCAATTCCAATCCTCCGAAAGTAACACTGGTGGCGCTTGCCGTGTTCCAGTTCGGTCTGGCCATGATCTTTGAAGCACCGGCCCGCGTCTGGCTTTCGAAGTTGAAGACCTGGACCAAGGTCGTGGCGATCAATGGGTCGATTATGACCCTGTACCTCTGGCATCTCACCGCCCTGGTGGCGGTAGTCGGGGTCCTTCTCATGATCGGCGGCCCCGGGCTCGGTATCGAGGTGGGGAGCCTTCTCTGGTGGATCACCCGGCCCCTATGGCTGGGGTTCATGGTCCTGGTGACAATTCCATTCCTCATCGTGTTCGGGAGATTCGAAAGGCCCCGCACCGACAATCGGCCGGCCCCACCCGCCTGGAAGCCGATCATGGCAACACTGGCGGTCTGCGCCGGCCTCGGCCTCCTCGCCTCGGGTGGAATCGCCGACGCCGACGGTCTCAACGTGGTCGCCATCCTCCTCCCGATTGTCGGTATGGTCGCTTTCGGCGTGGTTGGTGCCGGGCGATGGGAACAGAGACGCCAGCGTCACGACGCACAGTGACAGATCACCACGAGCCTAGACTCCCGCCATGTTTCAATTCGACAACAGCCCGCTACCGATTCCGGATGATCTTCCGGGGCTTTTGGCCTCGGTATGGGAGGACCTATCAGCTCCAGGATCGGGATGGTCCGGCTCCGAGAGGGTGGCCCTGGCGAGCGTTTCCCGCATGGCGCGGTCGGGGAGCGCTACCGGTCAAACTTCACTGCCCCACGGTGCGGTGCGGGCCGCCGGGATGATAACGACAGAGCCACACCTGGTGACCAAGCAATGGGTGGACAGGGTGGTCAAGGACATCGGTGAGCCCCGATACGTCGAGCTCGTCGGGGTCGTCGCCGCGGTGACCGGCGTCGACATAATCACACAGTTCCTCGGCGCCCAGACCGTACCCCTACCCACCCCTAAACCCGGGCGGGCCGTATCCAATACCAATCCGAATGCCCGGATGAGCAAAGCCTGGGTGAAGATGGAGGGACCTCCACTACCCCGCAACGCCCTGAGCGCCGTCCCCGCGACCCAGGCAACGGCGAACCGGCTACTCGATCGTCTCTACATGACCAGGGAGGACCACCAGGATCCGGGGCCGATCCGGGGACTTTCCCGAGTCCACCTCGAACTCGTGGCCACGGTGGTCTCACACGGCAATTATTGCTTCTACTGCACAATGGGCCACCTGATTGCGCTCCGGGCGCGCGCCGAGGAGCAGGGAATCGAAGTGGACCACAGGTCGATTGTGGACCCGGACATCGATCCCGGATTTGTGGGGGGACGCGAACTGATCGACCTGGGAGTCGAATCCACCAGGATCTCGCCGCACCCGGCAGTTCTCGTCGCGCTGGCCGAGGTGATCGGGCCTGTAGCCGCGGTAACGGCGATGGAGGTCGCAGCAGGCTTCGGTATGACGAACCGGATCATCGAGGCCACCGGGCAGCCCGTGCTGGTGAATCAACGCACTCAGATGCTGCCATTGCTCCAGGAGATCGGTGCAGACGAATTTCCGCACTCGGGCCTCACCACCGAACGTCAGAAACCCGGGTTCACGACAAAGCTGCGACGCAAACTCAGCGGCAAGTAGCGGCAACGCGGGGCTCCGGGACAACCGGGGGCCTAGTACGCTCCGAATTCGAGGAGGACCGATGTCGTCAATAACCAAAACAATCCGGCTATCGGGCCAGGCAAGCGGGTCTATCGAAGACGCGGTTCGGACTGTCCTGGCAAGGGCTGGTAGCACTATCTCGGAGATCCAGAAGTTCGAGATCGTCAAAGTGGGCGGCAAAGTCGACAGTTCCGGGGCTCCGACTCTCTTCACTGTCACCCTGGACATCACCTTCGGGATCAAAGACACCGTCGACCACGGGTAGTTGGTGAACGACACACCGTCACCGCAGAACCTGGGCAATGGGATCTTCCAGATTCCGGCGCCGCTCCCCTTCCGCTCTCCTCCATTTGTCAATTGCTACCTGGTGGAGAGCGGCGACGGGCTCCTCATGCTCGACTGCGGGAGCGATTGGGACGAAGGTCGCGCCTCGATCAGCTCCGGCTTTGATTCGCTGGGTCTCGACGAGGGCGCTGTGCACACTCTGGTCGTCTCACACCTCCACCTGGACCATGTTGGGATGGCAGGCCGGATTGTCGAGGAGCTCGGTTGCGACTTCGCGATGCACGAACGGGCGGAGAAGCTGGTCGATAGTTATAACGACACACCCGGCTACGTCGCCCGTCTCGCCGAACTCGCTCATGCTCATGGAGTGCCTGCTGCAATACGCCAGAATGTCGCCGATTTTCCCAGACCCGACTACATGCCCCTGATACCCAAACCCAACCGAACCCTCGTCGATGGACAGGAGATCGATCTCGGCGGTGGAAGATCGCTCACCGTCGTCCACACCCCGGGCCATGAGCCTGCCCACATCTGCCTCCGGGATTCCAGGACCGGAGTCACGTTTTCCGGCGACCATGTTCTCCCACGGATATCCCCGGTGATCATGTACGACGGCGTACTCGACGACCCCCTGGGCGAGTATCTGAACTCACTGCAGAAACTGATCAACATGGACATCGGTCTCACCTACCCTGCGCACGGTTCAATTGTCGAACAGGGTGACGAGCGAGCCCGCCAGATTCTGCTCCACCACGACCGCCGGCTCCTCGACATGGCCGAACTGGTGCGGAGTGAAGACACCAATGCATGGGAGGTCATGGTCAAGTCGTTCCGACCCAATCTCGACCCACTTCAGGCTCGATTGGCGTTGTTGGAGACCATCTCCCATCTCGAACACCTCCGACTCACCGGACGGGTCCAATTGGCTGACCGCAACGGGGTCACCTTCTACGGGAGATAGTCAGCGAGAATCACACCACGCCCCGACGATCCGCCGCAATTCGTCAGCACACGACTCAACATCTTTGAGATCCGAGAACTTCATGTAGCGAGAGGTGTTTCCCTCTCCTTGAAGCCGGGAAAACTCGCCAGGTATGGAAGCACCCGTGTGGAACATCAAACTTACATGAGACTTCGTGTTCGGGTTGAAGGTCGCAAGATTCCCCTTGTACATGAAGGTGGGACTCTTCCATTTGATCGTCTCGGAGATTCTTCCATCCGAAAGGATGATTTTCCGCACCAGGAGCATTGCGTCGCGGGCAGGGTGTGAATAGCCGTCAAACCACCTGTCGACTTCTGTGGATTCCGCCATGGCTTGAAAGATACCCCTATTCGGAACGACTAGGAGAGGTAGCCCGCCACCGCAACGCCGCACGCGAACGCAACGAGCCAGGAAGCAAGCGAGCCAATCAAGACGTACTCAGGCGCTATTCGTTGTGGCTTCGCTGAGATCTCCGGGTAGCGCAGAATGCTCTTGGCGGCGACCACCAAGCCAGCAGCAGCAGCCTGGCCCGCGATAACCAGGACATATATCAAGAGCCGCTCCAGAATCCCGATCCAACGACCTGCTCCGTTGCCCTCTTCAGGAATTTCCGCCCGCACCACTTCCAGGATCCACCTGACCAACCAATTGGCCGGGACCGTCAACAAGGCTGCGACTCCAACGACCACCAGGACGTCGCTCACTCCGGCACCACCAATACTGTTGGTTGACCGCTGATGATTGCCGAGATCCCATGGTTTTGGAGGCGTCTGCTCACCGCGCTCTGACTCAAGCCAACCGCTCGGGCCATTTCCACCTGGCTCAATCCATCCAGCCGCAGCACGGCGAGGCGCGCGTCGAGGTCGTCGAAATCCGAGACGAGGTGGTCGCGCAAGCCGAGATACCCGTTGAGCAGGGCGTCGGCGTCGGTGCCGGTCCGAGTCATGGTCCGGAGCGAATTGGGGACCGAATTCGACGACTCCCCGCTTTTGACTTCATCGATGGCGTCACGGGCCCGCCACCAACATGGCCCGTCCTGGCCAAATGGGGGGTCGGTAGGAACCAGGGTGAGCTCACCCCAACCAATTCCAACCCGGACATCGACGGATGGCATCAGCTCGACTCTCAGTCGTAGCGCCAGTTCGAATGCTGTGGTGAGATCTCCATAGAGACCCTGAAACTCATCGCCCACGGTCATCGTCAGCGGTTGTATCGCCTTGTGGGTTTTGTTCAGTCGGCCCATCACTGCCACCAGGTTGTTCTGCAAACTCGCACGGTCACCACTATCGCGGGAGGCTATGACATCCCCGATGACGGCGGCCACGGATAATGAACTATGCGTCATAGACGCAATCTTAGTAATTATGCGTCATAAATGCAAGAAACGCGTTTATGCGTCGACTGCCAGGGTCGCTTCCACCACGAATGAACCCTCGCGGTATTCGATCCCGGTGGCGCGGGCAGCCTCGAGCAGATCGGCCTCCGCATCACGAAGGGCATGGATCGTCGTCGGGTCGGCGACGACAGTGAGTGAGGTGACTTCCGTGCGCATCGAAGTCTTTGCGTCCGACTTGGCCCTGCGCACCGCCGTCAAGACCTCGCCGGCCCTGGCAAGGACGTCGGGGTCACCGAGGAGACCCTCGAACTCACGAGCAGTTGGCCAGTTGGTGCGATGAACCGACCCCTGACGCCACCAGGACCAAACTTCCTCGGTGACAAAGGGCAGAATCGGTGCGAATAGCCGGAGATAGACGCTCAATGCGAGCTGGAGGCTGGCATGGGCAGAGTTCGCTTCTGGCCCTGTCCCGTATGCCCTTGCCTTCACAAGCTCCAGATAGTCGTCGGTCCAACTCCAGAACGACGACTCCGTTACCTCGAGAGCCCGGGCGTAGTCGAACGTCTCGAAGGCCGCCGTTGCATGTTCCACCAGTCCGGCAAGCCCGGCGAGCATCGATCGATCGATGGGTTGATCGATTGCCTCAGGACCGACATCTTCGCCGAAGCCGAGAGCGAATCGGGAGGCGTTGAGGATCTTGACCGCGAGACGCCGCCCGATCTTCATAACCCCGTAGTCGACGGCGGTGTCGGTACCGGGTCGACCATTACACGCCCAATACCTGACGGCCTCAGCACCGTACTCCTCGATCAGAGGGAGGGGGGTCACCACGTTCCCGACTGACTTCGACATCTTCTTGCGGTCGGGATCGAGAATCCAGCCATTGATGGTGGCGTGGCCCCACGGCAGCTGGCCATGTTCGAAATAGGAGCGAAGCAAAGTCGAGAACAGCCAGGTTCGTATGATCTCAGGCCCTTGAGGTCGGATATCCATAGGAAACACTCTGTCGAAGAGGTCCGGGTCGTCCACCCAATGGCCCGCAATCTGGGGTGTGAGCGATGCCGTCGCCCAGGTGTCCATGATGTCGGGGTCACCAAGAAACCCTCCCGGCTGGCCCCGCTGACCCTCCTCATAACCGTCCGGCGTCGCCGATGTCGGGTCAATTGGCAGATCGGACTCATCGGGAGCGATCGGCGCGGAATAGTCGGGCAGGCCCTCCGCGTCGAGGGGGTACCAGAGCGGAATCGCCACACCAAAGAACCGCTGACGGGATATCAACCAGTCCCCGTTGAGTCCCTCAACCCAGTGCTTGTACCGGACCCCCATGAAGTCGGGCACCCAATCGAGACCCTCTCCCCGTTGCAAAAGTGTCTGGCGCAGCGAGTCATCCCGGCCGCCATTACGGATATACCACTGCCGGGACGACACGATCTCGAGCGGCCGATCACCTTTCTCGTAGAATTTCACCGGATGGGTGATGGGTTTCGGATCAGTCCTCAAATCGCCTGATGTCTGCAGGAGGTCGGCCATCTTCTGCTGCGCCTGATTCGGATACAGGCCGGAGATCTCCTGGTAGGCGGTCTTTCCTTGACTGCTAGCTATCCACTCAGGCACTTCCGTCTGGAATCGGCCGTTCTGCTGGATAACTGCCCGGGTGGGCAGGTCGAGTTCGCGCCACCAGGTGATGTCGGTGGTATCGCCCCACGTGCACACCATGGCAATGCCACTCCCCTTGCCCGGATCAGCGAGATTGTGGGCCAGGACCGGGAGTTCCACCCCGAACAACGGTGACGTCACCGAGGAGCCAAACAGCCCCCGGTAGCGCTCATCATCGGGATGGGCGACAAGGGCGACGCAGCAACAGACCAACTCTGGCCTTGTGGTCTCGATGAGCACGTCCGATCCGTCAGCGCCGCCAAAGGCGATCCGATAATAGGCGCCGGGGCGCTCACGATCTTCCAACTCCGCCTGTGCCACGGCGGTCTTGAAGTCGACGTCCCAGAGCACCGGGGCGTCCTGTGAATAGGCCTCACCGCGGGCGAGGTTGCGGAGAAACGCCCTCTGTGATGTGCGTTGGCTGTGCTCATCGATGGTGGCGTAAGTCTGCTGCCAATCAACTGACAAACCCATGGTCCGCCAGAGATTCTCGAACACCACCTCGTCTTCGGCCGTCAATCCGTGGCAGAGGGCGATGAAATTGCGGCGGCTCACCGAGATCGGTGGATCGGGCGGGGTCTCCGAAGGAACGAAGTCCTGGTCAAACGGGAGAGTCGGATCGCATCGGACCCCGTAATAATTCTGAACCCGGCGCTCGGTAGGAAGCCCGTTGTCGTCCCACCCCATCGGATAGAAAACCTCCTTGCCGGACATCCTTCGATAGCGGGCGTGGGCGTCGGTCTGCACATAGCCGAAAACCGAACCCATATGCAACGAGCCCGAAACGGTCGGAGGCGGAGTGTCGATCGCAAAGATCTCATCGCGTGTCTTGGTGCGATCAAAACGGAAGGTACCTTCGGACTCCCAGAGCGCATCCCACTTTGACTCGAGGCCATCAAGGGTCGGCTTATCAGGAACGTTGCGGGTCATTGGACGACGCAGGGTAATTGCTGACCGTCACTGACTCGATATCGAATCGAGAAAGACATCTGATTCTCCACCCGTTTGTAGTCGGTAGACCCTGAGATGGACCGCTTCGGGCCGGGCAATTGACGCCTCGTATTTTTCCTTGACATGGTCGTAACTGGTCCAGGCCCAGCGAATGATGCTTTTCTCCGGGTCAATTCGGAAGGGACCGGTGATCGGTTCCCGATTGCCGTGCCACATCTCTTCACGGGTAAGCCATCGCCGCATCGTTCGACGGGTAACACGCGCCATCACCACCCGTTTTGGCGGGTCGAGCCAAACGAGCGTGTCGGCAACGGGCCACAACAGCTCCTGGATGCCCTCACTCGTGTAGTTCCCGTCGATCACCCATAGCGGCTGAAGCGCAAACCCGGCTACGCGAGCCCGAAATTCGGCACCCGGCAACGGCTCCCAGTTGGGTTGGTGGTACAAGCCATCCAATTCAAGGTATGGGAAGTCGAGTCTGGAGGCTAACTGCCGGGCGAGAGTGGTCTTGCCTGAACCGGAGCAACCCACAACCACTATTCGATGCATCGCACTGGAAAGTCTAGAGGGAGAGGCCCGGCAACTCTGATTGACCCCGATTCCGGGTAAATTGTTGGTGTCTGGCAAGGAATCGGGGAACCGGGCGTCGTCTGCCTACGTCTTATCCTCAAGGAGGAGCAGTTGAGGGACTCCAGAGAGAAATTTCTCGGCGCAATTCGTAGACGTATGCGGTGGGCCTGGCTCGTTGCCACCGTTCAACACCTCGCGCCGTTTCTTGCCGGGGCCTTGGTCCTGGCGGCCTTGATCGATTGGTTCAGCCCCACCGATCGACTCCTCATCTTTACTGCGATTGCGGTGGTCGCCTCATCGGCGACCCTTCTGGTCTGGTCTTTCTTCAAACCGGTCACCACCTGGCAGGCTGCCCGAACCGCTGAACGGGGTCTCGGCGAACGCGATGCTCTCACGACCGCCCTCGAATTCTCTGATCCCGAGGAGCCACTCCACAACCAGATTCAGCATCGGGCCGACGAAGTCGTCGCCCGGAGCACGGCCCGGGACGCCATCCACTTCCTCGCCGACCGTCGGCGGCTGCGTAACGCTGGTGCACTGGTAGCCGCGGCCCTGGTCATCGGGCTGCTCCCCCCCTTGTCTTCAACACCGGCGTTATCGGCTGGCACAAAGGAGGCACTGGCCGTAGAAGCCGAGGAGTTGGAGCGAATCGCCGAAGCCATCGAAGTGGCTGATGTCGAAAAGGGTGAGGAGATCGCCGACGAGCTCCGCCAGTTGGCCAAGGAGCTCAGGGAGTCGAATACGGCGGAGGAAGCCCTCGCGGCACTGGACAAGACGGACAAGCGGCTGGAAGCGAATGTCGATGCCAAGTTCTTGGCCCAGAAGGCAGCTGCCCAGGGGCTGGCCCGTGACCTCACTCTACGACCCCTTGCTCCCGGTTCTCTCGACTCTGCCTCACAATTCGAAGAACTCGCCGGGCTGATCGATGAACTCTCCGAGCAAGAGCTAAACGCCCTCGAGGACCGTCTTCAAGATCTCGCCTCCTCTCAGGCTTCCGGCAACCCGGCGTTGTCCAGCCAGCTTTCCGAAGCGGCCACGGCGATCGGTGCTGGAAATCTCGCCGGGGCGTCGCAGGCCTTGCAAAATGCTGCCTCCGACCAAGCGGCTGGAATCGGGTCAGCGCGGGGCCAGCAAGCCCTGGCCGAGACGTTGCGCGCCCTCGACGGTGTTCGCTCCCGGGTCTCAGGTGCGGCTGCTCAAGGGCAAGGTCAAGGACAGGGACAGGGCCAAGGACAGGGAGAGGGGCAAGGACAAGGGCAGGGCCAGGGACAGGGGCAGGGCCAGGGACAGGGCGGCGGTGGTCAGGGAGGCACACCGGCCGGGGGTGGCGCCACAGGTCAGATTTCAGGGGTGGCCCCCGGCGCCGGAGGCGCCGCCGGACAGGGTGGACAGGGCACCGTTGGCTCGGGGGCCAAAGACGACTACGGGACTGATGTCCAGACAATTTTCGATCCCATCCTCGAAGGCAGCATCAGCGACCAGATCCAGGTCGGCATCGACGGTGGCTCCGGGTCAGGCGACATCATCGGCCGGGGCGATGCCCCCACTCAACGCGGCCAATCTGTTGTCCCCTACGCCCAGGTGCTCCCCGACTACCTCGGCGAAGCCGCCGACACCCTCTCGTCACTGCAACTCCCACCGTCACTGCGGGGAATTGTGCAGAACTACTTCAACATTCTCTCCCAACAAGCCCAGTAGACACAGGAGTCCACCATCACAACTCCATCCGAGCCGATCGAGATCGATCAATATGCATCCGTAGCCAACAGCATCGAAGATGCCGTACGGCTTCGCATTTTCGGACAGGACGATCTGATACGTCAGACACTCATCGGACTTCTTGCCGAAGGACACGTTCTGCTCGAAGGCGTTCCCGGGCTGGGAAAGACCGAACTCGTCAAGGCCTTTGCAGCCGCCATCGGCGTCGAATTCGGGCGGATTCAGTTCACCCCCGATCTGATGCCCGCCGACATCGTGGGCACCCAGATCCTGGCCGAGGATGAAAAGGGTCATAGGAACTTCCAGTATCGGGCCGGGCCGGTCTTCACCAATCTCCTTCTCGCCGATGAAATCAACAGGGCTACACCGAAAACCCAGGCCGCCTTGCTCGAGGCGATGCAGGAGCGAAGTGTCACCGTGGCCGGCGAGACCAGGGCACTCCCCCGTCCCTTCCTGGTGCTCGCGACGCAAAACCCGATTGAATTGGAAGGGACTTATCCGCTTCCGGAAGCCCAACTCGACCGCTTCATGTTCAAGGCGAGGGTGACCTCACCCAACGCCGAAGTCCTCGAGGAGATTCTCAAACGGACGACCACTGGAGAGACAGCTGAAGTTCCCCGGGTCGCCGATGCAGACGCCCTGATCCGTATGGTGCAAACCACGCCAACCGTGCCTATCGCCTCGCACCTCATTCGATATGTGTCGCTGATGATCGAAGCGACCCACCCCGACAGCCCCCGGGTGTCGCCACCGGTGAAACGTTATGTGCGATGGGGGGCCTCTCCCCGCGGCGGCCAGGCAATAATCCTCGGCGCCAAAGCTGCCGCTCTTCTCGACGGACGGCCTCACGTAACTGCCGGCGATGTCCGCTGGGCCGCTATGCCCGCCCTACGGCATCGTCTGGTGCTCGGGTACGAAGCAGTTGCAGAGGGAGTTCATGCCGACACGATCATCGAACAGATCGTCGCCGATACCCCCGAGCCGAAGGCAGAGATCAGGGGCATTCCGTGACCCTCCTCAGCCCGGAGTTGATGAGCCGTCTCGAAAGCCTTCAACTTCACAGCCGTCACCGGTTGGTGGGCAAGTTTGGCGGAGAACACAGTTCTAAGCGATACGGCAACACGGTCGACTTCGCCGACTTTCGGGAGTACAACCCGGGTGATGACTTCAGGCGAATCGACTACCACGTCCTGGCGAGGCTCGACCAGGTGCTCATCAAGCTATACGAAGCAGACGATGAGGTAACCATTCGCTTCCTTCTCGACACCTCCGACTCGATGGCGTCCGAAGGCAAGCTCGACCACGCCAAACGTATCGCAGCTGCCCTCGGATTCATCGCATTGTCATCTCACGACTCGGTGACCGTTCACACGTTCCCTGAACACGGTACCTCTCCCCGCTTTGCCGGTCGGGCCGGGATCCCCGCCCTGTTCGGCTATCTGGAATCTCTCGAGGCTGAAGGGACGACACCATTCGCCCGTGCCGCCGGCCACCTCCTCAGCCGGGCCGGGCCTCCCGGCATCACCATCGTGATCAGCGATCTACTTACGCCAGAGTGGCCGGCCTTGATTGGCCTCAGATCGGCGGGATCCGACCTCACGATCATGCATCTGCTTGCCGACGGAGATATCACGCCCGAACTCGCCGGCGACCTCATGCTCGTCGACCGGGAGGATGGCGAACGGCTGACCGTCAGCGTCACCGAGGACATCCTGAAGACATTTTCCAACCGGGTCTACGCCTGGAAGGAGGAGATCAGGTCGAAGACACTCGGAGTTGGCGGCGCCTACATCACCCTGACGCCCGACTCCGACATCGAGGATCTCATCGTCGGATCCTGGCGAGAGACCGGCGTACTGCGATGACCCTTCTGTCACCATGGGGCTTGCTCGCCCTTGGCTTGCTGATTCCGATCTTCATTCTCCACATGTTGACCCCACGGCGACCGCCGACGTTGGTGTCGTCCTTGCTCCATTGGGATGGCCTCAAACACTCGATAACCGCCGCCGAACCGTGGCAGAGGTTGCGCTGGAGTCTCCTGTTACTACTGCAGATACTCGCGGTGATCCTGTTCGCCCTGGCGCTCGCCAACCCGGCCCGGACCGAGAATGCCGTACTCGCGGAGCACACCGTTTTCATCGTGGATGCTTCCGGGTCGATGTCGGCCATTGACGGGTCACCAGATCGCATCGCTGATGCAACCGAAATCGCCCGGGAACTCCGCGCCGAGATCCCCGCCGGTGGTGCTGCGAGCATTGTTGTCGCCTCCTCGAACCCCACCATTCTCCTCAACGAGAGCACAGACGGCGACGAGTTCAATAGGGCGGTTGGGCGGATCGCCACCAACTCGGGGAGCGCCGACTACGAGGCCGCCTTCGCTCTGGCTGAGTCGCTGACATCCGCCGAACGGCCCACGGGATTCGTCCTCATCTCGGATGGCGGACTCACCGAAACCGAACAGAGACTCGCCCCGCTGGACACCCGATTCGAACCGGTTGGCAAAACCGACACCAACCGGGCGATCACCGGTCTGTCGGTGACGGCTGGCCCGGGAGGCCTTCAGGCAAGGGTCACCATCGAGTCGACCGGTGGGCCTAAAGCGTTCCAAACACTCCGGGTCGACGTAGACGGAGTCACCGTCGCCCGGAGCGACCTCGAGATTCCACCCGGCCAGGTGATCGAGGAAGTGTTCGAACTACCACTTGGCCAGGAGGTTGCCGCCTATCTCGATGGCGACGACCTGGTTGCATTCGACAACCAGAGATTTGTCGCCGCCCCGGTGACCAGCGGGCTCAAAGCAAGGGTGTACGGAGAAAACACATTCTTCATCGACCAGCTACTCGCATCGATCCCCGATGTCGATCTCAATATCGCCCCGGGTGAAGAGGTCGACTTTGAGATTTATCTCGGTGTCGCCGTACCACCCGGCACCACGACACCCTTCATCGCCGTCGATGTTCCCGGTGGTGTCGCCGGGATCACTCCGACGGGCAGAACCGAAGATCCAATTCCGACCCTGGTCGCTGACGACCCGCTGTTGCGTGATATCGATGTTTCCCGAATCGCCATTGCCGATGCCCAGATTCTCACGGTTGATGATGGCGAAGTCCTTCTCGGAGCTCCTGGTGCGCCCCTGCTGCTCCGTGGCAGCAACGAAGGGACCAACTTCTTCTACCTGGCTTTCACCCTGGAGCAATCCAACCTCCCGGTAAACGTGGCGTTCCCGATCATCGGGGCCCGAATGGTGGGAGAGCTCGCTGCCGCCGAGGCAACCACCGCATCGATCACTGTTGGAGATGCCGTCCCCCTCCCCCAAGATGCCACCAGGATCACCGACCCGCGCGGGGTGACCCGCAACGTCGACCCGGCGCAGCCACCCCCGATTGCTGATGTCGGTGGCTTCTGGCGGGTCGACCTTCCCGATTCTCAAGTTCTCACCATTGGCGTCAACTCCGCGTCCTCCGAGTCGGATGTCGAACCGGTCACCGAACTGGACCAGATCCGGACGACCTCCGGCGAAGATGGACCCGACTTTGCCCGGGCGGCGGTAATTGCCCGATCGATCCTTCCCTGGGTTCTATTGCTCCTTCTGATCGTCCTCGCTGTCGAGTTACTGGTGAGCTCGCGACAGGTTGGCGTGCCCAAGAAGCAGTGGCGTTGGGGATTGGCCACTCGCGGGGTGATAGTGGGACTGGTCCTCCTCGCACTGATCAACCCCTCGCTGAGTTTCAGCAACGACTCCGTCACGACCGTGTTCCTCGTTGACACCTCCCAATCGCTGGGCAACTCGACCCAGGCCGCGAGAGCATGGGTCCAGTCGGCGATCACTGAAGCCGGAGACAACCACTGGGCCGTAGTGGAGTTCGGGAAAGATGCACGGGTGTCGACCCCGGTGGGCCAGGAGGAATACTTCAATGAGCCCGAGATCGATGGCACGGCAACCAACTTCGCCCGCGCCCTGCGACTGGGCGAGAGCCTCCTGGATGGCAGCACCAAACAAAGGCTGGTGATCGTTTCCGACGGGCGAAGCAACGCCGGCAACCTCGAGGATGAGATAGATCGGCTCAAGGCACTCGGCATGATCGTCGAAGTTCACACAGTCACGGGCCAGCTCCGAACCGACGCCGCCATCGGAGGTATCGATGTTCCCAGCTTCGTCAACGAGGGCGAGAGCTACGAAGCGACCGTCGAGGTGCTTTCGTCGATCACGTCACAAGGCGAGCTCGAACTGCTCTCCGACGGAGAAGTGATCGTGAGCGCAACCGTCGACCTCGTCCCCGGAGCAAATGTCTTCACCTACACCGTCGAAGCCTCCGAGCCGGGTCTACAGGACCTAACGGCGTCGATTCAGATCGCGGGAGACGAGGTAGA
Source organism: Acidimicrobiia bacterium (assembly GCA_041747375.1). GTDB lineage: Bacteria > Actinomycetota > Acidimicrobiia > Spongiisociales > ZC4RG35 > MA-ANB-1. Next base: position 60,671 of record JBGTFH010000017.1, read on the forward strand.
TGAGAATGACGAGACCACTACAGCAGTCGAGGTGCGTGGCCCTGCGAGCGTGCTCATTCTCGAAGGCTCGCCAGGTGAAGGGGAGATCATCGCGGATGCGTTGGAGGCCCGCGGCCTGGTCGTGGAGACCAGTGCCGTAGAGGACTTCCCCACGATAAATGAGCTCTCGGTCCACCGCGCCGCTCTTCTGGTCAACGTCAGCGCCCGTCAGCTCAAGGATGAACAGGTGGGGACACTGGGGACCTTCGTACGTGATCTGGGACGCGGGATGGTGGTCGTCGGTGGAGAAAACTCGTATGCCCTCGGTGGATATCAGGGAACGGAACTCGAAGCCCTCCTCCCCGTCGACAGCGAAGCCCAGGATGCGAAACGTGAAGCCCCTGTCGCCGAAGTCCTCCTGATCGATACCAGCGAATCGATGGGCGCGTGTCATTGTCGCGAGAGCGAAGACGGCCTAGAGGACACTTTTGTCGAGGGTGGGGTCATGAAGACCGATATCGCCAAGACCGCCGCTCTCCGGGCCATCGAAGTCCTCGGGGCGAATGACGAGGTCGGTTTGCTGGCGTTCAGTGGCAGCACCAAATGGGCGATCCCCCTCGCCCCGATCCCTTCCGACGCGGTCATCGAGGAAGCCGTGAGCGGGCTTTCACCGTTCGGGGAAACCAAGATCGTGCCTGCTCTCGAGAAGGCCGCCGAGGCACTCAGGGAGTCAGACAAGGAACTCAAACACATCATCCTTTTCACCGACGGATTCACATCCGAACTCAGCATCGACGGATTTACCGATCCATCGTTTGTCAACGACCAGCTCAAGACCGAAGCCGAGAAACTGCTGGCCGAAGGAATCACCCTTTCGGTGGTCGGGACCGGTGAGGGTGCCATCCCGGCCCTCCAGGAAATAGCCGCAGCTGGCGGCGGGCGGTTCTATCCGGGACGGGACCTCGACGAGATACCGGAGATATTCGTAAAGGAAGCCAGACTCGCCGCACGTTCATTCATCAACGAAGGTGAGTTCTATCCATCGGTGACATCGACAGCTGCGGCGGTCCGCAACCTCGCTTCCTCACCAGCATTGCTCGGATATCTGGCGGGGACGGCGAAGCCCACAGCCGACGTCCAACTCCAGGTGGGTGAATTCGCCGACCCGCTGCTTTCCTCGTGGCGGGTCGGTCTGGGGAGCGTTACCGCCTGGATGAGCGACGGAGGCGACAAGTGGGCCTCGCAATGGGCAACGTGGGACGGATACACCGATTTCTGGTCGAATCTGGTGAGGGACACATTCCCGTTGGCGGGCTCAGAGGGTCAGCGGGTCGACGCCAAGATCAGCAACGAGACCCTGGAAATCACGCTCGAAGGTTCCGAGCCCTGGCCCGCCGGATCCACACCGGTCGCCCAGATCGGCTATCCCGATGGGACATCTGAGCAAATCCGGCTGGATCGCAAGTCGGATTTCGAGTTTGCGGGTTCCGTCCCGGCCCGACAAGGCGGCGCATACGCTGTCGGAGTCAGTGTCGAAAATGCTGACGGCGATGCAGTAGTCATGTCTTCGATTGCCTCCCGATCTTTCGCTGCCGAATTTCTACCCGGCGATGCCGACACCGATCTGATGACGAGCCTCTCAGCCTCCACTGGAGGTCGTGGCCAAATCCTCCCGAACCAGGCGTTTGACAACGCAGAACTAGAACCCGGTTCCAGCGATTTCAAACTTCGCTGGTGGCTTCTCGGTTTGGCAGCCCTCTTGTGGCCCCTCGACGTCGCCCTCCGGAGGCTGCGCCTCGGCCGATCAGACCTACCAATCCGGCTATCGCAATCAGAAGACCGCCCGCCCAAACCCAAAATACAAGGGGTTTCACAAACACACTGACCTCGACCCCTGATGCGTCCTGGTTGACACGCGATATGGCGAAGACGATGTCTTCCCGAGGCGTACTGCGCAGCACCGGTTCGGGGACGGGTAGTTGCTGGTCTTCGTAAGCCCTGATCTGCGGCGCCACCATGTCCACAGCTTGCCCGTCCTTCAACAACGTCATCTCGGCGACAACAAAGATATATCGCCCCTCTTCACCGGTTTCCAGGCTGTCTAGTCGAACCTCGTAACCGCCAACCTCGACGATATCCCCCGGTGTCATCCCACCCCGGAACTCATCGCCGAGTGAACTGCCCGAGGCGCCGATGAGCACGGCGGCAAGGCCGATATGGGCCAGGTATCCGACCAATGCGCGTCCTGACGGGCGACGCCGGGCCAAATCCAAAATAAGGGAAGCGATAGTTGCCAGGGCCAAAACGAGGAGCAGGAAACCCCACGAGACGGTTAAGCCGAGCGTCACCGCGGCCAACCCGACAGCCATCACCGAGAACAGTGCAAGGAGGCGGGCACCAGCGAGCAGGTCGTCGCTGTCACCAAGCCAGGTAGTTCGCATGGCGAGTGCGGCGCCCAGGAGAACCACGAAAGCCAGTGGGAGGAGAAGTGTGACGAAGAAGGTCGGATCCACCGACGTCGTGGACCCGGTGAACACCGAGATGTAGGCCGGGTAAGCCGATCCGATCAAAACGAATGTCAGACCAGCACCCAAAACACCACCTTGTACCGCTAGCCAGGTGTCCCGTCCCCAGGGTCGGATCGGGTCCCAATCCGGTCCCCCGGGCGCCTTGATCCCGAGCCACGCCACAAACGCCACAACCACTACAAAGAGAGTGAGGAGCACTCTTCCGATCTCGTCAGACTCGGCGAAGGCATGCACCGAGCCGGTGACACCGGATCGGGTGAGGTAGAGCCCGAGCACCGTCAATGCGAATGGAAGCATCGCCGAACTCGCATTCCATCGAGCGAGACGCCCGTCCCGCTGCTGGATCCGTGATGTGTGGAGAAACATGGTCGCCACCAACCACGGCATCAACGAAGTGTTTTCGACCGGATCCCATGCCCAGAACCCACCCCATCCGAGCTCGACGTACGCCCAATTCGCCCCGGCGACGATCCCTAGCGTCAGCACAGTCCATGAGAGAAGAATCCATCTTCGCGCCGATTGAACCCAGATCCGGTCGAGATTCTTCGCCCCCAACGCTGCCACGGTGATTGCAAACGGGACCAGTAGGGAGGTCAGACCGAAATAGAGGATCGGCGGGTGGTAGACCATCGCGGGATGCTGCAAAATGGCCACGAGCCCCTCGCCGTCCACGGCGGGAATGTCGAGGGTGACGAACGGATTTGCCATCAAGGCCGTCAGCAGGAGCAGCCCGCCACCGACCACCACCACGACCGAACGTGACCGGAGCTGCAATTTCTCATCAATCCGGGCGACGGCGCCGACACCAATGGCCAGACTCAGAGTCGCGTAGAAGATGAGCGAGCCTTCCATCGCCCCCCACAACGCGGCGAGACGGTAGGGCCACGGTGTGGAGATACTCGTAGTCCGGACCACATAATCAATCGAAAAGTCACCAGAGAGCAGGGCAACAACAAGGATCAGGCAGGAGAATCCCGCCAGCCACACCCCCACCACGGCAGCTCTCCGGGGCAGCGCCCCGTCCGTGAGCGCGCCAACGAGGGAGATCCCGCAGGCGGCGATCGAGCCCCAGAGGGCAACCGAACCGAGAAGAGCGAGACTCACCCTGCAATTGTGACAACTAATCGCATCTGTGGGTGCCCATCCCCGTCCGGCACCGATCCACGAGAGCGGTTTCGATCACCGTTCCCAACCTTCCAGGAGCTGATTCACCAGATTCCCAGCCCAAGCGTCAGGTGTTTCCGCGAGACGTCCCAGCATGCGACGGATGACAACAGGGCCGGTGAGCATATCCACAGCAAGATCGATATCGAGATTGGCACGGAGGTCCCCTCGCTCGACTGCATGGGCAATGAGATCAGCGATCATCGACCGGCGTGGCCCGATGACCGAGCCTGCATAGCGCAATCCGATCTCGCTCCCATTTGCGATCTCACCCACCAGCCAGGGGAAAACCTCACCGGCCCGGGTATCGGTGACAAATCGGGTCATCCCGGCGATCGCGGTAGTCAGGTCGCTGCGAATATCGCCACTGTCCGGCACCTCGACCTCATGGACCAGGGTCGCGATCGCGTCAACCAGTAGGTCTTCTTTGCAGTCCCAACGCCGATAAATCGTCGCCTTGCTGACCCCGGCACGAGAAGCGATTCCCTCGATGCTCAAGCGAGCGAGACCATCTGTGTTGAGGAGTTCCAACACCGCGTCCACAACTTTGACGTCGACGGAATCGTCCCGTGGACGACCCACCATCCGATTCATGAGACTCCGGCCGGAGACTCAGACTCTCCGTACATGGCCCGCTTGTCGTCGGGTGCGAGTGCTTTTGCCGGCAGATACACCCATGTGAGGATGGATCCGAGCAGGGCAATCCCGGCGGCAACCCAAACTGCCGAAGACATCCCATCGATGAATGCCTGATTGGCCGCCGCAATCAGAGAATCACCCAACTCGCCACCGATCAGGTTGGCCACGCCGATAGCACCACCGACGGAATCTCCGGCGAAGCCCGCAGCCTCGGGAGGCAACCCCACCAGAGCGGGCGCCATCTCGCTTCCGTAAACCGAGGCAAGAATGCTGCCAAGGATCGCCACTCCAAGGGCACCGCCGATTTGTCGCGTCGTATCGTTCATGGCCGAGCCCACACCTGCCTTGGCGAGGGGAAGCGAACCCATGATCGACTCCGTCGCCGGCGCCATTGCCGCTCCCATACCGAGACCAAGCAAGACGAGGGTGGCCGCAACATGTCCGTAACCGGAGTCAATGTCAATCGTCGCCAGCCATGCCATCGCTATAGCCACCACCGTGAGGCCGACAGCCACCACGACTTTGGTTCCGATCTTCTCCACGAGCCTCGCCGCGAGGGGGGCGGCGATGACCATCGTGGCCACGGGCATTACACGGATGCCGGCTTCGAGCGGGGAAAATCCGAGGACGAACTGAAGATACTGTGTGAGTAGGAACACCGTGCCGAACATGGCGAAGAAGACCATCGTGATGGCCCCGCTGGCCGCACTGAAACGTGGATTTCGGAAGAATTCGAGCCGGAGCATCGGGTGCTCGGTTCGCCGTTCCCACCAAAGGAAGACGCCAAGCAGGACAAATGCCAGGCCGAAGGTGACGAGAACAATGCCATCCGTCCACCCCCTGGCGGGAGCCTCGATGATTGCATAAATCAGGCTGACGAGGCCCGCAATAGAGAGAACTGCGCCAACCGGGTCTAGAGGAGTCGCTTTTGGGTCCTTAGATTCGGGGACGAGGAAGAACCCGAGGGCAATCGCGATTGCGGCGATGAACACATTGATCAGGAATACGGACCCCCACCAGAAGTGCTCCAAAAGCCAGCCGCCGAGGGCGGGACCGATGACTATGCCGAGGCCGGCAACGGCGGCCCACGCAGCGATGGCCCTCCCCCGCTCCTCGCCGGTGAATATGTTGGTGATAATCGAGAGGGTCGCAGGCATTATCAATGCGCCGCCGACGCCCATGAACGACCTCGCGACGATCAGCGTCGTCGCCGAATCAGCGAAGGCGGCAAACACAGATGCCACTCCAAAAATCACAAGTCCCGATGTCAGCGCCAGCTTGCGGCCAAAACGATCTCCCAGTGCCCCCATGGTCAGTAGCAACCCGGCGAATACGAGCACATAGGAGTCGACCATCCATTGCAGTTCGCTGGCTGTCGCTCCGAGCTCTCGAACCAGAGTCGGGAGCGCCACATTGAGGATCGTGTTGTCGAGGCCGATGATCACCAGACTCAGCGATAGGACCGACAGTGTCACCCAACGTCGCCTGTAGATGGTTTCCGCGTCCACAGCACACCTCTTTAATATGAAACGCAACCGTATCGTATCTATATTTCTTTTGGGTGTCAACCTTCCAACGTTGGATCGAATCTAGGATCGACCCGGCATCACCAGTAGGTAGGTTCAAATTTGAGAAAAGCGGTCGAACCGGGACGGCCCATCGTCATCAAGATCGGATCGTCCAGTCTCGCCAATGAAAATGGGGGGATCGATCCGACGCGTATCCAGCGGACTGTCGAACAGGTGGTTGCGGCCCGGATCGGGGGCTACAAGCCGATTCTCGTCTCGTCAGGAGCTGTCGCCGCCGGTCTTCCGTCGCTCAAGTTGACGAGACGCCCCTCCGATGTGCCCGGGCTACAGGCGGCCGCCGCCGTAGGCCAGGGGCTCTTGATGCACCAATATTCCGCGCTCTTTGCTGCTCATGAGATCGTTGTCGGACAGGTGTTGCTCACCAGGAACGTATTCGCCAGCCGCACCCAATATCTTCACGCCCGACAGGCCATCGCCCGGATGCTCGACCTTGGCATTGTCCCGATCGTCAACGAAAACGACACGGTCACCGTCGATGAGCTGCGGTTGGGAGACAACGACCAACTGGCAGCCCTGGTCTGTCATCTCGTCGATGCGCACATGCTGCTGTTGCTCACCGACACTGAGGGATTGTTTTCGGCCGACCCACGTGTGAGCGAGACTGTCGAGCTCCTGACGGCCGTACAACACAACGACGCCATTCTCGATCAGCTCCATCAGAAATCGTCCAAAGGAACGTTCGGTTCTGGCGGGGCGACCACGAAGATCGCCGCGGCCCGAATGGCCGCGTGGTCGGGGATACCGACGGTCATAGCCAGGGCCTCCGACGAGTCGGTTGTGGAGCGTGCGTTGGCTGGCGAGGAAGTGGGGACATGGATTGCGCCGCGTGAATCGGGCCTGTCGGCGCGCAAGCTCTGGATTGCCTTCGGTCTCCCGGCCCGGGGAGAGGTTGCGATCGATGCAGGTGCGGCTACCGCAGTGCGAGCGCAGGGTCGGAGCCTCTTGAGTGTCGGCATCATCGGCGTCGAAGGAGCGTTTGCGGTTGGCGATGCCGTTCGCGTCGCCGGCCCGGACGGCGCGACCATCGGGAAGGGCATAACCCGGATCGATAGCGTTGCCATGTCTGAGTCGGTTGGGAAACACTCGTCCGAGGTCGGCGGCGAGGTAATCCACCGCGACGATCTGGTCATCCTCTCCTAATCTCCCTCCGTTCACGGTGGGAGAGGACATCGGCCCACCACTAGCCTGAGGGCCATGGACACACCGAACGAACTGACCGGGCTATCGGCCGGTATGCCGATCGTCTACGGCGGGAACCAGGTGGCCCATGTCAGCGAAGACCTGGCTCGGGACTTCAAATCGGGTGACCGCCTGATCGTTGTCCAGGACGATGGGGCGCTACTCCATGTTCCAGCAGAACAATGGGCCATCGCGGAGAAGGCCGTGACAAAGGCCGCTGAATCGTTTGCTGCGATGGCAACAGTCACCGATGAACAGGTGACAGCCTTCTTCAGAGAGTTTGCCGCCAATCTCGAAGACGATGGCGTCTTTACCGCAATCGCCGCCGCTAACACCTTCGACCTCGATCGTGCCACCGATCGTGGCAGGACAACGACGAGATTGAAGCTCGACCAACGGATGCGCTCAGACATGATCGCCGGCCTCGAAGTCTGGGCGACATCATCCAAGGGCCGGGGAGAGGTCATCGAGCGAATCGAGCATGAGGGCTGGAGCGTCGAGATGGAGCGGGCCGGTCTCGGGGTGATTGGGTTCGTTTTCGAGGGCAGGCCCAACGTATTCGCCGATGCCACCGGAGTGATTCGATCGGGAAACACCGTGGTCTTCCGGATAGGTTCTGACGCGCTCGGCACAGCTCGCGCGATCGTGGAACATGCCCTGGCTCCCGCCCTGGCCGAGGCGGGGTTGCCACCGGGCGCGGCGACCCTCGTCGACACCGCTTCACGGGCAGCGGGTTGGGCGATGTTCAGCGACCCTCGTCTGGCGTTGGCCGTAGCAAGGGGGTCGGGTGGAGCCGTATCCCAACTCGGCAATGTTGCCCGTCAGACGGGTACTCCGGTCAGTCTTCACGGCACTGGCGGAGCATGGATCGTGGCATCGGACTCGGCAGATCCGGAAGCCTTCAGATTGGCCGTCTACAACTCTCTCGACCGCAAAGTGTGCAACACCCTGAACACATGTTGCATCGTTGCCGGTCGCGCCGGACAGTTGGTGCCGGTATTTCTCGAGGCACTGCGGAGGTCCGGCGAGCGGCGCAACGCCAAGCCCAAGCTGCACGCAACAGATTCTGTGATCGACCTGATCCCCGAGGAATGGAAAGGCCGGGTGGAGATCACCCGGAAAGAAGGGCCTGTCGACGAGCCGCAAACAGAGATCATCTCGGCTGACGGGCTCGGTGATGAATGGGAGTGGGAAGAAAGCCCCGAAGTGACTCTGGCCATCGTCGCCGACGTAGAGGAAGCGGTCGCGCTGTTCAACCAACAGAGCCCCCGATTTGCCGCCAGTCTGATCTCCCGGGATCCTCAGGAGCACGACCGGTTCTTCGCGACGATCGATTCGCCGTTTGTCGGAGACGGATTCACCCGATGGGTCGACGGTCAATATGCCCTCAACCGGCCCGAACTAGGGCTTTCCAACTGGCAATTCGGGAGACTGTTCGGTCGGAGCGGAATCCTATCCGGCGACTCGGTGTACACCATCCGGACCAGGGCTGCTCAATCCGACCCCGACATCCACCGGTAAAGGCTTAGCCGTTGCAGGAACCGCCGATCGCGATACGAGCATCGGCTGAGACTCCCTCGATCAGCAATGGCTCCCCACCAAAGGGGGGTGTGATCAAGACGTCGACAGTTTCAGTGTCACCAAGGCCGAAATGGGCAACCCGATCCACACCCGCCGTGTATCCGAGTGTGGCGACGATCTCCCGCGCACCCAGCAGGGAGGTCTGATCGGTGCCCGCCTCATAGATATCGACTCTCGACCCTATGCCGCCGTACTGATCGCCGACCAACACATCCAGCCAATGCCCACCGGGAGTCTGGTTCATGAACAGGATCGAGGGCAGCGAGGGCTCCCACTCAACGGCGAGCAGGTCGAGGCGACCGTCGCGGTCGACATCATTGGTGGGTGCGGTTACCCAGTACTGCGGCGACCCGAGGCCATCGGGCGGGCTGAAACGAGGGACGCCATTTTCGACGCCTGTATTGCGAAATATCGCCAGGCCTGAACCATCTCCGGCGGAGGCGGTGGTGAGGATGTCGAGCCAACCATCGTTGTCCAGATCCGCCAGCTCGACATGGGGAGCCTTGGTGGGAAGACCGATCAGACCGGATTCCTCGGTGACGTCGTCAAACGAGGGAGCGTCGCCGGCGGCAGTCGTCGTGTTGAGATAGAGACGAACCGGGACCTGGTTGCCCTGACTCAGCGTGCTGTTGAAATGATGACCGACCACGACGTCTAGCCAGCCATCCCGATTGACATCGGCGATGGCTGCACCCGAAACATCGTCCTCAGGCCCGAACGGTTCCCATGCGGGTATCGCTCCCGGTACTTCGGTCAGTGTCGAATCCCCACCGAGAAACAGCCGATTGGACCCGGCGACGAAGACGTCGGTGTACCCGTCGCCATTGAGATCACTCGTCGCCACACCGAGGCCGTTGACGTCCGAGGGGAATCCAATTTCTGTACCGACGTCCTCGAACGCAAGGCCCCCGGAATTTTGATAGACCTTGCTGGAACGGCCTTGATAGCGGTCTTCGAGAATCACAAGGTCGAGCAAGCCGTCCTGGTCGATATCGAGGACACCAATCGACCTGCCCCCGAGGGCGGGGTCGATCCCCGACTCCACCTCGGTCAGAGTTCCTCCATCGTTCTCAAAAACCGACGTCGCGGCCCCTTCGTCACGACCGTTCGCATTCCGGGAGAGGACGAGATCGGGGTCGCCATCACCATCGAGATCGGCAAAAGCAGCGCCGGAGGTGCGGCCGAACTGTTCGGGAAACGAGGAAACTTCAAAACCTGCGGCTCCACCGATCAGAAGGCGATCGGGTGTCGGTCCGGTGGCACCACGAACTGCATAGACATCATTGCGGGCAAGGGCAAAAGTTCCAACAGCGAGGTCGGATACCCCGTCACCGTTGACATCTCCCCAGGCCGCGGCGTGGCCACGCATACCGGTGAGCGGCGTTTCCAACCCGAATGCCGAGGTTTCATCGGTGAAAGTGATCTCACCGTCGGAAGGTGAGGTCGGATTCGTCCAACAAATCTGGTATCCGTCGGTGTCACCCGGAGCAACAGTCGAAGTGTTGGCGGCGGAGTCTGACGACTCGACCGGCCCCGTGCTCGACGGGCCGCCACTCGAGCCCGCCGTACAGGCCGCAGTCAGTACGGCCATTGCAACCAGCGCGCCCGCCGGTTTCCTCAAGGCAGGGTCACGATGGCAAGGATCACCTCGCCGAAAGTGTCCCTCGTTGACGGGTCACCGGCGTTCAGTCCCACATAAACGGTCTTGCCATCACCACTGACAGCGACGTTGTAGGTGCCACCGGCAACGAGTCCGAACTCCGCTTCAACGAGAGGGTTGAGCTCGACCACAACTTCACTCTCCCCGGTAGCGGTGTCGACAGCGATAAGAGGAGTGCCCTGCTCCCAGGAACCGCCGTGGGCATCAGGTACGTAGTAAAACCGCGATCCGTCCGGTGACAAAGCCATCGACGCGGTGTAACCGCTGGCCGGGCCCAGTTCGTTGATCGAGCCATCGGGTGCCAGAGAAAAGAAGATCGCCGGGTCGCGACTCACCGCGAAGACCGTCCCACTGGAGTCGGGAGCTGTGGAGGCTCGGAGAAGTTCACCGGGCATTGTGATATCTGTTTCGGTCAGCTCGTTTGTGGCCGGGTCATATTTGGCAAGGCCATTTCCATTCCAGGTGATGTAGGCAGAACCATCGGGGCCGACAGCGATGTTGCGATAACCACCGTGATTGGCACTGGCGTCCGAGAAGACCTCGTCACCGGTTGAAGAGTCGGTCACCAGGAAATAGCCGACCTTCTGACCGATGGGATCGGCGGGCTCGGTGTAAATCAGAGACCCATCCGGTGAGATCGCCATCGATGCCACCCCGTGCTCGGGAAGGATCACCCCCATGTCGGTGGTGGTCCTCGACTCCGGGTCCAGTCTGAGAAGTATGTCGCCCTGATAGCCATCCGTAAAGGCCAGATCTCTTCTCGACCCCCAATATGTGGCAACAAACACATTCCCGCAATTGCCGACGACCATCTGGGCGTGAATCTTGCCGAATCCCCAATCCCCCGGTTCGTGGGGGACCGTCGCCAGTACGTCGACGATTTGGGTGAGGGTCATCGACGCGGGGTCGTACTCATAGATGAAGGAGTTCCCGTCGGCGCCCTCGTGGTCACCCAGAGCGCTGATGAACCTCCCGTCCTCCAGCACAACCCCCTGTCCCCACTGCGACCACACCTTGGCGTCATACTCGGGGCGCGGGTACCTGACGAGAGCAACGCTCGCGCCGCTCGTGCCCGCCTCGGTCACCACAGAGGCGGTCGCCTCAGGGCCACTTTCCCACGGAGTGCCACCGGACTCCGGGCAGTTTCCATCCTCGTTGCCCCCCGCAACAGTGGTTACGGTCGAAGCCGTCGGATCGGTCGAGTCAGGTCCCTCGACGGCGCCGGGCGCGGCCGTACAGGCGGCCACTACCAGTGAGATAGCCCCCAGAAAAAACGCCAGACGGTGATTCGCCCACTTCACGTGAGATCAGGGTACCGAGACGGGTCGTTTATGGGACCCGGTCGCCACATCTCGAGTCACGGCAGCTCCTTACGTCTCCGTTTGCCACGCCGGGAGTATTGCTCCTGTGCCGCCTCGCGGCGTACAAACTCGAGTCTCTCCGGTACGTATAGCTGGAAAACGACCACTTTGATCATTGCGGCGACGGGTAGAGCAAGCAGTGCGCCGACCAGTCCCGCAAGCGAACCACCAACCATCAGCGACACAATGACCGTTGCGGGGTTTAGGTCGACAGCTCGTTTCATGACCCGTGGATTGATCAAATAGTTCTCAACCATTTGGTAGACAAACAGCAGAATCATTGCGGCGATGAGACGATCGCCTCCCTGCAATGCCACCACTGCAGCTACGCCGACCGCCCCGATCGTGGCCCCTACTGCCGGTATCAGATCGGTGAAGGCAACCCACGCCGCAAGCGCCAGCGCGAAGCGAATGTCCAGGGCCTGAAAGCCGATGAAAGCGACAGCACCGGCGATGACACTCACGACCAGATTGCCCACGATGTAGTTCGCTATGAGATCCGTGGACTCTCCAAGCACCCTGACGAAGTCCTCGCGATGGCTGGGACGCAACAATCGAACAGACCAGATGCGGATGGCCGGGAATTCCAGAGCGAAGTATGGAGTGACTATGAGCACCGTAAAAATGCTGAACAGAGCCCCTCCGAAGTCGGTGAGGATTTTCAACGGATCGATCCCGGTCTCGCCGCCGCTCTCCGCGCCGGAGCCACCGTTGCCGAGAAGACCATCGATCCCGGTCAATTCGATCATCTGGACAAGGAAACTCGGGCCGGTCTGCTCGATCTGTTCGATGAATTCGGGCAATCCATCGATCAATTCTCCAATCTGACCGACGATGAAAGGGACCAGGAGAACTGCCATGCCCCCGAAAATCACTAGTCCCGCGGCAAGGACAGCAGCCAGGCCCCAACCCCGTGTGGTACCTCTCCTCTCGAACCATCCAATCGCCGGTTGGAGCCCGATCGAGAGGACCAGGGAGGCGACGAGAATGAGAAGGATCCCGCGCAGTGACCAAGCCAGAGCCACGAGCCCGATAAGGGCAATGAAGGTCAGCCCGACGCGAGCCCAGTAGGAGTACGGGGGCCACTGGCTCCGCCACAGTTGTTGCTCGTCTGTGGGTCGGTCAGTTTGCGGTCGGTCCTGGCTCAAGGCCGCCAGCGTACCCCAAAGGGAGCAAAGCTAACCTACGTCTTTTACATGCTCCGTCGGTACTGCCCGCCTACGTCGTATAGGGCGTGGCTCATCTGGCCGAGAGAGGCCACCTTAGAGGTCGACATCAACGCTTCGAACAAGTTGGCGTTGCGAATCGCGGCGATCTGAAGCGAGGCCAACTCTTGATCGACAACAGCGGCGTTCCGATCCTGGACCGCTCTCAGGTTGGATATCTGCCGTTGTTTGTCATCCTCGGTGGAACGGATCAACTCCTCGGGTATCTGGAATGGAGAACCTTCTTTGGAGATGAAAGTGTTCACTCCGACAATCGGGTACTCGCCTGACTCCTTCTGCTGCTCGTAGTACATCGACTCTTCCTGGATCTTGGTGCGCTGGTATTGCCGCTCCATCGCCCCCAACACTCCACCCCGGCTGTTGATCCGATCGAACTCGGCAAGCACCGCCTCCTCGACCAGATCGGTCAACTCCTCGATGATGAACGAACCCTGGAGCGTGTTTTCGTTCTTGGCCAACCCCAACTCCCGGTTGATGATCAACTGGATCGCCATCGCCCGGCGCACCGACTCCTCGGTGGGTGTGGTGATCGCCTCGTCATAGGCATTTGTGTGCAAGCTGTTGGTGTTGTCGTAGATGGCGTACAACGCCTGCAAAGTGGTTCTGATGTCATTGAAGCTGATCTCCTGGGCGTGCAGCGAGCGACCTGAAGTCTGGATGTGATATTTCAGCTTCTGAGACCGCTCGTTGCCCCCGTACTTGTGTTTGATCGCCTTTGCCCAGATCCGTCTGGCCACCCTGCCGATCACGGCATACTCGGCGTCTATCCCGTTGGAGAAGAAGAAGCTGAGGTTGGGGGCGAAGTCGTCGATGTCCATGCCCCGCGCCAGGTAATACTCGACAAAAGTGAAACCGTTGGAAAGCGTGAAGGCCAACTGGCTGATGGGATTGGCACCGGCCTCGGCCATGTGATACCCACTGATCGAGACCGAATAGAAGTTGCGCACATCGTTGTCGACGAAGTACTGCTGGATGTCGCCCATCATGCGGAGGGCGAACTCGGTGGAGAAGATGCATGTGTTCTGGGCCTGGTCTTCCTTGAGAATGTCGGCCTGCACCGTGCCCCGGACCCTCGACATGGTCTCGGCCTTCAGCCTTTCATAGACCTCGGCAGGAAGCACCTGGTCGCCGGTCACCCCCAACAACATCAAACCCAGGCCATCATGGCCGGGTGGGAGTTCGCCGTGATACTCGGGACGGGGGCGATCGCCATAGATCTCGGCGATCTTTGCTTCGACCTCCTCCTCGAGGCCGTTCTCGGTGATGTATCTCTCGCAGGCCTGGTCGATGGCGGCGTTCATGAAGAAGGCGAGGATCATCGGCGCCGGCCCGTTGATGGTCATGGAGACAGATGTCGCCGGGTCACTCAGATCGAAACCGGAGTAGAGCTTCTTGGCATCGTCGAGGGTTGCGATGGAGACGCCCGAGTTCCCCACCTTGCCGTAAATGTCAGGCCTTTCGTGAGGGTCCTCGCCATAGAGCGTCACCGAGTCAAAAGCCGTCGACAGGCGTTTCGCCGGTTGGTCGGCAGCCAGGTAGTGGAAACGACGGTTGGTCTGTTCTGGCGGGCCCTCGCCGGCGAACATCCGGGTCGGGTCTTCCAATTCCCGTTTGAACGGAAATACTCCGGCGGCATAAGGGAACTCGCCCGGGACGTTTTCCTGAAGCAACCAGCGGAGTCTGTCCCCCCACGATCTGTATCGGGGCAACGCAACCCGGGGCACCCGGGTGTGGCTAAGGGTCTCCCGGTGTAGTGGAACCTTGATCTCCTTACCACGTACGTGGTAGATGAACTCCTCCCCCGAGTACTCGGCAATCATGCCCTCCCACCGATCGAGGCGCTTCCGGTTTTCTGGTTCCAACGCCTCGATGGCCTCGTCGATGACTGCGGGGTCGAGATGGTCGCGGGCGCCCTCGAGCCGATAGAGGTTCTCTGCAGCATCGGCCTGCTCAGCGGACCAGCGGTCGTAACGCCCAATCTCCTCGACGATTTCGGCGAGATAGCGGGTGCGATTGGGCGGGACCACGTGATGTTTTTCGGTGTCGGCCACCGGCAAATCCAAACTCGACTCCATGCCCAATGCAGCTACCACGGCCTTGTAGAACCGGTTGGTGCCGGGGTCGTTGAAGTCGGACGCAACCGTCAGATGAATCGGAAGACTCTCATCGTCCGCCCCAAAGGCCACATGGTTGCGGCGGTATTGCTTGCGGACATCCCGCAGGGCATCGAGAGACCCCTGCTTGTCTGCTTTGTTGATTGCAACCAGATCGGCGAAATCGAGCATGTCGATCTTCTCCAGTTGCGTCGCCGCTCCGTACTCTGGAGTCATGACATACAGCGATAGGTCTGATAGGTCGACTATCTCGGTGTCGGATTGCCCGATCCCTGACGTCTCCAGGATGACCAGGTCGTAGCCCGCCGCCTTAACCACATCGACGGCAGTGCCGACGTGGGGTGAAAGGGAGAGATTCGCCCTTCGCGTGGCCAGCGACCGCATATAGGTGCGAGGGTGCGGCAGGGAATTCATTCGGATCCTATCGCCGAGCAATGCACCGCCGGACTTCCGCTTCGAAGGATCCACTGAAATCACCGCGACATTGATCTCCTCGAAGTCGGCCAGTACCCGACGGATCAACTCATCCACGAGGCTCGATTTTCCTGAGCCGCCAGTACCGGTGACCCCGATTACCGGAGTGTCCGATCTGAGCGCAACCGAGTTCACTTCCTCGAATATGTCCTCGTACTTGTGGCCGTAGTTCTCAGCCGCCGATATCAGCCTGGCTACCACAGCGCGGTTGGCCACGGTGAGGTCGCCGACGGTAAAGCCGTTCAACTCACCCAGGGGATAGTCAGACCGGCTGATCATGTCCGCCACCATCCCAACGAGACCCAGTTCACGCCCATCGTCGGGCGAATAGATCCTGGTCACACCGTAATCAGCGAGGGCACCGCCCTCATCGGGAAGAATCGTTCCTCCTCCGCCACCAAAAATGTTGATGTGACCCGCGCCTCTCTCAACCAACAGATCACGGAGATATCGGTAGAACTCGTTGTGCCCGCCCTGGTAAGAGGTGACCGCTATGGCGTGGGCATCCTCCTCGATTGCGGTTTCCACGATGTCCAGCCCAGTTCGGTTGTGACCGAGATGGATTACCTCAGCCCCCTGCGACTGGAGAATTCTGCGGAAGATATTTATCGAGGCGTCATGCCCGTCGAACAGTGTCGTGGCAGTTACGAAACGAACGTTGTTGGTCGGCCTTGCTGGCTCCAGGGAAATCCTATCTGTCGTTGGATACATTCTAAGGGCAGGTGGTCGATTCGCTCGTCAGAAGGGTGCGGTGTGATTTTTTGGACAGAACCCGCCCGGGCGGACTAGATTACCTATTGGGATGGCTATCTATTCGGGAAGAATGCAGGGTAAAAACCTCGACCTGAGCCACGTAACACTGCGCCTCGACGACGACAGTCGGCTTCGGCTGTTTGCCGGTCCGGTGGCAGTCGGTTCGTGGCCCATGCAACGGGTTTCTGCCGAGCGCGTGTCGATCTACCGGTTCGCCCTCGACATCGATGGGGAAGACTTCGAGTTCTTTCCCGACGATCCGATCGGCTTCTCCGACGATATCGGGGCAGTTGTCGACCTCACACGCACCTCGCGATTCAATCTAAAACAGGCAATCGAACGCACCGCCAAACAGGCATAACCACCACTTCTGCAACAATGCGCAGATGATTCGGCGGACTCTCATCCGTGGATTGGCAGGACTGGCGTTGGTTGTCGGTCTCGAAGCCCTCTACGCCGTCCTCCGCCCGGCGCCGAAGCAAGAAGAGTTCGACCCTTCGGCAAGTTTCGGGAGTTCCTCCTCCCCAGAGCTACGAGTAGCGGTGCTCGGGGACTCGACGGTTACCGCTCCCGGGGTGTCCGGACCTACCGAGATCTGGGTCAGCCTGATCTGTCAACGGCTGGCCGATACTCATAGTGTGATAGTGAAGTCATTCGCTATCGGTGGATCCATGGCCCACGATCTCGTGCTCGAACAACTCGAACCTGCCATTGAGTTCGCCCCCAACCTGGTGATTATTTCCGTGGGGGCGAACGATGCTCTCAAAGGTGTGACTCCCAAGAAATTCGAAGAGAATCTCGAGATACTGGTAGCCAGGTTCCGGGGTGCCGGCACAGTAGTCGTCCAGAGTGGCGTCGGAGACCTGGGAACCATCCCCCGGCTTCTGCCCCCGCTTCGCCAGTTGTACTCCAGGCGGGCGTTGCGGTTCAACCAGATCCACGAAGCAGTCGCCGGGAGACATGGCGGCTGGGTGGTCCCACAGCGGGACTCACCCGCCGACCTGTGGTACCACGATCGGGGGATGTGGTCGGCCGATCTGTTCCACGTGAGCTCGCGTGGCCATGAAGTCTGGGCCGACCTGGGTTGGAAAACGGTGGCGGAAGCCTTGCAACTTCGTTGAGCCTCGACCGGGAGTCGGCCCTTGCCCGACTCTCTTCCGAACCGGTGGGCCATCTCGCCACCATCACTCCATACGGAGCGCCTCACATCGTGCCGATCACATTCGCTGTGGAAGGGGCGTTTCTGTTCACGATCGTCGACCAGAAGCCGAAATCGACCACATCCCTCCAACGCCTCACCAACATTGGGCATCAACCTATGGTGTCAATATTGGTGGACGAATATGACGATGATTGGACCCGACTCTGGTGGGTGCGAATCGACGGGGAGGCGAGTGTGGTCGAATCGGGATCGAACTGGTCGCTGGCGCAGCGTTTGCTGATGTCCAAGTATCACCAATACGTCGCCGATCCACCGGTCGGCCCGGCGATAGTCGTCGCTATCGAACGGGTCACTTCCTGGGAGTGGGCTCCCTGACACCGAGCTCGGTGACGAGGTGCGTAATCGGCTGGTCGTGGAGTTCGACGGGCAATTCATCAAAAACGCGATTCTCGACGGTCACCCCGATCGCGAGGACGTCGGGGCGTCTCATCGCCAGTTCCCGGTCGTAGTATCCGCTGCCCCTCCCGATCCGGTTTCCGCGGCTGTCGAAGCCAAGCCCCGGGACCAAAAAAAGGTCGATATGGAAAGGGGAAACCGTGAGGCCTTTTGCTTGCGGTTGCTCCATCCCCCAGCGGTGGCTCTCCATAGAGACACGGGCATCACGCCAGGTCAAGGAGCCGTCCTCTTCCACCCTGGGCAAGACCCAGTTCCATCCGGGAAGGCGATCGATCAGAATCCCAACATCGACTTCGTCGGGCAAGGCGCGATAGGTGGCGATGGTTCCAGGGAGACGGGCCGAAAGGAAGTCGAAGAGATGGCCCGCGATCACACGGCTCGCCTCCGGGGTGATCGGCGGCATCTCGCCCACTACACGCCGGATTTCACCCTTGTCCACGGTTTGCAGGTTAGGGCACAACTAGCCTGAGCATCGTGTCCTGGTTCGCCACTATGTTCCGTTGGATTGCGACCTCGATCGTCGGTGTGGTCTCGACACTGATCGCCGCCCCAACGGTCATGGTGATTGCGGCCGTGAACGACACATCTCCGTGGATCGAGCGCGTGATCCGGATTTGGAGCCGGGTCTGGCTGTCGGTTTCAGGTACAGAACTAACCGTGGTCGGCAGTGAAAACATCGAGGCCGGGAAATCCTACGTTGTCGTGGCGAATCACCTCTCCACGCTCGACATCATGGTCTGTTTCCTTTCCGTTCCGCTCCCTATCAGGTATCTCGCCAAGAAGGAGTTGTTTCGGATCCCCATCCTCGCCCAGGGGATGCGCGCCGTTGGGATCATCGAAGTTGACAGAAGCGCCCGATCGGCGATCCACGCACAGGTCAACACTCAATCGAAGGAATTGATCGCAAAGGGCCGCAGCCTCATCATTTACCCGGAAGGCACCCGACCCCGGAACGGGGCGCTCGATCCGTTCAAGAAGGGTGCATTCACTATGGCGATAGCCAGCCAACTGCCGGTTCTGCCCGTCACAATCCACGGCACCTACGAGGCATGGAGGCCCGGCACACTCCGGGTACACGGGGGCAGGGTGACCGCGATCATCGACCCTCCCATCGACACCGTGGGGATGACCCAGCAGGACTCCGGCCAGCTGACCGGGACCGCGTATCGGGTCATCGCCGGTCGTGTCGCCGAAATGGGTGGGCGGATCAGCGTCTAGCTCCCCTGATAATCTCCCACCATGACGCATACGCCATCGACGGGAGAAGTGGGGTCCGCTCTCGAATCGGTGGGAAAGCAGATCGATTCGATAATCGCCGCCGACAAGCCGGATGCCGTGGTCCTCAAGTCGAAGTGGCAAGACCTCCGGGAGGAATTACCACAAAAGGGAGTCGGATTCGACGCAACTGTCAATGAATTGATCGAGAGGGTTATGCCCTTCGGGAACCGGATGTCCGACCCCGGATTCATCGGGTGGATAACCTCAGGTCCGACCTCCATCCCCACGATTGCGGCCACCGCTGCCTCATTTCTGGCGCCGCAGCGTTCCGGGATTTCCGCATTCAATCTGATCGAAGAGTTGTCCCTCGAGTGGTTGGCACGGCTCTGCGGGCTTCCCGGTGAGATGAAGGGCCTCTACTCGTCAGGAGGTTCGACCGCCAACCTGGTGGCTCTCGGTGCGGCGCGGCAGAAGGCTTTCGTCAGCGCTGAGCTCGATCCTGCCATGCACGGACTGGATGGTCGCCCGGTTGCGATATACGCCTCGTCGGAAGCCCATCACACAATCGCCAGGTCGGCCGCCGTACTCGGCCTCGGCCGCCGTTCGGTGAGAAGTGTTCCCATCGATTCGCGACAGCGAATCCGGGTCGACGCCCTGGAATCGATGCTGCAGGAGGATCTCGCCGGCGGGTGCCTCCCGATCGCGATCGTCGCCTCGGCGGGTACCACGAATACCGGGGCAATCGACCCCATCGAGGAGATCGGCGCCATCGCATCCGCTCTTGATGTCTGGTTCCACGTCGATGGCGCCTACGGACTCCCCGGTTTTCTGGATGAGCGGGTCGCCGACCGATTCTCCGGCCTGGACTTCGCCGACTCGGCAATCGTCGATCCCCACAAGTGGCTGGGAGCACCGGTCGGCATCGGAGCGACTTATGTGAAGGACCGGAGCATCCTCTTCGATGCGTTCACCCAGGAGCCGGCCCCGTACCTGGAGGGCTCCTTCGTTGCCGAAGACGACGTTCAGACGTCTTTCGAGTCGATGGGAATCCCCTATTCAGAGTTCGGTGTTGAGCTCTCATCGCCGAGCCGTGGGGTCCAGGTATGGGCGATTCTGAAAGAACTCGGCGTCGAGGGGATGAGGCGCCGGGTGAAGACCGACAACGACTTCGCCAGTTACACGGCCCGTTTCGCCAGTGAGCACCCCCGGCTGGAGTCCTTGACCGAACCTGAGCTTTCGATTGCGTGTTTCCGTTACGTCGATGACGCCATTGACGACCTGAACGCCTTCAACCAAAACCTCCTGGTCGAAGTACGGCGCCGCAGCCGGTATATCGTCAGTTCGACCGTCGTCGCCGGACAGTACGCAATCCGCCCTTGCTACATAAACGCCCGAACAAGACAGGACCACGTTGACGAGTTTCTCCGGCTGGTGGTCGAGGTCGGCGACGAACTGGCTGCCACCTAGGGAGCGAGGATCTCGATCTCTTTCCAGGCCACCCAACTCGGGCTCGAGATGGTCGTGATCCTGATGACCTGGCCGTGGATCGGGGAAACTGGCCGGAAGACGAGGACGTCGCCGTCCGAGGTGTCATTCTCGAACGCCCACACCCTCTCCCCGTCGACGTCGATGAGGTGACGGGTCAGGCCACCCGGGAACTGTGCGACGAACAGACGGATCTCTCCGATATCCGCTGCTTCTCCGAGGTCGATCTCGATCCATTGTGTTGGTGCGGCGCCAGCGCCCCACTGGGTATTGGGGTCGCCGTCGACGGCAGCAGCAGGCGGCTCCCCATCCAGCGAGTTCGAGGCGGTGGCAACGGCACCGACGGCAAGGTTGGGATTCTCCAGAGTGGGGACACAAGGATCCGTTTGGTTGATAGGGGCCAGTTGATCCAACAGGAATCCGCTATCTGCAGTCAGTGCCCAGGTGGCATCGCCTACAGAAAGGTCAGCCGGGGCGAACTCCCAGTAGAGCCAACCGACAAACCCTGGTTGGCACGATTCCGCTACCCACCTCTGCAGGTTGACGGCGGCATTGTCGATGTCGGGGTAGCGGGCGATGAACGCCCCGTATTCACCCATGATCACTGGCTTGTCTGCAGGCATTCCGAAGTTTTCGGCAATCTGTGCAAGCGAGATGTCGTCACCGGGATAGGCGTGGAAGTCGAAGAAGTCGAGGGCGGAATCTTCGACCAGGGGTGCGGTGTCGACATACCAATCGCCCCCGATCCCGGTCGGGTTGGGGAATTGCGGTGCGAAGAACCCCGACGTGGTGATGCCGTGAGGATCGTGCTGACGAACCACCTCGGCGAAGGCCGCGAAGTAAGAACGTGTGGCATCGATCACCATCTGCCGTTTGCTCTCGGGGTCAGCCATGTCGTAGGTTCCGGTCTTGGTGGTGACCTCCCCAGACGTGAGCGACAGGGGAGGTTCATTCTTGAACATCCACTGCTCGTTGACCGCCGACCATGCCAGTACGACATCGAGCGGCGCCCTTCGCTCGATCAGACCGTCCAGGAGGTCGTTCCAATAGGTCTCGGCCGCATGCTCTCCTGACGCGGTCAGGTAGTGCGAGTTGCGATAGCCGGGGAAGACGCCTTCGACGTTGTCTTCATCACTGATCTCCCAATAGCCACCCTGGTCGGGCAGATCATTCGAAGTGAAGACGATGAAGATGCCGTGCGTCTTGGCGAGCTGCATGAACTCGACGATGGTGTCGAGGTAGTTCGGGTTGAGTCCGGAGCCATCCTGATTGCCGATGCAATCAGACCCGCTGCTACAGCTATCCAGGAACACTCGAATCGTGTTGTAGCCACGTTCTTCGAGTCCGATGAAGTCTCGCGCTGTCCTGGCGGGATCGAACACAGCCGGTGAAAGTGTCCGGTCCTCATAACCGCTTCCCACCGCGACCCGGGTCAGATAGTTGGCTCCCCGCGGCACAAACGGATCGTCGGTGCGGGTGTCCACGAACCCGGTGCCTTCGACCTGAATCGGATGCATGGGTGGTATCCACGGAACAATTGTCGTGGTGGTCCCGATACTCTCCGGTGGCGATACCGATTGATCGGCGGTCGTAGTGGTCGGCATCGCGGAGGTTGTACAGGCCGCAAGTGCCAGCGCTATCAACGTAGCAAGCGGACCGAACGGTTTCACGACCACACGCTAGCGACCACCTAACTGAGTCCTTCGTTTCTGAGGGGGCCTCGACCGAAAAGGAGACTAAACTTATCCTTTATGTGGATTACTCGGAAAACCGACTATGCAACGAGGGCTGTGCTCGCTCTCACCATCGCCCACGGTGAGGCGTTGAACGCCCAGGAGCTCTCCCGGCGGGTTGTAGTCCCGGAATCCTTCATGAAACAGATCCTGATGCAGCTTCGCGACGCCGGGATCCTTCGCTCGGAGCGGGGGCCCTCAGGTGGCTATCGATTGAACCATGAACCCTCCGACTTGACCATGGAACGAGTTGTGCGCGTATTCGAGGGTCAACTGGCGCCTATCGAATGCGCTACCCGCCATGAGCCCGAACGATGCCCGATGCAAGTGGGGTGCTCACTTCGATCGGTATGGGCCGAGGTCCGCGATGCCACGATCGCGATCCTGGAGCGGACCACCTTCGCCGATCTGGCGGCAAATGCCGGCGGACGCTGGTTGGATCCATCGATCCCCCCGACGCTGGTTTCAGTCAAGCCGGGGACTTCTGAACTCCGTCGAGGTCCCGCCTCTCTTTCCTCACTCCCCTAACCGCCATCCCTACCGCACCGGCCCACAGCCCAATAACGGCAGCATATGCCACGAGCGTGAGATAGCCGGGCACTTCGAAATACAGCAAGAGGTTCCGGAGATTCGTCAGAAGTATGATCCCACCGACCACCGTGCCCAGGATCCGGGGGGCGACCCGTGAGACCAGCCAGGCGGCGAAGGGCGCTGCGATGGCACCACCGGCGAGGAGCGCACCTGCAATGGCCCAACTCACCCCTTCGGAGCCGAGATTCAGCAGAAACCCCATGCTCGCCGCGATCGACACCAGGAACTCGCTCGCCGACACCGACCCGATCACCTTTCTCATTTCCGTGCGACCTGTGATCAGCATCGTCGGCGTTGCGATCGGCCCCCATCCGCCGCCCCCGGTTGCATCGATGAATCCTGCGACCAATCCAAGGGGAGCGAGAAACTTGGCCTTACGACCGATTTTCGAGGTGGGTGTCGTGACCCCGCGTAAGGCGAATCGGACAAGGAGCATTGCCCCAAGCGTCGCAAGGATGAGTGACATGATCGGTATGGCGAGCTCCGTCGAGATGTTGGAGAGAAAAGTCGCTCCGAAGAAAGCGCCGACCGCTCCCGGCACGCCGAGCCTGAGCACCACTTTCCGGTCGATGTTGCCGAATCGCCAGTGTGACAATCCGGAAATGAGGGTGGTCCCCACTTCGGCTAGATGAACCGAGCCTGAGGCCATGGCCGGCGAAATTCCCCATGCCACGAGAAGGGTGCTCGAAGTGACCCCGTAGGCCATACCCAACGAGCCGTCGACAAGTTGTGCAGCCAACCCGATTATCGCAAGCACTATCAGCGATGGCATCTGTTCCCCCGAATAGGATATTTACGACAAAATAAGTGCACTTAATGCACTTTAAAATCTATCATCCTATGAATCGGGCGTCAACCATCGGTACCTCAACCAACAAGATATCGAGTCAGATAGAAGGCTGCGGCACCGACCGCTAGAACTCCGACAAGTGATCTCTTGAACAAGACCGCACCGAGCACCCCACCGGCCGCGGCAGCAAGACCGCCAGTGCTGATGTCGATCGATCAGTTGGCGGGCTACTTATTGACCCAAAGCAATCTTCAGGTTGTGCTGGAGAGTGGTGACCAAGCTGAGAGCGAAATCCGATCTTGGCTATATGAAGAACTCACGCCGTTCTTCGGCGGCGGTCGGGTTGTCACGATCATGTTCGGTGGATATGTGTCCTGCCATCGTCTAGGTCAGTCGTATACTCCGGCCAGATAGGCTTTCCCGTCTGCGACCACACACAGGAGTGCGCCAGCCGAGGTAACCAACTGATAGCGGTCGGCATCACGCTCCCCTGCCCACCATCGCCCGCTGAGACGCCATGGCCCGCTCCAGGTGAGCACGGGTTCCCAACGGGTCCCCAGCCGGACCCGTGAAGGCAAACCCTCATCCCATTCCACCTGCAATGGCTGGAGGCGTGGTGGGACAAGAGCCGGTGATGGCTTTGGAGTCGAACCGGGCCAGGGGGCGTCAGGGTCGCGCTCGGGTTTGACGGTCGGTTCGTTCCACCGCGACCAGGACACCCGTTGCGCCGGCATCCGTCCACCCTGGGGACTGGCCTGCAAGACATCGTCCGGCCCGAGCATCGCCTGGGTACGGGCAAAGGCGCGTTCTGCCTCGATGATCGCAGTCTCATTGCCAAAGACCACAAGTTGTCGACCCTCCCCGGAGAGATCCGATGGGGCAATCCGGATCCGGGTAATACCCCCGGGAACCCCACCGTTCTCCACCCAGGCGCGCAGCTGCCACCAAACCCGGTCACTGAGTGCACGCTCGGTAAAGGGGTCAGCCGAGCGCCAGATCCGTTCCCGCGCCTCACCCAGCGCCGGTTCGGCGAGAATCGCCACCTGATGGGGGGCCACCCCCACTTTGCGGAGCCGTGCCAACATTCGCTCCGAGATGTTCCTCGCCGCAAACGCGACGGCGTCGATCGTCTCCAGGGGGTCTTCGAATTCCATCTCCACGGCCAGGTCGGCTCTGATCTCTCTCGGCTCGGCACTCCGGTCTTCCCCACTTGCCAGACGATGAGCAAGTGCTCCTTCGTTTCCGAATCTCGTCGCAAGGGCATCACGGGGGAACCCGGTGATGTCTCCAAGAGTGGTAACCCCGAGCCAGCGGAAGGTGGCGATCAAGGAGTCGCTGGCCACCCCCTCCCGGAGTGATTCCAGATCGAGACCGGAAAGAAAGGCACGGGTATCTTCGACAAGCATCGGTTGGTCTGGAGATGCTTTCGCAGCAGCCCAGCGGGCAGCAAACGGCCCATCGGCGATACCCAATAGAGCTCGATCGAATTCCGAGACTGCTTCGGCCACCTTATTGGCGAGCAGGTCTTCTCCCCCGTAAAACTTGATTGCTCCGGAAATAGGGACAAAAACCAGACCGGGTTCGACTACTTCAACCCGGGGGATCAGATCTTCGACCACCGCCACCACTTCTTCGAATCGCCGTGCTTCCTCCCCGACATCACGGACTAAAACGGTGGCAAAGGGGGCCAGGGCCTCAGCTTCCCTCCGGGGCATGCCCAGCACGACACCGGCATCGAGCACATCGGGGCTGGCCCCGGTTACACGGTCGTCGACTACCAGTACCGGTTTACCCGGCAGCGCGTCGGGCCGGGTCAAAGACCACATCGGAAACCACACGCAAAGTGTTCGTTCCCTCATCCTCAACCCCTATGACTATGTCTCGGCCTCCATCTTCGGCCTCGAATTGCCTGGTAACTCCGGCCACTCCCCGGCCCGACGCCTCGATCAATAGACGTCTCCCTTTCAACTTTCCATGGCCATGGTCGGCACCTTCCCAGGTGACTCCGATTGCCCGCAGTCTGAGATGGGAAACACCTGAGGGAAGTCCGGGACCCATCGATCTGAAGACGGCCATGGCCTTGCGGGCCCGGGCCAGGGCGGCAAGACGACGGAGGTCCTGATCCTTGATTCCCCGGGGGACTTCGGCGTAGAGAGCGGGCACACCCTCGAGAAGGGCGGCGGTCACCTTCGACCAGAGCGCCAGTTCGCTACAACGGACAATCACCAGACTCTCCGCTACCACCCCCGTTTCCCAGGCTGCTTCAGGAGAGATCCACCCGCGGGTGTCGACCACTACTACCGGCCCGGTTTGCGACGGTCCGGCGAGAAGACTCAAACCGAGACGGGTCAAACCCGAGCCGCTATCCCCCACCAATTCGGTGATCCGACCCGGCTGGAGTGTGAGCAAGTCAGTCTCAAAACCGCGCTCCAAACTCTGTTCGGTGAGAGTCGTCTTCAGCTCGGTGCTCCGCATCAGACAATCCATCATATCGAACATATGTTCGATGCGCAAGAGGCAATAAGCTCGCCACCATGAGCTACAGCACCCTCACATACGAAACGGCCGATCGGATCGCCACCATCACCCTCAACCGACCAGAACGACTCAACGCCATCATTGACGACATGCCCGGGGAGATTCGCGCCGCTGTCGAAGCAGCCAACCGTGACGATGACGTCCACGTGATTGTGCTCACCGGTGCCGGACGCGCATTTTGCGCCGGATACGACCTCAAGGAATACGCCGAATCCGACACCACCCCTTACACACAGGAAATGCCATGGGACCCGATGATCGACTTCGAACTCATGTATCGGAACACCCAGGACTTCATGTCCCTCTGGCGTTCCTACAAACCCACCATTGCCAAGATCCGGGGTTTCGCAGTGGCCGGGGGCAGCGATATTGCTCTTTGCTGCGACCTCATCGTGATGGCCGACGACGCCAAAATCGGGTACCCACCGACCCGGGTGTGGGGATGCCCGACCACCGCGATGTGGATATATCGGATTGGCGCGGAGCAGGCAAAGAGGATGCTCCTAACCGGTGATCTCATTACGGGGCGTGAGGCGAAGGAGATGGGCCTCGTTATCGACGCTGTTCCTGAGGCCGACCTGGATAGCTGCGTCCAGGCCCTGGCCGACCGGATCAAAGGGGTACCCCGCAACCAGTTGATGATGCAGAAGATGATGGTGAACCAGGCCTACGACAACATGGGGCTCGGATCCACCCAGATGTTGGCAACACTTTTCGATGGGATCACCCGCCACTCGCCTGAGGGGATGTGGTTCAAAGAGCGGTCCGAAGAAGTTGGATTCCACCAGGCTGTGAAGGAACGCGATTCCGGCACTCCCATCGCGGAAGGGGTCAGCAGGAAACGGGCCTAGGCCTCCTCGAGGTCCTCGATCGTCGCCGGCCAATCGTCTTTGAGCAGTCGGGATAGGGATCTATCCGCCAACAGTTTGCCGCCGGTCTGACAGGTGGCGCAGTAGTTCGTCTCGTTTGACGCGTAGACGATCCGCTGTACCGGTGACCCGCAGCGAGGGCACGGCTCCTTGTACTTCCCGTGTACCGCCATGTCATCTCGAAAGGCGGTGACCTTGGTCGGCCACCCGTCGCCGACCTCGTCCCGCAGACGTTCGGTCCACGCCTCCAGGGATTCCACGACTGCTGACCGGAGACGGTCGATCTCCTCTCCATCCATCTGCCCGGTCCGCTTGACCGGAGACAATCGGGCTGACCACAGGATCTCATCTGAATATGCGTTTCCGATACCGGAGAAGATCCGCGGATCGGTGAGAGCACGCTTCAGCGTCCGGTTTTCCGCCGTGAGGGCATCAGCGAATTGCGCGGGTGTCGCCTCCAACGGTTCTACTCCCCCACGATCCTCAGAGAGGAGTGACTCTTCCCCCCGCAAAACCCAGATCCCGGCGCGTCGCTTGGTCCCCTGCTCGGTCAGCACCACGGAAGCTGCAGGGAAGTCGAAAGCGGCCAGACCGACTTTCTTCGGAATCGCCTTTTTGGCATCGAGTCGGAGCCGGCCCGCGATCATGAGATGGACGACGATGAACAAGTCGTCCGGAAATTCGAGGACGATTCTCTTGCCGATCCGTCGAAGGCCGAGAAGCTCTTTGCCCACGGCCTCGGTGTAGGCCGGGTCGTAGGTGCGGAGGACAGACGGAGACGCAACCCGGAGACCCTGGAGCTCCTCACCCAAAAAGCGCTTCTCGAGAGCTTCGAGATAAACAACGATGTCAGGCAACTCGGGCACAAGGCCAAATTACCCGATTCAGACCAAACCCGACTACCGATACCCGGGCGGGGGGTGCAGGGGGGTCGTCCCCCCGCACAATAGAGCAGGCAACTCGGGCACAAAGCCAAATTACCCGATTCAGACCAACCGGTCCTAGCGATCAAGCACTCTCCCTCCTTCAGGAGGGAGTACCGCCGACGGAGTCGGCGGGGAGGGTGGACGCCAAGACACCCACTCAGATCAGTGCGCGGACCGCGGCCATGGAGTTTGCGGAAAAACTCCCAAGGAATCCGAAAGGGATTCCCGTCCACCCCCCGGCCGTTGCTTTCGCAACGGCCACCCCCTCCATTCGACTCCGTCTCTGGAGGGGGAGCAGTACGCGGAGCGATAAAGTCCAAGCTCCGGCGCAGGGTTCCAACAAAGAAACGGCGCCGAAGCGCCGTTTCTTGTGCAAGCGATTTACCGCTGCTTCAGTCCATGTCGAAGCTGGGGGCGGCACGGCGCTCGCCGGAAGAAGCATCTTCCTTCGTGTTGCCGTCCGTGTTGCCGTCCGTGTTGCCGTTCTGGGTCCCGCTCTTGTAACTGCTTCCGCTCCGGTCACGATCGCGGTTGTTGTCGCGGTTGCGGTTGCCACCACGATCATTGCCACCACGGTCGTTTCGGCCACGACCGCCGTTGCGGTCGCCACCACGACCACGGTCACCACCACGGCCTCCACCGCCACTATCGGCTGATGGGGCTTCGGGGTCGGGCAGGGTCGCACCGGGAAGGGCTTCAACGAGTTCGAGACTCACCTTGCCACGCTCCAGGTCGCGGACCCTGACCTTGACTTCGTCACCATCGGACAAGTAATCCTCTACGTTCTCGACACGCTTTGAGCCGTCGATCCGGGAGATGTGGAGGAGACCGTCGCGTCCGGGGAGAATGTTGATGAAGGCACCGAACTTGGTGATACCAACGACTTTCCCTTCGTACTCTTCACCGATATTCGCCTCCGGCGGGAATGCGATCTGCATGACCCGCTCCTTGGCGGCAGCGAGAGCCTCACCGTCCGAAGAGGCAATGCGGACAATTCCATGACCGTCTGCTTCATCGATTTCAATGCTGGCACCGGTGACTTCTTCGAGTTCCCGAATGACCGCACCCTTGGGACCGATGACTTCACCGATCTTGTCCTTGGGAATCTCGATCGATTCGATTCGCGGTGCCCACTGATTCATCTCGGTGCGAGGCGCCGAAATGACAGCGTTCATAGCCTCCAGGATGTGGAGTCGGGCAACCTTCGCCTGCGTGAGGGCGTTGATGAGCACTTCCGAAGGAAGACCCTCGATTTTGGTGTCGAGTTGCAATGCGGTAATCACGTCCGCCGTTCCGGCGACCTTGAAGTCCATGTCACCCAGTGCGTCTTCGGCACCGAGGATGTCGGTCAGCGTCACGAAGTTCCCATCCTTGTGGATGAGTCCCATGGCGATTCCGGCAACCGGCGCCAGGATCGGCACACCGGCATCCATTAGCGAAAGGGAAGACCCACAGACCGAGGCCATGGAGGAAGACCCGTTGGATCCGAGGACCTCGGAAACCAGACGCAATGCGTAGGGGAATTCATCCGATTCGGGCACAACCGGCAACACTGCCTTTTCGGCGAGGGCGCCGTGGCCGATCTCACGTCGTTTCGGCCCGCGCATGAATCCGGTTTCACCGGTCGAGAACGGCGGGAAGTTGTAGTGGTGCATGTATCGCTTCGAGTCTTCATTGGCGAGGGTGTCGAGCATCTGCTCCATCTTGAGCATGCCAAGGGTCGTGATGTTGAGCACCTGGGTCTCGCCACGCTGGAACAGCGCCGAGCCATGGGTGCGGTCGATGATGCCGACCTCTACTGTCAACGGACGAACATCGGTGAGGCCACGTCCATCGAGACGGATGCCTTCATCGATTACTCGCTGACGCGCCATGTTCTTGAATACTTTCTTGAACGCTGACTTGGCCTCGCGCAACCCGGCGACGTCGTCCTCGGCGAGACCGAGCTCGACGAGTACCTCGTCACGTGTGGCGGACTCGGCGTTTTGGCGCTCATGCTTGCCGGCGATCTTGACCACTTCGGCAACCTTGGATCCAGCGATAGCCTCAACCCGGGTGTACATGTCTTCACTGAAGTCGGTCACCAGGGGGAACTCGACTTCGGGAATGTCCACCTGGTTGGCGAGTTCGATCTGCAGATCGATCATCTGAGCGATGTACTGCTTCGACTCGTCGAGACCACGGGCAACCGTGTCCTCGTCAGAAGGCTGATCGCCATCGGCAATCAGTCGAAGACCGTGCGGGGTGGCACCGGCCTCAACCATCGTGATGTCGATTTCACCGGCGCTGTTCCGATGACCAACGACGGTCAGTTCGAACACCGACTCTTCGAGCTCATCGGCGGTCGGGAATGCAACCCACTCCCCCTTCTTGAGGCCAAGGTGGACTCCACCAAGAGGACCCTCAAAGGGAATCGGGCTGACACTCAGGGCGGCTGAAGCGCCGTTGAGAGCGATTACATCGAATGCGTACTGTGGGTCGACTGAGAGGCTCGTTGCGACAATGTGAGTTTCGCAGCGGAAACCCTCTTTGAAGGAAGGTCGCAGGGGGCGGTCGATCAAACGGCAGGTAAGAGTCCCC
This sequence comes from Acidimicrobiia bacterium, assembly GCA_041747375.1. Taxonomy (GTDB): domain Bacteria; phylum Actinomycetota; class Acidimicrobiia; order Spongiisociales; family ZC4RG35; genus MA-ANB-1. Next base: position 91,266 of record JBGTFH010000017.1, read on the forward strand.
TGCTCGCTGGGACGACCCTCGCGACGGAAGAAGGATCCGGGGATCTTTCCGACCGAATACATCCGCTCTTCGAAGTCGACTGTCAGGGGGAAGAAGTCAACGCCTTCGCGTATCGTTCTGCTTGCTGTGGCGGTAACCAGTATCTGGGTACCACCGAGTGTGGCGACGACCGCTCCGTCCGCTTGCATGGCCATTTTGCCAGTTTTGAGCGAGACTTCTTTGTCGCCTACGGTGCCACGCACCATGATTTCGGGCACTGTGTGCTCCTTATTGTTTAGGAGCCGGGGACCTGTTGGCAGTAGTCATATCTGAGTGGGTTTCCGGGCTCGGGCGTGTCTTCACCGTCGCTGACCCTCAGATATCACCACTGACAACTGGGTCGGCTCGTTTCTTCTGTGATCCCGGTCGGTTTGACCGGATCTATATGCAAGAAGCGTCCGAAGACGCTTCTCACAAAAATCTCTCTAGCGACGAAGGCCGAGTTTGGCTATCAACGCTCTGTATCGCTCGACGTCCTGCCGGCGTAGATAGTCGAGAAGGCGACGCCGCTTTCCCACCATCATCAGCAAACCACGTCGACTGTGATGGTCGTGCTTGTGGTCGCGAAGGTGTTCGGTGAGGTGGGCGATCCGCTCGGTGAGCAGGGCCACCTGCACCTCGGGGGAACCGGTGTCGCTCTCGTGGGTGCCGTATTCGGCGACTATCTCTGTTGGTGTCTTCATTACGCGTAAAACCTGAATTGGTAAGCGGGAACGGTGTAACTGTAACAGAACATCAGTTTCAACCCCTAAACGAAGTGAGGATATTCCGGGTGTCGGCGACGTCTTCGGTCATTTTCGCCACCAGTTGATCCACACTTTCGAATTTGAGCTCGGGACGTAAACGCTCAACGAATTCGACTGTGACTTCTTCCCCGTAGATGTCCTCATCGAACTCGAGAATGTGAGCCTCTACCAGTCGCTGGCCCCCGCCAAAGGTGGGTCGTATACCGACGTTGGTGGCGGCAGGATGCGAGACTCCTCGAACCGCGACCATGGTGGCGTAGACGCCATCAGCCGGCAAGCACTTTCGATCGACAGGCTGCAGGTTGGCGGTAGGGAACCCGATTGCTCTCCCCCGCTTGTCCCCGTCGATGACCTCGTTGGTGATGCGGAATCGTGATCCCAACATCGCAGCCGCCCCGGAAACATCGCCGACTTCAACCAGGTCTCGGATCCGACTGCTCGATATCGGCTCGTCGGCGACGTCGACCAGATTGACCACGTTCACAACCACTCCGTGTTCACTTCCAAAAGCCCTCAGAAAGGAGACATCCCCGCCCCGATCCCGGCCAAAGTGAAAGTCGGAACCAACGGTCATGGCGGAAACACCGAGCCGATCGACCAGGACCGAGCGTACGAAATCTCCGGGTTCGAGGTATCTCACATCCTCGAGATCGAGGACTGCAACCAGTTCGGCGCCGACGTCCTCGAATAACTCGATCCGCTCGTCGAGAGTCGTCAGCAGTCGGGGGGAAATGCCGTGAGCGAGGATCTCGACCGGGTGTGGATCGAAAGTCACGACCGTCGGCACTCCGCCGCCGGCAAACGCCTTTCGGAGTAGTTCACGATGCCCGCGATGGACGCCGTCAAAGACCCCGACCGACAGTGACGTTCCACGCTGCACCTCCCAGGTGTCGGGGCTACCCCTCAGCACCCTCATCAGATAGGGATCACGACTTCGGCCCGACAGGTATCCCCCGATCGGGTATAGACCGCGATCATGTTGCCCTGAGGATCCAGTACTCGAACGGGTGTTGCTTCGGGGATCTCCGTCATTGTCCCTCCGGCAAACCGGACTCCGTGCCCTACCGCGGCGGCCGTCTCCTGGTCGACCGTCACCGACGGCAGGTCGGCCAATGCCTCAGCGGGAGACAGCAACTTCTCACGCCAATTCTCGAGGTCGTCGGCACCGATCCCATGCTCGCCTGCGGTCAGGGAGCCGGTTCGGGTCCGCCGCAGAGACGTGAGATGGGCCGAACCGCCAAGCGCGCCGGCAATATCATCCGCCAGGCTCCGGACGTAGGTCCCCTTTCCACAGACGACGCGGAATTCTACTTTTGGGTAGGGCCCGGGACCGACGCTGAGGAATTCAAGCAAGTCGATTCTGACCTCACGGGCGTCACGATCGATCACGACACCTTCGCGAGCCAACTCGTAGAGTCTCCGGCCATTGTGTTTCAGGGCGGAGACCATCGGGGGAACCTGGTGGATTTCGCCAACAAAGCGTTCCCTGACCCGGTCGAGGTCGTCCATCGAGATGGCCATCGGTTCGCGGTTCAATACGGAACCGTCTGCATCGAGGGTGTCGGTGGAAACTCCAAATTCGGCGGTGGCCAGATATTCCTTCGCCTGGTCCTGGATGTATCGGATCAATCGGGTCACCGGGCCGATTGCAACGACCACAACTCCGGTGGCCATGGGGTCCAACGTACCGGCATGGCCCACCTTCTTGACACCGGTCGCTCGTTTCACCCTGGAAATGACCGCGTTTGAAGTGATACCACCCGGTTTGTCGACAACCAGGAATCCTGCCGTCACCGTTGCTCCAAAGCCTTAGCTGTGACAGCGGCTATGGCCTCCTCGGGCGACAGGCTGACGGTGGCGCCGGCAGCCAGTCGATGCCCTCCCCCACCCAGGCTCGCGGCAATTGCGCCAACATCAGTCGCACCACGAGACCTCATGCTCAATTTGACCCGCTCGTTGTCATAAACCTTCACAAGCAGTGCGACATCGGCCTCGACCGGGAGCCGAACGGTGTTGATCAGATTGTCGATGTCACCCCAGTCGATACCAGCTTCTCTGAGATCCGACGAAGTGATCACCGCACTAACCACGCTCGCATCGGGGTCAAGTGTCGCCCTGGACAGGGCGGCGGCCGCAGCTTTGAGATAGCCGAACGGCGCTTGCTCGTACACCTGCTGACCGATGTAGTCGGTATCCGCCCCGGCGGCAACGAACCCGGCGGCCAGGCGCAGTGTCGATGGCTTGGTGGCCGAATACTGGAAACGCCCGGTGTCGGTGACGATCGCGGTGTGGAGACATGTCGCGATCTCCTGAGTGATCGGCCACCCCAGAATTTGCAGCAACCCGGCCACAAGCTCACCGGTTGCAGCGGCCTCTCCATCAACAACGGAAATGTCGCCGAACCCTTCGTTGGTGACGTGGTGGTCGAGCACGATCAGCGTCCCGGCGTCACCGGCATTCGGGGCGAGTTCCCCCAGGCGATCCTTCGACCCGGCATCGAGAACGACCATCAACTCCGGCGCTGCCGGAAATTCTCCTGGCGAAACGAGTCCAACCCGGGGCAAAAAGTTCAGATTGTCAGGCACAACAAACGGGGAGCCGAAAGAGGCGGTGACGTCCTTACCGGCGTTCGCCGCAGCGATAGCAAGACCCATCATCGAACCCAGAGCGTCACCGTCGGGCCCGATGTGACAGGCAAGCGCAAGGCTCTGACAACTATCGATGGCGGCTGCGGCGCGGAACAGTTCTTCGGAGCCAGACATCGTCATTCCTCCTCGGCGTGAATTGTTCGCAGAATCTCGTCGATCCTGGTTCCGGCAGCGATGCCAGGGTCGATTTCAAACTCGAGAACAGGTGTGTACTTGATCCGGACCTGCTTTCCAATTTCGCGTTGCAGCCTGGGCGCAGCGTGACGGAGCGCTTCCAGTACTCCTTCGTGGTCATCGGACAGGGCGTCTACATAAACAACAGCCCGTCTCAGGTTGGGAGCCGTGTCCACGCCGGTGATCGCAATCAGTTCGAGCCTGGTGTCACTCAGCTTTTCGACCTCTTCGGCCAGGACTTCGCGGAGAATCGAATTGACTTTGAGCATGCGTGGAGTTGTCATCGCTCATACCCTCGGGGAGTCTCGCTTGCTACGTCCTCGCGACCTCGCGGATCATATAGACCTCAATGAGGTCACCCTCTTTGATGTCGTTGTAGTTCTCAAATCCCATACCGCACTCAAAACCGGAAGCGACCTCTCGAACATCGTCCTTGAAACGACGCAGCGATGAGACGGTGCCGTCGTGGACCACGACACCGGCCCTGAGCAATCGCGCCCGTGCGCCACGCTGAACATTGCCTTCGAGGACATAACAACCTGCGATGGTCCCGCCACGGGGCACCTTGAACGTCTGACGAACTTCGGCCGTACCCAGTACTTGTTCCTGTTCCTCGGGCGCCAGCTGGCCAACGAGCATGGCCTCGATGTCGTCGAGCAGTTCATAGATGATGCTGTAGGTTCGGACTTCGATACCGGCCTGTTCAGCGGCCTTGCGTGACTTCGGTTCGGGTCGGACGTTGAATCCGACGATCACTGAGCCCGTTACATCAGCGAGCGATACATCGTTCTCGTTGATACCACCGACTGCGGCGTGGACGATTTGTATCTCCCCGCCTTCTCGTTCGATTTTACCGATCGCTTCCCGCAAGGCCTCCAACGAACCCTGTGCGTCGGCCTTGACGATTACGTTGAGCTGGGCGTCTTCGGTACGGAGTTGTTCCAACAGACCCTGTAACCGGTCTCGAGCGGTCGGCATTGCCTGTTCGGCCAACTTGATCTGTTCCTGCCGTTCGGCGGCGATCTTCCTGGCGTCCCGATCGTTCTTGACTACCTCGAAAAAATCCCCGGCTGCGGGTACGTCGTCCCAACCCATGATCTGGACAGGTGTGGCCGGACCGGCTTTCTTTATCTGATTGCCAGCGTCGTCGAGAATCGCTCGCGCCCGGCCGGAGATTGCACCGGCCACAAAGGCGTCACCTTGTTTGAGCGTTCCCCGTTGCACGATCACTGAGGCCACAGGCCCGCGGCCCACTTCAAGCTGAGCTTCAACCACGACCCCGGACGCACCGGGTTTGGGGTTGGCCTTGAAATCCTCCAACTGCGCGATCAGGTCGATGACCTCGAGGAGATCGGAAACCCCGTCGCCTTTCAGTGCCGAAACCTCCACGGAGGGAACGTCGCCACCCAACTCCTCAACGATTATTCCGTGTTCTGTGAGTTCGGTGCGCACGCGGAGCGGATCGGCACCTTGAACATCCATCTTGTTCACGGCGACGACCACCTTGACTCCAGCTGCGAGCGAGTGCGAGATGGCTTCGATGGTCTGCGGCATGACGCCGTCGTTGGCAGCCACCACCAGAATCACTATGTCGGTGATGTTGGCGCCACGGGCCCGGAGCGCAGTGAAAGCCTCATGGCCGGGAGTGTCGATAAATGTGATCGGATGGCCATTCACGTCAACCTGGTAGGCCCCGATGTGCTGGGTGATTCCTCCGGCTTCATCATCGACCACCCGGGCGTTGCGGATCGTGTCGAGCAGCGTGGTCTTGCCATGATCGACGTGGCCCATGACGGTTACAACCGGAGGACGGGGCACCAGATCTGCGTCGGCGTCATCGAATTCGGGTTGGGGCGCTACCGCCGGCTCAGCCGCTGGTTCTTCGACTTCGACGATATAGCCAAATTTCTCAGCAATCTCGTCGATCAAACCCGAAGGCATCTCCTGGTTGGCCCCGGCCGGAACGCCCAGCCCCAACAGCTCCTTGACGACCTCGCCCGCCGCTTGGCCGATTGCCTCAGCAAACTCTGCGACGGAGGCGCCCTGGGTGATGGTCGCGATTTCGATTTCGACGTCAGGCGCGGGTTCTGCCGCGGGCTCGGATTCGACCTCGGGTGCTATGTCGGGATCGGGTGCGGAAACGTCTTCAGGCTCTAGGGCGGGCGCTATCTCCGGCTCCGGGTCGACGACCTCCACGACTGCCGCAACCTCGCCCGACGACAGGGCATTTTTGAGCAGCATGACACCCTCACTATCGAGACCGGACGACGCTGTTTTCACCTCGAGACCCAGCGCCCTGGCCTTATCCAACACATCTTTGGATTCAAGGCCCAGGTCGCGGGCTAATTCGTAGACCCTCACTAAATAATCTCTCTCATTCGCTTTCGTCGTCGGCACCGTCGTCAACGGCGACAGCATCTTCATCATCACCGGCAGCGGAAGCGCCATCGGCGCCAGCCGTGTCGGAAACCTCAGTCAAATCCTCAGCAGCAGCAGCGTCAGCTTCAGCCACCACCTCAGCAGCAGGTGCTTCGGCCGCATCCTCTGCAGCAGAAGCGTCAGTCGCCTCCTGAGCAGCAGAACCGTCGTCAGCGCCAGCTGAAGACGCAGGTGCTTCGGCGGCGGCCGATGACGATTCATCAGCGTGGATGTCCACTTTGTAACCGGACAACCGGGCGGCAAGTCGGGCGTTCTGGCCCTCTTTGCCGATTGCCAGCGAGAGCTGATGTTCCGACACCATAACGTCGGCCGTCTTTTCCTCTTCGTTGATCTTGACTTCCTGAACCTTGGCGGGGCCGAGCGCTTCAGCGATGAATTGGCCGATATCGTCGCGCCATTGCACTACGTCGACCTTTTCGCCACGCAGTTCGTTGACCACCTGGCGCACCCGGGAACCGCGAGCGCCGACACAGGCACCCTTCGGGTCGACATTTGGGTCATGGGAAATCACCGCGATCTTGGTGCGGTGGCCCGGTTCCCGCGCAATGTTCACAATTTCGATGGTCCCGTCGGTCAGCTCCGGAACTTCCAGTTCGAGAAGACGGCGAACAAGGTCGGGATGGCTGCGGGAGACCACGATTTGCGCTCCCTTCCCTTCATTTCGAACCTCGATGATGAGGGCCTTGACCCGATTTCCCCTTTCGAGGCGCTCAAATGGAATGCGCTCCGAGCCGGGAAGGATTGCCTCGGCATCCCCGAGATCGAGGATGACGGACCGATAGTCGACCTGCTGAACGAGGCCGGTGATCAGGTCGCCTTCCCTTCCTTCGTACATGTCGAAAACCAGCTCACGCTTGGCTTCCCGTAATTTGTGCTGCATAACCTGCTTGAAGGATTGAGCCGCGATCCGGCCGAAGGCCTCCCCTTCGGGCGTGTCCTCCCACTCGTCGACCACGTTGCCATCTTCGTCGAGCACCTGGGCGTATACGGTCACCTCGCCCGATTCAGGATCGATGGTCACCCTTGCTTCCTCGGCTGCTCCGGGACTGCGCTTGTACGCCGCGACAAGTGCGTTCGCAAACGCATCGAGGATGGCGTCGACAGCCACCCCTCGCTCCCGGGCGAGGACCTCAATCGCCTCCATCATCGTATCGAGTTGCATAATTCTCCTTAGTGCCCTGGCTTGGGAGCCTTCTCCCACCGAAATACTGTGTTGGCCTTGACCAAATCTTGATACCGGAATATCTCGGTTTGGTCGTCGACATCGACCGAGAAAGAGTCGTTTGAAGCAGCTGCGAGGATTCCTCGTACGGTCCGCTTCGAATCGGCGGCTTCGACCTTGGCGACGATCTCCCGGCCTATCGCCCGTGCAAATTGGTCGGGGCGACGGAGCTTTCGTTCAAGACCCGGTGTCGTCACTTCCAACCGGTACGAACCATCGATGGACGTTTCGTTGTCCAGTTTCCGGGAAATACTCCGGGACAACGCCGAAAGCCGCTCGATGTCGAGGTTTGCGCCGTCGATGGCGATGCGTAAGACCCGGCCGCTACCCGATCCGGTGAGTTCGATGTCATCCAGGTCGAGACGTTCAGCAGCCAGATACGGCTCGAGAAGCTCCCAGATTTCTGCGGTTGTTGTCACTTCTTTTGCCTAGCTCGTCTCAAAAATAGTCAATAAAAATCTATGGCTCCACAGCAAACAGGTGGGTGCCGAGGCGCCCACCTGACCGAAAAGCGTCCTGTTGTCGGTGTGATTATAGGGGATCGGCCATGCTGCCCCAACAGTTGGAAGTAACTGTCGCAGTTGGCTAGATGTGTGCCCTGCCCACCTCAACCAGGCTGAGGAGGTGATCCACGACCGAATCGGTGCCTACTTCTGTGGTCGCCATACCGCTCCGGGTGGTCACTTCCAGAGCACCCGACTCGAGACCACGGGGCCCGACTGTCAGACGAAACGGGATTCCGACCAATTCGCTGTCGGCGAACTTCACCCCGGGGCGTTCCAAACGATCGTCGAGAATCACGTCGACGCCGGCCCCAACCAGGTCTTCATAAATCTGGTTTGCCGCAGACGCCGTCGCCTCGTCATCGGCGCGTAGGACGGTGATCACAACCTCGAATGGAGCCACCGACACCGGCCAGACGATGCCCTTGTCATCGTGATTGCTTTCGACAATGGCCGCTATTCCCCTCTCGACACCGATGCCGTACGATCCCATGATCACCGGGTGGCTCGAACCCTCTTCATCTTGTACGTAGGCACCGAAGGCCTCGGAATACTTCGTTCCCAACTTGAAGATATGACCGACTTCGATGCCCTTCCACAATTCCAGATGAGAACCACAATTGGTGCAAACGTCACCGGTCGTCACCGCCTTCAGGTCGGCCCACTCGGTGACCTCGATGTCGCGATCGATCGAAACACCCCGGATATGCCAGTCGTCTTCATTCGCGCCGGTGGTGAGATCTACCCGCCCTCGAAGTGCCTCATCGGCGAAGATCCTCAGGTCGAGAACACCGACAGCGCCCAATGATCCAGGACGGGCGCCCAACAATTCGACGATCTCTTCGGGTTCGGCAGCCCGGATATCCTCACCCATTCGAGCGGCATCGAGGAGCTTCTGCTCCTGGAGGTCATGGTCTCCTCTGAGCAAGACGAGGACCGGTTCTTTGTCCAGGTAGTAGACCAGGGTTTTGATCTGCTTATCGGGCCGCGCTATTTCCGGGTGAGCTTCGGCCAAAGCCTTGATGGAGCGTAGGCCGGGTGTCGCAAAACGCGACAGGTCGGTTGGCTGTTCGTCTCCTACCGGCTCCAACGCTGACGTCGCTTTCTCGACGTTTGCCCTGTAGTCGCATGACTCGCAGGTAACGATCCAGTCCTCGCCGGCGTCGCTCCGGACGATGAATTCGACAGACTCGGTCCCACCCATGGCGCCAGACGATGCCTGGACGTCAACAGCCGATAGGCCCATGCGGGCAAAGATTCTCTTGTAGGCGGAACGATGCTTGTTAAACCCGGCATCGAGGCCGGGGGCGTCGATGTCGAGACTGTACGAGTCCTTCATGGTGAACTCACGAACCCGCAACAAACCCGATTTCGCTCGCACCTCGTCACGGAACTTGGTATGCATCTGATACCAGATCTGAGGGAGTTGGCGGTAGGAGAAAAGCTCCGAGGCAAGGATCCCAAAGATTTCTTCCTCGGTCATACCGAGCACCAGGTCTGCACCTTTCCGATCCTTCAGCTTGAAAAGGTAATCCCCCATGAGGTCGTATCGGCCCGACTGCTTCCAGATCTCGACCGGATGGAGGGTGGGGAGCAACATTTCCTGGCCGCCAATAGCGTTCATCTCTTCGCGGATGATTCCGGCCACCTTGAGTCGGACTCTCTGGCCCAATGTGAGCATCGTGTATGAACCAGCAGATAGCTGCCGTATGAAGCCTCCACGTACGAGAAGCTGGTGACTCACCGCCTCTGCATCGGCGGGGGCGTCGCGAAGGGTCGGGATGAAGGCGTGAGACCAACGCATCAGGAATCGGACCCGGCTACTTCGGTCACCCGCCGCTTCTTCTCGGCCGTGCGATTGACGTCTCCCTGAATTTCGATGAGCTGACGTCGGGTCGCGGCGGCGATTTCTTCGGCGTTGGCGTCGGCATGGGCCAACCGGCTCTCCACACCCTCCTCGACCAGTTTTTTCGCTTCATCGAGAAGAGCCTCGACCATTTCAGACTCCGGTACCACCCGGACCACCTGTCCTTTGATGAACAAGTGACCCTTCCCCCGGCCGGCGGCAATGCCAATGTCCGCCTCCCGCGCTTCACCCGGCCCGTTGACAACACAACCCATGACTGCGACCTGGATCGGGAGATTGGCGGCCTCCAACGCAGCCTGGGCGCGTGTGGTGACATCGATCACATCGACTTCGGCACGTCCGCAAGATGGGCAGGCAATGAGGTCGAGCCCTTTTCTCTCCCTGAGCCCGAGAGCTTCGAGTAATTGCCGTCCCGCTTTTGCTTCCTCCACCGGGTCCGCCGTCAGCGAGAATCGGATCGTGTCGCCTATACCCTCGTTGAGGAGTGTCGCGATGCCAGCGACCGACTTGATCAGCCCGGCGGGTGGCGGGCCCGCCTCCGTGACGCCGAGATGTAATGGATAGTCGACGGTCTCGGACAGCAGTCGATATGAGGCGATCATCGAAGGGACGTTGGAGTGCTTCACCGAAATCTTTATGTCGTGAAAGTCCACTTCTTCCAGATATCTGATCTCGATCTGGGCAGACTCCACGAGCGCCTGGGGAACCGGAGATCCGTACTTGGCCAGAAGATCCTTGTCGAGGGATCCGGCGTTGACCCCGATCCTGATCGGGACCCCCCTGTCTTTGGCTTCGCGGGCCACGGTCTTGATCTGTTCTTCCTTGCGAATGTTCCCTGGGTTGAGGCGGAGCCCCTGAACCCCGGCCTCCAACGCAGCGAGGGCCAGGCGGTACTGATAATGAATGTCGGCGATTATGGGGACCGGGCTCCGGGGGACTATTTCTGACAACCCCTCCGCAGCTTCGACCTCGTTGCATGTGATCCGGACGATGTCGGCACCGGCGCCTGCCAATGCATAGACCTGTGCCAGGGTCCCGTCGACGTCGGCAGTCTTGGTGGTGGTCATCGACTGAACACTCACCGGTGCCAGTCCCCCGACGGGAACCGGGCCAACGTGAAGCTGGCGCGTCTGTCTACGTTCAGGCATCAAGCTCCCAGGGACAGTCAAAGTGATATCGGGTTGACGATATCAAGGATTATGGCGACCACACCGAGGAATCCAAACAGGATGATGACAGCTGCCGCAACCGGCATCATCCTCGCAACATTCGCCTGGCGATGCGTGACTTTCTCGTAAAGGGCGACTGCAAAGTGACCCCCGTCGAGCGGATACAGGGGAAGCAGGTTCAGCGTCGCCAGGATGACATTGACCAGGGCGAGGATCCCGATGAATGCTGTCGCCGATTCCATTTGACTCCCGATGTTCACGATGCCGATGGGGCTCACCGGGCGGATCTGTTCGTCCACATCGGTGTTCCCCACCAGAACGCCGAGGTACTGCGCGATATTCGATGGACGGAGCATCTCAGCAAGGGACAGGAACGTATTTTCGATGCCACCCCAAACTGCCCGACCGGCCAATCCGACGGCTTGAACCGGTCCGACCGGCTCGACCACGACCACGGGGCTGACTCCGAGGAAGCCTGTCGTGGCCCCGGGACGGTCTGAAGAAGGCTGTTCGATCAAAACCGCTTCCATCGTGATCAATTCGCCATTCCGCTCCACCACAATCTCCGCAGGACCGCCCCCTGCGGCGGCAAGGGCCCCCTCGACGTCATCCCAGTCATTCGTCGCCATCCCGTCGATGCTGACGATCACGTCACCATCCTGTATGCCTGCGCTGGCAGCAGGAGATGGTTGGGTGACCCCCTCCACTTCGACCATGGGGACCACGCTGTCCACCTCCAACTGGGGCGTTGGTACGCCCTGTGCCAGGACGAGTCCGTAGAACATGAGAAATGCGATCAAGAAATTGGTGCCGACCCCGGCCAGGACGACGAAGCTCTTCTCCCAGAATTTCTTCTCGCGATACGTTCTCCCCAGATCTGTCGGTTCCACCTCCTCGAGCGGATTCATCCCGACGATCCGGACAAAGCCACCAAGTGGGATCCACTTGAACCCGTACTCGGTCTCGCCTCGCTGGGTCGACCAGATCTTCGGACCGAATCCGAAAAAGAAATGTGTGACTTTCATGCCAACGGCTTTGGCCGCGAAAAAGTGACCGGCTTCGTGCGCGGTTACGAAAAGAACGATGGCGAAGGCTGCGGCAAAACCACCAAGCATGAGGATTACGGTACCGGCGTCACCCCGCTAGTAGGCGAATCAGGCCGCTGATATCAAAGACCCGGCCAGGACCCTCGCCTCGGCATCGACAGCTATCACATCCTCCAGGGACGTTAGATCTCTCCACTCGACACCCTCGAGGGTGCGGGCAACCATTTCGGCGATTCCCGGAAAGCCGAGACGCCCCTCGAGAAAGGCCTCTACTGCCACCTCGTCGGCCGCATTCATCACTGCCGGAGATGAGCCACCTTGCCGACCGGCCTCGAAGGCCAGATCCAGGGCGGGGAAGGTATTCCGGTCGGGTTCTTCGAATGCGAGCGTCACTCCCGGGAATTGAAATCGCGCTGCGATCCCGACGAGGCGTTGCGGGGCGGTAAGCGCATACTGGATTGGAATCCTCATGTCGGCTTGGCCGAGATGTCCCTTCCAGGAACCGTCAACGAATTCAACCATTGAATGGACGATCGACTGTGGGTGGATGACCACATCGATCCGGTCGTAATCCAGGCCGAACAGATAATGCGCCTCGATTACCTCCAGCCCTTTGTTGAAAAGTGTTGCGGAGTCGATCGTGACGCGGCGGCCCATCTCCCAGGTGGGGTGGCGGAGGGCCTCGGCGGGTGTCACTCCCTCGAGTTGTTCCGGAGTCATCCCCCGAAATGGCCCACCTGAGGCGGTGAGCATCAGGCGCGACACATCTCCGATCGACTCGCCGACGAGACACTGGTAGATGGCTGAGTGTTCGCTGTCGACCGGGATGATTTCTCCTGTTCCATCGAGCAGAGCTGCTTTCACCACCGGGCCACCGGCGACAAGACTCTCTTTGTTAGCCAGACCGACACGGTTACCGGCGCCGAGGGCGGCGAGGGTGGCGGCGAGCCCGGCGGCACCTACTATGCCGTTGACCACCACTGAGCCATGATGCGAAGCAGCGGCGGCGACAGCATCGTCGCCGAACTCTACGCGGCGCCCCAGTTGCGATTCAAAGTGCTTCCGCTCATCAGAACTGCCGGTAGCAACGACGATTTGAGCATCTGGAAACCGCCGCGCCTGGGCGAGAAGGGCTTCGCCGGGGTGCCGCGCCGCCAGCACCGTGACATCCAGGCCCAGATTGTCAGCGACTTCGAGTGTTTGGGTGCCGATCGACCCGGTCGAGCCGAGAACGATGATCGATACCGTCACAGAAGCCCGAAACCCCTCATCAGGAGATAGGAAGCGGGAACGGCGAGCAGGAAGCTGTCGATACGGTCGAGCATGCCACCATGGCCGGGGAGGACTGACCCCATGTCCTTGACCCCGATCGACCTCTTCATCATCGATTCGATCAAATCGCCCAGTGGCCCGAAGAAGCTGACCACGGCGGCCAGGGCAATCCCCCGCGCAATGCCTATGGCGTCCCATGCCGGGAAGGTGGTCAGGATCGAAGCGACTACCACCGATGCGATGAATCCACCGAAAAACCCTTCGAGAGTCTTATTGGGCGAGACCGAGGGTGCCAGCGGCCGCTTTCCGAATGATCTGCCTACAAAGTATGCACCCATGTCATTGAAGGCGATCAGAAGGACGAGAAAGAGAATGTAGGCGACGGGTTGGGGGCCCTTCTCGATCAGCGGGGCGAAAGCGAGAAGACCCACCCACGCCAGCCCGAGAATAGTGACGGTGGCGTTCTCCATGGGATGTCGCCGGTTGGCCAGTGAGAAAAACAGGATCGTCAGAATCGCAACTGCGGCGGCCCATCCCCCTATCGCCATCGGTCCGAACTGGTATGCACCAACTCCCATCAAACCCACACCGAGAAGACCAAACAGGGAAATCGGGCGATAGTCGATCGTTCGCAGGGTCGCATAGAACTCTCCCACGGCGACGACCATCACGAGAACGACAAATCCTGCAAACCACCAACCTCCCAGCAGGAGACTTCCCAAGAACAGACCGAATATGACCAGGGCAGACCCGACCCGGAGAGTGAAGTCGGATGCGGCTGCCTGAGCGGTGTACTCATGGTCTTCCATATCGACCTTTTTGGTGCCGGCCACATCGTCGAAACCGACCATGCCGGTCCCGACACCTGCGACCGGTGCCGACACTGCCTGTTGTTCCCATTCCTCAGCGTTGGCGCGGGCTACATCCTCTGCCAGCCCTTCATACTCCTGGGTGGAGTATGCAGATGGGTTCACATCGAAGTCTTTCATGTCAGGTGCAGACGAGATGGCCTCCCAGTCGGGATCATCCGGCGACTCTTCTTCTGCCTTGTCGACATCGATGCCCGGGAGCGGGACTACTTTTGCTTCCGAATTGGAGGTGTCATCCTCCCAGGGCCGACCGTACTTTGCTCCAGCCTCCATCATCGGCTTCCGGGATTCTTTTTGATCATCATCACGCGGTCCGTTGTCTTCCAAGGGATTAAACCTCTAGTAGCTCATCTTCCTTGTTGCCAACCAGCTTCTCGATACGTTCGATGTGCTGATCGGTCAACTTCTGAAGATCATCTTCGCCTCTTCTGATGTCATCGTCGGATATTTCGCCATGAAGACTTTCCATGTCCGACTTGGCATGCCGACGGATATTACGGACCGCGACCCTTCCTTCCTCGGCCATTCCCTTGACTACCCGGATCAGATCCTTGCGACGCTCCTCGGTGAGTGGAGGAAAAGCGATGCGTATTACCGATCCATCGTTGCTCGGGTTCAGGCCGAGGTCTGCCTGCTGGATGGCACGTTCGATGTCGCCGAGGGCGGTCTGGTCGTAGACCTGCACAACCAGCAAACGAGGCTCGGGGACTGAAATTGTGGCGAGTTGTTGGAGCGGTGTCGGTGTTCCGTAGTAGGGCACCATTATCCGCTGCAAGATCTGCGGGTTGGCCCGGCCGGTGCGCACCGTCGAAAATTCGGTCCCCACGTGGTCGACTGCGCCAGCCATTTTCTGTGCGGCATCTGCCAGCAACTCGTCGATCACTTCTGCCTCCACTCGGCCAAGATTATTAGATAGGGCTAACGGACAACGGTCCCGATCTCATCGCCGCGCATCGCAGCGAGGATATTGCCGGGTTTGGTCATATCGAAGACGACAATCGGAACCCCGTGCTCTTTACACATCGTAACGGCCGTCGTGTCGAGCACCTTGAGTTCCCGGGAAATGAAATCCATGTAGGTGAGCTCGACGTGCCGGCTCGCCCCGGGATTCGTTGCCGGGTCGGCGTCGTATATCCCGTCGACTTTGCTCGCCTTCAACAGCACAGACGCGTCCAATTCGATCGCCCGCAGGGCCGCAGCGGTGTCGGTGGAAAAGAAAGGATTCCCGGTGCCGGCGGCAAAGATCACGGCGCGCCCCTTTTCCAAGTGGCGCATCGCCCGAAGCCGTATGTAGGGCTCGGCAAGCTCCTGCATGGTGATGGCACTCTGCACCCGGGTATCGACACCAGCTTTCTCCAGCGCATCGCGTAGGGCCAGGGCATTGATAACGGTGGCGAGCATTCCCATGTAGTCGGCAGTAGCAGGATCCATCCCCTTGGCCGCCGATGAGACTCCCCTGAATATGTTGCCGCCGCCGACGACAATGGCGGCCTCGGTGCCGTCAGCCACTGCTTCGGCTATTTCTCCCGCCACCCGTTTGACGGTTTCGGGATCGATTCCAAAACCCACCTCAGGGTCTGCGAAAGCCTCGCCCGACAGTTTGAGCATTACTCTGCGATTCGGGTCTTTGGTCAAGGCTCCTCTATTCGCCGACAGCGATACGCGCGATACGGCGCACCGAAATGTTCTCGCCCATCCGCGAGGCTAGTTGGGAGATCAACTCGCCGACCGGCCCGTCGAATTTTTCGGTATTGACGAATTTCTGGTCATAGAGGACGTGATCGGCGTACCAGGACTCGATCTTTCCTTCCACGATTTTGTCGACGACTTGTTCGGGTTTGCCTTCGGCCGCCGCCTGGCGGGCGATCAGCTCACGTTCCTTCTCGAGTGCGGCCGGGTCTACCTCCGCACGATTGATCCATCCGGGGTTGCCCCAACTGATATGCATCGCGACATCGTCGGCCACCTGGCGGAACTCCTCGCTCTTGGCCACAAAGTCGGTCTCGCACGCCAATTCGACGAGCACCCCCATGACCGGGCGATCGTTCTGGACATGGATGTATGTCCCGATCGTTCCTTCGACGGCATCGCGATCCGATCGCTTCTCCATCTTGGCCTGGCCACGCTCCCGGAGCAGTTCGAAAGCCTTCTCATTGTCGCCTTCCGCATCGACGAGGGCTTTTTTGGCGTCCATCATCCCAACGCCGGCACTTTGACGTAGGTTCTGGACGTCTTGGGCTGTTATCTCAGACATGAATCTTCTCCTGAAAAATGGTCCGGGTCAGGCCGAAGCAGGCTCTTCGGCCTTCTTCACCTTCTTCGAAAAAGCTTCTTTTCCGTCGAGAATGGCGTCGGCCAACGCCGAGGCCACCAACTCCGACGCCCTTATCGCGTCGTCGTTTCCTGCGATCACGTATTCGACGTTGTCGGGATCAGAGTTGCTGTCGACGAGAGCGATCACCGGGATGCCGAGCCGCACCGCCTCGGTTACGGCCGTGGTTTCGACATTGACATCAATGACAAAGACTGCCTGCGGTGCACGGTCCATTCCGGCCACACCTCCGAGGTTTGCCTCCAACTTGGTGAGCTCCCGGCTCAACTTGAGCCGTTCCTTCTTGGTCAGTGACTCGTTTTCACCGGTGGCCTCCATCTGACGGAGCTCGCGCATATAGAAGATTCGCTTCTGAATCGTCTGGAAATTGGTGAGCATTCCCCCGAGCCAACGATAATTGACATACGGACTACCCGACCTCTCCGCATTCTCGGCGACGGCGGTCTGTGCTTGTTTCTTGGTCCCGACGAAGAGGACCGAGCCTCCACTGGCAGCGATTTCTCTGACGAAGTCCTGCGCTTCGGCGATCTGCACGACAGTTTGGCGAAGATCGATGATGTGGATGCCGTTGCGGTCCCCATAGATATAGGGGCGCATTTTGGGGTTCCAGCGCCGGGTTTGATGTCCGAAATGGACGCCAGCCTCCAACAGCTGTTTCATTGTGACCGTAGACACGGTTGATTCCTTTCTGGTTACTGACTTCCGCCTGCTGGTGTTCCCATTCCGATCCGGATTTCGTTTCGAACTCCGATTCGGATGACCCTTTCTCGAGCGGGTGTTGTTCCCGGCCCGACCAGTAAGGGTGAGCAGACGTGCTTGATAATGGGGAGGTTACCGGTGGGTCTAGCCCAGAGCCAACTCCCCGAGTCGATTGCGGAGCGACATCATTGTCTTGGCGTGAATCTGGCAGACTCGCGATTCGGTGACGCCAAGGACTTCGCCGATCTCGGCAAGGGTCATTCCCTCGTAGTAGTAGAGGGTCACCACCAACCGGTCGCGATCGGGCAGCTTGTTGATTGCCTCCACCAGGCCCTCCCGGGTCTCAGCGACCTGAACCGCCGTTTCTGGTGAGATACCATCGGGGTCGGCCAGCATCTCCCCGACCGAAGTCGTCGAATCGGCGCCGACGAACTCATCTAAGGCCGCGATGCCGGTGCGGCCGATCTCGGCCAGTGCACTCTGCAACTCGTCGAGTGTCATCTCGAGATGAACAGCGAGTTCTTCTTCTGTCGGGGCTCTCTGGAGACGGTGTTCCAGTTCGGTGACACCGGTCTCGATGAGCCGGGATCGTGATCGCACCGACCGGGGCACCCAATCCAGCGCCCTCAGTTCGTCGAGGATGGCGCCCTTGATGCGGTTGATCGCATAGGTCTCGAATTTGAACCCGCGTTCGAGGTCGAATTTGTCGATTGCATCGATCAGGCCGAACAAGCCATATGACGCAAGATCGTTTTGGTCGACCGAACGTGGCAACCCTGCGCCGACACGACCTGCGACATACTTGACCAGAGGTGAGTAGTGGAGGATCAGTCTCTCCCTGAGGTTTGCGTCTCCGTCTGCCTTGAAAGAGACCCATAGAGCGTCAATGACGTTCTTATCAGGCTCTTGGATGGCTTCGGTCATAGGTTCCTCTGAGATGCTCTCGGGTTACTGCAGTGTATATCTGTGTCGTGGCCAGGTCGGTATGACCGAGGAGATCCTGGACGACCCGGAGGTCGGCGCCCCCCTCGAGAAGATGGGTGGCGAAGCTGTGACGCAGTGCGTGCGGAAACGTGGCCAGCCGGCTGCTGACCACCCGACGGAGACCCCGACTGTCCAGGACTCCACCACGAACGCCCACCCAGAGCGCCTCTCCGGCACCGTCAGCAGCCAGCAGTGGTCGGGAGAGTGCCAGATAGTTCGCCACGGCCCGACGTGCCGGTACCCCCAGGGGGACCACCCTCGACTTGTTACCCTTTCCGACCACTCGGAGCGTATCTCCGCCGATATCGCCCACCTGTAACGAGGCCAATTCCGAGACCCGGAGCCCGGTGGCATACAGCATTTCGATGATTGCAACGTCCCGAATCCCGACCGGGTCGGCAGTGTCCAACTGTTCGATGGCACCGACGAGTTGTCGGCTGGATATGGCGTGAGGCAGGGGTCGGTCGAGCTTGGGGCGGGAGACGGCCTCGAATGGGTTGGTGGTCAGCTCTCCCCTTCTGGAGGCGTCCGCGTAGAAACTCGAAACCGCCGACGCCTTCCTCGAGACCGAGCGCCTCGAGTAACCGCGGGTGTCGAGAAATGCGAGAAAACGGCGGGCAATGCGGCGATCGACAGCATCGATGCCGACAATCCCATTTCGATCGCAGAAGTCGAAGAACTGCCCGAGGTCACGCTCATACGCGGCAATCGTGTTGGCAGACAAACCGCGCTGTTCATCGAGTCGTAGCAGGTACCGCTCTACGGTTTCAGCTGCCCACTCCGGATTGTGGGGAAGAACCATCGACTCCGATGCTATCCCGATGCCTCACTTGAGCCCGGTTTCGGGGAAGATACGGTCACCCTCCCGCCGGAATTCACCCCTGGCCTCACCCTCGCCGATTCGACTCAGGACTTGAGAAATCGAGCAGCCCCACAGTGCCGGCAGGTCATCGATGGCTACCCCTTCCGGTGGTGCGTCAGGGCCTGACTGACGAGCCCTTGTCGTCTCAAACCCGGGCAACAAGGAAAGCTCTTCGACCAGGTCGTCGGCTCCGAGCACGGGAATGGCACCATCCCTGATCAATCGGTTTGTGCCGACTGATGCCGGCCGATCAACATCACCGGGGAATGCGAACACCGGGCGCCCCATCTCGGCGCCGAGCACTGCAGTGATCTGCGAGCCACCGGTGAGGGCCGATTCGACGACGACCACCGCAGAGGCCATTGCCGCAATGATCCGATTTCGCGCCGGAAAACGCCACCGGTCCGGGGGCGTGCCATCCGGATACTCGGATATGACCGCTCCCCCGCAATCGAGGAGTTGCGAGAGCAGACTCGCGTTTTCCCTCGGATAGATGTGGTCGAGCCCGGATCCGAGCACCGCCACCCCGCGACCACCCTTGGCGACCATGCCACGATGGGCAGCGGCGTCGATGCCACGGGCCAAACCGCTCACAACAGGGCAATCGAATTCAGCTAACACCCGGCCGCAAGCCTCCGCTAGGTCAATTCCATACCGGGTGCACTTGCGGGTTCCCACAATCGCAACCATGGGACGGTCGGCCAGGTCGCCTCTGACATAGATCGGGGGCGGGGTTTCGAGATCGAACAACCCGACGGGGTACCCGGGTTCGGTGAATTCGAGCAAACGTGACGTCGAGTTGTTCACCAGTCACCACGAAGAGTGAGGGCTTCTGAAATGTGAGATTCGTCAACCGCTTCCCCACTGAGGTCTGCAATTGTGCGCGCAACCCTCCGTACCCGTACTGCTCCCCGGGCGGTGATCGCTCCTTTCTCCAGGCTGGCGACAATTGCACGGGAGTCGACGGTCTTCATGGCCACGCGATCGAGTTGGTCTCCGTTCAGATCGCGGTTCAGGCATTGTCGATCGAGTTGTACATGCCGGGCCCCGGAAACCCGATTGGAAATCACGGACGTTGACTCCCCGAGATCCTCCCGGAAGTCGGCAACCTCGACACGGTTTACCCACACCGACAGATCGAAGCGATCGAGCAACGGACCGGAGACGCGTTGACGGTACCGGGTTCGAACTCCCTCCGTACACGAACATGGCTTGCGTCGGTCACCAAAGTACCCACAAGGACAGGGGTTCGAAGCACCAACCAGTTGGAAGCTGGACGGAAACACTGCTGAGACACCCTGACGGGATATGAGGACCCTCCCCTCTTCGAGGGGCTGACGGAGGGCGTCGAGATGGGCTCTGGGGAATTCAGCCAGTTCATCGAGAAAAAGAACTCCGTGATGGGCCAGCGAAATCTCCCCCGGAGTGGGGTGGCCACTCCCACCCCCCACCAGTGCTGCTCGAGTGGCGCTGTGGTGTGGGGCGCGAAACGGAGGAAGGTCGGACACGACGTTTTGTATCCCTGCTGAAGCCCGGATCAGGGCGACCTCGATAGCAGCCCGGTCGTCGAGTCGGGGAAGAAGCCCGGGGAGGCGCCGCGCCAGCATGGTCTTGCCTCCGCCGGGAGGTCCAAAGAAGAGTAGGTGATGGCCGCCAGCCGCGGCTATCTCGAGGGCCCGACGCGCGACGAGTTGTCCCTTCACTTCAGCGATATCCGCAACGTCGCGATCGATCGATCTCGACCTATCAGCTGCCACGGGGTCGGTTCCGGCCCGTTGACTTAGAATCGAAACGGCGTGGCTCAGGCTGTCGACGGCGAATACCTTCGATCCAGGGACACGGGCAACCTCCGCAGCGTTTTCAGATGCCACCAAACACGGAAGGTCGAGCCTGGCGCTCAGAACCGCGGCACCCAGCGAACTGGTCCCGGAGCGCACCTTTCCATCGAGAGCCAGTTCCCCGACCGCCACGACTTTGGGCGGCAATCTGATCTGCCGATCGGCAGCAAGAATGCTGATTGCTATTGGAAGGTCGTAGTCAGAACCGCGCTTAGGCAGATCCGCCGGGCCCAGGTTGATCGTCACATCGCGATGGGGAAACTCGATGCCCGACGAATTGATCGCCACCCGTACCCTGTCTTTAGCCTCCCTCAGTGCAGTGTCGGGAAGTCCGGTGAGCCGGAAATTCTCTTTTGCTCGACCGACATGGGCCTCGACCTGGACCGTTACAGCTTCTCCCCCGACCAATGCCACCGAGAGCGTGGACGCATACATGGGTCGACCGTACGGCTTCGCCGCAGCCACTTCTAGGGGGTTATGCATTCCTCGTTTTCGCGAGTTAACCAACGGGGCCGTTTACTCTCCCGCTCGTGGACCACAACAAAGCGGCAGGGGGTGCTCCAGGACGGCCGAAAACGGCACGCGCGCTCCGACGCCTCTCGGCTCCGGCCCGCCGATTACCAGACTTCGTTGTGATCGGAGGGATCCGTTGTGGAACATCCTCGATTTTCAACTACCTCGCCGCTCATCAGGAAGTAACAATGAGCGCGAGGAAAGAACTCCACTACTTCGATCGACACTATGACCGTGGCTCGTCCTGGTACCGGTCATGGTTTCCCGCTCGCTGGCAAGGGGGAGGGCTTACCGGGGAGGCCACACCCTCATATCTGATGAATGCCGATGCGCCGGCGCGGGCCTACGAGACCATCCCGGATGCAAAATTCATCGTGATGCTGAGAGATCCGGTCGAGCGGGCTATCTCCCACTTCAATTTGAGGGTGCAAAAGGGTCATGAGGAGTGCGCGACCCTCGCCGAAGCCCTCAAGGACGAGCCCAATCGAATCGGAGTCGTATCCAACTCACACCGGCTTGGCCACAATTTCGACTGCTACTTCCTACAAGGGGAATACGTGCGCGGATTGGAAGGGTGGTTTCGATACTTCGACCGGGAACAGTTTTGCATCGTGACCAGCGAGGCCCTCTTCGACGAGCCAGCAAGCACATATACCCGTATCCTCGAATTCCTCGACCTCGGCGTGACGGAGTATCCCGACTTTGTGGTTCATAACGCCGCCCCCGGACACGAGAACGACGACGAGACGGCGGAATTGCTCCGCCAGCGATATCGACCGGCCAACCAAAAGCTATACGATCTGATCGAGACCGACTTCGGCTGGTAGCGGCCCTAAGGCCTAGACCACCACCGCGGAGCCCACGCGACGGGAGTCGGCATGCGCCACCAACGTGCCGGCGACCAATCCAGCGGCGTTGACACCCCCGAAATACATGTGGCGCTCGGCGTACCAGCGGATACCTGCCCCGTGGAGGTCCAAACCAATTTCGGCGGCGATGCCAAGTGGCTCCAGAGATTCGGGGTGAAGTCGGGGGTGCTCGATCGCTGCGGACAGGGTGTCCCCGGAACAGAGAAAGCGAACCAGGGTGATAGCAAGGGCGGAAGTTATGCGATCGGCTCCCGGCGACCCGATAGAGATGACGTTGTCGCCCGACCGCGCAGTGGTCGGGGCCATGTTCGACATCATTCGCTGGCCCGGGACCAAGGACCCTGCTCCTCCAGGGATCAACTCGATCTCGCCGATCGAGTTGTTCATCAGTAGGCCTGTCCCCGCCGGAACCACTCCAGACCCATAGCCTGCGGAAAACGTTGCGGCTACTGCTATCCCTTCGCCGTCCACGGCCGAAACGGTGATGGTGGAGGGAGCGCGCAGGCCGGCCCTTTCGAGGAACTCTCCGATCCCGGCCTGAGTCGCACCTCCGGTCTCGAACTCATCTCTGTGACCAAGAACCTCAGCCATCGAAGACAGCCAGACCTCGGCGTCCAGCGGATCTGCCGATTCCACCATTTTCTGGACTGCTCCGAGAACAGCGATTCCCCCGATTGCGGGTGGCGGATTGGAGACGATCTGCCAGCCGGACACCATCAACTCAAGCGGTCTGCGGACCTCGGTGCGGTATGAGGCGAGATCCTTTCTGGTCAGCGATGAACCCCTTGCAGCGAGGTCGGCCACTATCGAAGCGCCGAGATCCCCCTGATAGAACGTCGACGAGCCCTCCTCCCCGATCTGACGAAGGGTGTCCCCCATTCCTTCAAAAACCACCAGCTCACCCACCTCTTTGAGACGGTCGCCGTCGAACAACGCCGAGCGAGTGGCCGGGTCTTTGTCGAAAATGAGTGTGCCTGAATCAACCAGATAGGTACGGCAGGCCTGGCTGAGAGGGAAACCTCTCCCGACCAGATCTGCCACGAGGTACAGGAGCTCCTTCCACGGGAGCTTTCCGTAACGTTGTGATACCAATCCCAGGGCTGCAAAGGACCCCGGCACCGCGATCGATCCAGGACCGACATCGGTGATGACCCCACCCCCGTACGCCATCGAGACGCGGGTGGAGACGGGCTCACCCTCAAACCCCATCCCCGGAACCGCCATATACCCGTCGACGACCACCGGGGCACCATCTCCAGCGTCGACGGTGACATAGCCGCCCGCGCCAGGGGCACACACACCGGGTTCGGTGCACATAGCGATCAGCGCCATGGCGATGGCGGCGTCAGCTGCGGTTCCACCCACCCCGACCACCTCAGAGCCGGCGAAAGTTGCCAGCCGGGAAGGGGCAGCCAGGGCCATTCGGTTCATACCCTGGCTAACGGCCCTTCCACTCAGGGTTGCGTTTCTCGAGGAACGACATAACGCCCTCCGCCGCGTCCTCGGTGCCGAGAAGGATCGATTGCGCCTGGCCCTCACCTGCCAGAGCGTCCGCCAGCGACGACTCAAAGGATGCGTTGATCATCTGTTTTGCAAACATCTGCGCCCTCGGCGCGCCGTCGAGAAGGGATCCAGCGAGCTCAGTAGCGCGCGATCGGAGTTGCTCGGGATCGACCAACTCGGTAACGAGGCCCATCGTCAGGGCTTCCGGCCCCGACACAATACGACCGGTCAGCGCCATTTCCTTGGCCTTTTGGATACCAACGATCCTGGGGAGGAGCCAGCTTCCGCCAAAGTCCAGGGTCAGGCCACGGCGTACGAAAATCTCCGAAAACCGGGAGCGCGGGGTGGCCAGGACAATGTCACAACCCAAAGCCAGGTTCAACCCGGCCCCGACCGCGACACCATCGACCGCCGCAACCGTTGGCTTGGTGAGCCGGTGCAGGGCGAGGGCCGCCTCCCCCACGACTTTCATACGCCGATGACGATCTTCGACACTCTGAATCTCGCTGATCCGCGTGGGGTCGAGGTCGGCGCCTGCACAGAAGTCCTCTCCGGCGCCGGTGACTACCAGAACTCTCGACCCGGACGTCTCAAATTCACCGAACGCGGCCGTCAGTTCCCCCCATCCATCCATCGGAACTGCGTTTCGTCTGTCAGGACGGTCCAGCGTGAGCCACCTCACCCGGCCCTGGTCTTCGGTATGTATCCATTTCACCGACATGACGGTAGATCAATCATCGGAGCGGTACCGTCTAACCATGGGCTTCAATCCATTCAGAGAAAGTGAGACGTCGGCAATCGACATCATCATGGTCGTTCTGGCGATAGGTGCCGCCATCGGGTTAGTGGCATGGGCGATATTCTCGGGATAACGGTCACGCCGGTCCAGCCCTACGCGGCCGCCAAGGAATACATCTGTCCCGGGTGCAACAACACCATCCCGCCGGGAACGTATCACGTCGTGGTTGTGCCCGACGACGAGCCTGACTTGAGACGCCACTGGCATCGAGGATGTTGGAACAAGGAGCTCCGCCGCAGGTTCGGCTCAGGCGTCTCGCCGGTATAGACCCCACCACGTCAGGCCAAGCCCGAGAAGCGTCCAACCGACGATGATGGCCATCGACTGGGCCAGGCTGATCGGATTGGTCCCGAAGACCTCCCCGACAACCCCGGGAACGCCGACATCACCAAAGATTGCGGTGGTGGCACCGGTGAGGGATACATTCTGATACGGCCTCCACAAGGCCAACAATCCCTCGCCAAAGGATATAGCCAGTACTGCACCGATAGCTGGTCCGACCGAGCGAAGCAACGTTACGAAGCCAAGACCCAACGCGACCCACGCCACCTGAGTTATGCCGGCCTTCCAGAAGACCTCAAACCATTGCTCGACGCTCAGCCCACCCGAACCTTCGGCAAACAGGGCGGTCACCACACCCCAGAAAGCGATGCCGATGACCATCCCGATCCAACTCGCCACGGTGAAAACAAGAAGCCTGGCGGTCACGTGTTTCACCTTCGAGGACTCGCGGGTGAGAGAGGTCGCCCAGATGGTCGATGCCAATTCTCCACCAAGGATGACAACGGCCAGAATGAGCGGGAACCAGGTCTGGCCGATCACCTGCTGCACACCGAGTATGTAAGCCTCGGGCTTCTCGATCAAAGGAAGGCCCTCGGCGACGGCGTCCGGATTCAATTGGCCGAATATCAGGAGGAAAAACGCGGCGAGTCCCACCAACGCGCCAAGAATCAAAATCATCACCGGATAGAGCTTGCGCCCGGTGAGCTTGGTCACCTCGGCTTTTATGAGGCCGATCACAACCCGTCGCCAGTTCCTGTCATACCGAGGAACACCGACTCGAGGCTGTCACGTGCCGCGTGAACCTCCGTCGGATATACACCCTCGCGGGCCAGCGCTTCGATGATCCCCGAACCGTCCGCAGCGGCCACCAGCAACGAGTTGTCCCGTATCTCGACCTCGAAGCCGGCGGCTCGAAGAATTTGACTCCCGCGGCTCATATCGACGCCCTCGACCCGGATTCTCGACTCCTGGAGAAGCGACTCCAGCGGCCCTTGGACAATGAGCTTGCCCTTGTCGATGACGATGACATTGTCGGCGAGCTCCTCGACGTCAGACAGATCGTGGCTGGAAACCATCACCGTCGTCCCTGCAGCTGCAAGCTGTCGCAGTCTGGCCTTGAAGGCGTGCTGGCCGCCGGGATCGAGCCCGTCCAGAGGTTCGTCAAGAAAGAGGATCTTCGGCGATGCCAGAAGTGCGGCGGCGAGGGCCAGACGCTGGCGCATTCCCTTCGAGTACTGGTCGACGTTGCGACCCTGATCACCGGTCAGCTCGACGAACTCGAGGAGTTCATCGATACGTTCGTGGCCGAACCCCAGTGTGTCGGCGGCAACCCGGAGATTCCGCCTCCCGGTAATCGACTTGATCAGCCCGGGCTCTTCAACAATCGCACCGACCTGCTTCACCACGGTTGGCAGGTCACGAGGCACCGGCTTGCCCAAAATTGTGATGGTGCCCTCGGTGGGACGGGTCAGCCCGAGCAGAGATCGAAAAGTGGTGGTCTTTCCGGCACCGTTTGGCCCGAGAAATCCGGTGAGTTTCCCGACCTCGACCGTGAAGTCGAGACCATCGAGAGCTCGAATCTTTCCGTAATCCTTGACGAGGCCCTTTACCTCGATGGCAACTTGACTATCCACAGAGTCTGGGACAGTACGCCGGTCGACGAGTTGAGGTCAAAACGAATTTCTCTCCCAATGAGCTATGAAGTGGTTGGGGAAGATACCGATTCCGACCGTGTCGATTCGACGTATCCGCATGATTTGCGCCAGCCTTCGCAATTGCGCCAGCTTGGCGTGCCCTATCGCATCGAGGGGGTACATCGATCCACTTGTGGTCCTCACCTCCACAATCAAGCGTTGCATCCCATCGATGGCCACCAGGTCGACTTCGCCGGTGCCGACAGTGAGGTTTCGGCCAACAATCGTGAGGCCATGTCTGACGAGGAGGTGGCCGGCCAGGGATTCCCCGAGGCGGCCGAGAGAGGGCCGACGGGCTAGATCGGGATTTCCTGCTGGTCGACCTCTTCGATGTTGACGTCGCGGAAAGTCAGGACTTTCACGTTGGAGAGAAATCGGGCCGGACGGAACATGTCCCATACCCAAGCATCGTTCATTTCGACCTCGAAGAACATAGAACCGTTTGAAGATCGAACTTCCAGATTCACTTCATTGGCGAGGTAGAAACGTCTCTCAGTCTCAACTACGTATTTGAACATCGGGAGCACATCCCGGTACTCCTGATAGATCTTGAGTTCAACTTCGGTTTCGTACCGCTCCAGATCTTCTTCCATGGTCTCCTCAAACGCGTGGTGAACCGATGATATGCCCTGGGCATTTCTATACAACCGACAAGGCAGGGTTTTATAGACCGCTGAAGTGCGACAGTGGCCAGATGACGACAAATGCCCGGCCGATCACATGCGGGACCGGGACGGTACCGAATCGACGGGAGTCGAAGCTCTCATCACGGTTGTCACCCATTACGAAGATTTCTCCGTCGGGCACCGGGAATGGGCCTGAATCTGGCATGAAGCTCCCGTCGGTGTAATCCTCGACGATGGCGACCCCGTCTACCGTGACCTGGCCGTTCACCACTTCGACGACCTCGCCGGGGAGCCCGATAACCCTCTTGATCAAGTCGTCGTGGCCACGCGTCCTCACCCCAATGGCCTCGAGGACTGATCGGATGACAGCCTCGGGGATCGACTCGTCGGTTTCCGGTTCCAGCGGATTGAGGAACACGACCACATCGCCCCGTTGGATGTCCCCCAGTCTGTAGGCGAGTTTGTTCACCATCACCCGGTCATTTGGCTCGATTGTTGGTTCCATCGATTCGGACGGAATCCAGAAGGGTTGGACCAGGAAGGTCTTGATGACCACGGCGATAACCAACGCCGTGAGGAGGAGTCCGGGAAGTTCAGACCAAAACGATCGCCGGCGATGCTTCCCTCGACGGGATTTGTCGGCCGGCGTATCGTCAGTTGGTTCTTGGAGTTCCTGCGGGGGTTCCTGGTAGGTCAGTCCCTCAGCTCCTTGATACGGGCCGACTTACCGACACGATCACGCAGGTAATACAACTTGGACCGACGAACGTCACCACGACGGGTCACTTCGATCTTGGAGACAATGGGGGCATGCAGCGGGAAAACGCGTTCCACGCCTACGCCAAAGCTGATCTTGCGAACAGTGAAAGAAGCCCGAACGCCACTGCCGTTTCGGGCAATGACCACTCCCTCAAAAGCCTGGATCCGCTCGCGACCGCCTTCAACGACACGTACATCCACCCGAACGGTGTCGCCGGAACGGAAGTCGGGGATGTCATCGCGCATGTGCGCGCTCTCAACAGTCTGAAGATGGTTCATGGGAAACTCCTGGAAATCCGCCGGCGGATGAGTTGACCGGGCTGTGGTGGAATTGTATCAGGTATCAGAATTCTCGCCAGACGACAGCAGGTCGGGACGTCTCTGTGTGGTGCGCTCCTTTCGTTGCTCCAGTCGCCACGCCTCGATGCGGGCATGGTCGCCCGAAAGCAGTATCTCAGGCACCGAGGCGCCTTCGAATTCGGCGGGCCTCGTGTAAACAGGTTCTTCGAGAAGGCCGTCACGGAAGGACTCGGTGACTGTCGAATCCGGATTCCCAACCACACCGGGGAGCAGGCGCGCTATCCCCTCGATCACCGCCGCCGCCGCAACCTCGCCACCGGCGAGGACGAAGTCCCCGAGGGAGACCTCTTCGTCGATGTGGTTGTCGATGACTCGCTGGTCAACACCTTCATAACGCCCGCAAACCAGCGTCAAATCATCAATCGAAGCCATGCGGTCCAGAGTTACCTGGTCCAGCGGTGCACCAGAGGGTGTGAGCAATACCCGGTGGGTGTCGGACAACGGCTCGAGCGCCCTGGTCAGGGGCTCCACTCTCATCACCATCCCCGGGCCACCCCCAAATGGCGAGTCGTCGAGCTGCTTGTGCTTGCCCAGCCCGTAGTCCCGCAGCTGGATGACATCCACCTCGAGGGCACCCGATTCGATGGCCCGCCCGACGATGCTCACCGGCAGAACGCTGTCGAAAAACTCCGGGAACATGGTGATGACGCGGATTTTCATGCGGGGCTCAAATCGTTCTGTGAGTGTTTCTATACCGCCACGGTACAAAAATCTTCACAGAACGGAAGGTCAGTCCAGTCGCTCGATGATCATCGCCATGCCCTGACCACCACCGACGCACATAGTCTCGATACCGATCGACTTGTCCAGAGTACGGAGGTCGTTGATCAGGGTTCCCATGATCCTCGCCCCTGTCATCCCGAACGGGTGGCCGAGAGCTATCGCTCCACCGTGGGGGTTGAGTTTGTCCATGTCGATGCCCAACTGGTCGGCGCTGGCCAACACCTGGGCAGCGAATGCCTCGTTGATCTCGATCACGTCGATGTCGTCGAGCTTCATGCCGGCCCGGTCGAGAACGGCCCGAACTGCCCCGACGGGGCCCACGCCCATGAACTCCGGTTCCAGACCGACCACCGAAGACGCCACAATCCGGGCCAGTGGATGGAGACCTAGCTCTGTCGCCCGATCTTCTGACATCACAAGGACCGCCGCCGATCCGTCGTTGAGCGGACAGGAGTTGCCGGCGGTGACCGAACCTCCGGGTTCGAATGCAGGAGGCAACGTCGCGAGTTTTTCTAGGGTTGTGTTGGGACGGGGACCATCGTCATACATGACTGTCTGGCCGTCGGGAGTATCTATCGGGGTGATCTCCCAATCGAAGAACCCGTTCTTTTGTGACTCCACCGCCAGATCCTGGGACCGCTTGGCGAACTCGTCCATGCGCTCCCTGGTGATCCCGTACTTCTTGGCCACATTCTCAGCCGTGTTTCCCATCGGGATGTATACATTGTTGATGTAATCGGGCCGGTCCGAATCCGTAAAGCGGGGATTGAGGTCATCGGACTCGAACCCCTTCCCGTAGGTACGCGAGACCGACTCGGTCCCCGCAACGATGTAGGTATCACCCTCTCCGAGTTTGATGGCGTGGAAAGCCATTCGGATGGTTTGCAGGGACGAGGCACAAAACCGATTGACTGTGGTAGCCGGCACCGAATCGGGCATACCGGCGAGCAAAGAGGCGGGACGGGCCAGGTTGAAGCTCTGCTCGGCATGAGTCAGGCCGCACCCCAGCATTACATCCACGACTGAGGCTCGTTCCACCTCCGGGACTTTTTCCATCACGGCATTGATCGAGTGGGCAGCGAGGTTGTCAGCCCTGACATCGATAAGCGATCCTTTGTATGCCCTACCGATCGGAGAACGGGCGGTGGCGACGATGACGGCTTCGGGCATGGAAACTCCTTCTTCAACACTCAACTTTAGTTTGACCCTTACGCTGTGTGGATGCGTCGAGCCCTGGCCTTGCTGTTGATCCTTGTCGCCGGATGTGGAGGAACCACCACTTCTCCGTCGTCGATCCTCCCTCCCGGCACAGGAACAACGACTCCATCATCTTCGACCAGCGCGCCGCAAACCATCGGATGCCCGCAGGACGTCGAGTTCATCGACGAGGGCAGGATCGCCCGGATCACCCAGCCCAGTTCTGATGCCAGGACGTTGGGGCTCATTTCCATCCAGACCGCCGAGGGTTGCGAGAGATTCGGGTTCAACTTCGAAACCAGCGAGAACGCCCCGGCCACAACCCCACCCTCGATCGATGGCGAATTCCTCGACACCGGGGGAATCGTTCGAATTTACATGGACATCGATCAGACGGTCCTCACCGACCAGCTCGTCGAGACCTCATTGGTGGATCGCCTGTTCGTGGTCCGGTCCCTGGACGGATCGATGTTTGTCGACCTGCATCTGGCCCGACCCGCCCGGGCACGCATCACCGTCACCAACTCGCCTGCCGGTATGACCTTGGAATTGAGCCCTCGCGACGGGGAATTGCCACCGTCCGCAGCCATTTCAGACAGAGTCGTTCTGATTACCCCACGGAGTGAGGTAGTGGTTGACGGACCCGTGGTCGACGTCGGCGGTTACGCCCGTACTTTCGAAGCCAACGTTCTGGTTCTGGCCACAGCCGGCGGTGCAGTCGTCGCCAGGACCAACACCACGGCAGCGGACTGGGTAAGCACCTGGGGCGAGTTTGTGACAGAAATCGAGTTGCCAGACGGATTGGATGACCTGTTCGTGGGTGAGGAATCACCCGAGAACGGAAGCCTCACCGGGGTGACGCTCAGGCTAACGGTTCGATGAGCCCCGGAATCGGCCGCACTTCGAGATAACCCTGTGCGATATCGACCACGGGGACAAATTCGGTTATGAACGGAACCTCGAAACGATCTCCATCGATTTCGATGACCACACGGTCCTGGGCGGCGCCCGGCACAAATGCCACCACATCGCCCAATCGCCCGCCACCTGCCTGACGTGCTTCCAGCCCAATGAGATCTTCGGGCCAGAACTCGTCGGATTCGAGCTCCCTCCTGGCCTCGACCGCTATCTCGCAGCCGCGGATTGCCTCGGCTGTTTGGCGGCTTGTGACACCCACGAACTGGACCTGGTAACCGCGGTCGACGCGACGAATCGCCCGCACGGTGTACGGACGATCCTCGATCAAAACAGATTTACCCTGGTCGAAATACACCACGTCGGCTTCCTCGACGTAGAGGCCGAGGTGTCCATCCAGCCCGTGTGGCCGACCCAGACGAGCCACTACAAATCGACGCTCAGTGGCTTGGCCTCCATCTTCGGCCTCGTTGGTTCCTCGGCCTCCATCTTCGGCCTCGTTAGTTGCTCGGCCTCCATCTTCGGCCTCGTTTTCAGTCGATGAATTCGACTCCGGCACTGATGCCCTCTTCTTCCCCGGCGGCGCCTGCCGCGGCGCGGATGGCCTTGGCAACACGCCCGCGGCGACCGATCACACGGCCCATGTCCTTCTTGGCGGTGCGAACCTCTGCCACCACGTCATCAGGACCCTGTTCCACGATGGTTACGGTCACTTCTTCAGGCTCTTCAACGATCGCCTTTACGACGTAGTCGACAACCCGCTCGACAATTTCACCTTTGGCCATTGCTATTCCTCCTCACCGGATGCATCGGCGGTGGCCACCTCGGTGGGTTCCTCAGCCGATTCGTCGGCGTCCTCGGCCGCTTCGACAGCGGTCGGTGCCTTCGCCCCCACGGTATGGATTTGGCCGGTACGGACCTTCATGGTGTTCATCGCACCTGAAATGTTGAGCAATTTCTCGACGGCTTCGGTGGGTTGAGCGCCTTTTGCCAACCATTCCGCCGCCTTCTCATTGTCGATCTCCACCAATGAGGGATCGGCCAGGGGCTCGTAGCGACCGATTTGTTCGATATAACGACCATTTCGGGGCGCTCGGCCATCAATCACAACAACGCGGTACATGGGCTGCTTCTTCTTGCCCATCCGCATCAGTCTCATCTTCACTGCCATTTGGTCACCTCTTGGTTTGCTGGCCACTCATGAGTGCGTCGAGGTTTGGCATCCCCCGACCTCCGGCCAGCGACTTCATCATCTTCTTTGCGTCGGCAAACTGCTTCAACAACCGATTCACGTCCTGGGGCTTCATACCCGACCCGGACGCGATTCGTCGCTTATGGCTTCCACCGATGATCTTCGGGTTCCGGCGCTCCTCTGGAGTCATTGACTGAATTATTGCCTCGACTCTTCGAATCTCGCGATCGTCAATGTCGACATCACGCAGAAGCGACCCGGAACCAGGGAGCATAGCAAGGATGTCTTTCAGAGGCCCCATCCGCTTCATCTGCTGGAACTGTTTGAGAAAGTCGTCGAGGTTGAAATCGCCCTTCTCCAGCTTGCGTGCGGTGATTTCGGCCTCCTTCTCATCGAAGGTCGCCTCGGCCTTCTCAATGAGCGACATGACGTCTCCCATCCCCAGGATCCGCGAGGCCATCCGATCGGGGTAAAAGGGCTCGAGATCGCCCAAACCCTCGCCGACACCAGCGAATTTGACCGGTGCCCCGGTGACCTCACGGACGGAGATCGCCGCCCCTCCTCGCGAGTCTCCGTCGAGCTTGGAGAGAACCACCCCGGTCAGCCCGACCTGCTGCTGAAAACCCAGGGCAACGTTTACCGCATCCTGCCCGGTCATCGCATCGACCACCAACAGCACTTCGTCTGGCTCGGCCGCCTTAGACACATCGCCGAGTTCCTTCATCAGCTGGTCGTCGATCTGGAGACGACCCGCCGTGTCGATGATGACCACATCGCGACCCGTCTTCGCAGCCTCCTTCATGGCATTTTTGACCAGACGGGCGGGCTTGCCCTTCCGATCGACATATACCGGTACATCGACCTTTTTGCCTAGCTTCTCCAACTGGTCGATCGCCGCCGGCCGCTGCAAGTCGGCGGCCACCAAGAGGGGCTTCTTCCCCTTGTTCTTGAGATGCAATGCGAGTTTTCCCGAGGTGGTCGTCTTCCCCGAACCCTGAAGCCCGACCATGAGAATTGTTAGAGGCGGGCTGGTCTTCTTGAGCTCGGCTGGTGCCGAACCCAAGGTGATGATGAGTTCCTCATTCACGATCTTGATGACCTGCTGGCCGGGGGTCAGGCTCTTGCGGACATCCTCTCCGAGGGCCCTCTCTTTGACCCGGCCGAGGAAAGTCTTGACCACCGAAACGTTGACATCGGCTTCGAGCAGGGCAAGGCGGACGTCGCGGAGGGCGGTGTCGATGTCCTTCTCGGACAATCTCCCCTTGCCGCGCAGCGAAGCAAATGTGGTCTCAAATCTCTGGGTGAGTGAATCGAACATGGTTGTCCCCGAAACGGTACGCAATTATGGACCGTAGACGAAAGGCGTATCCTGCGCCTATGACCTTTCCCGTCGACACCGTGTTCGTGTGGGTCACCAACCTGGAACGCTCGATCGCGTGGTACGCCGACCTGGGCATCGCCGTTGGAGCGGGCCACGGCGACTGGCAGTTGCTCCAAACGACCGGACCTACCCACTTCGCCCTGCATCGTGAGGAGCGGCCACAGGGCCCTTCCACAGGGGGCATCGCCTTCGGAGTAGAGGACCTCGACGCCGAGATTACGCGTCTGGCAGGTCTGGCGATCGAACCGGTCGACGACTCCATGACCGATACCGGTGTTTCTCGGTTCGCCACCTTCCGTGACCCGGATGGGAATGACATCCAGCTCCTGCAACGCTACGGCTGAACTCCGATGGCACATGAGGATCAGACCAGAGTCGATGACCGATTGCGCTCAGACATTCGCCGACTCGGCAACCAACTGGGCGATGCCCTGGTTCGCCAACACGGCCAAGAACTTCTCGATCTGGTGGAAAAGGTCCGAGCCCTGGGCAAGTCGTCCCGGCGCGGTGGAACGGAGTCTGCCGGCGACGATCTCGACGAACTGCTCGTAGATCTCGAACTCGACGACGTGATTCCCCTGGTCAGGGCGTTCACGACCTACTTCTATCTGGCGAATGTGGCGGAGCAAGTTCACAGAATTGAAACGCTCGCACCCGACGATCGAGACCTACCTGCGACGGTCGACCGCATCGTCCAGGCCCACCTCGACGAAGTGGTGGTCAAAGACGTGGTGAGCCGGTTGTCGGTTCGTCCGGTGTTCACGGCCCATCCCACCGAAGCAGCCCGACGCTCCATCCTCAACAAGACCAGAATCCTCGCAGACCTCATCGAAGCCCGGATCGACCTTCCGGAGGATGCCGATTCGATCGACTCGCGGACTGCGGAACTGATTGATCAGATCTGGCAGACCGACGAGCTCCGGCACGAAAAACCGACTCCCGTCGAGGAGGCACGCTCAGCCCTCTACTACCTGGTCCAACTGGCAGAAAATGTGTTGCCCGATCTCAACGAGACAATCCATGCACAACTGCGGAGATTGAGCGCTGACGTTTCGGTCACACCACTTTCGTTTGGGACCTGGGTTGGGGGCGACCGGGATGGCAACCCCGGGTTGTCGCCGGAGATGACTCTCGAGGTCATCGCTCAGGAACACGAGAGGGGTCTTCGTCATCTGATCACCGTCATCGAGGAACTCGCCGAAGAGCTATCGATCTCGGAACGCCTCGCCCCAACGAGCGAAGAAATGGCCCACTCACTGGAAATCGACCGACAGCTCCTGCCCGATGTCTGGAATCGGGAACAGAAAAGGACCGCACAAGAGCCCTATCGGCTCAAGTGTTCCTACATCCACGCCCGGTTGGGCAACACCGTCGAACGGGTTCGAACCGGTGCTGCATCCAAATCGGGAGTCGACTATCCGTCCCCTGACGAGCTACTGGCGGATCTCGAAATCATGGATCGGTCGCTCCGTTCATCCCGTGGAGACCTCATCGCAGATGGGGCTCTCGGTCGGGTCATCCGGGTGGTGAACACTTCAGGTTTTCAGCTGGCCACGATGGATATCCGGGAGCATGCCGCCGCACACTCAAGAGCAATGGGCGAGCTGCTGGCACGTGTCGGCATCGACTACACCGCCGCCAACCCCCTACAACGGGTCGAACTACTGGAACAGGAGCTGAACAACCCGCGTCCCCTCGCCGGAGCGACCACGTTGCTATCGGATGACACAACCCGCACCCTCGACACCTTCACCGCGATCAGGAAAGCACAACGCCGATATGGCAAGCAGGTCATCGAGAGCTACATCGTCTCGATGACCGAATCAGCATCCGACATCCTCGCGGTCGCCGTTCTCGCCAAGGAAGCCGGTTTGGTCGACCTCGACAGCTCGGTGTCAAAGATCGGTTTTGTGCCCCTGGTCGAGACCATCGACGACCTGAGGAACTCGCCACAGCTCCTCGATGATCTCCTCGGCAATAAGTCGTACCGGAAGCTGGTCCTGGCCAACGAGAACACCCAGGAGGTGATGCTCGGCTACTCCGACTCAAACAAGGTGGGGGGCATCACTACCTCGCAGTGGGAGATCTACAAGGCACAGCGAATGATGCGGAACATCGCTGAAAAGCACGGTGTCAGGTTGACCCTCTTTCATGGTCGCGGCGGGACAATCGGTCGGGGCGGCGGTCCTGCCCATGCCGCGATTCTGGCCCAACCATTTGGCACGGTGGATGCCACGATCAAGATCACCGAGCAAGGCGAAGTCATCTCCGACAAATACGGACACCCCGGCATCGCAAAGAGAAATCTCGAGCTCCTGGTGGCATCAGTTCTCGAATCGTCGTTGCTTCATCGCCAGTCCCGTCGCACTAAAGACGTGCTCGACCGTTGGACCGAGGCGATGGAGTGTTTCTCCGAGGCGGCTTATCAGAAATATCGATCGCTGGTCGATGACCCGAGCCTGGTTCCCTACTTTCTCGCCTCCACTCCGGTTGAAGAACTGGGCCGTCTCAATCTGGGTAGCCGTCCCTCTCGCCGCCCGGGCAGTCTCGGCGGTATCGAGGATCTGAGGGCCATACCCTGGGTGTTCGGCTGGACTCAGACCCGTCAGATCGTCCCCGGTTGGTACGGCGTCGGTACCGGCCTCAACACGGCCCGCTCTGCCGGATACGGGGACGTATTCGACGAAATGGCGGCCGAGTGGAGCTATCTGCAGACGTTTCTCTCCAACGTGGAAATGACTCTCGCTAAGACGGACCTCGATATCGCCGAACGATATGTGTCTGCGTTGGTTCCATCGGAACACCGCTGGCTGCTCGACGAACTCAGGACCGAGTCCGATCTCGCAACCATCGAGGTCCTGACCTTGACCGGCCAAAAGAATCTGCTCGACTCGTCTCCGCTACTTCAACGAACCCTGACCGTCCGGGATATCTACCTCGACCCGATCAATTATCTCCAGGTATCTCTGCTCAGTCGTTCGAGATCGGGTGAAGAAGGCCCCGAACTCGACCGCTCCCTACTCCTCACGATCAACGGCATCGCAGCCGGGATGCGCAACACCGGCTGACTTTCCGAAACACCGTCAAATCTCAGATTTGAGGCTTTCTTGATGGTTGGTTGATGCGCCCTTAGGCCGGCCTCCGGCATCGTGGGTTCCATCCAAGAAAGGAATCCAAGAATGGCAACAGTGTGGATCGATCGCGACGAATGTATGGGCGCCGGGACATGCGCACAGATCGCACCCCAGGTTTTTACCGAGCGTCACGACGGAACCTGGGCGGTCAAAGAAGACGAACAGTATTTCGGGAAGACCGTGGTTTTCGACGGTCTCGATGGTGACGGGCATGGCCCTGACGGACATGCCGGACAGGCGAGGATTCCCGACTCACTCATCGACCTCGTGATCGAGGCGGCCGAAGAATGTCCGGCCGAGTGCATCTTCGTGGGAGTCTGAGGATGGAGTCAGAAACACAACCACGACTGGCGAAAAGGGACACCAAACCACTCTCGGTCATCATTGGAGCTCTCCTCGTCCCTCTGAGCGCGGTGGCCGCATACGCATTGACCGCGCCTTTATCTGACCCTGAAGTTCCCACCCCAGTAAACACCGAGGCCCCATCCCTGGCGGTCGCCACGGCTCCGGCGCTCTCCGACATCGAGGAGGCGTGCGGCCCTGCGGGTAACGCACTGGTGAACGCCGAAGCCGACGCGACGATCACCGCTGTCCAACAGGCTGCTCTCGATGCCCTCAGGGATATCTGCGACGGCCAGGGACTGCCGTTGCCATCCGTTGCGCCACCAGACGGGACCGGATTGGTGGTGCAGAATTCGAATCCAGCACCCGCGCCGGCTCCATCGGTGAGCCAGAACCAGGACGATGACCACCATGATGACGACCACGACGAGGACCATGACGACGACGACCACGAGGAGGACGATTGAAAAACCTCCCGCTGGCAACCATCTCGGGTGTCGTGGTAATGGCTGCCGGGATTGCGGCCCTGGTCGGAATGGCCTCCGAGCCCGGGCCAGGTACGGAAGCCGCACCTGACAGTGCCCCGGCCGCGAGTGTTGCCACGTCTGGTGGGGCCACCATCAACGAAGTGTCCGGGATCGACGAATCAGTGCACCGGACCCTGGAAAACTATGGCGTAATCAACGGCCTCGACCCGACAGAATTGTCGGAACTGGAACCGGTCATTGTCCGGGTACTCGAAGAGTTTGAGGTGACGCTCACCGTTCCGATCGACGATGGGCCAAATCCGTGAACCGGTTTCCCACGACAAGGCGGAACCAGATTCTGGCATGGACCGGTGCGGCACTGGCCTGGGGCACCACCTTCCTGGCGTCGAAGGTCGAACCGGAGCGGGTCGAACCGGACGAGACATCAGCATCGGAGTCGACGGCTCAGATCACCGAGGCAATGCCACAGATTCCGGAGAGTGGCCTCACCGTGATTCGCTATCGACCCGAGAGGCAGGCCGAGCAGGCTTTTGTACCCGCTGGAGCCGCCAACCCGGCGCCGCCCGCTTCCACACCTCCCCCGCCAGCCCCTGCCCCGGCAAGCAGCGGTTCATGAGATACCACTCTTTTCCCGCCATGGGGACAACTGTCGAAGCCTGGCTGGAGCCAGCTATGGACATTGACGCCCTGTTCAACTGGTTCGAACTGGTGGAGTCTGAGTGCAGTCGTTTTCGCCCTGAAAGTGCGTTGTCGCAGCTGAACAGCAGACCCGGGGCGACGGTGCCTGTCGGGGGGATCCTCGGCGAAGTGATCGAATCGGCCCAGGAAGCCTTCAACCTGTCCACCGGGCTCGTCGACGCAGCCACCGGGTCTGCACTGCTCGCCTGGGGCTAGTCGCGATCATTCGGACACGGTTTGGAACCTGTCGAAACTCCCGAACGTCCTCCCCTCCCCCGCTGGGCGTACCGACATGGCAGATTGGAGCGAGAAAGGGGCACCTACCTCGACCTCGGCGGCACTGCCAAAGGGTGGACCTGCGATCGAGCCGTTGAAAACGGACTGGCGTCCGTCGTGTCCGCTGGTGGTGACATCAGAAGCGCCCGCGCTGACACAGTCGTGCCGATCATCGACCCATGGGGGGAGGTCGTCGCCACCCTCCCTCTTGGCAGAGGCGCGCTCGCCACCAGTTCGCAGACAAGGAGACGCTGGAAGGCAGGGAACCACACCGTCAGCCACATCATCGATCCCCGGACGATGACGCCGACTGAATCCCCCGTCCTCAGCGCCTCGGCGACGGCGCAAACTGCTTTTGAGGCAGAAGTGGCGGCCAAGGTAATCCTCCTCCTCGGGGCCGACGGACTCGACTGGGTCGACAAAACACCGTGGGTCGAGTCTGCCCTGCTGGTGTGGAACGATGGCTCGGTCTACGGGACCGGCGGATTGAAGGTGGCGATATGAACCTGGAGTGGCTGCTGATCCGCGGGTCGGGGATTGTCGCCTTCGCCCTCCTCAGCGCCTCGGTGATTTGGGGTTTGTTCGTCAGCACCAAATTTCTGGGGAACCTCACTAAGGCGAAGGCCCTGACCTGGTTTCATGAGTCTCTCGGGATCAGTGCGCTGCTGGCGACCGTGATCCACATGGTTGGCCTTTCCATCCACGAGTTCCTCCCCTTCACCTGGGGAGAGATCCTCATCCCCGGTCTTTCCGAATGGAAGCCACTAGCGGTGTCGCTCGGGGTCGTTTCCTTCTACGCCCTCGTCGTTGTCATCGGAAGTTTCTATGTCAAGAAGCACATCGGCCAACAAACATGGCGGCGTATCCACTATGCCTCTTTCGGGCTTTTCCTAGCAGCTCTACTCCATGGGATCCTCGCCGGGACCGACACCACAAACATCTGGGTCATCGGGCTATATGTGAGTTCGACCCTCGCAGTGTTCGGCTTACTGGCGCACCGGTTTGCCGATGCTCATCTCGAACGTCCGAATACCCTGTCCAGCCAGGCGAGCCGTTCCTTGAATCCCGACTCCTTGCCCTGATCGGTCGGCTTGTAAAAAGTGGGCTCGCCCACCCCATCGGGAAAGTACTGCTGGGCGACGACATGTTGGTCATGATCGTGTGAGTAGTCGTAACCCACGCCGTGACCGAGCTTTTCGGCACCCTTGTAGGCGGCGCTCCTCAGATGAGGAGGGACCGACGGCGCCGGGCCATCGGTCAGCACCCGTTTCACAGATCCCATGGCACGCTTCACCGAGTCGGATTTGGGGGCGAGGGCGCAGTAGATCGTCGCCTGGGTGAGATGGAACTCGGCTTCAGGAAGGCCGACATAGGCCAGAGCCTGACCGGCAGCCGTCGTCTGCAGTAGCGCGTTGGGATCGGCAAGACCGATGTCTTCTGCGGAGAGAACGATGAGACGTCGAGCTATGAATTCCGGATCCTCTCCCGCTCCCAGCATGAGATGCAGCCAGTACAGCGAGGCGTCGACGTCGGATCCCCGAACACTCTTGATGAAGGCAGATATCACGTCGTAGTGCTGGTCGCCTGCCTTGTCGTATCGGATGATCCGCCGTTGCAGGGCCTCCTCCACATCAACTATTTCAATGTCGGTCGAATCCCTTCCCCGGGCGAGGGTGGCCGAAACCTCGA
Organism: Acidimicrobiia bacterium; assembly: GCA_041747375.1. Classification (GTDB taxonomy): domain Bacteria; phylum Actinomycetota; class Acidimicrobiia; order Spongiisociales; family ZC4RG35; genus MA-ANB-1. The sequence continues at coordinate 131,395 of JBGTFH010000017.1, forward strand.
GGGTGTTGAGAGAGTGTCGGGCGTCGCCACCGACCCGATTCACCAGGAGTTCAAGGACCTCGTCGGATATGGCCAACCCGTCTTCACCGAGACCGCGTTCCCTGTCTTCGAGGGCCCGTCGCACCAATCCGGCGAGGTCGTCAGGCTCGAGCGACTCCGTGCGGAACATCGTCATCCGGCTCAATAGCGGGCCATTCACCTCGAAGTACGGGTTCTCAGTGGTTGCGCCGATCAAGATGACGATCCCGTCCTCGACGCCGGGGAGGAGCGCGTCTTGTTGGCTCTTGGAAAAGCGGTGGATCTCGTCGATGAACAAAACGGTGCGGCGCTCTTCGCTGGCGAGGCGCTCCCTGGCGGCCGCGAGAACCTCTCGCACGTCCTTGACTCCCGCGTTGGTCGCCGAGAGGGTCTCAAAAGCCGCGTCCGCATAATTCGCGATCAGACGAGCCAACGTGGTCTTCCCGGTTCCCGGTGGCCCCCAGAGCAACATCGACACCGGCTTTCCGGATTCAACGACACGTCGGAACGCTGCGCCGGTTTTGAGAAGAGCATGCTGACCGGCGACTTCGTCGAGGGTTCGCGGCCTCATCCGGGCGGCGAGCGGCGCCATACGTGAGGCCACTTCTTCAGCCCGGTTGGTGAACAGATCCATGCAGTCTGGAGGGTAGGACAAAATGTGTAGCCTCCTGATATGCCGTTGACAGTTCTCGACCATCCGCTAGCGCACGACCTTCTCTCCGTTCTCCGCTCCAAGGACACCGATCCTCCCGAATTCAGGCAAACCGCCGAACGTCTGGGCTATCTCCTGGTGGCAGAAGCTCTGGCCGACATGAAGACGGAAGACACCGAGGTCGAAACCCCACTCGAAGTGATGACCGGACAACGTTTGCGACGACCGGTGGTCGCCGTGGCGGTACTCCGTGCGGGCCTCGGGCTTCTCGAGTCGGTGTTGACGCTCGTTCCCGACGCCGCAATTGGCTTTGCTGGCGTACAGCGAAACGAAGAAACCGCCGAACCGATGGAGTACTACACCCGATTCCCCGACCTCAAGGGCGCCAGGGTGTTGATCCTCGAACCAATGCTCGCCACCGGCGGTTCACTGTCATGGGCTGTCGACAAGGTCAAGGAAAATGGTGCCAACGACATCACCGCAGTTTGCGTCGTCACCGCCCCTCCAGGGGTGGAGCGTATGGAGGCCGACCATCCCGACGTCAGGGTCGTCGCCGCCAGCCTCGACCGCGGCCTGAGCGACGCCTTTTACATCCAACCCGGTCTCGGCGACATGGGAGACCGTCTATTCGGCACCCTGTGACATCCTTCGAGGATGCGGTGATCGCGGTGATTTCATCCCTTCAGGTCGGTGATGTCACCACGTACGGCGAAGTGGCCGAAGAATCCGGATACCCCGGGGCGGCCCGCGCAGTGGGCAACATTCTCGGGAAATCTGAAGGACTCCCGTGGTGGCGAGTGGTCGGTTCCGGTGGATATCTCCGCACGCCAAAGTGGGCAATCCAGGCTGAGTTATTGAGAGCAGAAGGCGTCAGTGTCGTCGGCAAACGCGTGACCATTGGAACCGTACGACCCACCTGACACGTCCAAACCTCACAAGAGAAGGACGGTGTGGATGATGAAACGGTCGAAGTGGGCAATAATCGCGGTCGCGGCGATAGGTGTCGCTGCATGCGGCGGGACAACTGCAAGAGCCAACCAGGTAACGGTCCCTGCAAACGAGTCGGGAGGACAGATGGCAGGTATTTCAGTTTCAGGGACCGGCGAAATCACGGGCACGCCCGATACGGTCTCGGTCGACGTGGGCGTGTCTGTCCTCGGCAACACGGTCGATGAGGCAACTTCCCAAGCTGCCGACGCGGCAAATGCCGTGATCGATTCACTCAAGGCGAACGGGGTGGACGCCGAGGCGATCACCACTACCAACTACTCGATCTACCCCGAATACGACTACCGCAGCGACGCCCAGGTTCTCCTCGGATATCGGGTCAATAACACGGTGCGCGCCAAGATATCTGACGTCACCAATTCGGGTTCGGTCATCGACGACGCCAGCAAAGCTGCAGGTGATGCAGCCATGGTCAGCGGTATTTCCTTCAGCATCGAAGACGACGCGGCGATGGTCGAGTCGGCGAGAGAGGCTGCCTGGAATGACGCTTTCAAGAAGGCCTCGCAACTCGCCGAATTGTCCGGTCAAAAGCTGGGACCGGTCATTTCGATCAGCGAATCGGTGAGCCGACCACCTGTTCCCATGGCATATGAGAACCTCCAGGCAGCCGATGGTGCCACACCGATCGAGCCTGGTACCGCCTCAGTTTCGATTGGCCTCCAGGTGGAGTTCTCCTTCAGTAGTTAGAGAACAGCTAGCTGTTCGGATAACTTGGGGGTATGTCTTTCACTGCTGTTGAACTGATCGAAGTCAAGAGAGACGGCGGAACGCTGTCCGCCGATGCGATCAACTGGTTGATCGGCGCATACACGGACGGTTCGGTCACCGACTATCAGATGTCGGCGATGACCATGGCGATCTACTTCAACGGGCTCGACCACGATGAGCTGGCGGCATGGACAGCGGCGATGCTTCACTCCGGCGACGTCCTCGACTTCACCTCGATGACGGCGAAACGAGTCGACAAGCACTCGACCGGGGGCGTTGGCGACAAGATCTCGATCCCACTTGCACCGCTCGTGGCTTCTTGTGGCGTGGCTGTTCCGATGATGTCGGGCCGGGGCCTGGGCCATACCGGCGGGACACTCGACAAGCTGGAGTCGATCCCCGGGTTCTTCACGGGGTTGGATCCGGTTCGATTTGGCGAGATCCTCAGGTCCACCGGGCTGGTGCTGGCTGGCCAGTCCGAAACACTGGTACCGGCGGATCGAAAGCTGTACGCCCTCCGTGATGCAACCGCCACGGTTTCGTCGATTCCGCTCATTTCGTCGTCGATCATGTCCAAAAAGCTCGCGGAAGGCCTCAACGGCCTGGTCCTCGATGTCAAGACCGGCGCCGGAGCGTTCATGAAGGACCTCGACGACTCTCGGGAACTTGCCCGAACAATGGTCGGAATTGGCAACGCCAACGGAGTGCGGACGGTGGCCTTGATCACCGACATGTCACAACCCCTCGGATACGAGGTCGGCAACGCCAACGAAGTGGTCGAGTCGATTGCTACCTTGCGGGGCGAGGGACCGCCAGACATCACCGAACTCACCATGGCCTTCGCCGAAGTCATGCTCGAACTCGCCGGTGTCGAAGGAGGTCGCGAATTGCTCGAATCCAAGATCGCATCGGGTGAGGCGTTGGAAAAGCTCAAGGAAGTGGTGGTCGCCCAGGACGGCGACCCATCCGTCATCGACGACCCGGCCCTCTTTCCGGTCGCCCCGGAGACGGCTGAGGTGAGGTCGAATTCGTCTGGTTTTGTCACGGCCTGCAATGCCTTGACCGTCGGAATCACCGCAACCCGACTCGGCGCGGGCCGGGAACGCAAGGAAGATGTGATCGACCCTGGGGTTGGAATCACGCTCCACAAGAAGATCGGTGATCGTGTTGCAGCCGGCGACTCTCTGGCCACAGTCCGTTATTCAAGTGCCGAACTCTGGGAATCTCATCGAGAAGCCCTCGCCGGGGCGTGGACTGTCGGTGCCAACGAGGTGACCGCCCCAAGTCTCGTCCTGGAGCGGATCGAAGCCTGAAGATTTTGAGCGATTATTCATAGATCGCCCAGCCGTTACCATCGCTTCCCAAGAATCCCGAAGAACTGACTCCAAGGAGCCTCCAGCCATGAAGGTCGTTGTCTGCATAAAACAGATCCCCGATCCCGCCACCCCGTACAAACTCGAGGAAGGCACCAACTGGCTGATCCGGCCATCGGAACAGGTGCTCGATGACACCGACCGCTACGGGGTTGAGATGGGTCTCCAATTGGCACAGGCCAACGAAGGGACGTTGACCCTGGTCAGCATGGGCCCTGCCGGCAACAACCAGGGAGTCCGCCAGGCCCTCGCCATGGGTGCCGACAAGGCGGTCCTGATCGACGACTCCGGGCTCCGCGGTTCCGATGCGCTGACCACCGCCCGCGTACTGGCAGCCGCGATAAAGGAGGAAGGCTTCGATCTGGTTATCACCGGGACCGAGTCGACCGACGGCTATTCCGGTGTGATCCCCCAGATGATCTCCGAGCTTCTCGACTCCCCTGCCCTCACATACGCCACCAAGGTCGAGATCGGCGACGGGACAGTGAAGATCCACCGCCAGACCGCCGCCGGCTACGACGAGGTGGAGGCATCCCTCCCTGCGGTCGTCTCTGTAACAGCCGGTGTGGTCGAACCCCGCTATCCCACTTTCAAGGGGATCATGGACGCCAAGAAGAAGCCGGTTGAAAACAAGACTCTCGCCGATCTTGGAGTGGTCGCCGAGGCGACGCAGACGGTGAAAGAGATAAACGATGTCCCGTCGAGGTCGGGGGGCCAGAAGATCGAAGACGACGGCGAGGCCTACCAGGCAATCGTCTCCCTTCTCGAGCAAAGGAAAGTGATCTAGATGGCCTCCATTTGGGTGTTTGTCGAGGAGGATTCGGGCGCACCAAGTCCGCTCGGGCTCGAGCTGCTATCCAAAGCCCACTCGCTCGGTGACGTCACCGCGGTGTATCTCGGTGAAGGTGGCGACTCACAGTTCGCCACGCTCGGTGAATTCGGGGCCACCAACGTAATCCACGCCAATCCCGGCGATGCGCTCCCCTCCGCTCCGGTGTCGGCAGCGCTGGCGGAGAAAGCTGCTTCAGACCATCCCGACTTGATCCTCTTCGGCCAGGCCTATACAGACCGCGATGTCGCTGGGCGCCTCGCCGCCCGGATGGGTGTCGGAGTTCTTTCCAACGCTTCGGACGTGAGGCTTGTCGACGGTGGTGTAGAGACGGAGCATGAGATCTTCGGTGGAACCCAGATCGCAGTTGCCACGGCTTCGGGACCGCCATCGATAGTCCTGGCAAGGCCGAAATCGTTTGCCGCTGAGCCGTCCGGCGGCGGTGCTCCCAGCGTGTCTGCACTCGAGTTGGGCGACGCCGGCTCATCGGCGGCGAGAGTCGTGGAATCCCACGTCGAAGAGCGGGAGGGTCCCCAGTTGGGCGACGCTTCGATCGTCGTCTCTGGTGGCCGGGGCCTCGGCTCACCGGAAGCGTACGAACTGGTCGAGAAACTCGGGAAACAACTCGGAGCAGCGACGGGCGCCACCCGTGCCATCGTCGATTCCGGTTGGGTCCCTTATGCGAAACAGGTAGGCCAGACCGGAAAAACCGTCAAGCCCGATGTGTACATCGCCGCCGGTATCTCGGGAGCGATGCAACATCTCGTCGGGATGAAAGACTCGAAAACGATCATCGCCATCAACAAGGATCCGGACGCACCGATCTTCTCGGTGGCCGACCTCGGGATCGTCGGCGATGTCCACATCGTGTTGCCCAAACTCATCGAGGCCCTGGAGAACCGTTAGACGTGGCCCACTCCGAGATCGAGAGATGGTCCGGATTCAAGTCATGGGCGTTTTCTCTCGTCCAGGGGAACGCCAAGCGGAATAAGGAGTTGGTGTCCTTCGCCGGGATCGGCCTCGGTGACCGGGTACTCGATATCGGCTGCGGCCCAGGTGCCGCTCTTGAATCGGCCGTTGCAGCCGGGGCCGACTCGGTGAGCGGGGTGGATTCAAGCCCCTCGATGGTGCAACGGGCCGCAAAACGAGTTCCAACGGCCACAGTCAAAGAGGGTTCGGCCGAGGCCATCCCTTTCGACGATGACACCTTCACCGCGGTGTGGTCGATTGCGACCTTTCACCACTGGGCCGACCGCGATGCCGGACTGAAGGAGATGTTCCGGGTGCTTGCGTCGGGTGGCGCCTTCTATCTCGTCGAGGGAGAGCTCAAGCCGAAGAAAAAGGGTCATGGCCTCACCCCTGATTCGGCGAGCGAAATCGCGGCGAGTATCACCGAAAAGTTTGACCTTCCTTGCCGGGTGGAAGGGCTAAAAGTCGGCAAACACCACTACTTCGTGATCGTCGGCTCGGCCTAGCCCGTTAACCTGAGCGACAATGAGTACGTGACTCACAAGTTGCGTCTGGTTTTCCTTTCAGTGGCGTTGCTCGGATTGGGTGCGTGCTCAAGCCCAAGCCTTGACGAGTTGGGCGGGCAGAAGACACTGTGGGAGTTGGGGGTTGATGGTGTTCCTCTTGATGTATCTTCGCTTTCGGGATCTTCTTCGGTTCAGATTGATCCGGATGGCGGCACGCTTTCGGGGGCCGGAGGGTGCAACGAATTTGACGGCAGCTTCACTTACTCCGGTGGGACACTGACTCCCTCGGACGTTTTCTTCACGGCGATGGGCTGTGCCAATCCGGTTGGGCTGGACGTCGACTCCGCATTGATGACGATCCTGTCTGCTCCACTCGAGGTCTCCGGTGACCCACAACGGATGGTCTGGGAAGGGAGCGGAATTCGCGTCGTCTACATCCAGCTCGAGGACTAAAGCCTCAACGGGATCTGAAAATATTTCTCTAGAAATTTCATGGGATTGGCCGGATTTTGGTCGTTTCTGTCACAGGCGGTTTGTACCTTCGGGTTATGGAGTGGAGAAGTTTTACTAACGATCAGATCGAGGAAATCCTGGGTCGGATCGAACAGAAAGAGTCCGAAGGCCGGGCGCTCAAGATCGAAGCGTTGGAGGAGTTGGACCGTCGTCAAGTGTTCACCGCCGATGGGTCCCGGAACCTCTCGGAGTGGTACGCCGCCTGCGTCGATGTCAGTCACACAACTGCCCGATCGTTGGTGCAGACCATGCGCCGAACGCAGAACAAGCCACATCTCAGGGATGCATTGGCTGCCGGGGAGGTTTCCTTCGACCGTGTCGAGGCATTGTCCAAACTCGAGGACGAACCCGGCCTCCTTCAGCACCTGGACATTTCGGGCGTTTACCGGACAGCCGCTGACCGTGTCGAGATCACATCCGAAGACGAAGGGCGTTCTGCGGCAGACCAGTATTTGATCATGCAACCTTCTCTGGATGAGTCGTGGTGGACACTCCGGGGCGGTTTGGACGGAGTCACCGGTGCGGTGATCGACCAGGCACTTGCTGACCGGGCCGACAACCTCCCAGAACTGCCCGACGGTGCTTCCGGGTCGAACGGTTGGAAGCGAGCCGTCGCCCTCTACGAGATGGCCTCCGGCGGTACCTCTCCCCAAGCGCAAGTGACTGTGTTTGTAGATGCCGAACAGGCCACTCCAAGCGATGGGAAAGCTGGAGTGCGATTGGAATCCGGTCCGAGAGTAGGGGCCGAAGCGTTATCAGCGATCCTCTGTGACTCAATCATCGAAATCACGGTCCGGAGCGAGGACGGCATCCCGATGCGTTACGGACGGTCCTCACGGATCATCCCGCCAGCATTGCGTCGGGCTGTGTTGGCCACCACCGGCGGGCATTGCAGCATCGACGGCTGCAACAGCCGCTACCGCGTGGAAGCCCACCACATACTTCCCTATTCCGAAGGTGGTCGCACCGACCCGGAGAATCTGATCCCGCTCTGTTGGTTCCATCACCACATCGCGATCCACCAACGGGGACTAGAACTCTTCCAACACCACGACCACGGAAGGTGGCGGCTTCGCCAGCCTCCGCTCGATCCCGGTGCCCCGCCCGATCTGGAGTTGGTCGGAGCCAGCACCGCAACCAGACGCTAGGGGTGACCCCTTCCCCACACCCCGCCACTCCTCAGCCCAACCACTCAAATCCCATCGGAAAAGGCAAGCAAATAGGAATCTGTTGCTTCGGCACGTCCGGGGTCATGTCCCTAGTCCTCGCACCCGTTGGTATGGAGATACTGGGTGCACTCATCGTCGGTCAGAGTCCGGGTCAAGACAGCTTCTGCCCGCGCCAGCAATGCATCAACATCCATCGGGTAACTTCTGACGACACCGCCGGTATCCGTGTAATACAGGAGGCTTTCGTCACTGCTGAAATTGACAAACGGTATCCGATCCGAGCCGGTTTGGAATTCCACAAGCCGAGCGCCAGACAATATGTCCCAAAGACGAACCCATTGATCAAGTCCCGTCGTGGCGAGGATCCCTGTGCTATTCACCGCTGGACGTGGCGAGTTGCCATCATGGCCCAGTTGGTTCACGACGAGGGACTCAGATCCACCGACACCTGCAAGTATCAGTTCCATACTTGCAACGACGATCCGCCCCGAGTCCTGTCCCACGGCCAAGTATCGGCCGTCCCGGCTGAACCGGGGAAACAGGGCGAAAGAGTTGAAGAAGTCACCATCGGAGGTGAATTCGGCCAGTCGCTCGCCACCCGGCATCGAATAAACGTGGACGTTTCCGCCAGGCGAAACTGCGAGAAATTGGTGGCCGTCGAATGTCGACGCCGGGCTGAACTGCGCCGGACCATTGGCCAAGCCGGGAAGATCCAGTACAAGCTCACCGGACTGCACAAACTCAACCCTCGACGTAGCCTTGCCACATGCGGGATTTGTTGTATCCGTCGAAAGGAAAGCCAACTCGCCATCACTACTAACGGCCTCCACGAAGGTGCACTCGTCATAAGTCGCCATTCGCGTGCCGTCCGACGTCCTCCAGATTCCCCAAGTACGAGTCTCGCCGTCCCATCCCCAAACCCGATTAAACCCGGAGTTGATTTCCTCGATGTCGAATTCGAGATCGGACTCGACATCGCCGCTTCTCATGTCAAAGATCCTCCCGGGCAGGGCCGAGAATCCTCTTTCTCCAGCTATCTCAACCTCTAGGCGAAATACCGGGCCGCCTTCAACAACAAAAGCACCATTGGCATCGGGGCCGTCGGGTTTGATCGACCAGAGGATCGCCCCTTGGTCAAGTGACGAGCTGAGAAGATGACCGCCGTCGGAGGCAAACTGAGTCGTTGAAACCGTACTCTTGTGGGCGTCCAGCAAGTACACCAACTCTCCTGTCGATCCGTCGAAGACTTCGACCACCCCGGCATTCCCGCTCATAGCAAACATGGTCCCGTTGGGATGCCAGGCCAGTGCTTGGCTGTCACTGCTCTCGACGTCGATCGCAGCGCCCGACGCGATATCAATCAGCTGCGGACCCCGATCGACGTCGACCACGACCATCCTGGCTCCAGACGGGTCAACCGCAACCGCTGCGGGTGTCCCAGACTCGGACGTCAGTACCGAGCCAGCCACCATTCCGGATGCGACATCGATGAAAACGACCTGGGCCGCTGTGGGGTCGAAACCAGATAAAACGCCTGCCATGGCTCCGCCAAATTCTGGATTTATCGGAACCGCGATCTCATGGCTGTCGCCAACGAAGTCGAACTCAGGGTCGTACAGAACAGGCAGATACGAATCTGAGAATAAGAAGGTGACCTCCTGCAACGAGTTCCACACCGTCAATCCCTCATTTGTGATGGCCGCTAAATAGGAACCGTCCGCACTAAACCTGGGATTAACGGCAGACGTCAACCGCGGATCGACCACTGTCGTGACCTCCTTGGTGTCGAGATCCCACATCTCGAGACCGCCTATCTCCTGGCCACCGTCGTCCCCGACCCGGCCGTGTCGAGCTATGACCAGAAACTCTCCATCGGGACTGAAACGCAATTGAACGACTGGAATTGCCGATGCGGATTCGACGGAACCCCGAAAGACGTGGACGATCTCGCCGGTATTGACCGCTATCAGCGCTACGTCGAGGGTCGGGGAGTTAGGAACCTCGGCAGCAATCAAGTCCCCAGCCGGGCTCAACGCGATGCCAGACCCGGTCCCTTGATATCGGGCCACGATACGGTTTTTCTGGGTTGCCCTCTGTAGTGTACCGAGAGCGTCGGGCAGGGGTGTCAAACCCACGTCCCGGCTCAGTTTGATCGATTCCAGAGCCAGCAGCATCCCCCGCTCGGGATCATCGTCGGTCGTATTGGTTGCCAGAGCAGCAAGTTCTCTTGCTTGAGACTCAGTGGCCGTGATTTGAGCGTCACCGGCCCGGTCCACGGCAATCGCGCCAAGCACGCCGGCAACCACCAAACCACCGGCCAGGACTCCAATCACAGCTTTGCGGCGGCGGGCCGCCTTGGCTTCGAGTGCCTCGAGTTCGGCCAGGTCGCGCTTCTCTTGTTCGATGCTGGCTTCGATGAAGCTCATCTCGTTCTGGGAAATGGCGATATCGGTCCGTTCCTGCCAGATCAGAGCTTGTTCGAGACGACTCCCCCGGAGCAGATAGCTCACGTCCTTGTCGGAGTCCTCCCAATCCCGTGAGGTGACCTGTATCCGACGGTGGATGAGGAGGTCTTCCCGTCGGTCGTCGATCCAGGTACGGAGCCTGGTCCACTCTCTGATCAGTGCTTCGTGTGCAACTTCCACCGTCGGAGTCCTGGTGGCGGCGTCACGATCAAACGACAACAAACGGAAGGAGCCGAATCGGGAAATGACATCGTCGAGACTGGCCTGGTTGATCTCCAGGCTCTTCAACTCGGTCTGGCGGACCCGGCGGCGGGTGTCATCTGCGAGTTCATCAACCGTCACCAGACGCAGGAAGAGGTGACGGGCTGCTTCCTTGCCGTCGTCGGTGAGTCCGCAGTAGATCTCCTCCGCCCGCTTCCCGAGTGCTCCCAACACACCGCCGGATCGCTCGTAACCGGCGAGGGTCAGGGTGTTGTGCTCACGTTGGGCGAACATCTCGGTCAGTGCATACTGGAGCAACGGCAGGCCACCGGGCTCGTCCCGGACGTCGTCGACGATCCGGGTGACCAGGCCAGGTTCGAGGTCGACTCCCACATCTCGCGCCGGCTGGGCGACCGCCCGCGCCAGGCCATCATCGGTTGGAGCACCCACCGGAACCAATCCCAGTCCGAGCACCTCACCGAAGTTGGAATAGCGAAGTGGCTGGTCGAAGAAGTCGGCACGCAGCGTCAGGACGACCCGAATCCGGCTCCGTTCGTCGGTCACCGCGGCGACAAGGGCGTCCACGAACAGTTTCCGATCGGACTCCGAGGCGGTGAGTGAGAACAACTCCTCGAATTGGTCGACCACCAGGAGCAGTTGGTCATCCTCATTGGGCAAGACCTGCTTGGCGATACGGACGAGACCCCGGGCGTCGGCAGTCAGGTCATCAACCAAACCAGCGGGCCGGTCAACGGCGATTCGAAGGATGGCCGCCTCCAGCTCCTCGAACGGATGGGTCCCGGGGAACATTTCAGTGATCAGCCACGAGCCCGACCCATCGATTGCGTTGGCTCGTAGGGCCGATAGAAGCCCGGCGCGGACGAGAGAGGATTTTCCCGATCCCGATGGGCCGACGACGGTCAATATCTTCTGCGTGGCCAGAATCTCGATCAGATCCTCGACCAGAGCATCCCGGCCGTGGAAATCTGAGGCATCGGACTCTTGAAATGCCCGCAAGCCCTTGTATGGATTTCTTCGTTGGTCATCGAACGCAGGTGAGGCGGTGACAACATCGGTTCCGGCCGCCTGTCGGATCGCCCGCCGAAAGTCTTCGGGCTTTTGAAAACGGCTCGCCGGGTCGGGATTAAACGCACGGTCGAAAACCGGGGCGAGGACTGCCAGGTCGGTCCGGATCTCACTAATGGGTTGGTTGAATACTGCGTTCTCTCCGGCCAAGAGCACAAATGCGATCCTGGCAAGGGCGACAACATCGTCGCCTGTACTCCTCGTACCAGCAACCCCTTGTAAGACGGGAAGCCCGAGGTCGGTTATGTAGGCATTGGCGTCGCTATCGAGTCCAATGCTGTCGATGGCAAGACTTCCGTGAATGAATCCGTTGCGATGAGCGAATCCCAGAGCGGAGCTGATCTGGTCGACCAGCCGCAACGTGGACGAGAGATTCCACGGTCCATCGGCCATCGAGGAACTAAGAGGTCCTCCCCTGAGATAGGCAGTCACCAGGAAGGCACCATCGGGGTCGCGCCAGTAGTCGTAGATCGGGACAATGTGGGGGTGGTCAAGCTGCGATACCGCCTGAAGCTCCGATTCAAAACGGCGGACGAAGTCGGGGTTGTCGGAGACGTTCGGATTCAAGGAGAGGACCGCCACCTCCCTGCCAACCGAACCCTGGAACCCCCGGTGAGTCACCCCATATCGATTCTCATCTATTTTCTCCCTGAGCTCGTAGCCCCGGGCGGCACGATTTTCCGAACGACCAAGCGCGGCAACTGGAGACCAAGCCAGATCAGGGCTTTGGTTCAGGATTTGCTCTTCGAGGGTCTGCAACTCGGGAGACGGATCAATGCCCAGTTCCTCGGCAAGGACTATCTGGGCACGCCGGTAGGAGCGGAGAGCATCGGCCTGTCTCCCCGACCGGTATAGGGCGAGCATGAGGAAGCCCTGGAGCCGCTCCCGGAACGGATGTTCTCGGGTCAGGGCCTCTAGCTCTTGAACCACCGCCTGATGATTCCCGGCGCCCAAGTCCGCCTCGATCCGATACTCAATCGCAGTGAGCCGGGCCTCTTCCAGCCGACTCACCTCATTGATCAATGCAGGCTCGCCGTTCAGGTCACCAAAAGCAGAACCCTGCCAGAGGGCAAGTGCCTCCTGCAACGTCGAGGACGCGCCAACCGGGTCCGATTCCAGAACTGATCGTCCTTGCTCGACGAGATCATCAAATTTCAAGGAATCGAGTTGACCGTCTTCGACATGGACGACATAACCATCGGCCTCCCGTTCGATTCCCCCGTCCAACTCCTTTCGCAGGGTCGAAACGTAGGCGTGGAGCGTTTGCCGGGCGGCAGCAGGTGGTTCGCCGGCCCAGACCGCGTCGATGAGCCAATCCTGGGAGACCACCTGGTTGGGACGTGAAAGAAGAATGGCCAACACCGTCCGCTGGCGTTTTCCTCCGAGTTGCCTGGGTTTGGCCTCCAGGAATGCAGAGACCGGGCCCAGAACCCTGTACTCCACAACACCGAGTTTTGCACTTTCGAAAGGTGCGTGCAGCGTCGCCATAACCGCAAGCTAAGAAACGGCGCTTGTAACCCGCTTGGAAGCCAGAAGGTCGTTCGGCTCTACTCCTCGCACCCGTCGGTGTGGAGGTACTGGCTGCACTCGCCATCGGTGAGGATCCGCGTGACGGCGGCCCTGGCGAGCTCAATGATCTCGTTGCTATCGAGTGGGATAGTGCGCACGACGAAACCGGCGTCTTCGTAGATGAGATGTGTCTCGGTTGGAGGAATGGCGGCCGCGCCGAAGTCATCCAATCCATATGCACGGATCTCCCAAAGTAGCTCCCCGGTTTCGATGCTCCACATCCGATAGAAGCCGTCATGCCCGGCAGTGAGAACGCGGCCGTCCCTGGTTGGCTGGACGTACGGAACGTTGGCTTTGTGGCCGGGCAGTGCCAAAGCAACGGCGTCTTCGGGCGAGACTCCCCTCATTATCTCCTCCATATCGAAGACCATGAACCAGCTGCCGTTGGTGCCTACACCGAGATATTTACCGGTTGGGTCGGTATGGAGGATCAGAGGGAAAAAGCGAAGGAGGCTCAAGGGGATCGTGGCGACCAGGGAATTATCACCAAGCGAGTAAATTTCGATGAATTGGACGCCCACGTTCACTGCGACGTACGGATCCACCAATTCGCTACCTTCGTGGAAAATGCCCAGGCCGATCAGACGGGGACCCAGATCAATGACGTGCTCGCCGGTTTGTCGATCCAGCACCGAACTCCTCAGGTCCGGGTTCGCACCACACAACTCCTGCGAATCGAGCAGCACAAATCGGCCGTCTCCTGAGAGCGCATGGCCGGTGACACAGTCGTCGAAGGAGTCCAAGACCCCGCCTGTCGTAGTATCAACAATTACACCGCGGCCTTCCTCGTTCACTCCAGCCACAACTTGCAACGAGTCGTCCGCCCAGATTTGCTTCGTCCACAACTGGTACTCCAGGGGTAGCGTGGTTTCGATGTGCCCCACCTCGAGATCGAGAATCGTTGCGGGTGCGTTGCCATTCGAGAGCAAGATACGTGATCCGTCCTGATTGGAGAACATATGTGCCGGTGGTCCGTCGAGTCGAATGCCCCCTCCAGGCGACAGGTCCCATACGCGCCCTGAACCGTCGAGTGACACTGACGCGAGTCGGAACTCATCCGGAGCGAAAGCAGTACCCCACACAGAAGACTCGTGGCCAGAAAGCTGAATCTGGTCAGTGCCAGCAGCCAGGCTCACAACTGAAATGTCACCGGTATTGCCACTAACCGCGATCAGCGATCCGTCGTTACTCCAGCTGAGATACTGTGGAGAGCCATTTTGGAAGTCCGTGACAACGCTTCCATCCGGCAAGTTCAACACAAGCACTGACTGCGCCTCGTCGTCGGAAACAGCGATCATCGACCCATCAGGGCTGATTCGGGCGAAGTCCGAGTGCCGTCCTGTAAGTGGAATTCGCCATAGCTCCTCATCGATTGAGATGTCCAACGCGACAATCGCACCATCTTCGGTGGTGTTGGTTGCGTTTGGGGAGAGCGTGAGAACCAGGACGTCTGTGTTGGGTATGAATTCGGCATTGGTGACCCAGAGATCATCGAATTCAATGGTATTCACAAGGCTTCCGGTCGACTCCCATACGTACGCCGCGTCGCCTCTGGTTGCCGCGACCCTGCCTGAGGAACTGAAGCTGGGTTGAAAATAAACACCGGCTGGTCCCCTGAGGCCCAACTCATAGCTGCCCGTGGCTGTATTGAAGATGTCTACCACCACCTCGTCGTCAGGTAACTCTTCACCTATGTCGTCGTAGACGTAGGTGCGGCTAACCGCGAGTCGCGTCGGATCGGCAGGATCGAATGCGGCTGGCCCGTATCGTCCCCCGTCGAGATGATCAGGGCTAAGCGTTCTTAGGACCTTGCCCGTTTCAGGATCCCGAATGTATAGGTCCCGAGGCTCCGCCGAGTCGACGACAAGAAACTTGCCATCGGGTGAATAGATCACCGTTAAGAGACCATAAAAGGAGAGACCCACCTGGCGTTGGCTTTGCGCCGCTCGAAGCGCAGAAATGGCTTCGGGAACCGGGTCGAGTCCGGCCTTTTCGGTAGTTTCGACGGCCTTCAGGGCAAGCAGGATCGCCAATTCCTGATCCTCATCGAGCGCCCCTAGCGAAGCACCGGAAAGCTCCCGGGCCGTGGCCTGGGCGGCAGTCAATCGCTCGGATTGGGCACGATCCAGTGCGATGACCCCCAATACGCCCGCAACCACCAATCCCCCCGCCAGGACGCCGATCACTGCCTTGCGGCGTCTTGCCGACCTTTCCTCCAAGGCCTGGAGTTCGGCCAAGTCGCGTTTTTCCTGTTCGATGCTGGCTTCGATGAAGGTCATCTCGTCTTCGGTGATGGCGATGTCGGTGCGTTCTTGCCAGACCAGAGCTTGTTCGAGACGACTCCCCCGCAGCAGATAACTGGGATCCTTCGCCGAATCCTCCCAATCGCGGGCGGTGATCTGCATCCTGCGGTGAATCAATAGATCCTCGCGGCGATCGTCGATCCAAGTGCGGAGACGGTCCCATTCCCGGATCAGGGCCTCATGGGCAACTTCGACTGTTGGTGTCCTGGTGGCGGCGTCGCGGTCGAAGGACAACAAACGGAAAGCGCCGAATTGTTGGATGACGTCGTCGAGAATGGTTTGGTCGAGGCTCAGACCCTTCAGTTCGGTCTGGCGGACCCGACGGCGGGTGTCGTCGGCCAACTCGTCCACATTGACCAATCGGAGGAACAG
>JBGTFH010000018.1:0-20944 GCA_041747375.1 Acidimicrobiia bacterium
AGAAGCTTTCGATTCATCAGGTCTTCGGATTCGATTCGAACCCGGATCGCCTCGACCTGATCGGCGTCATCAGTGTCGTAGACGGTCATGGTGTCACGGGCTCCAACAAAGCGAAACTCCTCGAATCGCTTGAGCCGGGTCATTCTTCCTCGGCCGATCTCTCCCGTTCCGGGGCATCGACCAACCCCGTCGGGATCTCGGCCGTGCAATTCGGGCACACCACTACCGCCACCGCCCCCGCATAGAACGAGAATTCACATTCGGGACAGGTGATTTTGGGGACAACCGGGTCGGGTGGAGGTGGCGGAGGAGCCGGTGCCATCTGCGATTGCACGCCAGGAGCCGTGGGATACCCACCCTGGGAAGGTGGTGGTGGTGCAGCTCCCCCGGCGTCGCGAATCATGTTCACCGATCCACATGACGGGCAGGCGTAACGACCCGGGCCGGGTGCGTCGAATTGGGTTCGGCAGGCTCCGCATCGCACCATCATTTGCAAGTCCTCATTTCATTTCTCCTCAAACGGAGTGACCGGCTCTCCGACCGCTCCGATTTGTACCAAATAGTCAGCTTCATATCGAAGCACATCGGCGACATCTTCGGGTGAATGCGTCACACCGTGTTTTTCCATGATCTCCGCGACGATGAAGTCCACCGAAGCTTCGTGTCCCCCGGCGACAGTCTCAACCGGATTATTCCGATCATCTTGCGCCAGACCCTGCATGTAGAAGATCTCCCACTCGATGATCCGGAGAATGTCATTCCTCGATAGCCCGGTCTTGTCATCTGCTTGAAGTCTCTCCGCAATATGTTTCACCGCGTCGTCTATCACATACTCCAGGGGGTCATAAGACGGCCGGCGTTTCGCTTCCTGGTAAACAACCATCGCAACAATCACGAGTAGCAAGCCCACGAGAAGGCCAATAAAAGCGATTAGAGATGCGCCGGTCACGGCCTCAATCGTACCGACGGACGATGTCTAGAAGGCCGTCACCGGCATATCCATGAGGTGGCCGTCGTCGGCGACAGCGAGCGCGGCACGCGCTTTGACCTCGGGTGCGACATGGTCGACGAACCACAGTGCCGACTCCACCTTGCCCCGATAGAAGGGATCTTCGTCGATCTTGGGAAGGGCGATCTCAGCATGGCGTAGTAATTGCCAGGAAACCACGATTTCCCCCATCGACTCGAGCAGAGGAGTGGCGTGGAGTCCAACCTTGTAGACCTCCTCCTTTTCATCGACCGAAGCCATCAGGTGTTCGACCATGGTGCCCAATTGAGATTGAAGATCGTCCATCATCTCGCCGAGTAGCTCCCTCTGAGGGGCAAGGACATCGTCGCCCTCGCCGCCCTTGACGAATTCGACGATCTCACTGGAGATCGAGGCGAACGCGGTCCCCTGGTCACGGGCAATCTGGCGGAAGAAGAGATCCAACGCCTGAATTCCGGTCGTGCCCTCATAAACGGTGTCGATCTTGGCATCACGGATGTATTGCTCGATGGGATAATCCTGCGTGTAGCCAGATCCCCCGAAGATGGTCAGAGTG
This sequence comes from Acidimicrobiia bacterium, assembly GCA_041747375.1. Taxonomy (GTDB): domain Bacteria; phylum Actinomycetota; class Acidimicrobiia; order Spongiisociales; family ZC4RG35; genus MA-ANB-1. The sequence continues at coordinate 1,545 of JBGTFH010000018.1, forward strand.
TCACCGAGTAGCTGGTACGACCTCTCTGAGGCATAACCCTTCACCAAGGGGAGAAGGAAGAAGCTGCGCCGTTTCCAGGTGTCATCTTCGGGGTGCAGTTCCACCTGGTCCTGGACCCATGCGGTGTAACTGACCAGTGCCCTCAACCCTTCTGCGTACGCCTTCTGGTTCATCAACGAACGGCGCACATCGGGATGCGCAATGATCGGAACCCGGGGAGCGGCCTTGTCGCTCGCCTCGGTGAGATCGGCGCCCTGAACTCGCTGTTGGGCGTACGCGAGAGCGTTGAGATAGCCGGAACTCAGCGTGCCCATTGCCTTGGTGCCCACCATCATCCGGGCGTGTTCGATCACACGGAACATCTGCCGGATGCCGTCGTGCTTATCACCGACCAGGTATCCGACACATGGCCTATCGACACCAAGGGTCATCTCACACGTGGTCGACCCCTTGAGACCCATCTTCTTCTCGATGTTGGTTGCAAAGACCCCATTGCGCTCCCCCAGAGAACCGTCCTCGTTGACCAAGTATTTGGGAACCACAAACATCGAAAGGCCTTTTGTGCCCGGACCCGCACCTTCGGGGCGGGCCAGGACGAGATGGATGATGTTCTCGGTCACATCGTGTTCTCCGCTGGAGATAAACCGCTTCACACCTTCGAGATGCCACGTGCCATCGCCCATGTCTATCGCCTTGGTCACACCGGCACCGACGTCGGATCCGGCGTCGGGTTCGGTGAGCATCATCGATCCGCCCCAACCCTTGTCGACCCACGTCCGCGCAAAATCCTTCTGTGCCTCGGTGCCTTCATCAAAGAGCACGTAGGCAAACAAGGAGCCTCCGCTGTAGAACTGTGCGGTGGTGTTGGCCGCGAGGAGCATCTCCTGGCCGGCCCAGAAGAGGGTGTTGGGAACAGGGGATCCTCCAAGCTCTTCAGGAAGGCTGAACTTGTTCCAGCCTCCCTCCCGGAAGGCGGCCACGCTGGCTTTCACCGAGTCGGGGATGTGGACCTCGCCGTCGACGAGTTTCAACGGAATCCGGTCCTGGTCGATGTAAGACGCCGCGAAGTCTTCTCTGGCGAGTCGTTCCATCTCGATGAGGGTGTCGCGAGCGGTGTCTTCGTCGAGGTCTGGCCAGTGCGCACCCATGTAGTCCTGGATACGGTGAACCTCAAAGAGATTGAATTCAGCATCGCGTAGATTCGCTTTGTAATGACTCATCGTGTCCTCATTCTAGATCCTGCCACCCATACTATTTGAGTGTCCACTCTAATTTGAGCCAACGCTCAAACAAAATGTTTATTACTCTCTGATCGATGCGCTACAAGGCTGGACTTGAAACCCGGGACCGGATTCTCGAAGCGACCCGCAACCAGATATCAGAAAGTGGGCTCGAAGGCACCACCATCAAGACCATCTGCGAAAGCGCTGGAGTCCTGCCGGGAAGCTTCTACAACCTCTTCGATTCCAAGGAACAGGCAATCCTCACCGCGGTAAGAACTGCGATCGACGCCGTCGATCCCGACCCCGAGCACGAGGGCAAAGACACGCTCGAAGACCTCATCAACGCATACATCAGATTCGTAGAGGAACAAGGCGACCTGGCCAGGGTGTATATCCGCATTGCAGTTGCGGCAGGTCAGAACTCGCCCGAGCTCACCGGACGCATCCTGCGACACCACGAGGGCAGGGTGAAGCGATTCACCGACGCTCTCCTCCGCGAGAAACCCGGGTTAGACCCTGAAGTGGCCGAATTCCGGGCCGAGGCACTCGTATCGGCCCTCAACGGTGTCACCCTTCATCGCAGCATCGACGCCAGCTTCGAGGTGGGCCAGTATGCCCGCCTCCTGTTGGGCGTGACAACCCAATAACCGGTTCGTAATAAGGTCGTCGCATGCAGATAGCGATCCAGGCCCGCGGCAGTTATCAGTTCGTACGCGATGCGGCCATTTGGGCGGAGGAGAATCGACTCGACGCAATTGCGCTACCCGACCATTACCTGCAGCGTGGAGACAACCCGGATCTCGACGGATACGACCATGTGGTCCACCTGGCGGGATTAGCTCGAGAGACACAATCGATCCAACTGGTATGCCTGCTCTCTCCGGTCACCTTTCGTCATCCCGCCGTCCTCTACAAGATGGCGGTCACCATCGATGAGATGTCCGGGGGTCGCTTCACGCTCGGAGTCGGCACCGGCTGGCTGGACGAGGAGTTCACACTGTTCGGGCTCCCCTATCCCGACCGTGGTGAGCGCTTCGAACTCCTCGAAGAAGCGATGGGCTACCTCCGCAACGCGATAACGCCGGGATCACACCCCTTTGACGGGCCTAACTACCGCCTCGGGGATTTCGACCCTCATCCTCATCCGCAGAATCTGGGTCTGCTGGTGGGCGGTGGTGGGAAAGTCAAGACCCCCCGATTGGCGGGGCGGTTTGCCGACGAGTACAACATTTACGCCTGTCCTCCCGCCGACTACGCCGCTAAGCGAGAGACAGCCATCGAAGAGGCGGAAGCGAATGGTCGCGACCCAGGGTCGATCCTGTTTTCGGCCGCTTCACCAGCCATATTTGCCGTCAATGAGTCCGATTACCGCAAGCGCCTCGAAGCCTTCGCCGGTCTCACCGGATCGACCACCACTCACATCGAGGAGGTCTATCTCGAACGAGGCTATCCCCATGGCTTCGGATCACAACCAGGCGAAATGCTGGCTGCTCTGGAGGAAGCAGGTTGTCAGCGATACTACGGTCAGGCCTTTGGCGCTGAGACGTCGGAGTACGACATGATGTTCGAAGCGATCACAGGCTGAAGGAGCACATGAGATATTCCCTGATGACCGAGCCCCACCTCGGTGGCACATTTGACCAACAGCTGGAGGCAGCCCGATGGGCTGAGGAGGCAGGTCTCGTCTCCTTTGCCCGCTGCGACCACTATCTGGCCGGGCGTGATCCGGTCCCCGACGCCACCGATGCCTTCGCTGTCCTGGCAGGGCTAGCCCGGGAAACCAGCTCGATCCGCCTCTGCGTGCTGGTCAGCCCGATCACGTTTCGCCACCCCGCGGTGATTGCAAAAAACGCTGCGACCATCGACCAGATGTCCGGTGGCCGTTTCGATCTGGGTGTTGGCACCGGTTGGATGGACCACGAGCATGAAGCGCTCGGCATTCCGTTCCCGGACTGGGGAGAACGATGGGAGAGGTTCGAGGAAGCGCTCGACTATCTAGCCGCTGCATTTGGTGAGGGTCACTCGAAACTAAACGGGAAGTACTACTCGATAGACGCCGAAGTGAAGCCGAAGCCAATCAACCTCCGCCTCATCTTCGGAGGGTCGGGCAAACGGCGGACCCCAACCCTCGCCGGGACCAGGGCCGACGAGTACAACTTCTTCACCTGCCCTGCGGACGAAGCCGCAGTGAAGATAGCCGTGATGCGGGCCGCGGCCGATGGCCGCAGGGTGGAGGCGACAGTGATGGGGCCGATCCTGGTTGGAAACACCGATGGTGAGTATCGCAACGCTCTAGCCAGAGCGGCCGCCCAGCGTTCCTTGTCGCCGGACGAGTTGGAACAGAAGTGGGACGATGCCGGCCTCGTCATCGGCTCCCGGGAACGGGCGCTCGAGCGGGTTGCCGCCCTCGAAGAAGCGGGTGTTGAGCGGATGTATGTGCAGTGGCTCGACCTCAACGACCTCGACGGGATGAGGCGCAATTTCGAGGCGTTGATCGGATGACCCGAACACATCCCACCAATCAGCGGGTGATCGATGCCGCCAAAAACGCCGGCGTCGACATTTCCGTTTCGATCTTCCCGGAAGGAACCAAGACTTCAGCCGACGCCGCCCGAGCCGCAGGATGTGAGTTGTCAGCGATCGCCAAATCGTTGGTGTTCGTGGTCGAATCAGAATCGGGTGATGAGCCGGTAGTCGCAGTTTTATCGGGTGACCATCGCCTCGACACTGGAAAATTGGCAACTGTCGCCGGTGGAGCGAAATCGCGTCGGGCCGAACTCGACGAGGCACGAGCGGCCACCGGATATGCACCAGGCGGGACTGCCGTGTTTGGCCTCGCCAACCCAATTCGAATTTTCGCTGACCGCGGAATCCTGCGGAACGACCCGATTTGGTCGGCTGCAGGCACTCCCGACGCCATCTACCCGATTTCGCTTGCCGATTTCGAACGGGCGGTGGCCCCGATCTGGGCCGACCTCGCCCAGGACTAGCCCTCCGGCGTGGATCTGCATTTTCCCTATGGCGGTAGTGCAAATACCATAGGGGCCGTGACCGACACCACTCCGCTGCTCCGAATCGAAAATCTCCACGCATCGGCTGACGACGCAGAAATCCTCAAAGGCGTCGACCTGGTCGTCAACGCCGGCGAAATCCACGCCCTGATGGGGCCAAACGGGTCGGGCAAGTCGACACTCGCCAACGTGTTAATGGGCCATCCCAGCTACCGGGTCACCGGAGGTCAGGTCTTCTACAAAGGCCAAGACATCGCCGAACTCTCGGCGACCCGCCGTGGTGAGATGGGCATGTTCCTCGCATTCCAGCATCCGGAAGAGATTCCCGGTGTCTCGGTGGTCCAGTTCCTCAGACAAGCGCTCTCCAACCGAACCGGCATCAATCTGACCGTTCTCGAGCTCCGGCTCAAAGTCATGGATGCCATGAAAGAGCTCGGTATGGAGTCGTCTTTCGCCGACCGCTACCTCAACGAGGGTTTTTCCGGTGGCGAGCGGAAGCGCAATGAGGTCCTCCAGATGGCTGTTCTCGAACCCGACCTGGCGATCATGGACGAGACCGATTCGGGTCTGGACATCGACGCTCTCCGCACTGTCGCAGAGGGCGTCAACAAGCTCACCAGCCCCGATCGCGGGTTTCTGATCATCACGCACTACCAGCGTCTCCTCGATTACGTGACCCCCGACATCGTCCACATTTTCATGGACGGGCGCATCCTGGAGAGTGGCGGGCCTGATGTCGCCAAAAAGCTCGAAGAAGAAGGATACGATTCGTTCCGTTCCGCGTTGACCCAGTAGTGACCGACCTATCGCACCTCAAAGCTGACTTCCCCATAATCTCCGACGGGGTCCATTTCCTCGATTCGGGTGCGTCTTCGCAGAAGCCGATCCCGGTCCTGGAGGCCATGGACACATTTGCGAGAACGTCCTACGCCAACGTCCACCGTGGTGCCTACGCCTTTTCGATCGCGGCCACCGAGGCATATGAAGGGGCGCGGGCACGTGTTTCCTCCTTCATCGGGTCGCCATCGCCGCAACAGGTCGTCTTTACCCGGGGGACGACGACCGCGATCAATATGGTCGCATCGGGATGGGGCATGGAACATCTCAGCGAGGGTGATCGGATCATCGTCTCCGAGATCGAACATCACTCCAACCTGGTCCCGTGGCAGATGGTGGCCAAAAGGACAGGTGCGACGCTCGACCATATCCCGATGACCGAGGACTTCCGTCTCGACTTCGATGCGTATGAGTCGATGATGGGGCCGGACGTCAAGATGGTCGCTATCACAGGGATGTCGAATGTCCTGGGGACCATCCCCCCGGTACGGAAGTTCGCCGATGTGGCGCACTCCTTTGGCGCCCGTCTTCTCGTAGACGCTGCCCAACTCGTACCGCACTCACCGGTAGATGTGGTCGAGATGGGTGCCGATTTTGTTGCATTCTCGGGACACAAGATGCTCGGGCCTACCGGGATCGGGGTTCTCTGGGGAAACCCGGACGCACTGGAAGAAATGGAGCCTTTTGAGGGCGGCGGCGAGATGATCTCCGACGTCACACTGCACGAGTCGACCTGGGCCGCGATACCGGCACGTTTTGAGGCCGGAACCCCACCGATCATCGAGGCCGTCGGACTTCACGCCGCCGTCGACTACCTCGACTCGATCGGAATGGACACCGTCCTCAAACACGACAAGGAGTTGACCGAAGTCGCACTGGCCCGCCTCGGTGACGTTCCCGGACTGACTATCCAGGGGCCGGCGACCATGGAGGACCGGGGTGGCGTGGTTTCGATGGTGATGGACGGAGTCCATGCCCATGACCTGGCCACCATCCTCGACGAACAAGGCGTTTCTGTCCGCGCTGGCCATCATTGCGCCAAGCCACTGATGCGGCGGATGGGTGTTGCCGCCACCGCCCGCGCCAGCTTCTACGTGTACAACGAAGAATCCGACATCGACGCCCTGGTCGCCGGGCTGCGCCGGTCCAGAGAGTTGTTCGGGGTCTAACCGTGGCACTCGAAGAGCTCTACCGGGAAGTCATCCTCGACCACTACAAGAATCCGCGGAATCGGGGGCACCTCGACCATTTCGACGCCTCGGCGCAGGGGGTCAATCCCCTCTGTGGTGACGAGATCAATATCGAAATCAGCTTTGACGGCGATCTCGTGTCCGACATCGCCGTTGCGGGCCAGGGTTGTTCGATTAGCCAATCGTCGGCGTCGATGATGACCGAGGCGATCAAGGGCAAGACCCGTGCCGAGATCGAAGACATCGTCTCCAAATTCAGGGCAATGATGTCGCTCGACGAGGGGTCTACGCTCGAGTTCGACCCTGATCGCCCCGGTGCCATCCTGGGTGATCTCGAAGCCCTCCAGGGTGTCCGTCAGTACCCGGTCCGGATCAAATGTGCCAGCCTCGGTTGGACCACCCTTTTAGAGGCTCTCGGCTCCTCTTAATCACCGTTCTGTGAAGCAAAAGTGCGTCGTGGACGCAGAAACCGTTCACAAAAGAAATGGCTTCTCGTTCTGTGAACCAAAAGTGCGGTGTCGACGCAAAAACCCTTCACAAAACGGTTTGGAGACGGTCAATCGAAATCTGTTAGTACCTCCTCGAGACGCTCTCCCACCGACGTGAGGCGTTGTCGGCAGAAGGAGAGCAAGTCGGAGGCTCGCTTGACGTCTTCGAGGAGATTGTCGACGTCGACGTCGTCGGCCCGGAGTCGGGCGTGGATCGCCCGCAATTCTTCCAATGCCGCTGAATAGGTCAGTTCGCTCTCCGTCATACTTCTTCCTCAACTCTCATCCCCACCGTACCGTCGACCATCCTGACCCTGACATCCTCGCCGCGCTTGAGCGAGGCAGCGAGTCTGACCGCCGAACCGTCGGGTCTGGTCACCACCGAAAACCCCCGTCGCAAGGTTGGCTCCAAACCCACCGTCGCGACCAGTTGGGCTAGTGAGTCGAGGAGGAGCGCATGACGTGACAATCCGGCCCGTGACCTCTCGGCGACGTCCTCGCCGAACCCCTTGAGACGATCCGATTGGCGGCCGAGAAGGGCGCGGACCCCAGCCAGTTCCCTCGCCGAATTGTCGAGCTGGTTACCCGCATGGCCCAGGCTTCGCACCGCTTCATCGCGGATCACCCGGCGTGCGGTGTCGACCCTCGCTGCGAATTCTCCCACCCGGGCCACCAGGAACTCAGCGGCAGCCGTTGGTGTCTTCAAAGTGACCGCCGCGGCTGCGTCGGCGACGCTCTGATCGATCTCATGGCCGATACCGGCGACCACCGGAACCGGCATGGCCGCAATCGCACGAGCGACGCTTTCGGCATCGAAGGTAGCCAGATCGAGCTTGGCACCACCGCCCCGTGCTACCACAACGACGTCGAGTTCCTCCTTGGCCAGCCGTCGCAGGGCCCTCACCACCGATTCGGCGGAGCCCTCGCCCTGCATCCTTGCTTCGACCGTTGAGACCTTGAAGCGGAAACCGGAAGCCCTGACTCCCTGGAGAATGTCGGCGTGTGCCGCCGACCCGACACTGGTCACAAGTCCGAGCCGCAAAGGGACCAGAGGCAATGGCAGAGTTCCGTTCGCTGCCAGGGAACCATCCGCTTTGAGACGTCGGAGGATCTCCTCCCTATCGAGCGCTAGTTTCCCGGCAATGAATTCCGGGTCGACTCGAAGCAAGGAAAGGCGCACCCGGCCGGACATCTGTCCGACGGTGGCCAGCAGGCGAACTTCAACACCGTCACGGAGCTTGCCCACGTTGGCCGCGTCGAGGGAACGCTCAACATCATTCATCACCCGGCCCCGTACCGCTACTTCGATGGAACGATCGCGTTCGGTGTGGTCGACCAGAGCAAAAAACACCGCACCCCGGTTGGTCCTCCGCAATCCAGAAATCTCTCCCCGGACCCAGATCGGTGCCGGAAAGGCGCCGGCTAACGCTGTGTCCAGTTGAACCAGCACCTCATCGACACTGAAGGTGCGGGTCATTTCAGACGATGCCACCCTCGGTCATCGCCTTGAGGTCCAGGGCGGCGTCGAGTTCTTCAGCGGTCATCAATCCGGCTTCGAGGACGAGTTCTCGAACCGACCGGCCGGTGGCGACTGCTTCCTTGGCGATCTTTGCCCCGTTGTCGTAGCCGATGTGCGGGTTCAGGGCCGTGACCACGATGGCATTCCTCTCCACCAATTCTCTCGCCCTTGCCTCGTTTGCCTCGATCCCGGCGACGCACTGGTCACCAAACACCTGAGCCGCATTGGCCAGCAGTCGGATCGACTCCAGGAGATTGTGGGCAATCATCGGCATCATCACGTTGAGCTCGAAATTCCCATTGGCGCCTCCCCACGTGATCGCGGCATCGTTGCCGACGACCTGGGCTGAGACCTGCATCACCATCTCCGACATCACGGGGTTGACTTTGCCCGGCATGATCGAAGACCCAGGCTGCAACGAAGGAATCCTGATCTCGGAGATCCCTGAGGTCGGGCCCGACCCGAGAAATCGAATGTCGTTGGCAATCTTGAACATCGAGATGGCGACGGTCTTGAGAGCGCCGGAAGCCATCACTGTCGCGTCCTTGGAGCCCTGAGCTTCAAAGTGGTCGCCCGCTTCCTTGAAGTGGAACCCGGACCGCTCCCCCATTAGCCCGATGACTGCTGCGGGGAACCCGGTGGGAGCGTTGATTCCGGTGCCCACGGCGGTCCCGCCCAGCGCCAATTCCTCCAATTCCGGCAGGACCTTGGTCAAACGCTCGATCCCCTTGCGAACTTGGGCCGAGTAACCGCCGAATTCCTGGCCCAGCGTCACGGGTGTGGCATCCATAAGGTGGGTGCGACCCGACTTCACCACATCCTCGAACTGGGCGGCCTTTGCCGCCAGTTGGTCGGCGAGCGACTTCAAAGCTGGAAGGAGTTCCTCGCGGATTGCAGCGGTGGCCGCGACATGGATGGCCGTCGGGATGACATCGTTTGATGATTGGCCGAAATTGACCGCATCGTTGGGATGGATCGCTGATCCCAATATCTCACTGCCTCTGCCCGCGATCACCTCGTTGGCGTTGGTATTGGTCGACGTCCCCGAACCGGTCTGGAAGATGTCCAACGGAAATTGGTCATCATGAGTGCCAGCCATCACCTCATCGGCAGCAGTGCGGATCGCCTCAGCCGTGGCGGCTTCGAGATGGCCTTGCTCCGCGGCGACCGTCGCCGCCGAACCCTTGATCAAACCGAGAGCCCAGATGAACCGACGGCTGAACCGGAACCCTGAGATGGGGAAGTTGTCGACCGCCCTCTGGGTCGAAGCGCCGTAAAGCGCCGTCGCCGGGACCTGTACCTCGCCCATCGAGTCTCGTTCTGTTCGGTATTCCACCAAATCTCCTATCAGGTCTGATCCCGGGTCGATTGGCGAGGACTCAGGAACTTTCCAACATTGTCGTACAAATCGTCAAAGCGTGCCTTCAAACCGGTCTCCTCGTCGACAGCAATGCAGGCCACCTGCAACAACTCGACCAACCCGTGGAAGTCGCTGAGCGAAATCTCTTCGAGCATCGGGACGGGTCGGCCGGTGCCCGACTCGAACGAGTCGAGGTTGCCCCAATTGTGCCAGTTGCCCAGCGCCAGACATAGCCCGGTCGCCTGATATCCATACACCACGAAAGCCGAGGCCTCACAGCCTCCTCCATCCATCAGCTTGCGTTGATGCCCCAAACTGGCGCGCCTGGCCCCCTGACTGATCCGGTTGGTCAACTCGTGGTCGAATATCGTCAAGGCGTCGCCGACGCGGATTATGGGGCCATCTCCGATCGGGGCATTCGCCGAAGCGCGCGACGTTTCGATCGAGAGCAGACGGGAGTCCTCCGGAAAGGTTGCATGCTTGGCGGAATGCGTCGCCCCGACCAAACCTACTTCTTCGGCCCTCGTGAACAACACTCCGAAATGTCGCAGCGCGGGATTTGCCCGCATCCGGTCGAGCGCCGCCAGCGCCGCAGCGCAACCGGCGAGGTCGTCACATGCCGGTGCAAAAAAGCGATCGCCAGAAGGACTCCGCTTTGGCAGTTTCCACCGGGCTATATCTCCAACGGCCACACCGGGTCGGTTGGCACGAATCTTGCCCAGTTGGCTCTGGCCGTCGTATTCGGTGACGACCCCACTCAACCCCGGTTGAGTCTCCGAGGTGAAAACGACCCGGGCCTCCTCGAAATACTCGGGATTGACGCCCCCGCGGAACTCGAACTCGACATCCCTTCCCTCCACGGCCGTGACTACGAAAGCGGGGTGGTCCATGTGCGCCACCGCCAGCACGGGCGCGGCCCTCTTCCGACCTTTTTGGGTGACGAGGACGTTGCCGCCAGAGTCGATCGACAGTTTTAGGTCGGGGCGACGGGCTGCCCACTTTTGCACCCACGCCACCACCCGGTCCTCGTGTCCGCTCGCAGTCGGCAAGTGGGTCAACTCATCGAGCCACCTGGTTGCGGTCGATCGGGACGCCATCAGCCGTGAATCAAATGTCGAAGGGCGTGTCGGTGAAAAAGTCGGATGGTCTCGGAGCCGAAACGGATTCCGGCTTGATCAAACCGAGGCGGTCGCGCACGGAGTCGTAACCCCCGGTATCCAATTCTTCTGCCAACTCGGCGCCCCCCGAGTCCACGATCCTGCCGTCGATCATCACATGAATCCGGTCGGGTGTCATGTAGCGGAGGATCCGTGAATAGTGGGTGATGATGAGCACTCCGAGGTCGGGCGACCTCATCTCCTCAACCGCTTCGGCGACCTGTTTCACCGCGTCGATATCGAGACCCGAGTCGATTTCGTCGAGCAAGGCCACCTTTGGCTCCAGGACCGCCATCTGGAAAATCTCTGACCGCTTCTTCTCGCCTCCGGACAGCTCATCGTTGAGGGACCGGTCGAGGAATCTGGTCACATCGAATCGTTCGGCCTCGGCGGCGATGCGTCGGGTGGCCTCCGCTGCGGAGATGCCACGTTCCGCTGTCGCCTCCATCATGAACTCGTTGAGCCGGATACCCGGTACCTCGGTCGGATACTGGAAGCTCTGGAGCAAACCGGCCCGTGCCCGCTCATCGACTTCGAGATCGAGGATCTCCCGCCCCTCGAGGAGGGCCGAGCCCGAGACTTCGTATCCGTCCTTGCCCGTCAGGACGTGGCACAACGTCGATTTACCGGACCCGTTTGGGCCCATGATGGCGTGAACCTCACCAAAGGGTATCTCCAGGTCGAGACCGTGGAGTATCTGCTTTTCATCCACGGACACCGTGAGATTCTTGACTACCAGAGCCGCTGTCATGAGTCCCCCATGTTGAGAAAGACCACGTTGTCTTCGATGATCACTTCGTAGGTAGGAACCGGGACCGTCGCCGGAAGAGAGTGTGGCTCACCGGTGGTGAGGTCGAATTCGGATCCGTGACGGGGACATTCCACATCGGTCCCGAATACCTCTCCTTCAGCCAGAGACGCCTCGGCATGGGAGCACACATCCCCTATCGCATACACATCGTTGCCAATGCGGAACATGGCGATCCGTTCATCGCCGACTGTGACCCGTATCCCCCGGTCCCGGGGCAAGGTCGAGAGGTCTCCAATCTCCACCTTCATGACACCCGTCCAGCCTCTTGTGCAGCGACGAACCTGCTGAAGACCTCGGTGCTCACAGGCTCGCCAACGCCTTCGATTGGGAGACGATCGATTACCTCCTGGAAAAAGCCTCTGATCAGGAGCCGCTCAGCGCGGGCTTTGCTCAACCCGCGGCTCTGCAGGTAGTAGCGGTGTTCCTGTTCGAGGGGTCCGACCGACGAGGCGTGGCCACAAACGACGTCGTCGCAGAGTATTTCGAGATTGGGAACCGATTGCGCTTTGGCGTTCTCGGAGAGAACCAGGTTCCGGTTGGTCTCGAATGTCGAGGTTCGGGCAGCGTCCTTCTCGATTCGAAGCAATCCGGTAAAAACACTCTGGGCACTGTCTTCCACCGCCCCCTTGAGGAAGACGTCGGACGATGTCCGGCGGCCCTTGTGGTTTACAACGACCCGGTAGTCCAGCGTCTGTTCGCCTTCACCAAAATAGAGGCCTACCACCTCCGATGACGAACCATCGCCCTCCAGGTCGACACCGAGGTCGAGACGGGCAAGTTTTCCGCCGAGACCTACCTCGCCAACAATGGAACTAGCGTCCCTCCCGAGGTGAACACGCTGGTGAACAACAACAGTGGCTGCCTGGTCCGACCCTTGGACACTGAGAAACTTCAGCCGTGCCCCGTCGCCAACCCTCAGGTCGACCTCGGGGACCATCAGCAAACTGGCACCGGCTACGGAGCGATAGACCACCATGATGGGAACCTCGGCGTTCTCACCCAGTCGAACCACCAGATGGGGGAAACTCGCGGTGTCGGGGGTGACCCCCTGAACGTCGACGACGAGCGCATCCTCGAAAACCTGATTGGCGGGGATATCGATTAAAACTCCATCAACCGCAAAAGCGAGATGAGCCGCTGTCAGTTTGTTGTGGTCCGGCGGTATCGCCCCCCTCAATCCGGGATCTTCGTCCATTTCCGAGATCCGGGTGACAGCTATTTGGGGTGAGTCGACCTCCACGACCTGGCCGTCGATGATGGTGACCCGCCCGGCGACTTTCCCGACAGCAGTTAGAAACGGCCCTTCAGTCAATGGGTGCCCTGGTTCAAAAACCGGGCTCAGGCTCTCAAATGGTGTGGTGAAGTCGACATATCGCCAATCTTCCTCTGTCCCGGTTGGCTCGTTCAGGCCCTCGAATACCTTGAACGCCGCCCGCATCTGCTCCGCGCGCCACTCCGGCAAGGGCGCGGCGACGCGTTCGAGGCTGTCTTTGCTGAAGCTGGTCAAGAAAATCTCCGGTTGGAACCTGGTCGAATCGTATTTGCCCTACGCGCGTAGTGCGAATTGTCCCTATTCGATGTCGAGGGCGTCTACGGTCACGATCGACTTGGCATTCCAGAGCATCCACCCCAACCCGAATGCTTCGGCTGAGTCGATCTGGGAGCGAACACCTTCGGTTGAATAGCCGAAGTCCTGGAGCCAGGGACGAATGACCAAATTCGTGGAGTTTCGTTCCATTGCGTCCTCGAGCGCCCTGGTCACCACATCACCGGGGTGGTCATTGGGATTGTCGTGACCAAACCAGCCAGGGCCGTAATGACTCGGATAGAGCATCGGCGACGCCACATCGACCACAGCGGTCAATTCCTCCCATTTCTGGCCGATCCCGCCATCGTCAACGGCCGTCGTGATGAAACCAAAGATGTCGGCGGCGACCGCACATCCCATGGGACGCAGGGTGGCAACGGCCTCTTTGAGGAAATCGGTGATCGTCGCTATTCGGACTTCGGAACCGACCCCTCCATCGAACTGGGCCGACTCACGACGAGCGTCTGGAAAACGCACGTAATCGAATTGAATCTCGTCCAGACCTGCGGCACAGGCTTCCACAGCAAGAGACATCGCGTAAGCTCTGGCTTCAGGATCAGTCGGGTCCAGGAAATATTGGCCGTTAGCGCTGTATGGACCTTCTAATTCGGAGTCCCAAACCGCCATTGAGGGCTTTGCGATCGCCGCCACCGGGTCCTGAAACGCGACCAGGCGACCGATCACGTAGAGATCTGCAGCGTGTGCTTGGGCGACCACATCTTCCATGTTGTAGACCGAAGCAATCGCGCCGACCTCACGGGCAGTGGGGTCATTACTGTTGTACCAGATTTGTCCCGACTCATCCTTCAGATCAATCATCAAGGCGTTGAGCTCTGTTGTCTCAGCCATTTCCAGGAATGTCTGCAGATCGGTGGAGACCGCCTCGCCCGACAAATGCACCGCTCGAGCCGAAAATGGTTCCAGAATGATCGCTTCGTCCCCGGCACCTCCGTCCCATACCAATTCCGTTGGCACCCATGCAGGACGCGTGGCCAGGACCGGCCCCGGTTCCGCACCCCTCAAGCTGTAATGGCCCTCGGAATCAGTTAGCGCCGTGGCCTCACCGGAGCGGACTTCGACGGCCGCGATCGGATCGCCCTCAGGATCGAGAACTCTGCCCCGGAGGACCCTGGCGTTGAGCACGACGCTGTATTCCTCCGCGGGGTCCTCACTGAGGGTGACCATGCGGGGAATATGGCCGGGCGCACTCACCTCGAGCTCTTGACTCGACCGGTTCCACTCCATCTCGATGGACCCGGAATCGTCGGAGGTTCCAGCCTGGCTCCCGTCGATATCGATGACGGCACCTGCTATTGGAACGCCTGCGTCGTCGATCACAACCAGGGTGTAGGGAGTCGATTGTCCGAGCAGAGACCAGCCGGTCCAAGCAGCCCAGATGACTGTGAGCGCCACCAGCAAACGGAAAGATGTTCGACGTGACACTGAAGTGCAAATGGTACCAACACGCCCCATGTAGCGGTATGTGACGGGGCAATCGACCCAAGGTTCCGGAGAAATCGTTTGCCAGATTGGGTCCGGGAGGTTAGTTTTCCACAGGGGTTGTGAGGAGGCCGAGTGAACAAGGCCATCAGGACAGACGAAGCAAAAACTTCTCGGAGCGGCGGCTCATCCGACACGGTGAGTTTGTATCTCGACGAGGTCTCAGACCACCTACTTTTAACCGCCGAAGACGAGGTTCGGCTCGCCCGCAATATGGAGCGGGGAAAGAAGGCACAACGGCTTCTCGATTCGGGTGATTTCAAGCAATCTGACCGTTCCAGCTTGATCCAGCTCATCTCGGCCGGCGAAGAGGCGAAGATGACTTTCATCCGATCAAATCTCCGCCTGGTCATCTCAATCGCAAAGCGATACACCGGCCGCGGCCTCGACCTGCTCGACTTGATCCAGGAAGGGAACCTTGGGCTGATCAGAGCTGTCGAGAAGTTCGATTGGCGTAAAGGATTCAAGTTCTCCACCTACGCAACCTGGTGGATCAAGCAAGCAATCACACGAGGATTGGGCAACAGCGGGCGGACGATCCGGCTCCCGGTCCACATGGTCGACGTAGTCAGGACCGTCCAGGACACCAAGCAGGTTCTCTATGACCAGTTCCACCGGGCACCGACCATCGAGGAAATAGCTGAGGCGTCCGGGTTAGAAACCCATCGAGTCCTCGCCGCGATGGACGCTCCTGCCGAGACGATATCGCTCGACAAACCGGTGGGCCTGGAGGGTGAAATCTCCCTGCAGGACTTTGTCGAAGACGACTACGCAACTGATCCGCTGGAGAGCGCTGCAGCGGCGTGGAGGCGCGATCGTCTGATCGAGGCCCTGAAAATACTCGACCCCGAAGAACAGCAGGTGTTGTGGCTCCGCTTCGGGCTCGACGGTGAGGAACCCTGGACCCTCGCCGACGTGGGAACGGTCGTCAACGCCACCAGAGAACGGGTACGTCAGATCGAAGCGCGCGGATTGGCCAAACTCCGCCACCCGAGCTGCGAACTGGACCTAAAACACCTGCTCCAATAGAACTGTTCCCGTCTCCCCCTCCAACGGTGCTCTCCCCCGCTTGCGGAGGGAGAAAGCATCGGACGTTTACGGACGATGCAGAGGGTGGGGCTAAAGACACCAACAATGATCAAACGCGGGGTTTAACAGTCCACCCCCGGCCGTTGCTACCCGCAACGGCCACCCCCTCCATTCGACTTCGTCTCCGGAGGGGGAGTCAGAGAGCCGGAGTGAGAGTCGTGGGCCAGAGCGTTGAAGGGGGGAGCGCAACGCGCCTTCGACTCCGGCGGGGGAGCAAGAATCTCCATCTCTAGGCCCTGGCGACATACCTCAGGAACAGCATGTTTTCGCCTTCGACCACGCGGTCCAGCCTCATTTCGTAGGGCGGGTCGATTTCATCGGGGCCGGTAATGCGTTTTGACTCCCCGCCGGCCAGCTTGGGGGCAACTGTAAGGTTGAACTCATCGATGAGGCCGGCACGGGCGAATTGGCCGGCCAGGGACGGCCCACCTTCGAGGAGGATGATCCCGGCACCCGAGAGACGGTCGACTATCGACTGCGGGTCGACATCAGGAAGTACCGCTACATCGGCTGCGTCGCCGAGGTTTGCCAGCCGTCCCGGGTTGGCGTACGGGCCGGTGATGACAAGAGGTTTGTAGCTCGAGTCGGAAAACACCCGTTGTTCTACATCGAGTGACAGAGTCCCGCTCACGATCGCCAGTGTTGGGGCGGGGTCCTGCCCTCTCTCCACCCGACGCGCCCTGCGTGTTTCATCGAGGGAAAGAGGGCGATAGTCCTCAACTATCACCGTCCTGGCGCCCACTAACACCACGTCGGCGACACCCCTCAACGCCTTGAACATCGCCATGTCCTCTTCGTCGCCGAGGTCTGTTGAGCCACCGTCGATCGTGGCGGCGCCGTCGATCGAAGCGACGAAATTGAGCATCACCCACGGTCGCCCGTCGGCCCGACGCTCCCCTGCCTCGGCAAGTTCAGTGGGGTGTAGGTTTTCTCGTTGGTCTGATGCGAGTTGTCGAAGGGCCATTCGCCAAAACTACACCGCCCGACGACCTTCAGTCCAAATCGACGTATCGGGCAACGTTGGTGATATCGCCCTGATAGATGATCTGTTCGTGTGCCGGTTTGTAACCCATCGCAATGTTGATGTTGAGCATCGGATCGTTGCTTTCGGCATTTTCGGTCTCGATGATCTCGATGTCCGGATACTCATCGAGAAGCACTTCGATCATCGAGGCTTTGAGCCATCGACCCAGTCCGCGATTCTGATGTTGCGGGTCGACCCCGGTGTCCCATTGATATGCGATCGCCGGGTGGAGACTCTGATAGGCCACATTGGAGTAGCCGACGAAGTCGCCCGTAGCCTTGTGGATCGCGAAATAGCCGAGGACTTCCCGCCCCCGCTTCGACTCGTTCAATTCGAGCTCCCGCCACTCTTCGACCGTCCACTCCAGGGGATCTTCCTCGAGATCCTCCATGGGAGCGTTGTTCATCACCCCGGCAACCTTGACTGCCTTCTCGACGAACTCGTCAGGGATCGGAGAACGCAACAATCGCACTTCATAGTCGCCAGCCCGCTCCGATGCACGGGCGATCCACTCGCGCATCAGGGAGCGGTCGACATCTGCCGTGCGCAACTGGCTCACCCTCTCGTTGTAAACCGGCTTGATCCCGATTTTCTCAGGCCAAAAGGTGTGAGGGCTGTCCGTGGGTTCGACGGTCATGAAACGCTTGCGACCATCTGCAATCGCATAATCGATGCTCGGTCGGAGCATCTTCTTGCCCAGACCGCGGCCGCGCCAGGGGGCACGCACGTAGACCCAGCCGAAACTGTTGTCCAGATCCTGCGTTCGATGATGGAACAGCCCGGACGTTGCCGCGATTTGATCGCCTTCGCGGAGGATCCATCTGGGCACGTCGATCTGGTCCCGAACATACCGCCAGTCCACCAACCGCTGGGCGAAGGGCGTCAACGGCTCAGCGGGCCGCCACTCCAGGTCCCACTCGTCATAGAGCTCGTTGAGGGCGCCCAGAACCGATTCTGGGGCGCTACGAGTGTCAATTGGTTCGACAGGAAGACTCATTTCCGAACCACCCTAAGAGGAGTATCCGGACCCTGTCGGCTAATTATCGAGGCTCAGGCGTCCTTGAGCTTGTCCGCCGCGTCGCCCGCCGTGCCCTTGATTTTGTCCGCAGCGTCGCCCGCCTTGTCCTTTATCTTGTCCGCCGCGTCGCCAGCTTTGGCCTTGACGTCGCTGGCGGTGTCGGCGACCTTGCCGGCAAGATCATCGGCGCTCGACTTGAAGTCGTCGACGACTTTGTCAACGGCGTCGGATATCGGGTCATCAATGAGGATGCCCTTCTCTCTGAGCTTCTCGACCACGGTATCGGCGATGTCGGATGCTGTGTCTTCACCCAGCCTCGGTCCCAGCTTCTCTTCGAATTTGGCCCTTGCCTCAGAAACGGTGAGCCCGCTGTATTCCTTCTTCATGGACATCACGAACCGCACGATGATTGCAATTACGGCGGCGAACAACGCCAGCTTGAACAGTCTTCTGAAGAAGTGGCCCCCGGACTCTTCGCCCGAATCTATTTTTTCCATTTCGTCCTCCGTTTTTACCGAGCCTACCGAAGTCGGAGAGGAAGGGGAATGGAGAAACGAATTTCGCGAATCTCGACGGAACCCTTCACGAAGCCCTCCCCAGCGCGTAAGTTCAATACCGAGATGTTTGGACGGCTTGTCGCTGGCCTGATCGTGATCGGGTTGGCGTTTGGTGTGTGGATCATTTGGCCCCGTGCGGATGAGGAACCTCCGCCGACGACCCAGGTCGCTCCAACGACCACTTCGATTGCCACAACGACCACCACACCGGAGGAAACCAGTACCACGGCCGCCCCGACCGCAGCCGTGATCGAGACCGTTGAGCAGGCCGAAGACCTCCTCCGCCAATTCTGGTTCGGGTGGTTCGAGGGGATCTATCTCGGCGACGAGGACCGGATCAAAGAAGTGGTCGCAAGCCAGCCTCTTCTTGATAGCGCCCGTGCCCAGTTTGACGTCATGGTGTTTGTAGACGAACCGTCGTTCGGGGCGACAACTGTCACCAGCACCGAACTCCTTGTAAATACGCCTGAATGTACCGCGATCTGGTCCACGGTGTCCTCGACCTTTCGCTCCGGGCAGACGGAGGGTGTACATGTGTTTCGGAAAACAGAAGGGAATTGGCGCTTGGTAAATCTTTGGCCACTTAAGGCGGATCTATGGGAAGAGGACTGCGACTCGCAACTCGAATCCTTGTCATAGCCGCGGTCGTTTTTGCGGCTACCGGAATCGCTCTCGGCGAGGAATACGCTTCATGCTGGCGTGATGTTGGGATCGACCCGTACTCAGGGTTACCAGGCCCTGTCACCCGCTGTCGGATCGCCGGGGGTGGCGTGGTCGACTATGGGTCCGACTCCTCGGTTCCGGCGACGTTATCACCCGCTGCCGGCACCGACCTCACTGGCGACTGCTGGTATCTCACCTCGTTCAGCACCAACTGGGTGTATCTGAGCCTGTTCGTCAATGGTGACGCCATACTTGGTTGGGATCCCGACCCGGCTACTCCCGGGGGCATCGCATTCGCCACCGGTCGGGTGCCTCGATGCACGTCTGAACCCAATCCGGCGGTCGACCCCACCGCGGAGGTGTGG
>JBGTFH010000019.1:0-6462 GCA_041747375.1 Acidimicrobiia bacterium
TGGCATCGAGTCCGAAATCATTGAAGATGCCGAGGAGTTGGAGGTGCTCCCCGATCTGTCTATACCGGTGGCATCAATCGGTCACCTGATCGCAACAAAACTACTCGCCCGGGACGACCGTCATCGCCCCGCCGACTACGACGATCTGCGCTCTCTACTGGAGATAGCCTCACCGGATGACCTGAATCAGACGCGAAGTGCGCTAGGGCTCATTTCCGGGAGGGGCTTCAACCGGGGCCGTGACCTGATGTCAGATCTGGCCGAGATCGAGTCAGAAGGTCACGGGAGTTGACCGCTCATTTGGTCGGCTTTCACAACACATTCCTGGGTTTGCCGGGAGGACGCGTGAAATCGAACGGCTGCCCGTCTTCTCACGTTTTCTGAAGTTCAAATGGTTTGCGTGGGTCGTAGTCCGGGGTGATCGGGGAGGTTCACCCCTCCGATCTTCGACCCACCCCGACGGATGCGGCACTATTCGATTGTCCAGGTTTGCGCAATCTGAGTCTCCCGGTCCTGGGGTCGTCGTAGAGTTCGAACCCGCGTTGGTGGATGACGATTTGGTGGTGGAACCAACAAACGGCGACAAGGTTTTCTGGATCGGTTCGGCCCCCCAGGGACCAGGGAGTTTTGTGGTGGACTTCGACCCGATAGCGGCTGTTGCACCCGTCAATCTGGCAGAACCCGTGGTTTCTGGCCAGAATCGCACGTCGAAGCTGTGGGGGGATGCCCCGCGATTTCCTGCCATACCGCATCGGAACCCCGTCTGCTGTGTTGACCGTGATTTCGGTGACCGAATCACATAAAATGGCTTGTAATGCTTGTGGCCCGACTCTGGATCCGGCTTCGAGCCGGATTCCGGCCCTTCCGTCAGTTTCTACGGCTGTCTCAGCGTCGACGAACACGGTGATGTTTGCTTGTGGTGTTTGGCCTCCGGTTGCTAGTTCGCCCAGAGCGATGGCTCGACGCCATGCCTGCGAACCGGTCTCGCCGTCGGGAAGGGCGGGCAATGCGTCGGCCCGTTCGGAGAGGGCATGGTCGATTGCAGCACCGGTCACACCGTCGAGACCCCCGCGGATGTTCCACCAGGACTCGTCAAGGGACGGTTGCATTATCAGGAATATGTCCTCAGCCGAACGGATCTCATCCTCATGAGTGATTTCGACAAGATCGGCGGCAGCACGACGGACCCCGGCCACATCCAGGTGATCCATAGATCCGACATCTTCGGGGATCCGGGACAGGGCTTCGGCACGGTCAAACGAGATCGCACCAGTGGCCAACGCTTCCCGCAACCACGGTTTATCCGCGGTGCGGCGCATTGTGCGGGCCAACGCACGACCGGTGTCGACACCGACGTCTGCTTTGGCAGCCACCCATTCGCTGAGGTTCCGGGAACCGTCTCCGGTGAACACCTGGGCTCGATCCAACCAATCCAGTTCTTCGAGTTGAATGGCCTCCAGCTGGCGAATCGTCCGGGTCGCTTCCAAAAACCGCGACTCGTGGGCATCAACCGAATCCGAAAAATCTCTCTCCCAATCCATAGCCCGAAAGTACAAGCGACCTGTGACAGAAAGCGACCCAAATCAGCGACCTCGAAAAGAAACTTTGAGCACTTTTCCAACGTCCCCCGGCTCCCGGTCCAATTGGCCGGGGTCGACCTGGGGAGGCTGGGAGTTGGAGATTCCCCCAGACCCAAAGCGTAAAGGGAGTGATAGGTTGTCGCCGTGCGAGTCGGATTGAACGAGTTGAAGCCTGTTCTAACCTTGGTCTTGATGGTGACCGTCTTGGGCGCGTGATCATCGGACGGCACCTACCTGCCGGCGTTGTTGGCCGATCCGATGGCCGACTATTCCTACCCAGATCTCGAGGAGGATTTCAGAGCTGAGATCCCTGAAGGACCCAGTTTGCTTTGGGAGGGTGAGACCCATGCCCACGTTACGACGGGTTTTATTTTGACCGGCGAGTCGGATGCGGTGATCGCCGATGTGATAGCCACTGCCGAGAACGAGGGCTGGACGTTTGTAGGTGAACCCGCGAGCTCGTCAGATGGCTATCAAGGTTGGTATGCGAGCAAGGAACTCTCAGTGGGTCTGGCGGCTCTCTCGGTCAATCTGGGACCTCCCGACGCCACGGACGACTACGACCTTGCGTTGTCACTTGGTTTCGTAGAGGATCCAACACCTGACCCATGAGGCTGAGTCGCACCACCCAGACCATCAAGCCGACACTGACCGCCGGAATAGCCGACGTCATACAAACCGATTTGGTACTTAATCACCGACAACCGTAGAATCAATACTCGTTCGGGTATCCCCCCTTTTTGTAAGGGTTTTCGCCTGGACCAGCCGGGCACTCGCGTGCCCGGTACGCAAAGTTTCACAACAGGAACGGTGCTTGGGCTGCGCCCGCATCGCTTTCTCGCGTAAGGAGAAAAATGCCGACTATTGAGCAGCTTGTCCGCCAGGGCAGGAAGCCGAAAGTTAAGAAGAGCAAGGCAATCGCCCTTGGCGGCGCCCCGCAACGTCGAGGCGTCTGTACCCGCGTCTATACGGTCACGCCCAAGAAGCCGAACTCCGCTCTCCGCAAAGTCTGCCGTGTTCGCCTCAGCAACGGCCAGGAAGTCACCGCCTATATTCCTGGTGAAGGCCACAACCTCCAGGAACACAGCATGGTGCTGATCCGCGGCGGTCGTGTTCGCGACCTTCCCGGTGTTCGTTACAAGGTGATCCGCGGCGCCCTCGACGCTTCAGGTGTCAACGACCGCAAGCAGGCACGCTCCCGTTACGGATCGAAGAAGGACTAGCAGCCATGCGTCGCGCTCCAGCCCAGGTCCGTACCATCGAGCCAGACCCTGTGTTTCGCAGCGTCCTGGTGAGCAAGGTGATCAACAAGGTTCTCCTGCAAGGGAAGAAGGGCACCGCCCGCACCATCGTCTACGAAGCACTCGAGACCGTGGAGAAACGGACCGGACAGGATCCCAGTGTCGTTTTGAAGCGCGCCGTCGACAACATCCGGCCCCAACTCGAAGTTCGCTCCCGCCGTGTCGGTGGATCGAACTACCAGGTGCCGATCGACGTTTCCAGCCGCCGCCAGGAAACCCTGGCCGTTCGCTGGTTGGTCAATTTCGCCCGGAAGCGGCGTGAGCCCACCATGGCCCTGCGCCTGGCCAACGAGATTTTGGACGCATCGAATAACACCGGTGCGGCCATCAAGAGAAAAGAAGACGTCCACAAGATGGCGGAGTCCAACAAGGCCTTCGCTCATTACCGCTGGTAGCGCGACGCAGAAGCGACGCACTGGAGTCCGCAAGAGATCTCCAGCCAGCTAATCAACAAATAGTTTTTCCCGCAAAGTTCCAAGCAGGCGGGCCTCACTTTCCGAAGAGGCCCGAACCGCCGGAGCAGGGCCTGACAAATACATAACGAGTCGGAGTAATAGAAGAAGATGAGCAACGAAAACGGTGCCCTTTCGCAACTGCGTGAAGTGCCGCTGAGCCGAACCCGGAATATCGGGATCATGGCTCACATCGACGCGGGCAAAACGACCCTCACCGAGCGCATCCTCTATTACACCGGCCGTAACTACAAGATCGGTGAGGTCCACGAAGGCGCCGCCACGATGGACTGGATGGAGCAGGAGCAGGAGCGTGGCATCACCATCACGTCCGCTGCCACCACCTGCATCTGGCACGAGCACCTCATCAACATCATCGACACCCCGGGCCACGTCGACTTCACTGTCGAGGTCGAGAGATCTTTGCGTGTCCTCGATGGCGCCGTCGCTGTTTTCGATGGTGTCGCCGGCGTCGAGCCACAGTCCGAGACCGTCTGGCGCCAGGCCGACAGGTACGGCGTCCCTCGCATCTGTTTCATCAACAAGCTCGACCGAACCGGCGCCGACTTCTATTTCGATGTCGATTCGATCGTCGAGCGTCTTGGCGCCAATCCATTGGTCATGCAGCTCCCCATCGGCACCGAGGGCGATTTCGTCGGGGTCGTCGACCTCGTGGAGATGGAAGCCCATATCTGGAAGGGCGACGACGGCAAGCATTGGGACACGGCCGAGATTCCGGCCGACCTGGCCGACAAGGCCGTCGAGTATCGGGAAAAGATTCTCGAAGCGGCCGCCGAAACTTCGGAGGAGTTGCTGGAGGCCTACCTGGGGTCTGGCGACCTCAACGTAGCCCAACTCAAGGCGGGTGTCCGAGCCGGGACGCTCGCAGGCTCGTTCAATCCCGTCTTTTGTGGATCCGCATTCAAGAACAAGGGTGTCCAACTCCTTCTCGATGCCGTGATCGACTACTTGCCTTCCCCGATAGACCTTCCAGCCATCGATGGATTCAAGCCCGGTGACGAAGAGGTCGAAATCCTACGTAACGCCGACGATTCCGAGCCCTTCTCGGCACTTGCGTTCAAGATCATGACCGACCCTCATGTCGGGAAGCTCACCTACTTTCGTGTGTATTCGGGGCATGCAGCAAAGGGTGACACTGTTCTCAACACGGTGACCGGCAAGAAAGAACGCCTCGGGCGAATCCTCCGCATGCATGCCAACTCAAGGGAAGACATCGACAACGTTTTCTCTGGTGACATCGTCGCTGGAATTGGATTCAAGAACACCACAACCGGCGACACCCTTTCGGCGGTGGATTCCCCGGTGCAGCTGGAGTCGATGGAGTTCCCGGCACCGGTCATTTCGGTTGCTATCGAGCCGAGGACCAAGTCAGATGACGAGAAGCTCTCCGAGTCTCTGCACCGGCTCTCCGAGGAAGATCCAACATTCCTGGTGCGAACCGACGAGGAGACCGGACAAACCATTATCTCGGGAATGGGGGAGCTCCACCTCGAGATCCTCGTCGATCGTTTGCTCCGCGAATTCAAGGTCGACGCCACCGTCGGAACACCACAGGTCGCCTATCGGGAGACCATCCGTCGTGCCATCGAGAAGATCAGTTATCGCCACGTCAAGCAGACAGGTGGAAAAGGCCAATACGGCCATGTCGTCATCGACCTCGAGCCCACCGGGCCCGGCGGCGGCTATGAGTTCATCGACAACATCAAGGGTGGCAAGATCCCCCGCGAGTACATTCCGTCCGTTGACGCCGGTATCGAGGAGGCCCTGGATCAGGGAATTCTCGCCGGGTATCCCCTTGTCGACGTTCGCGCAGTGCTCCAGGACGGGTCCTACCACGACGTCGACTCCTCCGAAATGGCGTTCAAAATCGCCGGGTCGATGGCCTTGCAGGACGCGGCTCGCAAGGCCGGCGTCAAACTCCTAGAACCCGTTATGGATGTCGAGGTGACCACGCCCGAGGATTACATGGGCGACGTTATCGGTGACCTCAACTCCCGTCGGGGCAAGGTCGAGGGAATGACCCAACGCGGTAACAGCCAGGTGATCAAAGCCCAGGTGCCGATGTCGGAGATGTTTGGCTACGCCACAGACCTGCGGTCAAAGACCCAGGGGCGGGCCACCTATTCAATGCAATTCAATTCGTATCAGGACGTCCCTGAGTCGATCGCCGCCGAGATCGTGGCTGTTCGACGGGGCGAGGCGTGATGAGGATCACGCCTGATGAAATCAGGTTTGGCCCGATGAAATCGGGCCAGTTCAAGTAGTTAGTAAGTAGAGACAAGGAAGGACCAGAGGATGGCTAAGGCGAAGTTTGAGCGGAATAAGCCGCATGTGAATGTTGGGACTATGGGTCATATTGATCATGGGAAGACGACGTTGACTGCTGCGATTACGAAGGTGTTGGCGGATCGGGTTGGTGGTTCGAATACGTTGACTGATTTTGCGATGATTGATAAGGCTCCTGAGGAGCGGGAGCGTGGGATCACGATTCAGATTGCTCATGTGGAGTATGAGACGGATGCTCGTCATTATGCGCATGTGGATATGCCGGGTCATGCTGATTACATCAAGAACATGATTACGGGTGCTGCTCAGGTTGATGGTGCGATCCTGGTGGTTTCTGCTGCTGATGGTCCGATGCCTCAGACCCGCGAGCATGTGTTGTTGGCTCGTCAGGTTGGGGTTCCTTCGATTGTTGTTTTCCTTAACAAGGTTGACATGGTTGATGATGAGGAACTTTTGGACTTGGTCGAGTTGGAGGTCCGGGATCTTCTTACCGAGTATGAGTTTCCTGGTGATGATGTTCCGGTGGTTCGTGGTAGCGCTTTGAAGGCTTTGGAGGGTGATGAGGTTGGTGGGGATCAGGTGATGGAGTTGATGGGTGCTGTTGACTCGTTTATTCCTGAACCGGACCGGGACACTGAGAAGCCGTTTTTGATGTCGATTGAGGACGTGTTCAGTATTACGGGTCGGGGGACTGTGGTTACTGGCCGTATCGAACAGGGCATCCTGAATGTGAATGAGGAGGTGGAGATTGTTGGTATCCACCCGACTCAGAAGACTGTTGCTACTGGTATTGAAATGTTCCGCAAACTCCTCGACGAAGGT
>JBGTFH010000020.1:0-2438 GCA_041747375.1 Acidimicrobiia bacterium
GTCAGCAGAGTCAGTGTCGACCGGATGCCTCCTCTCTTTCGGAGCCTTGGTTTCGGTGTCATCGATTGCTCCTCGTCTGTGTTTGTCTTGGACAGGATGCCCAGCAGGTTCCAGCATGGCCACCTGGGTACAGCCCCCCCACGATGGGGTCGACCGGGCACGACTTGAGCGCATTCTGGGGACGTCGTGCTGCGGCCGCAGCGATCGGGCCGTCATTGCACCAGCCAGCGCATATGGCCCGGACGCTGGTGACTTGTGGCCCTGTCGACATTGCGGCCATGCCCGTAGCGTCGAAATAGAACGTGAGGAGTCTGGGTGGGGGTTTGGTGATATGGGGTCGACCGATGGCGCTGGCGACCCCAGACTTCGATTCGAACCTGCTCTCGACGTCCGGGAGAGTTCGCAGAGGCTCGTCGACCCGCGGCTGCATCGTCGATTGATGATACGACACCGACCATTTCAAGCAACCAACCCAAAGATTTCGAGCGGTGGGAATACCTGTCGTCCCGCTCCTAGAGAGGCAGATCCGATGACGACATCCGAGACACGAGAACAGGTCACGACAACCGGTTCGGAACCAGAAGACATGAGTCTGCGCACGGTGTGGTGGTTCATGGCGATCACCTTCGGTTTGGGATGGGGTATAGGGGCGCTCCTGTTTCTCTTCACCGATCAGATCGAAGCGCTATTCGGGCCGGTGAGTGGCACCAACCCGGTGTTCATCCTCCTTGTCTGGTCACCCGCCATCGCCGGCTTGACCCTCGTCTGGCGCCACCACGGCCGGGAAGGAGTCGGGAGCTTCCTGCGGCGACTAACGCTTTGGCGGGCCCCGTCGCCCTGGTGGGTGTTTCTGCTCCTGGGCATCCCGGCCGTGAAATACATCGGAGCGGCGATCAACGGCACCTCAGGAGACTTCCCGTTCTCGCCTTGGTACGGGCTGCTGCCCGCCATGGCCATCGCTTTGTTCATCGGACCAATTGAAGAACTGGGCTGGCGAGGTGTCGCCTTGCCGCTCCTCCAACGACGGGTCGCCCCCCTCTGGTCCGCTCTGATACTGGGAGCATTCTGGGCCCTGTGGCACGCCCCCTCCTTCCTCCTCTCGGGAACTCCTCAGAACGCCTGGAGCATCGGGCCGTATTTGCTCGGTGTGCTTGCGCTGTCGGTGATCATCACTCCCATGTTCAATGCAGCCCAAGGCAGCATCCTCATAGCCGCCCTCTTCCACTTCCAGATCAACGGTCCGGCCTGGCCCGATGCCCAACCATGGGAGAACTACCTGTTCGCCCTCGTGGCAATCGCAGTCGTGGTAATCAACCGCAGAACCATGCTCACTCGCACTAATGCCGTCACCGACGTGCTGTTGCCCGTTACCGGCACCGACGGGACGGAACCAAGAAGAGACAAGACGCCCCACATGAAAACCGACATCCAACCGACACTCGTCGGGGCCGGCACGCACTCAGCGATGATCGAATCACAGCCGCGCGCTAGTTCCATCGTAGACATAGTGATGAAGCGGTCGCATGGCCGATGGGACAGACCGCTCGTGATCAGTCTCGTCAGCGATTCCATTAAATCATTCGACGGCGCACCAGTTCAACGGTTCGTGGAGGTGCTCGTCGTCAAAGAAGTGACGAACGAACTCCAGAGGATCGACGCCCTCTGCCCGGTTCCGTCATGATGCCCGGCAGGAGCATCAAGTCGGGGGCGTTGTATCGAAAGTTTCAGGCCACACTCGATGCTGCAGATCTCGATCCGCAACACAACAATCCGGCCCCGGTGACCGACGCCGATCTCGCTGGCCTTCCCGACAGCGTCGCGCGCTATATGCGCTACATGGGCGTTGTTGGTCGACCTCGCGACTGGTCGTTCGAGGCCCGCTTCGTCGGGCGTTTCCGGCGGGAGCCCGGTCAGGGCTGGATGCCCTGCCAGGCGTGGCAGTACAACACAGCGACGCCGATCGCTCGTGTGTTCCACATGCGCGCCCTCTTCGGGCATCTCGTGCCGATGGTCGCCCGAGACACCTATGTGAGGGGGCACGGGCGAATGCTCGGCAAGGTCTTCGATCGTTTCGCCGTGGTTGACGGAAGTGGTGACGAGTTCGACATCGGTGAACTGTCGACCTTCCTCAACGATGCCATCTTGCTTGCACCCTCGATGCTGCTCGGAGCCAACACAACCTGGCATGAAATCGACCACAGCAACTTCGACGTCAAGCACACCGACGGGTCCCGGACCGTGACCGCTCGAATCAGTCTCGACGACCGCGGCGCTCCTCGTGACTTCAGCACTATGGACCGCTATGCGGCACTCGCCTCCGGCCTCGAGCGAGCCCGATGGTCAACGCCAGTCCTCGACTGGACCGAGTCGCATGACCGGCCGGTCCCCACCAAAGCGTCGGCCATTTGGCACCTACCAGCGGGGCCGTTCACCTACAT
>JBGTFH010000021.1:0-29351 GCA_041747375.1 Acidimicrobiia bacterium
GTGCACCTTCGAATAGCTCTTGATTGTTCATGATGCCTCCATCAGATCTGCCACAAACCGGTCCGGATCGAAAGGCTGGAGGTCATCCATGCCCTCGCCGACACCAACGAACTTAACCGGGACTCCGAGATCCTTCTCCACCGCAACCACAATTCCACCCCTGGCCGTGCCATCGAGTTTGGTGAGAACGATGCCCGTCAACGGCACGGTTGAAGCGAACTCGCGTACCTGGGCCAGGCCGTTCTGGCCGGCAGTTGCGTCGAGAACCAGGAGGACTTCACCGACGACGCCTCGGTCACCCCCGACTACCCGATAGATCTTGCCGAGTTCGGCCATGAGATTCTTCTTTCCGTGGAGTCGGCCCGCGGTGTCAATGAGCAGGACGTCGGTGTTGGATGACTGCGCCGCCGTCAGTGCGTCATGGGCCACCGACGCCGGATCGGCGCCCTCACTCCCCCGGACAACCCGGAATCCGAGACGATCGCCCCATGTCGTCAATTGCTCGGCCGCCGCCGCCCGAAAGGTATCGGCCGCTCCCAGCACAACTGCGAGGTCCTGGTCCTTGAATCGTTTTGCCAGCTTGGCGATGGTCGTCGTTTTACCCGATCCGTTGACCCCGACCACAAGGACGACCGCCGGTTTCCCGGAGAGATCGAGACTCCGGTCGTTTTGCATGAGTTGACCGCGAATTTCGCTTCCGACCGCGCCAAGGGCGTCCTCCACCGACTCCGGCGACCGCTTCCTAACAGCAGACACCACGGATTGTGTCGCGGCCACGCCCAGGTCTGTCGACAGGAGCATTGCCTCGAGGTCGTCCCAGGTGTCATCGGACAACCCACCTCCCCAGAGGTTTCGTAGAGATCCGCCGAGACCGCGCGCCGGTTTGGTCGTCGGCGATATCCCCGTTGGAGTCTTCCGTCGCGAGACAAGAAACCAGATGAGCCCGGCGACCGCAACCGCCACGACGACCAGGATGATTAGCTGGGTGGTGTCCATTTCCCGGAGCAGGCTAAACGCTAGGCCACGCTGGCGACATCGGCCCCCGACATCACCTTGCGAACGACCTTGGATGAGCCACCCGGCTCCATGGTGACGCCATAGAGGACATCGGCGGCTTCCATGGTCTGCTGCTGGTGGGTGACAACGAGCAGCTGCGCTTGAAGTCGGAACTCGTCGACGATCTTGAGAAAGCGCCTCAGGTTGGAGTCGTCGAGGGCGGCTTCGACCTCATCGAGGACATAGAACGGGCTCGGCCGTGCCTCGAACACTGCGAAGAGGAACGCCAGAGCGGCGAGGCTTCTCTCTCCACCGGACAGCAGCGACAACTGGCTGACCTTTTTTCCGAGTGGTTGGGCATGAATCTCGAGTCCGGCAACCCCGTCGTCGTCTTCGACGAGATGCACCCGTCCTTTGCCGCCAGGGAAAAGAATCGAGAAGTACTTCTGATAGGCCTCGGCCACTTCGGTGTATGCAGCCTGGAAACGGAGCTCGATTTCTCCCTCGAGAGCAGATATGACCTTGCGTAGCTCCTGTCGGGACGACTCGACATCGGCCATTTGATCGCCGAGAAAGTCGTGGCGCTCTTTGAGATCGGCGTACTCCCGGGCCGCAAGCGGGTTGACCGGTCCCAGGCGTCGCAACTCGACGAGACGGGACTCGAGGCGGGCCTCGAGGTCGGCATCCTCGGGCAAATCCGGTCGTGGGGCCGCCAGCGCAACCTCAACGGTGGCATCGGCATCCCGACGGACACGCTCAGCGATCGCCTCCCGTTGCAGACGGAGTTCGGTCGTGCGGACATCGAGTTGAGCGATTCGCGCCCTGATTTCTTCAATCCGGCTCCGACCGGTCTCATATTCGGTCCGTGCCGTTTCCAGCGAGCCCAGAGCGTCGCGGTTTGCGGCGCGCAATTCCTGCTGTCGCATCCTCAGCTCACCGAGGCGGATCTCGAGCGTCGCAACCGCGGCCCGGGCATTCCCGACCACGAAGTCGAGCGAGTCCGTAGAAACCGATGAGTCGGAAACACCCAGTTCCAAGCGGCCGAGCTCATCGTCGATACGGGCGAGACGCTCCTGGTGAAGCGTCTTTCGCTCCCGGAGCGACCGCAAGGTCTCCGCTGCCTCCTGCCAGGCAGACCTCGCCACCTCTCGGTCGGCCGCTATGGCAATTCGCTTCGACTCGAGTTCTTCCCAAACCCTCATCCGATCGGCCTCGGCGCCTTCCAAAGAGCTGAGCCGCCCCTGCAGCTCCTTCTGGTGGCCAATCCGGGCCAGGGACCCCTCTCGGATGGCTGTTTGCCGTGCCTCGAGTCGCTCCCGCTCCGACGCCAGTGCGTCTGCTGACTTCTGCAATCGGTCCATGGCCTCCGAGCCGCCGCTGAGCCGGGCCTCGAACGCCTCCACGGCTTCGAGCTGGTCACGCTCGGCCTGGCGCGACTTTTCGAAGTCCCGCTTGGCCGCTACGTGGCGCGACTCAGTCCGGGCCAGATCGGTGGTCGCCCGCTCCAGGGCTACCTCGGCAGCCTCCAACATGGCGACACCGGCGCCATCGGGGCTGGAAACCCGGATCCCATTGGCAGTTATCAAATCTCCCTCGGGCGTGACCGCCCGGATGTGCTGGTGTTTTCTGACGATCTTCCACGCCGTCGACCAGCCCTCCACAACAACGATGTCGCCAAGCAAGGCTGAAGCGAGGGTGACATCAGCTTTAGGGCCGAGAGTGTCGATCAGTGCTTCGAGACCGAGTTCCGCCGCCACCTCGCGGGCGGGTTCTGGCCTCGTGGCGATTGGGGCAACCACCGGAATACCTCCGAGGCCATTCGACTTGATCGATTCGACTATCACTTCGAGACTGTGTTCGCCGTCAAAGGCGACAGCGTCAGCCCAGGCACCAAGAGCCGCATCGACCGCCATTTCCAGGCCTTCGGGAACATCCAGGCGGGAAACCAAAGACCCCACCGAGCCCTTCGCTGCCTCGACGCGCGACCTCGCCTCCTCATCGAAGTGGCCGCTGAGCGCCGACCTGATCGCCTCGAGGCGTCCTTCGGCACCGGACATATTCATCCGTGCTTCGGTGTGGCGCTCTTCAGCAGCCGTCCACACTTCCTGGTCGGAAATGCGCCGGTTGCGGGTCTCCTCGTACTTCACCTGGACCCGGGATAGTTCGGCGTCGATCTCGAGGATTTCGGTGTTGATTCTGCCAACTTCGGCCAGTTCGTCGTCCTGTTGCGAAGTGACCACATCGATCCGCCGCTCGACGGCATCGAGCTCCCTCCGGTCCCTGATCTCGGCTGCCTCGAGGACGCTCAACTCACCGCGTACGGCCGCAAGCGCTCCTTCGGGCGACAGCGCATTCTGGGTTGCGATCGCCTGTTGTTCAGCTTCAAGATCACGAAATCGGGTTTCATTGCTTTCGGCAGAGGCGAGTGCCTGCGGCTCCTCGTCACCCAGGCCATCCAGGCCACCGAGTATGAGGAGACGTTCCGACTCGAGGTCGGAACGACGCTCGGTCACTGCCTGACGACGCCCGGAAAGGGCACGGGAACGTTCATGCGCAACCGAGGCGAGGCGGCGAAGCCGCTCCGTCGTTGTCTCGAGGACGGCGGCAGCGGCGCTGTCCCGCTCCAGGTCGGAGCCGATCGAACCGGCGCGGTGAGTCAGCCGTTTGAGATCGTCCGACAGCTCTTCGTTTCGGGCGACGCGGGTTTTCAACTCCTCTGACAGTGAGGTTTGCTCTTTGACCGAGTCGGCCAAATCGGACCCGACCCGCGCCAGAGTCTGGCCGGAGATATATAGCGTGAGACCCGTGACCTCGTCTTTGAGACCCTGGTATTTCTCGGCGGCGCCAGCCTGGCGTCTCAGCGGGCGCATCTGGCGGGTTATCTCGCCGAGCAAGTCATTCAATCGGAGCAGGTCTTCGTCGGTACGTTCCAGACGACGCTCGGCCTTGTCCTTCCGCTTTCGATGCTTGAGAATCCCCGCCGCTTCCTCGATGACAGCCCGGTGATCTTCGGGTGAGGCGTTGAGGACCCGGTCAACCTGGCCCTGGCCGATGATCACGTGCTGGTGCCGGCCAACCCCAGAATCGGAAAGCAGCTCCTGGACATCGAGCAGCCGACATCCCACACCATTGAGTTCATAGTCGGAAGAACCGTCACGGTAGAGACGTCGTGTGATAGCGACTTCGTCGAGATCGAGATCGAGGGTCCGGTCGGCATTGTCGATTATGACCGTCGCCTCCGCTCTATTCAGCGAGGGCCGCGTCGCCGTTCCGGCGAAAACCACGTCTTCCATTTTGTCGGTGCGGAGTGCTTTGGTGGATTGAGTCCCCATCACCCAGGAAATCGCATCGACGATGTTGGATTTGCCGGATCCGTTCGGCCCGACGATTACCGTCACTCCCGGCCGGAGTTCGAGGTGGGTCCGGTCGGCGAATGATTTGAAACCGACGAGTTTCAATGACTTCAAATACACAGATGGTTCCTGACAAATGACATGTATGTGATTACCCCTTCAGGCTAACAGCGGATGGCTGCTCAGTGGGTTTTCGCCGGGTCGGGATGGATGAAGAAGTCACGCAGAGTGGTGTCGAACGCAACCGAATCCGACTCGACACCCGTGACCCTCGCGGCAGACGGGCCCGACCAAAGCCAGGCGACCAGAGTGTCGATCGCATCGGCGTCCCCCTGGGCGAACACTTCGACAGATCCGTCGGACCTATTCCGCACCCAACCATCCAAACCCCGAGAACGTGCCACCTGGCGACAACTCTGCCGGTAGCCAACTCCCTGGACGTGACCGGTTACCCGGGCGGTGATGGCCCGCTGATTCAACGCTTCACCTGACATCCCGGACAGAAGTGAGTCGATCGGGCCCGAATCACCACACGATCGATGATCTCGCCGCATCGTTGGCATGGTTCGCCATCTCGGCCATAAACCTGTAAACGGTTGAGATTCTCACCGGCCCGACCGTCGGGGAGGAGATATGCGAGGTCATCGAGACTGGTGCCGCCGTTGTCGATGGCGGTGGCCAAAACCTGTCGTATCGCAGTCAGGAGTCGCTCCAGGTCCCCGGTGTCGAGGCTGCCACCCGGTGCGCGAGGATCGATATGTGCGAGGAAGAGGCACTCATCTGCGTAGATATTCCCCAATCCCGATATCAGGCCCTGATCGAGGAGTAGCGCCTTTATCGGGGCGACCCGCCCTCGCAAGGAAGCAGCAAGAGTGTCTACGTCCGGAGGGTTCTCCCAGGCATCCGGCCCGATTCGAGCCAGACCCGAGGTCTCCATCTCCTCCGGGTCGAAGACAGCAATGAATCCAAAGGTCCGGGGATCGACGAATTCGACGGAGCGTCCGCTGTCGAGGTGTGCCCGGAAATGGGTATGTATGGCCTCGACATCGGGGTCGACCACAAATCTCCCCGACATGCCGAGATGGGCCACCATTGTCATGTCGTTGTCGAGGGGAATCACGATGAACTTCCCGCTTCGTTCGACGGCCAGGGCACGACGGCCGAGCAGTCGTGACGAGACGATGTCCGGGTTGCTCTGGTTGTGCCGTGCGGTGCGGGGATGGGTGACCTCCACCGCCTCAAACAGTGCGCTGCCGAGGACAGGAGCGAGATGGCGTCTTGTGATTTCGACTTCGGGTAACTCGGGCATTGTGACCGGGAGATAGTGGGCGAATCGCTACCGTACCGAACCCATGGAGATACAACCTCGATCCTTCGGCGAATCGCTGTCCGACCTGGTCAACATGTTGGGCAAGGTGTGGCGACCAATGCTGATGCCGGCTCTCGCGGCCAGCGTTGTCGTTGGCCTGATCTCTTATCTCGTGCTCACCGCGACCGGCGCACTCGACTTCTTCGATCTGACCCTGAACAATCCTGAAGTCATCCAATCGATGCCTGACGAGGAATTAGTTGAGTTGTTGGTCGATTTCTTCGTGGCCATGATTTGGGTTGGAATCGCATCGGCGGTCGTGTACGGATTCCTCTACCTCGTGGCCGCCCGCGCCGTGGCCGAGGAAGTGGCAACCCAGCCGTCCGGACGCTCGGTCGTTGCAGCCGCGTTCTCGTCGATGCTTGTGTGGATCATCGCTCTCGCCATCATCGCAGTCGGGACCTCGGTGGGTTTTCTACTTTTGATCATCCCGGGTATCTGGTTCGCAATAGGTTCGAGCATGACGGCCCCGGTGATCGCTGTTGAAGGGTTGGGGCCGCTCGCGTCGATCAAACGCAGTTTCGACCTCGTAAAGGGGAGTTGGTGGCCCACCTTCGGATTCTTGCTGCTGATCGGGTTGATCGGTGGCACTGCCTCGCAGTTGATACAAGTGATAGCGGTGCCTCTTTTCCTCGTAGGCTCACCGTCGATCGCCTTCGGTGTCACCATCGCAATCGGGGTAGCAGTCCAGGGCCTGATAATCGCATCGATTGGTGTTGGGATGGCCGTTTGGTATCTCAGTCTGCGGGCAAAGACCGACGGGCCTTTTGTCCTACAGGACTTCTGAACTCTTACTTGAGCGTCTCTAGTGCCTGTTGCGCCGCAATCTGTTCCGATGCCTTCTTCGAAGGTCCCTGGCCCGAGCCGAGCACCGTTCCGTCCACGAAAACCGTGGCCGTAAAAATTCGGTCATGGTCGGGGCCGACACCCGAGACCTCATAACTCGGACGCTTTCCCTGAGTTGCGAGAACTTCTTGAAGGCGGGTTTTGAAATCGAGTCTGCCCGGGCTCTCCGCTTTGTCATCGATCGTCGACCCCCACAATCTGTAGATCATCCCGGTGACAACTTCGAGCCCACCGTCGAGGTAGACCGCACCGATAATCGCTTCCATTGCGTTGGCGAGAATCGAGTCCTTTGTTCGGCCACCCGACCTCTCTTCGGAGGCAGAAAGGTTCAAGAATCGGCCCAGACCCACCCGGTTAGCCACCTGGGACAATGATTCGCCGCTCACGACGGCTGCTCGTACCTTCGCTAATTCGCCCTCCGCCAGACCCGGGTAGTCGTTGTAGATCTTCTCGGTCACCGCCAGTTGGAGGACGGCGTCTCCGAGGAATTCCAATCGCTCGTTGTCGCTTGTCCCCGGACTATGCGCACCGACAGAGCGATGAGTCAGCGCCATCTCGACCAGCGCTCGGTCGGAGAACTCATAACCCAGGATTTCTCCGAGGGTCATCTGTCGAGTTGCTGGCGGATGCGTTGCGGGATGTTGTTCTCCGCTCCCTCGCTCGCCAATGCAAGGGCATTGGAAACTGCGCGACGGGTTGACGATCCGTGTGCGATTACTACAACCCCATCGACTCCGAGAAGGTACCCGCCACCGTAGGTTTCGTAATCGAAGCGTTCGGCGATCCGCTCCAACGCGGGCATGGCTTCACTCCGCGCTTCCGGCGAGAGTGTTGCGAGTTCTTCGGCGACGAGACCCGAGATGAGTTGGACCGTGCCCTCGGTTGCCTTCAAGAACACATTGCCGGTGAAACCATCGGTGACGAAGACGTCGGCCTTGTCGGTATCGACGTCCCGACCCTCTACATTGCCCACAAAATTCAAGTCGCTGGTGGCAAGCAAGTCATACGCCGCCTTCTCCAGAGCACGACCCTTCCCTTTTTCCTCGCCGATCGACAACAGGCCAACTCTGGGGTTGTTGGCGCCCAGTAGCGCTTCTGCCGCTACGGCGCCCATCACCGCGAATTGATAGATGTGGTCTTCGTTGACCTCGGGGTTTGCGCCGGAATCGAGTACCAGAGTGGGGGTGCCCCGTGTCGGAAATATCGATGCAATAGAGGGCCTGGCAACACCTTTGATCCGGCCGATGAGGATGGCGGCAGCCGCCATCGCAGCTCCGGTGGATCCCGCCGAGACCATTCCGGCGGCATCGCCGCTGGCGACGAGTCGG
This sequence comes from Acidimicrobiia bacterium, assembly GCA_041747375.1. GTDB lineage: Bacteria > Actinomycetota > Acidimicrobiia > Spongiisociales > ZC4RG35 > MA-ANB-1. The sequence goes on from JBGTFH010000021.1 coordinate 7,893, forward strand.
GCTGCGACTGAGATCGACGAGTTGGGTTTCTCCCGCAACGCACGTGCCGGATCGTCACCCATGCCGATGATGTCGACGGCATCGACGATCTCCAGGTCGACGCCATGAGAAGCCAGTTCGTCCTGTAGTCGGTCTTTGGCCCCGACCAACACCACATCGACGCCATTGGCTGACGCCAGGACCGCGCCGGCGACGGTTTCGGAGGGAGCGTTGTCGCCCCCCATCGCGTCGAGTGCGATACGGGCCAACGGTCTACTTGGTGTCTATGACTTCGCGGCCCGCGTAAGTCCCGCAATTGCGACAGGCACGATGGGGCAGCTTGGGTGTACCACACTGCTCACACGCGACCGACGAAGGTGCCGTCACCTTCCAGGCCGCTTTGCGCTGACGGGTACGTGAGCGCGACATTTTTTTCTTGGGCACCGCCATGGTGCTCTCCTTGGTTCGTCAGGAATCGAATAGATCTTTCAGGACGGCGAACGGCGAATCAGAATCGTCGCCATGACCGTCACAGGGTTCCCTATTCAAGTCGGTTCCACACGTTGGGCAAAGTCCGGCACACCCGGGCCGGCAGAGGGGAACAGCCGGGAGGGCCAGTGCGAGTTCGTCTTGTGCCGGCGCTCCGACATCAACCGCGTTGTCGACGATCGCATAACCATCCTCGTCGGGTTCGGCCCGGAAGTACTGGCCCCCGGTCGCCTCGACCTCCTCGGACCACTCCACCAGGCATCTCGTGCAGATCAGATTGGCCAGCGCCAATGCCCGAAAACTGGAATCGACCCCGTCGGTCGTACCCACCAATATCCCGGAAACACTCATCGGTCCATTGACGGTCGCCTCCCCCAACCGCAATGAAACCGAACGCTCCCCCTGGAATTTCCTTTCTCGCCCGACCGTGCCCACCAACTTGTCGACCGGGACCACCAATTGGTCGTGCATTTCGCTAGATAGGGACGTCTGGTGGTTTCGGCCGGGCCTGGTGCAACTCATTGCGCGAGTTCTTGACCGTGGAGAGAAGTCGACTCAACAGGTTCTCTGCATCCTGGAGCTGCTTTTCGATCTCATCCTCGGTTTCGAGTCGCATGAGGCGGGACTCTCCTTCGGCCCTGCGGACGAGAATATTTGCCTCTTCGACAGCTTCCTTAGTGATATTCGACTCGGACACCAGTTCGTCGGCTTCGGCGCGGGCCTTTTCGATGATCTCGCGCGCCTTCTCGTTGGTCCGTGAGATGAAGGCCTCCCGTTCGCGGACCATCCAGCGCGCCGCCCGTAACTCGTCAGGCAATTCGGAGCGGAGTTTTTCCAGAAGCCCGAGGAAGAGCTCCCGGTCGACGAGGACATTCCCCGAGAGTGGCACTGACTTGGCCTCATGCAGATAAACCAGGAGGTCGTCCACGGTGTCTTGTAACTCACCGACATCGGCGGGCGTCGCCGGATCATTCCCGAGTACTTCGGGCTGCTCCATGTCTGACTCTTCTGTCATCCGAATCGCTCCTTCAATGTCATGAGCACCTCGGGCGGGACCAATTCACTCACGTCTCCACCTAGTTTGGCAACTTCTTTGACCAGCGACGAGGAAACGAAACTGAAACTCGGATTTGTGGCCATGAAAACCGTCTCCATACCCGAGAGATGTTCGTTCATCTGCGACATTTGCTTTTCGAACTCGAAGTCGTCGATCGACCTCAGGCCTTTGACCACCACATTTGCCCCGACCGCACTGGCATGGTCGACGAGCAACCCGGTGAACGAGGTGATTCGGACCTTCGGCCCCAGCATCGATGTGAGCAGATCAACCCGCTCCTCCACTGTGAACAGCGAGTCCTTCGCCGGGTTGTCCACCACTGACACCACGACGTCGTCAAAGATCGCGACACACCGCCCGATCACGTCAACATGCCCGTTGGTTGGGGGATCAAAGCTCCCCGGACACAACGCAGTTGTCATTCGCCCTCTGTTTCCTTCTGGTATCTGAGGATTCTGGTATCTCCGTACCGTTTCTCCGCGGCAACCCGCCAACTTTCGGGGCCTTCCGGCACTCTATCGGTGTGACGCCTCGACGCAACGACCACTCCTCCGTTACGCAGACCGGGGTCGATAGCCAGGAAATCGCGCTCCAACTCTTCGGTGTCCAGTGGCCAGGGTGGATCCACAAAGACGAGATCGAATCCGGCCTTGTTGCTCTGGAGGAATTGCCTCACGGTCGACCTGTGTATTTCCCCGCCGATCCCCAGTGATCGGATGTTCTCCGACAGCGCACGGATCGCTGCATGGCCGTTCTCTACGAAGGTCGCCGAGGACGCCCCACGGGATAGCGCCTCGAGACCGTATGAGCCAGACCCGGCGTAGAGGTCGACAACGACGGCGTCGACGACGAGATCGCCCAGAGAAGAGAACACTGCCTCCCGTACCCGATCGGTGGCGGGACGGGTGCCATCGGTATCGGGCGCCTTCAATCGGCGTCCTCCCGCAATCCCGGCAATGATCCTCATTTCACCGGCCTCAGCTCAGGAAAAGCCATTCGGCCCTGTCGCCGAGCATCGCACGGATCTCTTCCGCCAGCTCGGGATGACCGCTGAGGGCTGGATCTGACCGCACGATGTCGAAGGCGTCTTTACGCGCCTTGATCAGTAGTTTCTCGTCGTCAACCACGTTGGCGAGTTTGAGATCTGTCAACCCCGACTGTTTCGTGCCGAACACGGTCCCCTGCCCACGGAGACGTAAATCGGTGTTGGCGAGTTTGAATCCATCCGTCGTCTCGACCATGGCCGCCATCCTCTTTTCACCATCATCGGTGAGGGCATCAGCCAACAAGATGCAGTGGCCGGGGTGGATCCCGCGGCCCACCCGCCCCCACAGCTGGTGGAGCTGACTCAGTCCGAAACGATCGGCATCTTCAATCACCATTACGGTGGCGTTGGGGATGTCGATGCCCACCTCGATGACCGTGGTGGCGACGAGAACGTCGACAAGGCCGTCACGGAACGCAGACATGGCCGCTTCTTTCTCCGCCGACTTCATCTGGCCATGAATCAATCCAACCCTCAGGTCGGACATGATGGCGGAGATCCGTTCGAACTCGGCGGTTGCCGAAACCGCCTCGATTTTGGCTGAGTCTTCGACGAGCGGGCAAACGATGAAAGCCTGGCGTCCGTCGGTCACCTCCTTGCGGATCAGGGCCCACGCTGCTCCTTCGTCGATCTTCGGGAGGTGCTGGGTCGCCACTGGCGAGCGACCCGGAGGCATCTCCTCGATAACGGTGACATCGAGGTCGCCATACATGGTCATACTCATGGTCCGGGGTATCGGAGTGGCGGTCATGATCAGCAAGTCGGGGTCCTCGATGCCTGCCTTGGCCTTGAGCTTGACACGTTGGGAAACTCCAAACCTATGTTGCTCATCGATAACTGCGGCGCCAAGCCGCTTGAAGTGAACGCCTTCCTGGATCAGAGCGTGAGTTCCGATCAACAAATCGACCTGGCCCGACGCCACATCCTCGAGCAATTGCGCTCTGGTGACGGAGCTCCGGTAGTTGGCCAGTGAACTGGACCCGGTGAGAATTGCGACGTGGACAGCCGGGCCTTCACCGCCGAAGAGGCTGTCCATTCCCAACTCGGAGCCGAGACCACGGATTTCGGGCGACATTCCGGCCGACGACAGCAAGTCGACGATGTTGATGAAGTGCTGGCCCGCCAACACTTCCGTGGGGGCCATCACCGCGGTCTGGTATCCGCTCTCGACAACGGCGAGCATCGCTGCCACCGCCACGACGGTCTTTCCCGAGCCCACCTCGCCCTGGAGGAGGCGATGCATGGGCACCGACTCGCGAAGATCGCTGTCGATTTGTTCCAATGCCCTGGCCTGATCGCGGGTCAACGTATAGGGCAGGCGCTCGATGAATGCATCCACGAGTTCGCCGGTCGGTGTGTGCGTTATCCCGCTTGAGTCCTCCCGATACTGGTGCTGTTTGATCGCAAGAGATAGCTCGAGGCGGAACAACTCGTCATAGACCAACCTGCTCCGCGCCGGAGTTATGTCTTTCATGTCCTCAGGGAAATGGATGTCCGCAAAGGCCCGGTCCCGGTCGATGAGCTTGTGTTGGCGGATCAGTCGCGGGGGCACGGGGTCGTCGATGGGGCGTGACCTGGAGACGGCGTTGTGAACTGCAGTACGCATCATCGCCGGGGTGATATTGCCAACCGCCGAGTGGATCGGGACGACCCGGCCCGTCACCATTGGCTCGGACGCGGCATCGAGAATGTCGACAGCCGGGCTGTTGAATTGTCGTTCCCGATTTCGAATCGTCACCACACCGGAGAATGCCACCTGTGTTCCCTCGGTGAGTTGTCCGGCCCGAAAAGGTTGGTTGAAAAAGACTGCCTTGATCGAAGCAGTCCCGTCGCTGATATAAACGTCGAGGATGGTCATCTTCTTACGCAGCCGACGCAGGTTCGCCTTTACGACCTGCCCGATGACGGTGACTTCCTCGCCGACCGGGAGCGACTCGATCCATGAGTGTTTCGAGCGGTCGATATAACGATGGGGCACGTGGTGGAGAAGATCAGCAACGGTCCGGATGCCGGCTTTGGACAGTGTTTCGGTGCGTTTGCCTCCCAGACCCCGAACTTCGCCGACACTCAGATTGGCGAGACGAGTCAGAGTTGCCATCTAGTTCCGGGTCCCTTACTCACAGCAGCTACGGTAACGCTGAACTAGAACTTGGTCAGCGACCCCGCTATCCTGACGACCGGTCGCAACGGACGACAAATCCGTGAGCCTTCCAGACCATTCCAGGAGTTTTGAACATGTCTTATCGCTGCGAAATCTGCGGCAAGGAGCCCAGTTACGGGAAATCCGTCAGCTTCTCCCACAAACGCAACAACCGCCGTTGGCTGCCCAATATCCAACGGGTCCGGGTCAAGCACGGGTCTAACACGAGACGAGCACGTGTGTGCACTTCATGTATCCGCGCCGGCAAGGTCGAAAAGGCCTGATCAGTGGCGCAGGGCGTCGTCAAGATCTATGACCCGGTCACCGGAGCGGGGATCATCGTTCGCGACGACGACAAATCCGAGGTCTACCTCAAATCCGGTTCGTTGGGTGGCTCGATCTTCCGCACCCTTCGCCAGGGCCAGCGCGTCGTTTTCGAGGTAGTCGAGGAGGACGGGCGGCGTTACGCCGACACCGTCCGCATGGGCCAGGACGGCTACTGACCGCATCCGACCGGTAGTCGGGCCAACTCGAACAGAGCGATACAGCACCGCTGGCTCAGGCGCAATCCACGGCGACGGCGAGCGCAGCACAGACCTGGCGCATTTTCTCATCGCCAAGACGCCCGAGTCGTTGGGTCAAGACACCGACCGACACACTTTCGACCGAGTCCAGATTCACCGCAGAATGCAACGGGATCGGATCCTGGTCGGCTTCGAGTATCACTTCACTGGCAAGACCCCTGATGTTGGTGGTACATGGAGCGATGATCACGCGACGGAGGCGGGGAATAGTTGCATTGCGCGACAGGACCACGACCGGTCTCCGACCGATTTGGGGCAACTCGCACCACCAAACCTCACCGCGCTCCGGCAGTCCGGTCATGAAGCCCCGGCAGCCTCTCGAAACGAGGCGAGGTCGCCCCACTCGTCGGGCTCGGTCAGAGGATGCTCGTCGTAAGAAGCATATGTGGCATCGATCCGGGACGAGCGGTAGCTCGCCAGCAAGGAAGCCAGTGCCTCATCGATCAGGTTGGCGTCGTTGAGATTTGACCTGAGGTTCCTTGCCGCAGAGAGAAGTTCCTCGTCCACCGTCGTGCTCACCCTCATTCTGGCCATGGCATAACTATGCCACATTTATCCCATGACGTCTAGTACTGACTCGCCGTGCACTCCTCCATCACCGCTGACTAGAGTCGCCCTCCCAGAGCGAATGGAGAAACACTTGGTGCAAGCGTATGTCCTGATCCAGACGGAAGTCGGAAAAGCGGCGATAGTCGCAGATGAGGTCCGCAAAATCGACGGCGTCGACTCCGCGGACGATGTGACCGGACCCTACGACGTCATCGTCAAGGCAACCAGCGAGGATGTTGACTCCCTGGGCAAGCTGGTTGTTGCCAAAATCCAGGGTATCGAAGGAATCACCCGAACCCTTACCTGCCCGGTCGTCCATCTCTAAGAGAGAAACCCCTACCCCAACTTAGAAGCGATAGTCCCGGCGCTCCGGAGCGCCGTTCCATCGCTGCCCGCGACCGAGAAGACCCGGGTTGGCCCCTGGCCTGCCTCGGCAACCATGTCGGCAAACAGCGTCGACCTCTCGAGTGGAGGATCGATCCAGAGATAGGCCGACATCGATCCGGGGATCGTGTTGACCTCATTCACATAGAGATCACCGTCTTTTTCGAGGAAGTCGATGCGACAGATTCCACGCAGGCTCGCCACCGAGGCAACCCGCGCTGCCAGATCTCTGACGCGGGTTTCCAGGTCGGGTTCGAGACGGGCCGGCAATTCCCTGCCACCGCTCACCTCCCCGCCCCAGGCCAGATACTTCTGGTGGTAGGAATAGATTCCCTCCTCAGCCCGCGCCGGTGCCTCGATAGCCGATATCTCGAGGATGGGATACGTGCGCACCGCCACTTGGAGATCGCGACTTGCCGGGAGATATGGTTCGACCACAGCACCCTGGTCAAAGAATCGGGATGTTCGCTTCAGGGCGAGAACTGTGTCCCAGTCGTCAGCGATCTCGATTCCGATCGACGATCCACCAAAACGCGGCTTGACGATGTAGGGCCCGGCGAACTCGGGCACTTCCTCGGCGCCGGTGGCGACCAGGGAACGGGGCAACGTCTTCAGGCCTGCGCTGGCCATCGCCGAACCGAAGGCCAGCTTGTCCATGCCCAAGGCAGATGCCGCCTGGCCCGGGCCTGTATAGCGGATCGAGGCGAGATCGAAGAGTCCCTGCAACGTGCCGTCCTCCCCCGGCCCGCCATGACAGGCGATGAACACCGCATCAAATCGGAGGGATTTCCTCTTCAAGACGAATCCACCGCTCGGGGAGGCGCGAAACTCGAGTTCCTTCGATTTCGGAGGCACTCCGTTGACAAACGCAGAGGCCTCGAGACTTGAATCAACCAGGAACCAATCCCCTGTCTTCGACCAGAAAATGCACGAGACATCTCCGAGGGCGCGGGCCACTTGAAGCCCGGTGAGTATGGAAATGTCGTGCTCGTCGGATGGGCCTCCGAATACCACGGCCGTGTCCGCCATCGATTCGCTCCTATGGATAATGATCGGGTAAGTCGTTTTCGTAGAGCACCGCATCACCTGCAGTCAGGTTATCCCGGACCCAGTCAACGGCATCCTCGCGTTCGGCGACGACAGTAACCGAAGCGCGCCCCCCGTCGGCGCCTCTGAGAAGAGAACTCCGATTCGTCCGCCCAACAATGAATATGTGATCACACACCTCCGCTGCACGTCTGGCAAACTCAGAATTCGCGTCGTCTTGCAGCGGCCCCAACTCGACCATTCCCGGCGTGACCAGGACGCGTTTGTTCTCCGCAGCGACCTCCACCAGCCTGTTCAGGGCGAGCTCCGCACCTGCCGGATTCGAATTGAAGGTGTCGTCGATGATCGTGAAACCGCCCGAACCGACACTCTCGCTCTGGCGGTGCTCGGCCCGGGGTAACGTGGCATACCGGGCCGGATCAACTTCGATACCGAGGCCACCAGCAATCCCCACGGCCACGGCGAGGTTGGTGGGAAAGACGTCATCCGGTATCACCCCGAGATCGGAGGTTCCTCGAGATAGTCGCCGCGTCGACAGGTCAACCACGATGTCGCCTTCGAATCTCCCCACAGTGACGATCTCCATGGCAGGCGAGCGTTGGCCGGCAAGGGCAGCGAGGAGGGGATGGTCAATGGCGAGCACACCGAGGCGAGCACCATCGAGTATTTCCGCTTTGGCGGCCACGATGTTCTCCTCGGTGCGGAATCGCTCCAGATGCACCGGACCGATCGAGACAATGGCGGAAACCTCGGGGTGAAGCCAGCTACAGAGTGCGGAAATCTCACCGGGGCCGTAGGTACCCATCTCGGCGATGAAAACGTCGGTGCCCGGGACAAGCCGCTCGTTGATCGCCCGCGCCAGTCCCATTCTGTTGTTGAACGAGGCGGGACTGGCGACAGAACGAACCTGATCACCGATGAGATGATGAAGGTATTCCTTGGTTGTGGTCTTCCCGTAAGACCCGGTGATCGCGACCACCCGCGCCCCGGACTCCCGAAGCCGTTGCCCTGCCTTCTCAACCCATTTGTTCCCCATTCGCGCTTCTATCGGAGCGAGTATCAGCAATGCGAGATCGACGATCAAGGGGAGCACCAACAACGCGGCAGCAACGACGGCGGCACTATTGGCGACCACACCGCCAGCAACCACGATCAGAAAGATCACCCCACTGGCGATTGCCACCCGGCGGAGGCGGGCCGTCCACGACAGAGGGGAGGTCCGGCCCTTGATGGACAGGCCAACCGGGCCTACCTGGGCGAAAACGACCAGCAGACCCAATCCGGCATAGAACCACGCCCCGATCACACCGACCACCGCCAGGGTGATCAGAACCAGGTTGATCGGCCCGTTCGCCCACCACCGGAACGCAAACCTGGTTACCGAAGGGAGGTAGTGCTCGCGTTGGGCAACTCGTAGCCAGCGGAGCCCGGCAGGCACGGCTGCGACGAGGCATGCCAGTGCCAGAACCCAGATCACGAATTCTGTTCCGGTCTCATTCCCGACCTCAAATCAGTGCGCCAACGGCAGTGCGGAGCGAGTCGGGGGCGCTGGTTGGCAGAAGGTGCCCGACGCCTTCAACGACTTCGACGTCGGCCTCGCCCCCGGCAGCCACTATCACCTCAGCAGCGGCCCGAGCGACTGCCACGGGGACTTCGGTGTCGTTCTCACCCCAGAGCAACTTGACCGGTTTGAGTTGTCGGGCGAGTTCGTCGTGATACTCCTCGTTTACCAAACGAACCAGGATGTCACGCATGATCCCTGTGGCGGCCCGGTAGTCGGCGGAGCCCCGGTTTCGTCTCATTTTCTCGATGGTTCCGTCGCCAAGAAGGCTCAGGTCGTTCAGCTTGCGGGCCAACCGGAACTGGAGTGATGGCTTGCGGCCTGATGAAATCCGCACCAGAGGCGCCCCGGTAACCAATAACGGACCGACCAAATCGGGAAACTCAGCAGCAAGACACACGGCAATCCGGCCGCCAAAAGAGTGCCCGACAACCAGTGGAGGGCTCGCAAATTCCTCGAGGACCGGTCTCAGGCTCCGGGCATAGTCACGTGCTCCCCATACCTCTTTCGGGGGAGGGGTTGCCCCAAATCCGGGAAGATCGACTGCGAGAGCGCCAAAAGAGACCAAACTGTTGATGAAATCGCTTCCACGTCGGCCCCAACCGTGCAAAGCGAGGACGGTCGGCGACGATACACCGATCGCCTCAGCGAAAAGAGACCCGCCTGCAAGTGACCGCAAAGCCAAATTGAATCCTCGACCATCGACGTATAAGTGCCGAGAATACAGTTGAGACGATGAGAATCCGGAGTCTGTGACTACAGAGCTGACTAACGCGCGCAAAGCCATGGCCCCTTTCCGAGGGTCTTTGCTGCGCCGCGCCTCGGCTGTCGGGTGGTTCGTGACCGTCATTCTGAGCGCCCAGGCCGTACGGGTATCGGTCTTCGCCCAACCTGACTTCTATATCCCCCTGGCGGCCCTCGCAGGCATGCTCACGGTCTCGACGGCATTTCGATGGGAATCCCTGATGGCTACCAAGGTGGCCCCATGGATTGCGTCGGCATGGCTCCTCGTGTTCGCCGCCGGGATCGGCGCGATCGCCATCATCCCGGAAATGACCAACACTGCCCTGCCCATCTTGTTCGGGCTGGCCGCCGTTTCCGGGCTTCTGGTTACCTGGTGGGCCCACGCAATGATCACTGTGGCGATTAGCGGCGAGATTGCCTACCTCACCTTCGCCTCCAACCCTGAAGCCGGGATCACCGACGTACTGGGGCTGATTCTGACGGTCATCGCCGTGGGTGCCGCAACCGCGCTCGTCGGAATGGAATTCGAACGGGAAACGCTCCGCTCCGCCGAGAGGTCGGCGGAGATCGACCATCAACGGCTCGACTTTGCCCGTCTCTACGAGGTGAGTGCAACTCTGGCCCGGGCGGAGTCTCTGGCCGAGATCGTGCCCCACCTCATCGGTACCATCTGCAAGTACCTCGATGCCCAGGTGGGAGTGGTCCTCCTCTACAACCAGGATCGTCATCGTCTGGAAGTCATGAGCCCGATTTGGGTCAACGGCTATCCCCTCGAGAGCGATCCGTTGGTCATCGATGTTGGTGGCCCCGGTGCGATCGCTCAGGCTTTCCGTGCCGCCAAACCCATCTTCATCGACCACGTCGAAGCCGAGACCGCCCATCATGTCCTGCTGACCGACCTGGGAATCAGACAAGCGATGATCTCACCCCTGAAGGTCGAATCGATGAGGGTCGGAACGATCATCATCGGGGATCCATACAACGGCGACTTCACCGAGACCCAGCTGGAACAACTTGGATCGCTATCCGCACCGGCAGGGCTGGTCCTCTCCCAGATTGGGCGTTACGAGGCGCAGGCAGATATGACCCGACGCCTCGAGGAAGTGGCCCAGATGAAGACCGACTTCGTCTCCACCGTCAGCCATGAGTTGAGGACACCGCTCACCTCTATCATCGGTTCGCTCGATACTGTCAACCGCCCCGAGCTTCAGCCTGAGACCGCCACGGCCCAGGAGTTGCTGTCGACTGCAAGACGTCAGGCCGGGCGGTTGCAACGTCTAATCGACGACCTCCTCGTTGTTTCCCGGATCGACCGTGGGGCGATCCCGGTCCACCTCGAGCCGATTTCTATCTCCGAGCTATTCGAAGAGATAGATCGCACGGTGTCGATCGAGCCCACTTTTGCCGTCGAACCCCCGGAGTTGGCGGTAGAGGCCGACCGCGACCACCTCAACCGGATAATGATCAACCTCGTGGAAAACGCGGCAAAGTACGCCGTCAACAGCCCGGTCGAAATATATGCGTGGGATCGCGGCCACAACGCGACGATTGCCATCGTCGATCACGGGCCGGGTATCCCGCTCCACGAAGTCGACCGGATTTTCGAGCGCTTCACCCAGATCGACCAGTCGGACACCAGGTCGAAGGGTGGCACCGGGTTGGGTCTGAGCATCGTGCGATCGCTGGCCGAAGTGATGCGCGGATCGGTACGCGTCGAGGAAACTGACGGCGGTGGCGCCACCTTCATCGTCGAGCTCCCCAAAGCCAAGGTGTTCCTGGAAAGTGGCGTCTCCTAGCCGTCGGGCGTATCCACTCCGGCCGCAATCGCATGAAACCCACCGTCCACGTGGACAATCTCACCACTGGTCATCGCAGCCCAGTCACTCATCAAAACGCAGACCATCCGAGCGACCGGGTCGGGGTTCGAGGCGTCCCAGGTCAAAGGTGATCTCTCTGTCCATACTTCGTCGAACTTATCAAAACCGGGAATCGACTTTGCAGCCACCGTTCCAAGGGGACCGGCCGAAACAGCATTCACCCGAATGTTGTATTGGCCGAGGTCGCGGGCCAGATAGCGGGTGACACTCTGGAGGGCGGATTTGGCAACTCCCATCCAGTCGTAGGCGGGCCACGCCTGGGTGTTGTCAAAGTCGAGAGTGACCAAACCCCCACCCCCGGCGTTCTGCATTAAAGGCAACAGTGCCACAGCGAGAGTCTTGTAGGAGAACGCAGACGTGGTGAAGGCGATCTGGGCCGACTCGGCTGGAGTGTTCAAGAAGTTCCCGCCGAGGGCATCTCCCGGGGCAAATGCAATGGCGTGGAGTGCACCGTCGACCCGGCCCCACCGACTGTCGAGATCGGCAGTGAGCCCCTCGACATGGGATGGGTCGTTGATGTCCAACTCGACGACGTCACACATTTGCGGCAGCCTTTGTACCGAACGCTCGGTGAGTCGCAACCCGCGGCCGAATCCGGTCACGACGATCTCCGCACCTTCCTCCTGGGCGATCCGGGCAACATGCCAGGCGATCGAGTCATCGGTGAGAACCCCGGTGACCAGAATTTTCTTGTCTTTCAACAGCATTTGATTTCCTCCTAGAAACTGTTGCCGAACGTGAGGATGCCCCGAATTGCCAGACCCATGCTGAAGAGCAGAAGCAACCCGTAGTAAAGGGCGGGACGTTTCCTGAATTGTGCCCTGTATATGTATGCGAAGGAGAAGGTGATGGCGATTACGACACCATAAAACACATGCTGGTTACCGGGATCGGTGCCGCCGGAGTAGAGAATCACCCCGAGGACGATCTGAAAGAGCAGAGATCCGGCCGCCACCCAGACCACCTGGAGATAGAGGGGCGGGACAGGTTCCCGATTACGGATCACAATCCCCCACGCACCCACGGTACCGGAGAGGGCGGCGGCGAAGTAGCCCCAATATTGATGGAATGAACTCACCGGGCCAGCATAGGGAATCTGTTTACCACGCGATGTGATCGGGTATAATCCGGCAAGGAGGTACGGAGGCGACATGTACGAAGCAGTGGAATTTGTAGAAGTCTCGAGACTGGGAGAACCCAGGCAGACTCTCATCGACGAATTCGCAGACGAAGCCTCGGCGGTGGAAGCGGCCCGTCAGGCGCGGAGAGAGTTCCTGGAGACGGGGTCCGATGATTACGCATGGTGGATCGTTCGCAAGGCCGGTGCAACTATTGCTGAGTTCATCGCCGACTCCAAGAGCAACAAGGAGTTCGTCCTCGACATCACCTCGGGCCAGCTGGTCGAAGTCTGAGTTGACCCACTCTCTTGTTCCTTACCCGCTGGCGGGGAAGGTGGCCATTCCGGGTAGGAATGGCCGGATGGGGTGACCAGATCACCAACGCCGACCAAGCCATGGCCGTCGTGGGCCGGTCGGTGGTACGGAATTGTCCTGCGCCTCCTTGTAGCCATTTGGGGCGTCCTTCTCGGGCTATACCTGATCCTGGCCGGCTACTACACCGCCGTCGACTGGAAAACCGGGGAATCGAACTGGACCGCGGAGGCTGTCTTTTTCATCGTCGCCGGGATCATCCTTACCGGCTATTCGCTTTGGGGAGCGATCAAACCCAGCAAGCTTTCTTTGCTTCCTCCCGCGCTGTTCTTTTTTTCGTCCGGAATCCTTCTCCTGCTGGCCGCCGTTAGCGGCGGTGCCTGAGCTCGACGCATCCCTGGTTTCGGTCCTAAGCGGGGAGAACTACTTTGACGCTTCCAGGTCGGAAATGATCTGCTGGCTGGCGAATCGGCCCGGAGCACCCATCACACACCCACCGGGATGGGTTCCCGAGCCACACTGGTAATAGCCTTCGATCGGAGTCCGATACTGGTTCCAACCTGGTGCTGGCCGGAAGAAGAACATCTGTGGTGCGAGGAATTCACCAGCGAAGATATTCCCTTCGGTCAGCCCAACGGTGCGTTCTATATCGAGCGGTGTCACCACCTCCCGGTGGAGGACCAGATCCCCGAAACCCGGGAAGAACGACTCGAGAGTGGCCTGCACCGTGTCTCCGAAGTTGTCGCGCTCGGTGTCCCAGTCGCTCTCTTTGAGGTGATACGGGGCGTACTGGATGAAGCAAGACATGACCGCTTTCCCCGGCGGTGCCATATCAGGGTCGACGTTCGATTGGATACATCCGTCGATATACGGCCGCTTCGAGTACGCGCCGTACTTGGCGTCATCAAATGCCCGTTCCAGATAGTCAAGGGAAGGACCCATGTTGATAAAGCCGCGGTACTGGTCGGTGCGGTCGCCCAGGGCCGGGTAACGGGGATTTGAGTCGAGGGCGAAGTTGACTTTTGCCGAGGTACCCTGGAAACGGAACCGCCGGATGTTCTCAACCAGGTCTGTTGGCAACTCCATCGGATCGACCAACTCCATAAAGGTACGCCGGGGATCGATGGCACTCACCACGATGTTCGATTCGAGCTCGGTCCCGTCCTCGAGAACAACACCGGTGGCCTTGCCATTCTTGGTAACGACGTGGTCGACCGGTGACTCCAGGCGGATTTCGGCCCCGAAAGATTCAGCCGCTCTCGCCAGGACCTGGGTGAACCCTCCATTGCCGCCCTTGTGGAAGGCCCAGGCGCCATAAGCGCCGTCGTGCTCGCCAAATGAGTGATAGAGAAGGACGAGGCCCGAACCCTGCGAGCGGGGGCCGACCTTGGTCCCGATGATTCCTGACGAAGCGAGGAGGCCTTGCATGATGTCCGACTCGAAGTAGTCCTCGAGGATGTCGGCGGCGGAACCGGTCATGATCCGGACCAGATTGTGGAGAACGCCCGGCGGCAGGTCGGCGAGATACGAGCCGATGGCTGCCATCCGCGCCCGCTCCTGCGGATCCTTGGAAGTGATGTCCGGAGGTATCGAGTCCATCAGCGGACGAATCGCATGGACCACCTGTTCCATCATGTGCCCGTATGCGTCGTAGGCGTCGGCATCGTGTTTTGAGTGACGGGAGATCTCGTGATGATTCTCCGCCTTGTCCTGGCCCATGTAGAGGTAGTCGCCATTCTCCATCGGGGCGAACGTGCTCGGCATCAACAGGGGCATGAACCCGTGTTTGGTGAGTTCCAGCTCGTGGATGATCTCAGGCCGGAGCAGACTCAGGGCGTAGGAAAACGTCGTGAAACTGAACCCGGGATACAGCTCTTCGGTGATGGCGGCGCCTCCGACCAGATGACGGCGTTCCAGGATCAAAGTCTTCAAACCCGACCGGGCCAGGTAAGACCCGTTTACCAGTCCGTTGTGGCCTCCGCCGATAACAATTGCGTCGTAGTCCCGTCGCTCTGCCATTTCCTACCTCAGGCTGTCTTTCGTCACTTCGTCTTTCGGGGCGGGTTATAGAAGGGGAGTCTGGTCACGTTGGCATCTACCACATCGTATTTGTGGTCGATAGTGACCTCGAGACCGACCCGCGTTCCATTGGCCCCGAACTCTGGCCGGATGCGGGCAATGCCGATATGTCGTTGCAGCATCGGCGAGTAGACAAAGCTTGGCGTATACCCGATCCGTTTCAGATCTTCGTCGTAGAGCATCATCCCGCCGTGTTCGGGGGTGTGGTCCTTGGGCGGGACCAGACCGCGTGAGTTGTAGAGACGGTCCCAGGCCTGCCAGTCGACCATGATTCCGACTGTTTTCCAACGGGAAGTGCCGTCCCTCAGCTCGCGCTCGATGGCAGCACGTCCGATGAAGGCCCGATCGTCGGACTCGAGATCGCGAAACATCCAACCCATCCCCAGTTCGTGCGGCGTAGTCCGCTGGTCGTCATTCCAGGCGTACCTCGACGAGTAGAAGTCGACGTCGATTAGGACGAGGCCGGCCTCGATTCGGGTGATCAGCAGCGATGTTTGCCCGCATGGGATCACCCCGTACGGCCGGGCAACCTCGAAGAGCGCATCCCAAACATCGAGGGCGTCGTTGCGGTCGACCCAGATCTCATAGCCGAGGTCGCCCGTGTAACCGGTGCGGGAGATGTTTACCGCAGTGTTACCGATCTTCGCCGGCGCGAGATGGAAGTAGCCCATACCCTCGACTTCCGGCGCCAACTGCTTGAGGATCTCGAGTGCATATGGCCCCTGAAGGGCGAGTGCGCCGATCTCGTCGGACACGTCTTCGATCTCGACAGACTTCCTACCTACGAGGTCTTGGAGATACGCCATATTCGGCTCCGCAGCGGTGAGCAGAAACTCATCCTCCGACATCCGGAGAATGACACCGTCTTCAACGACATAGCCTTCGTTGTCGCACCACAGGGTGTAGTGGGCCTGGCCGGGACGGCACTTACGAATGTCGCGGGCGAGGACCCCGGAGAGGAACTGCTCAGCATCGGCGCCGGTTATCCGGTACTTGTAAAGAGGCGAGGTGTCAATGACACCGGCCGAGTTTCGGATGGCGAAATACTCGAACTTGTCGGACATCTGGTAGCGGTCTGTCGCCAGGTATCCGGACCAGTGGCTCCACAGCCCGGTTTTGTTCTCGGCGCTCGTCCTCGGATGAAATGGGGTCTCGTGGATCATCGGTCACCTCGATTCGATGTCGGCACTGTAACACCAAAACTGAACGGCCGTTCAGTCGGTGCTAGCGTCATCGGAACCGCACAAAGGCAGGTCATGACAACCCTTCTTTCCGATTCCGAACTGCAGCTCCAACAAAAAGCACGCGCATTTGTCGACGAGCTTATCCCCCATGAGACGACCGCTGAGATGAACCGGGGCAAACTCCCGGACGATATCGAGAAAGCGCACCACGAGCGGGCCCGTGAGCTCGACTTTCTCTCATTGAACATGCCCGAGTCGATGGGCGGGCCCGGGTACACGATGCTGGAACAGACCGTCATCCAGGAGCAGACCGGCCGGGTCACCAACGCCCTTGGCTGGGTGGTGAGCACCGGACCTTCCTGGATCGAACCGGTGGTCACTGAGTATCAACTGGACCGCTGGATCCGGCCGACCGTTGCCGGGGAGATCCACGAGTGCTATGCGATAACGGAGGAACACGCCGGTTCCGATGTCGAAGGAATCCAGACCACTGCCCGCCGTGACGAGGGGGAATATGTAATCAGCGGGGAGAAGTGGCATGTCACTTCGGCGAATCTGGCCGCCTATGTGTTTGTCCAGGCCAAGCTGGACGGTGGCGATAACGCCGGGAAACATGTCCTGTTTTTCGTCGACATGGACACGCCCGGCATCGACTGTCTTCGGGTCCCCGAGTACACCCACACGTACAACCATCACCACTGGGAGATGCGCTTCACTGACGTCCGGGTGCCGGTGGAGAACCTGGTTGGGTCTGAAGGCGACGGTATGAGCTTCTCCCACGACTGGTTCCGCTACGAGCGCTTGATGATCGCCGCCCGTTGCTGCGGTGCGGCGGAACGCCTCATCGAAGAGGCCACCGCTTTTGCGGAGCAAAGAGAGGCGTTCGGTTCGAAGATCGCCGACTACCAGGCGATCCAATTCATGCTCGCCGATTCGCTGACCGAGTTGTGGGCGGCGCGTCTGATGACATACGAGACGGCACGGGCGATAGACGCCGGGGTCGACCGCAAGGTGCAGCACACCCAGTGCTCGATGGCCAAGCTCTATGCCTCGGAGATGGCGAACCGGGTCGCCGACAGAGCGGTTCAGATCTTTGGCGGGAGAGGGTTCATGAGGGAAAACGTCGCCGAGCGTTTCTACCGGGAGCTTCGGGTCGACCGCATATGGGAAGGCACCTCAGAGATCCAACGGGTCATCATTGCGGACCAGTTGCGCAAGCGAGGCGCAGCGACTCTGGCCGGTTAACCCCTTAGTTCGTTGGCCGCCACTTTGGGCACCACCAGGCCTTCACCAAGGTACAAACGCGCCATCACTCCGAGGAATTGATAGACGGTTCCTTCCCAGGAGCTGAGCGGCCCCGGGCGATATCCACGGTTCTTCACCCCACGCATCACGCCCGCACACGCCGCCCAGTCTTCACGATTGGTGATATCCCAGAAGTCAACCGCATAAGACGGATCGAATCCGGGTGTGTCCAAAACTTCCGGTGCGAACAGCCACGCACATTCGACAAAAGTCCGGTCGACACCGATCGGAGTGAGACGGTGTGTCATCACGTAATCGGGGTGCATCGACAACAAGAGGTTGGGCATGACCGTGAGATACCAAACCTGGCGCTCCAACCCTGCGGCCTCGACGCCGGGAAAATTCGAACCTCCAGAAGACCCGTCGAGCGACATGGTGACCGCGTGGGCCTTGAGGTCCATCGTGCCCCCCATCCACATCCCGGTGGGATGATGGTCGTAGCCGCTTTCAGGCGGGGTTACCTCACACAGTTCCGGGTGGATCGTGGAACAGTGATAACACTCGTTGTAATTCTCTACGACGATCTTCCAGTTGGCGTCGATCTCGTATGAATGGGTGGCCGCTGTGCGGAGTCGCCCGATGTCATAGGGAGCGGCCAGTTCGGCCAGATTCCCGAAGTTCTCATCGATGCTCGGGGCGTTGCCGGCGAGATCGACCCATAGCCAACCCAGGTATTCCGCCACACCAACCGGAATCAACGGGTAGTCACCCATGTCGAAACCGGGCGTCTGGGTCAAGGTCGGTGCGGCCCGCAACGAACCGTCGAAACGGTACGACCAGGAGTGATAGGGGCATCGGATCGAGCGGATATCGATGGCATCGCCGCCGATTGGTGCCAGCTCGTGGCCGCGGTGACGACACACGTTGGAGAATGCGGTGAGCACACCGTCGCGATCGCGGACCAGAAGAACACCTTCTCCCCCGACGTCAACGGCGCGCATCTGCTCGGGGCCGAGCAGTTCATCACTGCGACCGATGCACACCCACCCTGTCCTAAAGACGCTGTCTAGTTCCCAGGCGAGGACGGCAGGGTCGGTGTAGGCAACCGCCGGAAGAGTGAGGTTTTCCCCGAACTCCGCAATCACCCTGCGGATCGGTGCTTCTTCGATGGGGGCTGGATTCATGGCTATTTCTCCTCCAGGGAACGGAACACAGTGTATCCTGAATGGTGAGTCAGGATACCCGAAAGGAAGGGACTCATGCTTCCCGCCACCGATCAGTCGACGGTTCTCGACGAACTGATCGAACAAGAGGAACAGAAATTCCTGGGGCGCGCCCCCGAAGCCACCCGGCTCGCCATGCGAGCCAATGAATCGCTGGCCGGAGGGGTGACCTCGAGCTGGCAGATCTCCCGGCCACAACCGATCTGGATCGAACGGGGGAAGGGCTCGCGGGTTTGGGATGTCGACGGCAACGAGTATGTCGACCTTCACGGAGGCTACGGAGCGATGCTCGCCGGCCATGCCCATCCAGCCGTGGTCGAAGCCGTACGTGCACGTGTCGGTCTCGGCACTCATTTCGCCCAGCCGACCCGCGACTCCATCGATGTCGCCGAGGAATTGGCCGCTCGCTACAACCAGCCGCTTTGGCGTTTCGGCAACTCCGGGACCGAATCCACCATGGACGCTATCCACCTCATGCGGGCGGTAAAGGAACGCGACCTGATCATCAAGTTCGAGGGGGCCTATCACGGCCATCACGACGCTGCCATGGTCTCGGTGTGGAACGAAGAGGATCTCGGGCCGGAGAACCGGCCGCTCAGTGTCGCCGCCGGATCGGGAATCCCCCAGGCAATGGTCGACCTCACCCTGGTCGCGACCTACAACGATCTCGACGTGGTCCGCACCCTGTTTGCCGAGCACCCGGGTCAGATCGCCGGAGTGATTGTCGAGCCGATTCTGCAGAACTGCGGAGTCCTTCTCCCCCGGCCGGAATTTCTCGCCGGATTGAGGGAGATCACCCGTGAGAACGATGCTCTCCTCACTTTTGATGAAGTCAAAACCGGCCTCACCTCGGGCCGGGGCGGCGCCACCAAGAAGTTCGGGGTCCAGCCCGACATCGTCTGTCTCGCCAAGGCACTCGGCGGCGGGCTGCCGATATCGGCCATCGGCGGTTCCGCCGAAGTGATGGGGGCCATCGTCGACGGAACGTACGACCAGGTGGGGACGTTCAACGGCAACCCATTGAGCATGGCCGCGGCCAAGGCAATGCTGACCGAAGTCATGGTCGACGAAACCTACGAACATCTCGATGTGATCCAGGACAGGATGAAGTCCGGTGCCGAAGAGGTGGTCAGGAAACACCAGCTCACCGCCCACGTGGTGACCGCCGGTGCGAAAGGGAGTGTGATCTATTCGTCAGAGCCCCTTATCACCTATCGCGACTTCCTCGAGGTCGACGGTCGCTATGCCCAGGCCGCCTGGCTCTACCAGTACAACCGTGGTGTCTTCCTCCCACCGTGGGGGAAGGGCGAGCAGTGGCTGATCTCGGTGCAACACACCACCGACGACATCGACCTATATCTGCAGACTCTGGACGCCTTTGCGGCCGTCATCACCTCATGACCCGGGCATAAACTGACCCGGCTATGAGTGGTGCCGTCAATCTCGTCGACCTCAAGAAAGCATTTGGCGATGTCGAGGCCGTGAAAGGAATCAATGTCCTCGTCGAGGATGGTGAGTTCTTCTCCCTGCTCGGGCCGTCGGGTTGCGGGAAGACCACCACGCTACGGCTGATCGCCGGTTTTGAGCGACCCGACTCAGGCGCGATCGTCATTGATGGGGTCGATCAGGCTTCCGTCCCACCCCACAAACGCCCGGTCAACACGGTTTTTCAGAACTACGCGTTGTTCCCCCACATGGATGTTGCTGAAAACGTGGCATTCGGGCTGCGTTATCGAGATATCCCGAAGAACGATCAGAAGGGAATGGTCGGTGAGGCGCTGGAGAAGGTCCGCCTGACGGGGATGGAAACACGCCGGCCAACCCAGCTTTCCGGAGGACAGCAACAACGGGTGGCCCTGGCCAGATCGTTGGTCCTCAACCCGTCGGTGCTGCTCCTCGACGAACCGCTTGGGGCCCTGGATGCGAAACTGCGCAAGGCCCTACAGGTCGAGTTGAAGGGGCTTCAGGAAGACCTCGGGATCACCTTCATCTACGTAACCCACGACCAGGAAGAGGCGTTGACCATGTCCGACCGGATCGCGGTGATGGCGCAGGGTGAGGTGGCACAGCTGGGCACACCTTCCGATGTCTACGAGACACCGGCGACCAGCTACATCGCCGAGTTCCTCGGTGTCTCCAACCTCAAAGAAGTGGAGGTCGGCGTCGCCGCAAACGGCACCACCCCGATCACTCTCGGCAATCATCACCTGGTGGCACCCGGGAATGGCCATCCTGCGGGGGCGGCGATGATCTCGATTCGACCGGAGCGCATTTTGATAAACCCTGAGGCCGACCTGCAGTCGAATTCGGTACCCGCGACCGTCGCCCGTACCGTCTACGCCGGCCCGGTGCTCAATGTCCACACTCTGGTCGATGGGGTCGGGGAGATCCAGATCTCACTCGCCAACCAGGGGGACCACTCGAACTGGAAAGCCGGAGACCGGGTCAAACTCCACTTTCCCCCGGACGCAATTCGTATTCTCGCCGGGGCGGACCGGGTCTAGATCTCGAAGCGGCCGATCGTCTCCAGGGCCGATTCATTGGCGCCACTCTTGCGTCCGAAGAACTTCAGTGCAAGGCCGCCCAGGGTGACCGCGCCAATCGTTGCCACCATGAGCACGGTGGCGAGGGCGTTCAGAGATGGCGGCGGCGCGAGCCTGGCCCCGGAGTAGAGCCGGACAGGGATAGTCACCGAGTCGGCACCGCCGACCAGGAACTGGCTGATGACGAAGTCGTCGATCGATATGGCGAAGACGATGGCGAGCGACGCAAAGATCGCCGGCATCAACAGCGGCAGGAGAACACGTCGCATTGCCTGCGAAGGCGAGGCGCCGAGGTCCAT
>JBGTFH010000022.1:0-37937 GCA_041747375.1 Acidimicrobiia bacterium
AGAGGCCGCCCGCCGCGCCGGCGAGCACGGGATCCGCAAGATCGACGTGATCGTCAGCGGTACCGGATCGGGTCGTGACACAGCCGTGCGCACCCTGCAGAACATGGGTATGGAGGTCACCTACGTCAAGGACGTAACACCGC
Organism: Acidimicrobiia bacterium; assembly: GCA_041747375.1. Lineage (GTDB taxonomy): Bacteria > Actinomycetota > Acidimicrobiia > Spongiisociales > ZC4RG35 > MA-ANB-1. The sequence goes on from JBGTFH010000022.1 coordinate 144, forward strand.
TTCCCCACAATGGCTGTCGCCCCAAGAAAAGGCGCCGGGGCTGATGGCTCGTTATACCGGCCCCCGTCATAAGGCATGTCGCCGAGCCCGCACCCCTCTTTGTCAATCGAAGAAATGCCCGGTCGATCGTCGTCCCTATCCCCCCGGCCAGCATGGCCGTGGCCGGATCCGGGAGAGTGACTATCTGATCCAACTTCGCGAGAAGCAGAAGCTGCGCACGATGTACGGTGTACTCGAGAAGCAATTCCGCCTTTACTACCAAGAATCAGCGCGTCGTGACGGGATTACCGGTGACGCTTTGCTCCAGCTTCTCGAACAGCGTCTCGACAACGTGGTCTGGCGCTCGGGATTGGTGGCGACCCGCCAGCAAGCACGTCAGCTCGTCAACCATGGCCACTTCCTCGTCAACGGGAAGAAGGTCGACATCCCGTCTTACCAGGTGAAGCCGGGAGACGTCATCACAGTCAAGGAGAAGAGCAAGGATCTGCTCATTATCCAACATGCAGTCGATACCCAGGATCGAGTCGTTCCCGACTGGATCAGGGTTGAACCCGGCGATCGGACGGTGGTAGTCAACGACCATCCCCGTAGGGACCAAATTGACACGGCTATCAACGAGCAGTTGATCGTCGAGCTCTACTCGAAGTGAGGTAACCCTTTTGTTGATCGTTCAGCGTCCCCATATTGAAGAAGAGACCATCTCCGACCTCCGGTCCAAGATCATCGTCGAACCGCTCGAGCCCGGTTTCGGATACACACTGGGTAACACCCTCCGCCGCACCCTTCTATCCCGGATACCCGGTGCCGCCATCACCACGATCCAGATCGAAGGTGTGGAGCACGAGTTTTCGACCGTTACCGGTGTTGTCGAGGATGTCGTCGACATCATCCTCAACATCAAGCGGATAGTGATCCGGATGCAGGGCCTCGACACCGAGACCCTGTACCTCTCCGCCAAGGGTGCCGGCGAAGTCACCGCCGGTGATCTCAAACTCCCCGCAGGCGTCGAAGTCGTCAACCCGGATGCGCACATCGCCACCATGAGCGCCAGTGGGCGTTTGGAGATGGAGATGACAGTCGCTCCTGGAGTTGGTTACCGCTCGGCCGACAACAACAAGGGTGGTTCTTCAGCGATCGGCGTGATTCCGGTCGACTCGATTTTCTCACCGGTGCGAAAGGTCTCATATCGCGTCGAGAACACCCAGGTCGGGCAAATGACCAACTTCGACCGTCTGGTCCTCGATGTGGAGACCAACGGCGCCATCGAGCCGTCCGAAGCTGTTTCTTCGGCAGGGAAAACCCTCGGTGAGCTCATGGGTCTGTTTGCAGATATCGGTGAAGGCCAGGGTCTCGAACTCGGTGAAGTCCAGTTGGAAACCTCCAGTTCGCCCGACCTCGAGCTCCCGATCGAAGCCCTCGACCTCTCCGAGCGGCCCCGTAACTGCCTCCGTCGCGCTCAGGTGAAGACCGTGGGTGAACTGGTCGAGCGGACCTCCGACGACCTCCTCAACATCACCAACTTCGGCCAGAAGAGTCTCGATGAAGTGACCGCCAAGCTCGATGAGCTCGGGCTCAGCCTTGCGGACGCCGGAAGCCATAACTGATGCCGCGCCCCAGAAAAGGGCCACGTCTTGGCGGGTCTCCCCAACACGAACAGAAGATCCTGGCCAACCTGACGACCGACCTGATCATGCACGGGCGTATCACGACCACCCTAGCCAAGGCAAAGGCCCTGCGGCCCTATGCCGAGAAGATGATTTCAAAGGCCCGGACCAATGAGGTTCACGCCAAGCGGATCGTCATGAAAGACATCACCAATCGTGAGGCGGTCGTCAAACTATTTGACGTGGTTGCCCCTCGATATGTGGATCGCCCCGGGGGCTACACCAGAATCACCAAATTGGGCCCTCGTCGTGGCGATGCCACCGAGGAAGCGGTAATCGAACTGGTCTAGATCGCTCCGAGGAGGATTCCCACGAGGCCGACCGTCAAGGAGATGATGAGGCCCTGGACGGGAGTGAACTTCCCCCGGAAGATCTTCATTGCTACCACGTCGTCGAGCAGGGCTATTCCACTCGCCACCAATCCGACGGCGCCGAGGATGAGGAGGACGGCGGAGAACAGGTTGTTGAAGACCAGCAGCAGGATCAGGACAAGTCCGACCACGACGAGACCGCCTGTCGTGAAAATCCAAGCCGGCAGATACTTGCCAAGCCGACTCTCTGCCGCGTCCAACACGGTGTCAAGCCTGGTCTTGTCCCGGGAACTCTGATCCGCTGGTGAGCCGGCTGTCGGCGCCGCCTTTTCCTGGACGCTGGTTGTGGCTACTACGCCGTTCGCATTCGAACCCGCTTGAGCACGGTTTGCACCCTTTTCCGACCGTCGTTTCTTGGGCGTTTTGACCTTGGCGGCACTGGCGACGGCGTCCGCCATCGGTTGGGAGTCGCCTATTTTCAAAAAGGCCTCTTCTCCATCTACGGTCATCCTGAAGCCACCATCGACCCTGGTGAGGTCGAGTTCGGAGATAGGCCAACTTCCGAGGGAGTCGCCCAACGCACGCAATTCCAGGTCGGAACCGTTGATGAGAATCTTGGTGGCAATCGGTTTGGGGTCACCGGCGGCGATTAGTGAAGCGTCAAATTCGGGCATTATGTGTTTATCGTCCTCAGTCGGACCCAAGTTGAGCGGGTTTTATCTGACCGTTTTGGGCGAGTTGGGCGGTCATCCATCTCTGCACGCTCTCGAGAATCTCTTCGTCGTCCCCCGGCGTCCGGGAAATGGGAGACCCGAATATGATTTTCACGGTCGCCCCCGGTGTGTACGGAAAGAGCCGATTCAATCGCCAGGAGCCGGAAACGACTACAGGTACCACCGGCAATGAATCCGCCGCCTTCAGCATGGTCCGGGGGCCGGCCGTCTTGAAGGGGAGCAGGTTGCCGTCTTTAGAACGTTTCCCTTCCGGAAAAATCGCCGCGGAGACACCCCTATCTTGTGCAGTGCTTGCCATCTCCTTGATCGCCCGAAGTGCCTGTCGGGCGTCGTCCCGGTCAATCAATGCGTTGCCGCCCCACTTGAGGTTGAGAGACACGGCAGGAATCCAATTGCTCAGTTCCTTTTTCGACACGTACTTGGGGAAATTGGAAACGAGAGTTCCTCCGATCATCACGATATCGAGCATGCTCTGATGGTTGGACAGGATGACGTATCCGGTGGCCGGCAGAACATCTTCGGGGCGCTCGACGATTATGCGGGTACCGAATAGGCGGAACGCTTTCAGCAGACTCCATTGCAGGCCTCCCATCACCCACTCGAATCCGCGGAAGGAGAAAGGCCTCACAACTCGGCCAGCGATGTCGAAAACGAGCAAGAGGAGACCAAACACCAGACCGAAGGGAATGGTGATTATCCAGGAGAGAAGTTTCTTCACGGTCCCAGTCTATGGCCGCCACCACTGGTTTCGTTAGCCTGTGCCGATGTCCAGCCCGTACTATCTCGATTTCGATTCGGCGACCTGGTCCGCTCTCCGGGCCAACACACCGCTGACCCTTAGTGAGTCGGACATCGAGGAGATCCGCGGCATCAACGTGAACCTGGACATGGAGATGGTCGAGGCCTCTTATCTCCCGTTGTCCCGTTTGCTCAACCTCCATGTCCAGGCCGGCCTGCAACTGGGTGCTGTTACTGATACTTTCCTGGGCTCACCACCTACCCCTTCGCCATTTATCATCGGGGTGGCTGGTTCGGTTGCGGTGGGCAAATCGACGATTTCCCGGGTGCTTCAGGGTCTCCTCGGGCGATGGCCACAACACCCTGATGTCGAGTTGGTCACCACCGACGGGTTTCTCTTTCCCAACGCCGTGCTCGAGGAACGCGGCCTGATGGATTCGAAGGGGTTTCCGGAGAGCTATGACCGCCGGGCCCTTCTCGAGTTCATCGCCCGGGCCGCTGCGGGTGAGCCGCAGTTGGACGTGCCGGTGTACTCCCACTTCAAATACGACATAATCGACGGTGCGACCAGGGTGATCGATAGACCCGACATCCTCATCGTCGAAGGGCTGAACGTGCTTCAGGCAGGTGAGTCCGGGGCTTTTGTGTCTGACTATTTCGACTTTTCGATCTTCGTGGATGCCGACCCTGGTGATATCGAGAGCTGGTATCTGGAGCGGTTCCGCACTCTGCGGGATACAGCTTTTGCCGATCCGCAAGCATATTTCCACAAGTTCTCGGGGATCACTGACGAACAGGCCTTCGAAGTCGCCTCGCACATATGGCGCACCGTCAACCTCAAGAACCTGATGGAGAACATCCTTCCCACCAGAGATCGAGCAAGTCTCATCCTGGAAAAGGCGGCCGACCACAACATCAGGCGGGTCCGGCTCCGCCGCTGAACGCTAACCTCTCGTTCCTGTGACCAAGATCTTCAACCGGCTCTTCAGGGCCAGCCTCTTTCAACGCGATGCGTTTCGGGAGGCCTATTTCGACAATGACGCATCGGCCGATGGCGCCATCACGGTTTCCCTCGTGGCAGCGGCCACATACTTCGGCCTCCTGGCGTCTTCCGCCCTCACCTTCAGCGTCACCGGATTGCTCGCCTGGGTGATCGGCGGAGTCACCTCGTGGCTGATCCTGGCCTTTGCCACCTGGGGAGTGGCCAGGTACTTCTTCAATTCGATGGCCCGGCCGCAGATAATGGTGGGCGTGCATGGTCTGGCGGTGCTGCCGCTCGTCCTCGATGTCTTCGACAATCAGGTCATCGGGGCTCTTGGCCTGGTCTGGTATATCGCCTTGCTCGTAATTGGGACCCGGGAGGTAACCGACCTGGACATAAAGAAGTCCGGGGTGTCGGTCTTGATAGGTTTTGCGGCAGCGGTTCTGGTCCGAGCCCTGCTCAATGTGCCTTTCGCCGCCTTTTCCTCGATATTCTGAATGGGGGTAGTGAGGCTCGACATCTCCTACGACGGGACGGGCTTCCGGGGGTATGCCAAACAACCGGGGCAAAGGACCGTCCAGGGAGAACTCGAATCGGCATTGGACAGGGTTCTCGATATCGAAGCCGAGACGTCAGTGGCGGGGAGAACCGATGCGGGTGTGCATGCACGCCACCAGGTAGTCTCATTCCAGGCAAACGATGTCGATACCGCGCGGCTGCAACGGTCCCTGAATGCGATGTTGTCGCGCGAGATCGTGGTCAAGGAATGCTCCATCGCGGATGATGGGTTTGACGCTCGTTTCTCGGCGAAGCGTCGAACCTACCGATACGCCATCAGCATTGCCCCGTATCCCGATCCGATGCGAAGGAGCCAAATCTGGTATCCCGCCGATGAGGTCGAAGTCGACCTGCTCAACCAGGCCGCGGAGCAATTCGTCGGAGAAATCGACTTCACTTCGTTCTGTCGCTCGGTGTCGGGCAAGAGCAACGTTCGCCGGGTGGAACGTTCCATTTGGGAAGCTGGCCCCGATGGCGACCTCTGGTATTGGGTCGAGGCCAATGCCTTCTGCCATCAAATGGTCCGCTCCCTCGTCGGCGCTTGCTATGACGTTGCCCGGGGCTACTTCGGGCTGGATGACCTGTCGAAGGTCATCGCTAGCGCGAACCGGTCCACCACCGGGACAATCGCCCCACCCCACGGTCTGACCCTGTGGGAGGTCACTTATGACGGGTGAGTCAATGAAAGATTCCGATTTCCCTTTGAGCCTGGTCCCGCTTACCATATGGTGGCTCCCCAGCGGAGCCGTTTCCCCAAACGCACCCCGCTATTTCACTGTGCGAGGCAGAACTTTTCATGACTAACAACAAGACTTATTCGCCCAAATCCAGCGAGATCGATCGATCCTGGTGGGTCGTCGATGCCACCGACCTTCCACTAGGGCGACTGGCTTCCGAAATTGCCCAGATTCTTCGGGGCAAGAACAAGCCAATCTTCGCTCCGCATGTCGATTGCGGCGATTTCGTCGTGGTGACCAACGCCGAAAAAGTGGCGGTGACTTCAAACAAGAGCCAGGGCAAGATCTACTACCGGCATTCGGGGTATCCGGGTGGGATCAAGGCAGAAACCTTTGAACGGCTCCTGGAGCGTCGACCCGAGGCGGTTATCGAACGGGCCGTCACCGGGATGCTCCCCAAGAACAAGCTAGGCCGCCAGATGGCGAGAAAGCTCAAGGTCTACGCAGGGCCTGACCACGAACACGCTGCTCAGCAGCCTCAGTCCCTCGAATTCAAGATCCGAAAGGTCGAAGTCTGATGGTAAAACCACTCGTCCAGTCCACCGGCAGGCGCAAAGAAGCGGTCGCCAGGGTCCGTCTCTACGACGGGTCGGGCCAGGTAAGCCTGAACAACCGGCCGCTCGAGAATTATTTCCCGACCATGGCGATGCGGATGCGGGTGATGGAGCCATTGCAGCTGACCGACACACAGGGTCGTTATGACATTTCCGCCACTCTCGAAGGCGGAGGCACCACGGGCCAGGTCGACGCATTACGCCTCGGTATCGCCCGGGCGCTGATCGAACTCGACCCCGGACTCCGCCCCACCCTCAAGAAGGCCGGTCTACTCACCCGGGACGCCCGGGTGGTCGAGAGCAAGAAGTACGGGCTTCGCAAGGCGCGACGGGCGCCGCAATACACCAAGCGGTAGTGGTGAAAAACCTCCGTCGTCTCGTCGACGATGGGTTGCCCATCTTCGGCACCGACGGGGTCAGGGGAGTCGTCGGCATCGAGCTCGACGCCGAACTCGCCCTCGCCATCGGGCAGGCGGCAGGTTCGCATCTCCGTGGTGGCCCGGTTCTGGTAGGCACCGACACCCGCCGTTCGGGGCCGATGCTGTCCCTGGCCCTCCAATCTGGATTTCACTCGGTAGGGATTGACACCATCGATGTCGGAGTCCTCCCCAGCGGAGCCATCAGCTACCTAACCTCCACGTCCGCGGCGACAATGGGTGCGGTTGTATCTGCTTCCCACAACCCGGCGGAAGACAACGGGATCAAGCTCCTGTCGTCGAAAGGGTCGAAACTCCCGGACGACGTTGAACGGGAGGTGGAGGACCGACTTCGTTCATCCGGATCAACGACATCCGTTGGAAGCGACATCGGCACCAGATTTCTCGATGCCGATGCAAAGTATCGGTACCTCGACCATCTCGTCGATGCATCCCGATACAGTCTCAGCGGTCTGAAGATCGCCATCGATTGTGCTCACGGTGCTGCATACGAGGCAGCCCCGGAGCTCTTTCATCGCCTCAAGGCCGACGTGGCTGTATATGCGAACGCACCGGACGGTTCGAACATCAATCTGGAGAGCGGGGCGACGCACCCCGAGTATCTCGCCAACATGAAGAACGGGCGCATCGGCCTCTGCTTCGATGGTGATGCCGACCGGCTGATTGTCGTTGACGAAGACGGCAAGGTTGCCAACGGAGATGTGATCATGGCGATCGTCGCCAGGCATCTCAAAAGCCAGGACCGACTCAGGAACAACCTGCTGGTGGCAACAGTGATGTCAAATCTCGGCCTCCATAAGTCGATGACCGAGAGCGGTATCGACCTGGTGACGACCAAAGTCGGTGACCGTTATGTGATGGAAGAGTTAAAGGCGAGGAAGGGTCTCCTCGGCGGTGAGCAGTCCGGCCACATTATCTTCACCGACACCGGTAACACCGGGGACGGGCTGATGACGGCGGTCCGTCTCCTCAATGTCGTGGCAGGGTCGGGTCGAGAGTTGCGCGACCTGCGAGCCGAGGCAATCACCGAGTTCCCACAGGTGCTGGTGAATGTTGCGATAGCTCGCAACGCCGACCTCGATGGGGCTGTCGAATTGTGGGAGGAAGTCGCTGAAATCGAGGCGAGTCTCGGTAGCGAGGGGCGGGTTCTGGTAAGGCCTTCGGGAACGGAGCCCCTCATTCGCATAATGGTGGAAGCTGCTACAGAAAACGCAGCGAGGAGCTACGCTGATCGTATTGCCGGGATCGCGACATCGGTCCTGGGAAAGGAGGAGAACCGCACCAATCAATCATGAAGTCAACAATCTATAGCGCCAGACCTCGCCCGAGACGGACGAGGTGACGAGGAGGAAGGTTATCGAAAATTCGGCGGATGCCTTCCCGGCCGATCCAGGTCGTCAGCGTTGTGACTCAAAGCCCGGGAGCAATCCCGGCGACAGAGGTCCATCGCACGGATGTGCCAGACAGTGGCACCGACATTCATGGTCCAGCCATTTGTTGTTCGCAGCCCGACATTCCGGGCTCGCATTTCTCTAAGGAATCTCTTTTATGTGTGGAATAGTTGGATATGTCGGCCCCAGGCCAGTCCTCGATGTGCTGCTACCCGGACTTTCCCGTCTGGAATACAGGGGCTACGACTCAGCGGGAATCGCCATCAATCATCGCGACGGGGTGACCATCACCAAGAGTGCGGGTCGGATCGCCGACCTGGAGCGGTTGCTCGAGAAGGAGAGCCCCAACGATGGGGTGTCAGGAATCGGGCACACCAGGTGGGCCACCCACGGTGCGCCGAACACGGTCAATGCCCATCCCCACGTTGATTGTTCCGGTGACATCGTTGTTGTCCACAACGGGATAATTGAAAACTGGGTCGAGCTCAAGAAAGCGTTGGTCGACGACGGCCATGCCTTCAATAGCGATACCGACACCGAATTGGTGGCCCATCTCATCGAGTCGATGGGGGACATTCCACTCGCCGAAGCGGTGAGACAGGTCATGAATCAGGCGCATGGCGCGTTGGCGCTGGCTGTGATCCGTCGCGACGACCCCGACCTATTGGTGGGAGCACGGAGAGGTTCGCCGCTTGTTGTCGGGTTGGGAGTTGGCGAAAACTTCCTGGCATCGGATATACCGGCGTTCCTGGAACACACCAAAAACATGGTGATAATCGATGACGACCGGGTGGTCGAAGTCACAGACCACTCGGTGGTCGTCACCGATCTCGCTGGCAACGTGGTGATACCAGAAGAGCGGGTGGTCGCTTGGGACCTCGAGGCAGCGGAGAAAGGCGGGTACTCCACGTTCATGCTCAAGGAGATCCATGAACAGCCACACGCTATCGCTGACACCCTGGCCGGTCGCATCGTCGGCGGGCGGGTCGTTCTCAACGAGTTGGACATCGACGACAACCTGCTGCGATCTGCTGACAAAGTGATCGTGGTCGCCTGCGGAACTTCCTACCACGCCGCGATGATGGCGAAATACGCCATCGAACGATGGACCAGGATGCCGGTTGAAATCGACATCGCCTCAGAGTTCCGATACCGCGATCCGGTCCTCAACGACAGGTCTCTCGTCATCGGGATCAGCCAGTCGGGCGAGACCATCGACACACTGGCCGCCGTTCGCTATGCACGTGCCCAGGGTTCCACAGTGATCGGCGTCTCCAACGTCGTCGATTCGGCATTGGCCAGGGAGTCGGATGCCGTGCTGTACACCCGCGCCGGCCTTGAGATCGGTGTTGCGGCCACGAAGACCTTCACCACCCAACTTGTGGCGATGCAGCTTCTCGGCCTGTATCTGGCCCAGGTTCGGGGCACCCAGGACGAGGGCGCGATCGAGTTGTTGGTTGGTGAAATGGATCGGCTACCCGACCTCGTCACGAGGGTGCTCGAACAGTCGGATGAGATCGAGGCGGTGACCCGGAATTGGGCCGACGTTCGGGACTTCTTCTTTCTGGGGCGTTCCGGCGACTTTCCCGTTGCCATGGAGGGAGCACTCAAGCTCAAAGAGATCGCTTATGTTCGGGCGGAGGGATATGCCGCTGGTGAGATGAAGCATGGCCCAATCGCCTTGATCGAACCCGGTGTGGTCGTGGTCGGGGTCGCCACCGACAGCCATGTGACCACCAAGACCCTTTCCAACATGGAGGAGATGAAGGCGCGCGGCGGGACCATCGTTCTCGTGGCGGAGGAAGGCGACGATGTCGGCTCTGTTGCCGAGCACGTTTTCCGGGTTCCCGCAGGACCTGACCTTCTTTGCACCGTGACCGCGGTGATACCCCTGCAATTGCTTGCCTATCACGTGGCAACCGCCAAAGGCCTCGATGTCGACAAGCCCCGGAACCTGGCCAAGACGGTCACCGTTGAGTAGGAGCGGTAACCTGGGAGAGTGAACATCCTAGGACTCGGGGTAGACCTCGCCGATATCGACCGAATTGAGAGGGTCCTGGAAAAGTACCCCCGTTTCGCCCAGCGGTGTTTTACCGAGCACGAACAGGAGTATGCGTTCAGATTCGCCAAGCCTTCGCGCCGGCTGGCAGCTCGTTTTGCCGGCAAGGAAGCGGTGATGAAGTCTCTCGGAACCGGTTGGCGCCGTCTCAATTGGAAAGAAATCGAGATAACCGGGGGAGGCAAGCCGACGGTTCGGATGAATGGCAGGGCCGCTAAGCGCGCCGAAATGCTGGGAGTCACCGAGGTTCTCGTCACCATCACCCACACCGACACATCGGCGCTGGTCATGGCAATCGCTGTAGGCGACCACAGCTGACGTCGGTATCCTCGTCAGGGTGAAACCAGTCCTGACCGCCGACGAGTATCGCAGGGTCGACAAGGCCTATTCCGGCGACCTCGATGTGGCGATGGACCGTGCAGGATATGCAGTCGCCCTTGCCGCTACCCGAATCGGAGTGGGATACGGCACCCGGGTATCGGTACTGGCAGGAACCGGCAACAACGGTGGCGACGGTTACGTCGCTGCCAGGTACCTGCACGGCCGCGGGGCGGCAGTGACGGTGCACACCCTTGGACCCCCGAAAACGGAGGTAGCGGTACGGGCACGAGACGCTGCGGTGGCGGTTGGGGTGCGAATCGCCGCGATGGGCAAACCGGATGACGCCGAGATCCTGGTCGATGCGGTGTTCGGCGGTGGCGTGCGAGACGGTATTCCGCCCCAGGTGGTTCCATGGATGGATGCATCCCTGCCGGTGGTTTCGGTCGATTTTCCCACAGGACTGGATCCGAACTCGGGGTCGGTCGACGGTCCGGTCTTCAAAGCCAGCGAAACAGTCACATTTTCCACGCTGAAGACCGGCCATGTCCTCGGGTCCGGCCCGGACATCTGTGGTCGGGTCACCGTCTCCGACATCGGTATCAATGGGGGCGAACCCTGTATGTATGTTGCTGAGGAGGAAGATACAGCCCGTCCCCCTCGCTCCCGGAAATCGCACAAGTGGTCCGCCGGGTCGGTGCTTGTGGTTGGTGGGTCGTCGGGACTGGAGGGGGCAGCAGTGATCGCGGCGGAGGCCGCCCTCTCTTTCGGCGCTGGATCGGTGGCGATCGCCTCACCCAATCAATCCGGTGTGGTTTCGAACAGTGTGGAGTTTCCCACCTTCACTTTCGAAAGAGTGGTCGAACACCTCAGCCGGTTCGACGTTGTCGTTTTTGGCCCGGGGCTCGGCGCCGATGATCTGGCTGCAGGTATCTCGTTGGCTTCTGCCGCATCCCGTCTGGTGGTCGATGCCGGGGGCCTCCAGCCGATTGTTGTCGGAGTTCTCCAGGAAGGGAATGTCGGGTTCATCCTCACCCCTCACTCGGGCGAGTTTGAGCGGATCGCAGGTGGCAGCGGAGGTACCTTCGCCGTCAGGGCTCTGGCAAACAAGCTTGGCGGAGTTGTGCTGTTGAAAGGGAATCCCACCCGGATTTCGGATGGTGATCTGCCGATTCTGGTCGCAACGGGCGGACCGGAGCTGGCCACGATCGGAACCGGGGACGTCCTCTCCGGGATGATCGCCGCTGCGTGGGCCCGCGGTTTGTCACCGGTCCAGTCCGCCGTGACCGGCGCCTACTATCACGGGATCGCCGCCCGCCACCTCGCCGCACGAACCACCCTCACCGCGCGAGAACTGGCACGCGAGGTGGGAAAGTACGCGTGGTGAGGCCGACGTACGCCAGGATAGATCTCTCGGCGATAAGGCATAACGTCGCGGTCTTGAGAAGCCTCATTGCCCCGGCGGAGTACTGCGCCGTGGTGAAGGCAGACGGTTACGGACATGGAGATGTCCCTGTGGCTACGGCAGCTCTAGAGGCCGGGGCAACCCGTCTCGCAGTGGCACTGGTCGAGGAGGGCATTCGACTCCGTGAATCGGGGGTAACGGCGCCGATACTGGTGCTGTCAGAACCACCTCCGGCTGCAGCAGCAGAACTATGGCAGTGGGACCTGACCCCGTCGCTATACACCGAAGCCTTCGCACAGGCACTCGGCCCCGGCGGCAGGAGTCGTCCTGTTCATATCAACGTGGATACCGGTATGCATCGCGTTGGCGTTGCTCCGGAGAAACTCGGCTCTTTGCTTGGCGTAGCGAGCGCCGCTGGTTTGGAAATCGAAGGAATTTTCACGCACTTTCCTGTGGCAGATTCGAATCGCTCGTTCACAATGGGACAGATGGAGGCTTTCCAGGCAATCGTCGACGGCCTCGATGTCCCGCTGGTCCACATGGCCAATACTCCGGGCGCAATTCTCTTTCCCGGGGCACGGGCCGACTTCGCCCGAATCGGCCTGGGCACATATGGACTCCACCCTTGCACCGCCACCCGAGACATCGTCGATCTGCAGCCGGCGATGAGCGTGATCTCCGCCGTGAGTTTTGTCCAGCGGCTACCGGCGGGCACCCGACTTTCCTACGGGCGAACACGCGAGCTGGAGAAAGACTCGACAGTGGTCACGGTGCCCATCGGATATGCAGACGGCTTTTGGCGCATGCTCTCCAACTCCGGAAAAGCGCTGGTTGGAGGGCAGTTCTGCCCGCTGGCGGGGACGGTGACGATGGATCAAACGATGATTGTGGTTGGCGACGCAGATGTGGCGATCGGTGACGAGGTGGTTCTCATCGGTGTGCAAGGAGAAGGCTCGATCTCGGCCGACGACTGGGCCGACGACATCGGCACGATCTCCTACGAAATTGTCTGTTCGGTCGGTCCCCGAGTACCGAGGAAGTTCGTGTCATGAACCAAACGATCACGGCTATACCTGGAATCGAAGTCGGGCACTGGACCGAATCTGTGGCAGGAACGGGATGCACGGTGATATCCCTTCCTGAACCCAATGTCGTGGCGGTCGAAATCCGCGGAGGAGCACCGGGGTCGAGGGAAACTGCACTCCTCGATCCGGGGATGCGTGTGGAGCAATGCCAGGCGATATTGCTTACCGGCGGGAGCGCTTTCGGGCTTTCGGCTGCCGATGGGGTGGTCGATGCGTTGGCCGAGGACGGTCGGGGCCACGAAACCGGGGTCGCCCGGGTGCCGATCGTCCCGGCTGCAGTCATCTTCGATCTCTACCCGGGAGATCCTGCTCGCCGTCCCGGCCCCGAGGAGGGTGCGCTGGCCTATCGGAGTCGCAGCGCCGACCCGGTTGTCAGCGGACTGGTCGGAGCAGGCACGGGTGCGACCGTGGCAAAGTGGCGTGGCTTCGAGTACATGGTGCCCGGGGGGTTGGGGAGTTCCAGTCGCCGGGTGGGGGATGCGACGGTGGCCGCTCTCGTCGTCGTCAACGCCGTGGGCGATGTGTTCTCGATCGCCGGCGAGCCTATTACCGGCGGCCCGCATGAACCGGGGCCTCCGATGCTGGTGCCGCCATCGTTCACCAACACCACCCTGGTCGTCGTGGCGACGGATGCCGGGATCAGCCGCGTCGAGTTGGGCCGTCTGTGTATCCGTGCCCATGATGCTCTGGCGACGTGTATCAGGCCTGCCCATACCCGATTTGACGGCGACATCGCATTCGGCGTTTCCTGCGGTCCACATCCCGGCGATGTCGAGGCACTGGCGGAGGCGGCCTACGGGGCCACGGCCGCGGCCATCGAAAACGCCCTGACTTCATCGCGTTCGTGACATCATGAGTTCCATCGTATGTTTGAAATAGCCTGTCCGACCTCCGGGGATACCCGCGCCTTCGCCAGCAAATTGGCCTCTCTGGTCACCCCGGGAGATGTGATCGTGCTGGCCGGCCCACTGGGTGCCGGGAAGACTCTGTTTGTCGGCGGACTCGGGGCGGGCCTTGGCCTCGACGAGCCGGTATTGAGCCCGTCCTTCGTGCTGGTCCGCACGTATCGGTCGGGCTTCATTCCGATGATTCACGCTGACGTATACCGACTCGGAACGTTCAATGAATTCGACGACCTGGGGCTGTTCGATGAGGCGGCGGACGGCGTTCTGGTCATCGAGTGGGGAGACGCCATCGAATCGAGCCTTCCGGCCGATCATCTCAGGATCGATTTCGCTGTCGGTGAGGATGGAACCCGCACCATTTCTCTGCTACCACTCGGATCCTGGGAAGATCGCGACTGGGAGGCCATTCTGTGAAGTTTCTGGCAATTGAAACCGCTACGCCCGGAGCATCGGTGGCGGTGGTCGAGGACGCGACCACACTCGCGGCCGCTTCGAGGATCGACCGGGTCGGTCATGCCACATTCCTGGTACCGGCCATCGACTTCTGCTTCGACCAGGTGGGCTGGTCGCCGTCCGATCTCGATGCGGTGATTGTCGACATCGGGCCTGGCCTCTACACAGGGATCCGGGTGGGCGTTGCGACCGCCCAGGGGATTGCAGCAGCCTTTGGCATCCCACTGGTCCCGGCGATTTCCCTGGACGCCATAGCCCTTGAGGCTCGTACCGGCCATCGGCAGATCTGGGCGCTCGTAGATGTGAGAAGAGGCGAGTTGGCAGTAGCCCGGTATCGCCCCGTTCCGGGTGGTGTCGTCAAGGAGGGCGGCGTCGAGTTGGTTACCCCGGAAGTCCTCCGGGCCCAACTGGTAGAGAACGACGAACAGTCCTTGATAGTTGGCGATGTTGGATCTCTCCCTGAGGGATTTATCGCCGGGATTCACCGGGCGAAGGTCGGACGACCCCGGTATCCATATGCGGTGGCGCTTGCAGAGGTCGGGAGAGGAAATTTCGACAAGGAATCCTTCCCGTCGCCTGATGAGATCCGCCCGATGTACCTCCGCGACGCCGATGTAACCATCAACTGGGAGAAAGTGCGACAGGAGGGCCCGTGGGGAGCACAGTGAGCGATCGACAGATTCGCCGGCTCTCTTCGAATGACATCGAACGCCTGGTGCAGTTCGAGGCGGCCAATCAACCGAATCCGTGGACGCCAGGTGTCCTCAACGACGAGGTCGTTGCAGAGGACCGTGTCTACCTGGCGATTGTGGATGGCGACAGCTTGTTTGCATATGGTGGGCTGATGGTGGTCGGCGAGGAAGCCCACATTCTCAATCTCCTGGTGGCGCCGGATCAACGTCGAAACGGGTTGGGGCTCCTTTTGTTAGTCGGATTGATCAAGGAAGCGATTGTCATCGGCGCCAGACATTTGACGCTCGAGGTTCGATCTAGGAATGTTCCCGCAATCACTCTGTATCGCAAGTGCGGCCTGGCGCCGGTCGGAATCCGTCCCGGCTACTACGGAGATGATGACGCCGTGATTATGTGGGCCCACGACATCGACGAACCTGGATTCGTCGAGAACCTCGAGGCGCTCCGATGAACCCGCTTGTATTGGCGTTTGAAACGAGTTGTGACGAGACCGCCGTTGCAGTGGTCCGTGGAACGGAGGCCCTCTCCAACGTGATTTCCTCCCAGGTCGACCTTCATGCGCGCTTCGGTGGAGTGGTGCCGGAGTTGGCCGCACGAGCCCATGTCGAGTCGATACGGTCGTTGACCCACCTGGCTTTGAACGAAGCCGGGGTTCACCCCGATGACCTCGATGGCATTGCAGCTACTGCAGGTCCCGGTTTGGTTGGGGCGTTGCTCGTCGGTCACAGCTTCGCCAAGGCGACGGCCTGGGCCCGCCAGCTTCCATTTGTCGGGATCGACCACATGGAGGGACACCTGATGGCCCCGCGTCTTCAGTTTGAGGACTTCGCACCACCCGCCGTAGTGCTTCTCGCTTCGGGGGGGCACTCTCAGATTGTCCATATGTCTGATTGGGGTGAATATCAGACGCTCGGCTCGACCATAGACGATGCGGCGGGGGAGGCGTTCGACAAGCTAGCGAGACTGATGGGCCTGGGTTTTCCGGGTGGCCCGGCGATCGACGCCATAGCCGCGACTGGCAACCCCGAAGCAGTAGCTTTCCCGCGCGCCCTCCCCGATCGGCCATATCACTTCTCTTTCTCGGGTCTCAAGACGTCGGTGATGACCTATCTCGAGAAGACGTCTGCAAATGGCGACTTACCTCCGATTGAAGATGTGGCTGCCTCGGTTCAGGAGGCGATCGTCGATGTGCTGGTCGACAAGACGTTCAAGGCAGTCGACGACACCGGCGCCCAAACTGTCGGGGGTGGCGGCGGCGTTCTCGCCAATTCAAGGTTACGAGCTCGTTTTGCCGATGAAGCAGAGAAACGGGGAGTACGTCTATGTCTGCCTTCGGCCCTGCTGTGCACCGACAACGCTGCGATGATCGGAGTCGCCGGCGGTTTCTGGCTATCTCAGGGGCGGATCACCGACTGGGCAGAGAACGTCGACCCCGGAATGATCCTCGGGAACAGGTCCGACTGAGAATCCGATGGCGCGATAGAAGAAGTTGATGAACCATCGAATCGCCTATGTGACCGGACGCTTCCCGCCGATGCGAACCTCAGGGACCTATCGGGTCGAGGCCGTGATGAAATACCTCCCGGAACATGGATTCGACCCGGAAGTTGTCACCCTGCCCAATGAGTGGATGACATTTCAAACCCGCCGGGACCACGACGGAGACGTCGTCCCGGCCATCCAGCCTGAGGCGAAGTCTGACGACCTGGTTCGATATTTGTCTACGCTTCGGTACGTCAATTGGGCCCAAAGAGAACTGATGGTGCCCGATCTTCTGGCGTTCTGGGCGCGATCTGCAGCGCGTGTCGCCTCCGATGAACTGCCTGAGGTCGAACTCGTATATGGCACCGCGCCGCCGTTTGGCGCCATGGTGGCATCGCATGGTTTGGCCAGGAGGCTAGGGGTTCCGCTGGTGCAGGAGATTCGTGACCCTCCGAGCTTTGATCGTGCGCTGCGGGCCCGCTCGGCGTTGTTCAGGAAACGAATGATCGGCTTCGAACGCAGGTACCTCACAGGCGCAGATCATGTCATCACCGTCACGCCGCGAACTCGTCTTCGTCTCCTCGACCTCCATCGAGATCTAGATCCGGCCCGGGTGCACGTGGTGACAAACGGATATCCGGACGTCAACGTGGACCCAACGCTCAGCGATCGTGACCCGGGAAAATTCACGATCGCATATGTCGGGACCTTTCAAGGCAGCGTCAAGGCGAGGGAGTCCAGTCTCTTCACACCGGCCACCCTGCTCCCGGCGATCGCCCGACTGCCCAAGGGCAAAGTCGAGTACCGGATCGTAGGCCGCGCCACGACGCGGCAGAGAAATGCCCTCCACGACCTGGATACGAACGACACGCTCACATTCAAGGGTGTCGTGTCCAGAGAGCAGGCTCTGGCCGAAATCGCCGCCGCGGACATTGCGGTGATCCTTGCCGATGATGACGACTGGTGGATCGGAAGAAAAGCTTTCGAATACCTCCGCTACGCGCACACCATCCTCGCTGTCGTCCCTCCTGGAGACACAACCGATCTTCTTTCCGCACACTCCCGGGTCGATCAGGTGCCTCCATCCGACCTGTCGCAACTTCCCGGCATCTTGCAGGGCCGATTCGACCAGTGGACAGCGGGGGATTGGCATCGCGGCCCTACTCCGGAGGGTATCCAGACCGATGAGACATGTGTCTCAGGGATCGCTAGGATCCTGGAGAAAGCGCTTGGGTTGGAACAGTCTGAGAGCCGTTCTCCTGCTAATTCCTAGCTTTTCTTCCCAAGAAATCTGAGTGCCCTACACTCAACCTCAATTGGCACTCCAGTCTGCCGAGTGCTAATGTCCGATTGGCACTCCCTTGAGGAGAGTGCCAATTCTCAGTATCAGCAAGGCTCAAGGAGGAGCAAGGAATGAAGCTTCAGCCGCTCGGTGATCGAGTGGTAGTCACTTCCAACGACGATGCGGAAACCCGCACACCGTCTGGATTGGTTATCCCCGACACCGCAAAAGAGAAGCCCCAAACCGGAGAAGTCATTGCCGTAGGCCCGGGTGGGCGCGACGAAGACGGCGACCGGATTCCGATGGAAGTCTCCGTCGGTGACAAGGTTCTCTATTCAAAATTCGCAGGCACAGAGGTCAAACTCGATGGGACGGAGTATCTCGTCCTCTCCGAGCGTGATCTGCTTGCCATTGTCAAGTGAGGAGCTGAAACATGGCAGCCAAAGAACTTCGCTTTAACGAAGAAGCCCGGAAGGGCTTGCAGGCGGGTGTTGACAAGCTCGCCGACGTAGTAAAAGTCACTCTCGGCCCCAAAGGCCGCAATGTCGTGTTGGAGAAGAAGTGGGGATCACCCACGATCACCAACGACGGCGTGACCATTGCCAAGGAAATCGAACTCGAGGACGCTTGGGAGAACATGGGCGCCAAGCTCGCCTATGAGGTCGCCAACAAGACCGACAACGTTGCCGGCGACGGAACAACCACGGCCACCGTCCTCGCTCAAGCCATGGTCAAGGAAGGTCTCCGCCAGGTCGCTGCCGGCGCCAACCCAATGGATCTCAAGCGGGGGATCGAACAGGCCGTCGAGGCTGGTGTCAAGGCCATCGGTGAGATGGCTCGTGATATCGAGACCACCGAAGAGATCGCCCATGTCGCATCGATCTCGGCGAACAACGACAACTCCATCGGCAAGGTCATTGGCGACGCTATGGACAAAGTGGGCAAAGACGGCGTCATCACCGTTGAAGAGGGACAGACCTTTGGTCTCGAACTTGAGTTCACCGAGGGTATGCAGTTCGACAAGGGCTACATCTCCCCTTACTTCATCACCGATGCCGACCGTCAGGAAGCAGTCCTCGAAGACCCCTACATCCTCATCGCCAACCAAAAGATCGGGTCGGTCAACGATCTGGTCCCCGTGTTGGAGAAGGTGATGCAGTCCGGCAAGAGTGTCCTGGTGATCTCCGAGGATGTCGAGGGCGAGGCTCTTGCCACCCTGGTCGTCAACAAGATCCGCGGTACGTTCTCTTCGGTGGCCGTCAAGGCTCCGGGCTTCGGCGAGCGTCGCAAGGCCATGCTCCAGGACATTGCGATCCTCACAGGCGCAACCGTCATATCTGAGGAAGTCGGTCTCAAGCTTGAGAACGTGACCCTCGACATGTTGGGCCGTGCCCGCAAGATCGTCGTTGCCAAGGACTCGACCACCGTCATCGACGGTGACGGGACAGAGGCAGATGTCAAGGCCCGGATCAAGCAGATCGAGCGTGAGATCGAGAACACCGATTCCGACTGGGACCGTGAGAAGCTCAACGAGCGTCTTGCCAAGCTCTCCGGGGGCGTTGTCGTCATCAAGGTCGGGGCTGCCACGGAGGTCGAGCTCAAGGAGAAGAAGCATCGTATCGAGGACGCCGTCTCTGCTGCACGTGCTGCAGTCGAAGAGGGTGTTGTCCCCGGTGGTGGTGTGGCTCTGCTTCGTGCTCAGACAGCCATCGATAAGCTCCGCGGTGGATCCGATGACGAGAAGACCGGACGTCTCATCGTTCGTCGCTCCATGGAAGAGCCACTCCGTCAGATTGCGATCAACGCTGGATTCGAAGGCGGCGTCGTCGTCGAGACAGTTCGCAAGGGCGAGGGATCATTCGGATTCAACGCCGCTACTGGCAAGTACGAAGACCTGATTGCCGCTGGTGTCCCTGACCCGGCGAAAGTCACACGGTCTACGCTGCAGAACGCTGCTTCGATCGCAGCGCTGCTGCTGACCACCGAAGCCCTCGTCGTAGAGCAGAAAGAGGATCATCCTCCGATGCCCTCCGGCGGTGGCGGCGACCACGGTATGGACTTCTAGCCCACCCCCGATTCGGACGCGAAAAGGGACCGCTTTGTCGGTCCCTTTTCGCGTCCCAAACCGCGTTCCGACGGAACGATGTGCCAATAGTGGCACTAAACGGAGAAAGAACGTTCAAGGGCTTCACGTACCGTGGCCAACACGTACGAAGGGCGTTCGGTAATGTCCGACCAGGTGAAGCGGAGGATGATCCATCCGGCAAGCTGGGCGAGATTGTCCCGCTCCCGGTCCCGCTGAAAAGCTTCAGGCGAGTCGTGCCATCTCTTGCTATCGGCTTCGACCAGTACCCGTTCGTCTACGTAGGCGAAGTCGACCCGGCCATTGATTGCCCGAAGCCAGGGTGGCCTGAACTGGGTTGACGGTGCTGGGAGGCCGTTAGTTGTAAGGAGTCGAAGAACGCGTATTTCGAAATTTGAGTCCGTCTCCTGAGCCTTACTCTGTCGCGCCTCGAGGACCCCACGAAGCTTCACCACGCCGGGCTTCCCCTTTCGGGCAATTGATTCGAGGCGCGTTGCCGCTGCGTCGTAGGTGGTCAGTCGTCGTCGGACCGCTTCGTCAACCAGGTTCGCGAGTTCACTTTTCGACACAACGGTTGCTAGATCGACGAGGGTGCGAGGTGGATCGGTGACCGGGATACCTTCGATCCATGTTGTCTCGCTCGCCGCGAGATCCGTCGATTCGTGGACAACGACGCTGTGGAACTTGTTACTCCTTCGTACAGGTACCGTCACTGAGACCGTCAAAGTGTCTCGAACACTCAGCCCGTGGAGCCGAGCCGCGGATTGGTGTGAAGCAACACCTCCAATTCCCGCTGCAGCGGCACGGAGCAAACCCGTCTCGGTTTGTACCGCTCCCGGTAACGCGAGAATGCCAGGTGTGATAGCGACGAGGTGGTTGGTCTCGACACGCCGGGCAATAGTTCGCCTGCTCATACCGAGGGCGACCGCTTGATCGCGACTGACGACCCCGCCGTTTCGTATCGCGAGGTCTATTACCCGGTTCTCCGATTCTCCCACTCACCAAGCATGACTGAGCAGCATCCCGAAGACTAGACCCCTGTTCTGCCCTGAGTCCGTGCCACTATTGGCCGATTCAACCGTCGGAACGTGGTATTTCTTCTTCATCGCTGCCTGGCATTCGGACGGCGAAAAAGGCGACCAGGAATGCCAGGCCGAGCGCACTGAGGTACTCGTTTTGGATGGCTTCCACCACCGATCGGAAGCTGGCGGCGAGGGAGGTCAACGGGCTGAGGCCCAGCATCCGGTCGTATCGCGAGTTCCCGACAGGCGCCATGTTGAGCGAGATGCCAAAGGCACGCGCTGTTGCGATGTCGGCGGCGGCGCTTTCGAAACCACCTGCGGCGAGTGCTCCGGAGCCGGTGGGTGGCTGAGATTGCCCACCTGGAAGCACGGGAGGCGCATCCGATCCCGTATCACCGGGGATGGTGGTTGTGGTCACGGGAAGGGTTGTACTGGTAGTCGAGGATGTCGGCCTGGCGACCGTGGTGGTGGTCGACGAGGTCGTCGAAGTCGGTTTGGTCGTAGTGGTCGTGGACGAAGGCGGGCTGGTCGTCGTGGTCGAGGTCGAAGTGGAGGTGGAAGTCGAAGTGGTGGTCGTGGTCGTTGTCACCGGGTATTCGACGCCGAGTTCCACTTCATCGACTGAAACCCGAACGTTGACGCTGACCAGATCGAGCACAAATCGGAGCTCTACGTTGTGTCCGACATACCCGCTCACATCGAATGTGTGGGCCACGAAGCTGCCATCGGCGGTGGAGAGGGAATGGGTTTTGATCGTGTTCCATGATTGGCCGACCTTTCGCATTTGAACGTGGAGGTTGCCGACCGGGAGCACTCCTGTTTCACGCTTGATCTTGTAGTAGAGCTCAGCGTGCTCAGCTTCCGTCAGGTCGGCGCCACGCCACACACCCTTGTCGACCAGCAGGGAGATCGGGGCATTGAATACCAGGCACTTACCCGAACATCCGGGACTCTCGACACCGACGACGCCTGCAGTTGGCCCATCGCTTTCCCCGATTTCCTGCCACGGTCCTTCCCAGATCAGAGTTCCCGTATTGTTGTTGTACGACTGTGAAGGGAAGGAATCGGCATATGCCCACTCGTGTGCGTATGCGATCGGGATCGCGACAAACACGCTGAGCAGGGCTGACGCCAGGAGAATCCCCCATTTCCCCCGTGCCGTCATAGGGCACCGGCCGTCTCGGGCTCCGGCTGAACGATTTGTGAGACCCGTGCTGTGGGCAGACTGAGGACGAAACAGGTTCGGCCATCCTTGCGGTGGTACTCGATCTTTCCGCCCATGTTGTCGGCCAGCTTCTCCGCGACAGCGAGCCCGATCCCGACGCTGCCCGAAAGCAGTGCCTCCTTGCCTTCGTTGACAAACCCGGCGAACAGGCGGTCCGGATTCTTCGCACCGGCTCCATCATCCTCGACAATGATCTTCACGCTCTGACCGGTTTCGCCGGTGATAACCCTCGTCTTCGGCCCGCCGTGCTTGTCTGCATTGGATAGGAGGCTCCTCACGATGTGAACAATCCGTGCCTTGTCTCCGAGGGCAATTTCCAAATTCCCTGGAATGACCTCGATCTCATGGCCGGCACGTTGGGCCGGTTCGACCGCGAGCCGAATGGCATCGGCCACGTCGACCGATTCGATTTTGAACTCGGCTGCACCCGCTTCGAGACGGGCCATGGTCAACAGGTCGGAGACCATTCGGTCGAGTTCGTAGGACTCGCTGTGGATGATTTCGAGCAGTTCTTGTGTGGTCCCGGGGTCGGACACGGAGCTGCCGGTCAGCACGTGCGACATCCCGTAGATGGTGGTCAAGGGAGTCCGGAGCTGATGGGAAATGCCGGCAATGAGGTCGTCTTTGCTCTCATTAAGCTTCCGCTCGTATTCCAGTTCCGTGCTGAGAATCCGCCGCTGCTCCCGCATTTGACGTCCGACGATCCGCCGGTAGGTGATGACCGCGATGATCGGTAGCAGCAGAACCACGACGAACCTGATCGCCCCGGCCACCAATCCGGCGAAGTTGTCGGTCGCGTCGATCCTGGCAATGATCTCGTCCTGTTCGATGGCGAGGAGACTGGTGAGTTCGTTGTACGCCGGTTCGAACTCATCGTTGAGGAATGTGCGCCCCTCCACCCACTCGCCTGCGATCGCATGATCATTTATCCGGGTGGAAATGTCGACCAGCGAATCGGCCAGGGCGTCGATTTCGGATGAGTCACGGCCCAGGGCGGTCGCCGCACCAGCGCTTACCTCCGTGAACGAAGTGATTGTCTGGGCGGCTTCAGACGCGGCGAGAAGTGCCGCTGCCGTGCTCGCCGTGCCATTTTCGACATCCCGGGCGAAAAGAATTGCCTGATTCGAAGCTGCCCTCAGCACTGCTGCCGACCCGAGGTTGGCGTTTGTCCAATGGAGTGCGCGCGTGTTGGCGGTTACCACCCGTGTCGAGTAGGAATTCGCATAGATCACCGAAAACGCAAGCAAAACAGTGGCTGCGATGGCCCCCACCGTGAATGCAGTCCGGCGAACCGACTCCCTGGATTCGTCCATCTCCCCCTATCGGCAAAAACGAAAAATTCCTGAAGTCGGGTCAGGTCATTTGAGACCTATTGCGGTGGCGATTTGATCCAACCTGGGAATGGTCTCTTCGGGGCTGAGGGGACGCAGGGGGAAAACGGCCCGGTCGATACCCGCGATCGACAACGTGTCAATCAGGTCGGGCCTCGTTCCGTAGGCGGTGATGTTGAACTCCGCCGGGTCACGCCCGCTCCTGGCAACAGCCTCCCGGACCCGGGCCACCTGGTCGACGATGTCGTGCCGGGTGGCCAGTGGGATCCATCCATCGCAGAATTCGACCATGTCGGCGATAGTCTTGGGCCCGGCGGCACCTCCCATCAAAACCGGGGGATGCGGCTTCTGAAATGGCTTCGGCCACGCCCAGGAGGGGTCGAGACTCAGTTTGTCACCGTCATACGCTGCTTCGTCCTCCGTCCATAGGGCCTTCATCATCAAGACCTTTTCACGCAACAGCTCGCGACGGTCGGTGTACCCAACTCCGTGGTGACCCATCTCCTCTTTGTTCCACCCGTACCCGATCCCGAAAATGACTCGACCGCCGGACATCAGATCGAGAGAGGCCACCTCCTTCGCAGTCCATATCGGGTCACGCTGGGCGACGAGTGCGATCCCGCTGCAAACCTTGAGAGTGGTCGTGGCGGCGGCCGCGTAGGACATTGCGACGAATTGGTCGATGGTGTGCCAGTACTCCGGGGGAAGTGGCGGTGCGTTCTCGACACCACCCCACGGTGTTGTCCGTGCTGTTGGGATATGCGAATGCTCCGGGAACCACAACGACTCGAACCCGCGAGCCTCCACCTCCCGGGCAAGATGGTCTGGCCGAATTGCGGTGTCGGTCGGAAACATGAAAACTCCAAAGTCCATACTGTGACGGTATCGCATGTCGCTGAAGAAACACATCCACGCTCTCATCTCGTCTGAGGGCCCGCTCTCGTTTGACCGTTTTATGGAGATTTCCCTCTATCACCCCGAGGGGTTCTTCGGGGGTGACACGCTCCGTTCCGACCGGTCGGGCGACTTCCTCACCTCTCCTGAGGTAAGCAGCGCTTTCGGCAAGACAATCGCCGAATACGTAGCGGCCGAGCACCGTCGGATCGGTGATCCCTTCACTCTCGTCGAGTTCGCCTCCGGATCGGGATCCCTTCTTCAGCCGCTCCTTGCCACCTACCCGGTCAAGGCGATGGCGATTGAGGTATCCCCTGCGGCAAGGTCAGCGTTGGGCGCCGCCCTCCCCGATGTGGAGGTCCGGGGCAGCCTCGACAATCTGGAAGCGCCACTTCGCGGTGTGGTGATCGCCAACGAACTGATCGACAACCTCCCGATGGCGGTGGCCCAGCGCATCGACGGTGAATGGCGTGAGCGTTATGTCGGCGTGGATGGTGATGCGCTCTCCTTCGTCGACGCCCCTCCCCGGGCTTCCGTCGATGACTGGCTGGCGCGGTTTGCCGGAGATGTCCCCGACGGAGGGTGGGTCGAGGTTCAATTGGCGGCCGCCCGGTGGCTCCAGGACGTCCTGGCGATCGTCGAGACCGGATCGATCGTGCTGATCGACTACGGAGAGACTACCGATGGCCTTCTCCCGAGACGGGACAGTGGAACGCTCCGCACCTACCGGGCGCATCATCTGGGACCACACCCGCTGGATGAACCTGGTGAGACCGATATCACCGCCGACGTCAACTTCTCCGCATTGGAAGCCGTCGCCCGAGCATGCGGGGCAACGACCCGACTGATGCGTCAGGACGATTTCCTGACCGAACTCGGTCTGCGTGATCGGCTCTCCGCAATCCGTCGTGAGGAATTGGAGGCGACACGATCCGGCGACGAACTGTCACGACTCAAATTGCGAAGCGACAAAACCGCTATCGAGACGATCCTCCACCCGCGAGGGCTGGGCGACTTCCGCGTCTTGATCGCCTCACTCTGAGTGAGGCGCGGGAACCAATCGAATACCGGGTGCCGTCTAACCGACATGACCACCGCCAGGGCTCCCCAGATGCTCATCTTCGCCGGGGCGCTTCTGTTGCTGGCCGCTTGCGGTGGTGAGGAGAGGTCGTTGGACATCTCCACCACGTCTACGACTCTGATTGCAACTCCGCTCGAGCCGGAAACTACGATGCCTTCTGTGCCCACGGAGAACCCGGACACCGCATCCAGCGAAGTCATAGAGAAGGCGATCCTCGATCTTTCGGCGCGATCTAAAGTCGCCGAGGACGACATCACCGTTGTGGTCGCCGAGGCTGTTACCTGGCCCGACGGCAGTCTCGGGTGCCCACAGCCGGGGGCCTTTTACACCCAAGCTCTGGTTGATGGCTCCCGTGTCCTCCTCGAGTCCGGTGGTCGGCTCTACGCATATCACGCCGGCGCCGATGGTGAGCCCTTTCTGTGCGAGTCGTCGGCCGGCGACGGGGGATACGACTGGGTACCCCCACCCGGATTCGACACTTGAACTCTCCCAAATGAAAAGGGCGCCCGGTGGGGCGCCCTTTTCGTCAGTTGTTAGTTCCTTCGACTATTTCACCTCGCCCGAGAAGGAAGTTACCGAGGTTCCAACGAATTGGTCACTCGTTATATAGACATAGTTCGTGAACTTGCCTTTCTTCACTCCCTTGGCTGAGAAGATGATGGTGTGAGTTTCACCAGGGGCACCAGGAATGCCGACGACATTCAACTCGTCGCCTTCACTCACAAGCGTCCCTGCTCCATCGAAGTAGTAAGCATCGCCTTCGTTGCCGAAGACGTTCTCTGCTCCGACAGTCAGGAATCCGCCGTCTCCATCTCCGATGGGGCCGTATGTGTAAGAGATATCCTCCACACCATTGACACCGATCCAGATCTGGAAGCTGGCAGCTTCACCGTCGCCATAATGCTCGACTGCTTCCCAATCGAGGATCAACCAAGTTGATACCCCGTCGGTCAGCGTGGCGATTCGCATCGCACCGCCGAATGCCGGGTTGAGGTCGGTCCAGTACGGCGCCAACACATTGTTGGGCCGGGTGGGGTCGGGCAGGTCGGTGTTGATGAAGTCGACGTCAGCGCCGTCTCCACCGCCGACAACGGCGTAACCATTGCTGACGATCCCGATACTCGAATACGTGTCGCCTGCATAGACGAACGACGGGACGTTGTAGTTGGTGATGGTCTCATCTCCAACTCCTCCGATAGGAGCGATCCCGAACAGCGATAGCGGCAGGTATCCCGCCGGGCTCACTCCAGCAACCACCGATGGCGTCGGCGGCTGAGCCGGATCGAGTGTTCCGGTGAATACCACGCCGTTACCGCTCGCAGTTGCGCCGACTACAGAACCCGGCACCAAGCTCAAGTTACTGGGCAAGGGGTCTGTGACGGTAGTCTCGGCCGGCTCAAATGAGTCGTTGGTAACTGTGATCGTGCAGGTTGTGTTTGCACCCCTGGCGAAGGTCGCCGGTTCGCATGTCTTGGTAGCGTTCGCTGCAAGCGGTTCGCCACGGACAATCGTGACCGGGAAGGTGAGCGTCTGGCCCGCGGCCGTGAAACTGACCCGACCCATACGGGTCTCTCCGATTGGAACATCCCTGGCGTCGACTGTGATCGAGAAGGTCGACTGACCCCGACCGTTCACACTGACTTGCTTGGGAACGGTGATCTTCAGGTCGGAAGGCGCCGAGACCGACGTCTGCCACTTGACGCTGCCTGACAGGTTTCCGGTGATTGTCCTTTCGACCGTGACCAAGCCGGGCATGTCCGGGATGAACAGACTCGGGTAGTTGGCTTCCCAGAGACGATCTTCCAGCGCCAGGTAGCTGGCTCCTGTGTCGTCCATGGTGAATCCGGGACTACCCGCCCTCGTCAGGTCGATACGACCCGAACCCATGTCAAATGCGTCGGCCTGAGTGGTGCCATCTTCTTTGGTGACACCTTCGACCACTGCTGTGACCATCAGCGCAGAGCGAACCTGACCCGGGGTCCAATCCGGATGTAAGGCCTTGACCAAAGCCGCGGCACCTGCATTGTGAGGCGACGACATGGATGTGCCCTGAATCGACTGGAACAACTGTCCGGGCAATCCACCTTCGACCGTTGTCGGCATCGGGCTATGTCCGGCCAGGATCTGCACACCAGGCGCGGTGACGTCTGGCTTGCTGACTCCCAGCGACTGGCCCGGGCCACCACGAGAGGAGAAGGCGGCCATCTTGTCGCCTTGCACTTCGGTGGCGGTTCCATCGGTGAAGGTGGCGGTCACTCCTGAATGCGCGTCTATGAAGTCGAGCAACTCGGCTCCGGCGTCGTTCTCCAGGTGGACGCTGGGGATGAAGTGGTTGTCTGTCGCCATGCCCTGCAATGTCGGGTTGTAGAGCAACATCCCGCCTGCTCCGCCTTCGCCGACGTTGAAGCTCTTCTCGACCCGGGCGTTGACGCCGCGCTCACAGACCACGATCTGTCCGCTGAAGGTGCCGGCGGGGAACGGTGTGAGACACAGTCCGTCGCCGTAATCGCTTGCGAGTACGACGTCGGTCGGAGTGTCGATCCCTGCCGTAACCGTGGCGCCGGTGAGCTCGAGCGAGTCTCCACCCGCTTCCAATGTCACTGTGCTCAGGAAGTGACGGTCCGACGTACTGGCACCAACTGTCATGGTCCACGGTTCGCGGTGATCGGTTGTATCGGCCCCGGGTCCGGCGTTTCCGGCAGATGCAGAAACCACAACTCCGGCATCGTATGCCGCCAGGAAGGCGAGTGACACGACGTCTGTGTATGGGGAGGAACCACCCGAGATGGAGAAGTTGATTACATCAACTCCGTCGAGAATTGCCTGCTCCACCGCGGCGGCCGAGTCGGATCCGAAACACCCGCTGTCACCACAGACGCGATACATGATCACGTGGGCGCGGGGGGCGACACCGGAGACGATTCCGCGATCGACGCCGAGCAAGGTCGCCTGCACACCGCCGTTGCCGGCAGCGGTGCTTGCGGTATGGGTCCCGTGGCCGTCGGAGTCTCTTGCCGAAACGAACTCGGTTGGGAGGAAACCGACCACGGCGGCGTAGGTGTCTAAGAAGTTGTATGCACCGATCAGCTTGTTGTTACAGGTGAACGGGGCATCGTTCGGATTGGCGGCCGTGTTGCCGAAGTCACATGTGTCCTTGACGCCTGCAGAGCCGAACCCGTTCGAGCCTGGCACCGTCGGTGGCGCCGGGTATGCGCCGCCAACCGGGCTGGGATCGGCGAACGATGGATGCTCGGGCCAGATGCCGGTGTCGAGAACACCAACGATGACTCCCTCACCCGCGTTCTCCTGCCCACCGAGTTGACTCCATGCAGTGGGTGCTCCGATGAATTCGGGGCTGACGTTTGTGTCAGGAGTCTCGAGTGTGTCAGGTAGGACTGCCACGACTCCGGGGATCCGGCGGAGTTGGCCGATCTCCTCGACCGTGATGGTCATCGTGACGGCATTGAGTGCAACAGTGAAGTCATCCTTGATGTCGGCGCTGGGAGCAAGACGCTCCGCGTCCTTCTTGAACTGTGCCTGTTTGCCGTCGAGGTACTGGGTGTAATCCCGAGATGCCTTCGAGTTGGGATTGAGATCCTTCTTGGTGACTCTTGGGCTGGTCGCCGGTATACCGGCAACCCCACCGTCGTAGGAGGCCAATGGGTCATCGGCCAGTTGGACGATCACACTCACGGTCTCACCAGACTTGGCGTTTTCGGACTTGAAGTGGCTCTCGGCCGTCAGCGGGGTGGCGGTGAAGTCTGCTTCACCTTCCGCCCCGGCGGGTACCGCCAGAGCCAGAGCTGTCAACAGTGCTGTCAACAGGGCAATGTATTTTTTGGTCACGCATCCTCCCGATGCCAGTGCTTTTCCGATGGACACGACTCGGGAGATTGCTCCCGTGGTCCTCCACGCCCGTGACTATACATATCGCATACGGCGCGTGTCGAACGCGGTGAGTAGCTTGATTCACGTGGCGCGCCATGAGTCGTGAGGACTATGGTTATGCCCGTTCGGTGACTCGCCGAATCGAAGTACGCAATTTGGGAGGATGGAGTGAAGAGACTCCTCATCGTCGGCACGGCTTTTGTCACTGCATTCGCCATGGCACTTCCTGTAATCGGACAGTCCGAATCGGCCCGCTCACCTCAGGGGGTATCAGGGTCGGCAGTGGGCGGTCCTGTGGATCTGGACCAGGAAGCACGCCTGTTCGTCCAACTGGATGAACCATCGGTATCTGAGTTTGTTGCGAGTAGCGACTCCGAGCCATCGGCAGGTGCCCAGAAGGCTCAGGCCACCAGGGTTAAAGCCCAGCAGGACAAGACAAGGGCTGACGTCGAGGCAGCTGGCGCTGACGTTGTCAGCAATCTGGTTGTAGGTGCCAATGGTTTTGTGGTCAATGCCACTCTCCGCAGCATCCCGCAACTCGAGGCGCTGGCCGGTGTGAAGAGCGTTGCCCGGGTCACAGTGTTCAGTCCGAGTAACGAGACAAGTGTCCCGTGGATCGGCGCTCCGGCCGTATGGGATTCGGGCTACACCGGCACCGGCATCAGCGTCGGCATCATCGACACCGGAATCGACTATTACCACGCCAACTTTGGCGGCTCCGGCGATCCGGCCGATTTCGCCGCTGATGATGGTCTCGACCTTTCGGACGGCAACTTTCCCAATGCAAAGGTTTTGGGTGGATGGGACTTCGTCGGGGACGATTACAACGCAGACTCGACATCCGCGACGTATCAGCCGACCCCTCATCCCGACCCTGACCCACTCGACTGTCAGGGCCACGGCTCCCACGTGGGTGGATCGGCTGCGGGTCTTGGTGTGCCCGGGATCATCGGTCCTGGAGTAGCGCCCGATGCAGATGTATACGCGCTCCGCGTATTCGGATGTGACGGATCGACCGATGTCGTGTCCGAAGCACTCGAGTGGGCGATGGACCCCAACGGTGACGGATCGATGGATGACCATCTCGACGTGATCAATATGAGTCTTGGGTCTCCCTTTGGTTCCCCCGACGATCCTTCGGCTATTTCGACGGCGAATGCCGTTGCCGCGGGAGTGGTTGTCGTCGCATCCGCCGGTAACGAAGGCGACGCAGCATATATAACCGGCTCGCCGGCGATTTCGCCGAACGCCATCTCCGTGGCGGCATCCGTGGACGGTGGATACGCGATCCTCGGTATCAACTACACCGTCGATGGCGGGGACCCCGTTCCTGTCGAAGCAGCCGAAGGCGGCTTCACACCACCGTTGGCATTGGTCGGCCCGGTCATCGGAAACGTGGTCACGTTGGTCGACGGCGTCGGTGATACCAATGACGGTTGTGAGCCTGCGACCAACGCTGCCGACATCGCCGGCAATATCGCTCTCGTCGAGCGGGGCATCTGTGACTTCGTGGTCAAGGTGGCCAACGCCGAAGCGGCCGGCGCCATAGCGACCATCGTCTTCAACGATGCCGCTCGTGGTGATGCTCTACTCAACATGGGCGGAAGCGGTTCGTTCAACGCCCCCTCCGTGTTCGTGGGGCATACCGACGGCCAGGCGATGTCAGATGCCTACACGAGTGGGTCGGTTGTCGAGGCGACCTTGTCGGCCGACATCCTGATTCCCAAGCCTGAGTTGGCTGACACGCTGGCAGACTTCACATCACGCGGTCCTGGTTTCGCCAACACGTTCAAGCCCGACGTTGCGGCCCCGGGATTCGGGATCAACTCGACCAATGTCGGTACCGGGACTCTCGGCGGGCTCAACAGCGGCACATCGATGGCGTCTCCACATGTGGCCGGTATGGCTGCGCTGTTGCTCGACAAGGATTCGTCGCTGTCTCCCTCCGCGGTCAAAGCATTGATCCAGAACTCGACAACGCCGGCGGTCGGGGATTATCCCCTGGCACGTCAGGGTGTCGGAGTGGTTCACGTCGATGTCGCTGCCGAGCTCGGCAGTTACGCGATGCCGGGAGGCTTGAGCTTCGGACGGGTTGACTCACGCACTCCGTCAACCGTGACCCGTGAGGTTGAAGTAACCAACATGACCGGTTCATCGCAGACGTACACGATTACCCATGAGTCGCTCCACGGGGTGGCGGGTGTGTCGGTGGCCTCCCAGAGCAATCTGGTGACGGTCGGGGCTCACTCCTCGAAGACCGTCAGGGTAGGGATCACCGTCGACCCCGCGGCGATGACGCCGGACGACAACTTCTTCAGTCAGACAGAAGTCGACGGTTGGTTCGTCTTCACCAGCAGTAGCGACACATTGCGTGTCGGGTATCTGGGTGTCGTGGACCCGGGTGCTGGTGTCGATGCCAAGGGCATCCTCAGCAACATCGTGGTCTCCAACAACTCGCAGAGCGATGGTGTTGCTGAAGGGTTCACGCTTATCGGTCAGGGCGCCGGCACGGATGCATTCAGCATCTCGAAGTTGGGTGCACGCACACATGACCTCTACGGGTTCCCGGTAGTCGAGTTCGGGTTTGAAACGGGGGCCTCATGGCCAACCTTCTCTCCCTACGAGATGGACATCTACATCGATGATGACCCGGCGACTGACTGCGACGGTTTCGGCAACGAGACCGTGATTGTCGCCGCCGATCTTGGTGTCTTGACCGGTGGGGATCCAACCGGCACGGTCGTCACCGGGGTGTTCAACCTGTGTGATGGCTCGTTCCCGCTCGATTTCTTCGCAGGGATCGACTACAACGACGGCGTCGGGGTGCTCACCGATGATCCTGCCCTGGTATTCCCATACGATGGCGATGGCGTATTCTCCTACGAGGCGTACACCTTCGACTACTACACATCGGGCATTGACTTCGTGGGTGGTTCTGTCGACCTGGGCGCTGGCCCAACGGCTGCCGTTCCCTCGGTGTCGGTTGCTGCAGGTAGCAACGCTGCCATCGGAACGTCCGGTAACGGGCAGATGCTCTGGCTGTTCCCCAACAACAGTGCAGGCGACCAGGCCCGCATCGTTCGGGTGAAGGACCCACGCTGGTTGCGTCTGCCCTTCTAGTCGACGCCGACCGCTAGCTTGGAAAGGGAGCCTTCGGGCTCCCTTTCTTCGTCTGGCCAAACCTGGCTAGGAATTGAGGACCGGGATACCTCGAAGTGGCTCACTGAGGCCGCAGACGAGCCAACGCCCGTTTTCTCCGGCGTGGACTCTGATCAGCGAGTCTTTGCTTTGATAGAAAATGACGTACCCGGGAGTTATGACCTGGAGTTCGGAACCCCCGGTTCCGCAACCGAGGCCACCTGTCGGCCAATCGACACTCATAGATCCGGCATAGGTCGCGCCAAGGTCATCGGCGATGGCTTCGACCAGCCCGTCGGGCGCGGTATCTCCGTTTTGGAACCAGTCGGGTATCGCGGTGAGGTCGACGCTCGGTGCCTTTGGTGGTGGTTTCACGGTGGTGGGGGTAATGGGCGGGGCGTCAGGTCCTGCCCCGTCGCTGTTGGAGTCAGCCTCACAGGCGGCGAGGGATACGACGAGACAAGCAAGAAGAATTTTAGTCAGCGGCACGGTTCCTGTTAGACGTTAGGAAGCATTTTCGGGTTCCAAGACACCAACGGTGTTTCGGCTTCACCCCTTGCGGGGTAAGCGTGCCACACCAGTAAAATCAGGGAGATATGAACAATCTCAAGACCGTTGGTTTGCTTGCCGTTATGAGCGTGCTCGTCGGACTCCTGGTCTATTACGTCCTCGATCAGAGTTTCCTGGTGATGATGCTCGTCGTGGTGGGCTTCAACTTCGTTTCATACTTTTTCTCCGACAAGATGGCCATTGCAGCTACGCGTGCCAAGCCGGTCGAAGAGCATCAACTGCCCCAGGTCTACTCGATCGTGCGCAACCTC
This sequence comes from Acidimicrobiia bacterium, assembly GCA_041747375.1. Classification (GTDB taxonomy): domain Bacteria; phylum Actinomycetota; class Acidimicrobiia; order Spongiisociales; family ZC4RG35; genus MA-ANB-1. Next base: position 33,415 of record JBGTFH010000022.1, read on the forward strand.
ACCATGAGAACCGGGATGCCGATGCCCCGGATCTATGTCATCGAGTCGCCCCAGCCCAACGCCTTTGCGACAGGGCGCAATCCCAAGAACGCAGCAGTCGCCGTCACGACAGGGATCCTCGATATATTGACGAACGACGAACTCGAGGGAGTGCTCGCCCATGAGTTGGCCCACGTCGCCAATCGCGACATCTTGATCAGCTCGATTGCGGCGATGATGGCGGCGGCCCTTTCTCTATTCGCCCGGATCTCGTTGTTCACCGGCGGCGGCAGTCGAGATCGAAACAACCCGATCGGTGCGATCGCATCGATCCTCGCCATAGTCCTGGCTCCTGTTGCGGCGATGTTGATCCGCGCCGCCATTTCCCGAACCAGGGAATTTCAGGCTGACGAGTCGGGAGCCGAGATCACCGGGCGGCCACTCCAGCTCGCGTCGGCATTGGAGAAGATTGCCGTTGGCACGGCAAGGATCCCGATGGTAGTGAACCCCGCGACCAGCCAGCTCTTTATCGACAATCCGCTCAAGGCGCTGCGGGGTAGCGGAATCACCAACCTCTTCAGCACTCACCCTCCCGCTGAGCAAAGGATTGAGCGTCTCACCAGGATGGCTTCGGGCATCAGGTAGGGATCCCCGAGTATCGATTCGGCTCCCGTTTGGTTAATATTCCGCCTCCCGTGTCGTGTGGTGTTTTGCTGCGCGATTCGCGGCCATGCCGGGATGTCCGAGCGGCCAAAGGAAGCAGACTGTAAATCTGCCGGCTTACGCCTACGGAGGTTCGAATCCTTCTCCCGGCACTGCCTGGCTGCGTCAGGTCGATGAAGCTCCGCTTCGTCTGCCGGAGGGTGGTAGATACAATTCAACACCCGGCCTCCTTAGCTCAGTTGGTAGAGCGCTTCCATGGTAAGGAAGAGGTCATCGGTTCAAATCCGGTAGGAGGCTCGGCGTGACCAGCAGAGCTGGTCACGTTGAAGAAATTGCCTGAGGGCAATTTCTTCGGCCTGTCGTAGGACGGGTTTACAAGGAGTCCTGTTTGGAGGCCGAGAATCGCCGGAGTGCTGCGAAGCAGCAGGGAGGCGACTTCTCGAACCTCGATCTTCGCACCGTCGGTGCGGAGCACCGACGGGACAGTGATGAGTGTTTTCAGCGGAGGCACGAGTTTTGCCGGAGGCAAAATCTCCAACCTCTCGCCGAAGGCGCGATGAATACGGTGGCTTCAGGAGAGGCAGGAGTTTGCCGGAGGCAAAATCTCCAACCTCTCGCCGAAGGCGAGAGGCGGCGTAGCTCAGTAGGTGAGAGCGCTCGACTCATAATCGAGAGGTCGGCAGTTCGAGTCTGCCCGCCGCTACATCGGAAGCCGGGCGTAGAGTCCGGGAAGACGACGAAGGAAAAGGACAAGGACCAGAGGATGGCTAAGGCGAAGTTTGAGCGGAATAAGCCGCATGTGAATGTTGGGACTATGGGTCATATTGATCATGGGAAGACGACGTTGACTGCTGCGATTACGAAGGTGTTGGCGGATCGTGTTGGTGGTTCGAATACGTTGACTGAGTTTGCGATGATTGATAAGGCTCCTGAGGAGCGGGAGCGTGGGATCACGATTCAGATTGCTCATGTGGAGTATGAGACGGAGGCCCGTCATTATGCGCATGTGGATATGCCGGGTCATGCTGATTACATCAAGAACATGATTACGGGTGCTGCTCAGGTTGATGGTGCGATCCTGGTGGTGTCGGCTGCTGATGGTCCGATGCCGCAGACTCGGGAGCATGTGTTGTTGGCTCGTCAGGTTGGGGTTCCGACGATTGTGGTGTTTTTGAACAAGGTTGACATGGTTGATGATGAGGAGTTGTTGGACCTGGTCGAACTTGAGGTGAGGGATCTTCTTACTGAGTATGAGTTTCCTGGTGATGATGTTCCGGTGGTTCGGGGTTCGGCGTTGAAGGCGTTGGAGGGTGATGAGGCTGCTTCTGATCAGGTGATGGAGTTGATGGATGCGGTTGATAGCTTTGTTCCGGAACCGGACCGGGATACTGATAAACCGTTTTTGATGTCGATTGAGGACGTGTTCAGTATTACGGGTCGGGGGACTGTGGTTACTGGTCGTATTGAGCAGGGGATTTTGAATGTGAATGAGGAGGTGGAGATTGTTGGTATCCACCCGACGCAGAAGACTGTTGCTACTGGTATTGAAATGTTCCGCAAACTCTTAGATGAGGGCCGGGCTGGGGACAATGTGGGTGTTCTTCTTCGTGGTATTGGTAAGGATGATGTCGAGCGGGGTCAGGTCCTCGCTAAACCGGGCAGTATTACTCCTCATACTGATTTCGAGGCTCAGGTGTATGTGTTGACTAAGGAGGAGGGTGGTCGTCATAACCCGTTTTTCCCTGGTTATCGTCCTCAGTTTTATTTCCGGACTACTGATGTGACCGGGTCGATCCAGTTACCGGAGGGCACTCAGATGATCATGCCTGGTGATAACACTGAAATGACTGTTGAACTGATCGCACCGATTGCTATGGACGAAGGGCTCCGGTTCGCGATCCGCGAAGGCGGACGGACCGTAGGCGCCGGACGAGTCATCAAAATTCTCAAATAGGTATTAAGGAAACATGACCGACTCCCAGAAAATCCGGATCCGCTTGAAGGCCTACGACCACAACGTGGTCGATGAGTCATCCAAGAAGATCACCGAGACGGTGCTCCGGACTCAGGCCAAGATCAAGGGCCCGATTCCTCTCCCCACAGAGATCCACCGCTACTGCGTGATCCGTGGTCCGCATGTCGACAAAGACTCGCGGGAGCACTTCGAGATGCGAATCCACAAACGGCTCATCGACATCCTGGAACCGACCCCGAAAACGGTCGACTCCTTGATGCGCCTCGAGTTGCCCGCAGGCGTAGAGGTAGAGATCAAGCTATGAACACCATCATCGGACAAAAACTGGGCATGACCCAGGTCTTCGATGAGGAGGCGAGAGCGATTCCCGTCACCGTCATCAAGGCCGGGCCATGTCACGTTGTCCAGATAAAGACCATGGAGAAGGATGGCTACAACGCCGTCCAGCTTTCCTTTGGCGATGTCAAGGTCTCAACCGTTAACAAGCCAACCGCAGGCCACTATGCCAAAGCCGGTGTGGAACCATCGCGAACCCTCATCGAAGTGCGGGTGGACGATGTCGCGGAATACAAGATCGGTCAGGAATTCAAGATCGCAGATGTGTTCGAGGCTGGAGCCAAAGCCGATGTTTCCGGTGTCTCCAAAGGTAAGGGCTTTGCGGGAGTCATGAAGCGTCACAACTTCAAAGGCCTGGGCGCGTCGCACGGTACGCACAAGAAGCACCGTGCCCCCGGTTCGATTGGTGCTTGCGCCACCCCGGCCCGCGTGTTCAAAGGCATGAGAATGGCGGGCAGAATGGGCGGCGAGCAGGTAACCACTCTCAACCTGCAGGTGTTTGGCGTCGACGCCGAGCGTGATTTGCTTCTTCTTGAAGGTTCCGTACCAGGCCCCAAGGGCTCCGTCGTTTTGGTGAGAGAGGCGGTGAAAGCTCATGGCTGAGGTGAAAGCTCAACTGTTTGCCTCCGATGGGTCGGCCAAGGGGCATTTCGACCTCGACGCCGAGATCTTTGGTATCGAACCCAACATGGCGGTCCTTCATCAGGTGATCACGGCGCAACTCGCCGCACGTCGCCGGGGAACCGCCTCGACTAAGACCCGTGCCGAAGTACGTGGTGGCGGACGCAAGCCGTGGCGCCAGAAAGGCCTCGGCCGTGCCCGACAAGGTTCAATCCGTGCCCCCCACTGGGTCGGCGGTGGCGTGGCCCATGGCCCCAAGCCCCGTGACTACACCCAGCGGACACCCAAGAAGATGAAGCGACTTGCACTGAAGAGTGCGTTGTCGGCGCGCGCATCAGAAGATGCCGTTCTAGTGGTGGACGACATCGATTGGGCGGCGCCGAAGACGAAGCAGGCTGTTGCCCTGCTCGGCGCGATGGGAGCAGCGGGTAAGACACTCATTGTCCTCAATTCGCTCGACGGTGTTGCTGGACGCTCCTTCCGGAACCTTCCTGAAGTTCGGATGTCAGAGCCTGGTCACATAACTCCGTACGACGTCCTCTGGTCGGACCAGGTGGTATTCACTTCACACACCGTGGGTTCCGTCGGCAAGTCCAGTAGCTACGAGATCTCCGCTTCAGATTTCATCAAAGATGAAATCGAAGGTAACGACTTCGCCTCCGGCGAAGATCGTGACGGTGGTTCCGTCAACGAGCCTGATTCGGATGGCGGTGAGTCCTGATGAAGAACCCACGCGACATCGTCCGTTTCCCGGTTGTATCGGAGAAATCCTACGACCTCATTGAATTTCAAAATACCTACACCTTCGAGGTTGACCCCCGCGCCCACAAGGGCCAAATCCGTGATGCCGTTGAGGAGATCTTCAGCGTCAAGGTTGTGCGGGTTAACACCATGAACCGCAAGGGAAAGCGCAAACGCCAGGGGAACACCTTCGGTAAGCGCAAGGACA